>JAVHTD010000022.1:0-50318 GCA_032161105.2 Candidatus Thermosaccharophagus tengchongensis
GCCATTGATTGCGCCATTGAAGGCGGCTGTTAGGGAGGGTGTGCCTGTTGGGCTTCCGGTGTTGAGCCGTGAGGGCGGAGCGGAGTTAAAGTGGAGCACAGTGATGCGTGAAGGCGCAATTCAACCTTTGAGAGTTTCAACTGGTGCAAGGGTGACACTGCCGGCATCCGAAGTGAGAGAGCTGGCGAATGTCGGTGTGGGTGTGGTGAGTTTGCCAAGGAGGGCGAGTGTTGGCAGGGGGATGGGTGTTGAGGTTATCAAGGGGGTTGCAGAGCCTGCAGCGGTTGTCCCTTCGCAAGTGTTGCGCCCAGTTACGGCTGCACCAACACCAGAGCCGAGGTTACTTTCGTCAGCAACGAGGCGCACCGAGACAGTTTCAAAGCCGGTTAAGCCCGCACCATCTGCTATAGCCCAACTTATGCCAATGGAGCTGCCAAGGGCGACTCGCTCGGTCTTTGTTGCGGATATGACAGCTGCGCGGGCGATGCGTTCCTCATCCGCTAAGATGGAGGTTATTGGCGTGCCAAAGCCGGAGATCGTTTCACCAATTGCGGGGGTTTCTCCGGTTGTATCCCCTTCACCGAAAGCCAACGAGCCGTTAATTCTGAGCCGAAGTGAGCTTGCACGAGTGCACCCTACATCTGTTAGCAGGGTAACTGAAGCAGCTATGCGAGCATACTCCGTTGGAGCGCCCTCAGCGGTGCAGCCAGCAGTTTATGGCATCGCAATGGTTAAGCCATCCGAGAGACAAACACCCATCGCAAGTGCGTTGCCAAGGCAAATCAAGGCTCGCGATGTGCTCCCTCAGCAATCTGCTATTGCGGTCTCTCCCAGTCATGGTCGTGCGCAAGTCCAGCGAACGCAGGTCGCATTGCCAACTTCAACCCCACCGAGGCGCTCAAGGGCGATTGATGTAGGAGTTCTTCGCGGAGCTCCGGCAGCTCTGCCGAGCATCCATGTGCAAAGAGGCGTGGAGCGACCAACCATCGTCATTACGAGGCGAAGGTCAAGCTTCACATATACTGTTCAACCCGGCGACACCCTATGCGGAATAGCGCGCAAGTTTAAGTTGACGCTGAAACAGCTGATGGATGCAAATAGCCTTCGCGAGCCAATCAAGTTGCGCACCGGACAGAGGCTTGTGATACCGCGCACACCTATATCGGTGAAGTGCGGTGGGCAAGCAGTGAGCACAGATGTCCAACCATACTTGCTCTTTGGGACGGCACTCACGCCATTCAGACCAATTGTTGAATTTGCGGGTGGTTCAGTTGAGTGGGTGAATAGTGAGAAGAGAGTGTTAGCCCAATGGGATAACAAGCGCATCCATCTGAGGATTGACGATCCTAAAGCCTCAATCAATGGGGAATCATTGCTGCTCAAGCCAGCTCCATTCTTGTTGCTTAACAGGACTATCGTGCCGGCACGCCTATTTGAGCGCATATTTGAAGTGCCCGTCATTTGGAATCGGGACGAGGCTGCTGTGGAAATAGGTTTGTCGCTTAATGTGACGCAAACTCAGTCAGGGAACACATCCTCACAGGAAGCGCAGAAGTGAAGCAGCCATTTTAAGCAGGTTTACAGTTTCCGGCTGACCCGCAAGGTATGCACAAGTGACGCGCTGTTGCGTTGGTCGGTGAAAGCGCTAAAATCAACTTTTGGTGTAAAGGCATGCCGGCGTAGCTCAGCGGCAGAGCGGGGCATTCGTAATGCCCAGGTCCGGGGTTCAAATCCCCGCGCCGGCTCTAAATTGCGAGGCGTGAAGTTTGCAACTTATGCGCTGTGCTGCAATTCCAACCTCTATGAGCAGCGTGATGAAGTTCCCCAAGTGAACTCTGTTGATGACCAGTGGATGGAGAAATGCTTGCAGCTCTTTCTGCGGGATAAAGTTATGGGGTCGGTGATGAATGCATGGTGCGAAAAGGGTTTGTGCCCGTCATGATGTGGGTGGGTAGCGCATTCGCCCTACATGTTGGTGTTCTCATCGGTGTGTTGGTGCTGCATTCGCAATCTCAAACTGGCACTGAAGCACCACCGAATATGGTTCTTGTTCCGGCTGGTGAGTTCATAATGGGCGTCAACTACATTGGTGGGCAGGCTGGTCCGTATGCGGATGAGTATCCCGCACACAAGGTTTATGTGCCCTCGTTTTACATTGACATTTACGAGGTTACGAACGAGGAATACAAGCGCTTTTGTGATGCCACCGGTTATCCACCACCACCTCACTGGGAGGGTGGGAAGTATCCCGAGGGGCAAGATAAGTTCCCGGTGAACAATGTGAGTTGGTATGATGCAGTTGAATATTGCAAGTGGGCTGGTAAGCGTCTGCCAACCGAAGCCGAGTGGGAGAAGGCTGCAAGGGGCACAGATGGAAGGATGTATCCATGGGGAAACGAATTCACCGATGACAAAAACAACCCATACAAATTCTGCAACGGTGGGCATAGAGGCTTGAAGCCCGTTGGAAGCTATCCGCAGGGTGTTAGCCCCTATGGCTGCTATGACATGGTTGGGAATGTAGCTGAGTGGACCTCCGATTGGTATAAGCCATACCCGGGGGCAAAGGAAGGCACCGTCTATGACGCCTTCTACGGTGAGAAGTTGAAGGTGCACAGGGGTGGTTCTTGGGCTAACTTTCCGTCATCGCTGCGGTGCACATTCAGGGGCACACATTATCCATGGGGGCGCTCATTGCTCATAGGGTTCAGGTGCGCGAAGTCGGCACCTGAAGCAACAGCGCTGCATTACCACCAGTGGCATATCCTTGCGGTGCCGTTAATGCAAGTTTCGGTGTATCTCACTTACGGGTTGGCTAACCCATAAGTTGATAGAGACCGTGGTTAGCTTGGTCCGAGGAGATAATCAATCAACGGACCGATTACCGGTATGCGCCGCTTCTGCTGTATTGGTTGGATGAACTCCCCAAGTGGCGCTTCCCTTCCCATGATGGAGTATGCCAGCTGCACGATTGCGCGCGATATTTCGGCATTCGGGTGTGTAAGCACAAATGGTGTGCCATTGTTAACCGATGATACTACAAGGCGACCGTCACTCGGGATGCGCGCAAGCAGTGAACATCCAAGAACCTCTTCAACCCTCTCAGGGGTTATTTGAACTTGGCTGTTTGAACGGTTGAGGACTACCTTGATTCGCTCCGGTGAGTAGAGTTGGCGCAGTATCTCAAGCGCGATCCTCGTGTTGTGTATTGCAAGCACATCAAGTTCGGTGACCAAGATGATGTATTCAGCCGTATCCAACGCCACCATTGAGTAGTCCTCAAGGACTGTTGGCAGATCCACGATGATGTAGTCAAAGCCCTTTCTGAGCAACGATAGCACTTGCTCAACAAGATAGACTGTCACAGTCTCCGCATATTGTGGCGTTGATGGCGCAACGAGCACCCTCAACCCTGAATCCTCGTGTATGGTTAGGTGTTTCTCAAGGACTTCAAGGTCAAGTTCGCCTTCCCTCTGAGCGAGGCTTGCAATTGTGTGCTGTGGCGTTAAATTTAGCACCATGTCAACATTGCCATATTGCAAGTTCAAGTCAACAAGGCAAACCGGACCAGCATGATGCTTTGCGAGCGCGACGGCTAAGTTGCACGAAATGACCGTCTTACCAGACCCACCTTTCGGGCTGTAAACAGCTATGACTTGACCAGCGCGAGCCTCAGGACCACCAGCAGCCATTGCCCTATACTTTTGAACTCGCATTGCTGCCACCCTGACAGCGTCAATCAACTCCTCCCTTCCGACTGGCTTGAGCAGGAAGTCGCTTGCACCAGCTCGCATAAGCTGCCTTAGCAAAGCTTTGTCATCATGCAGCGATATGACCACAACACCGACATTCGGAGAAACCCTTTCAGTCACCTCAACAATATCTGCGCCGGCAATGTTAGCATCAATTACGAGCACATCCGGATTCAACGACCTAACAAGCTGCAATGCCTCATCACCGTCTCGTGCCTCGCCAACCACTTCAATCGTCGGATCGGTGCGAAGGAGTGCCTTTATGTTTTCCCTTGACTCAGTCAGGCTGTCAGCTACTATCACTGTCGGCACGACTCTATCACCTCGTGCTGATTTGGCAGTGGCGTTCTACCCACCGTTACTTTCCCACCTCCATCCTTCATTATGGCTCTGCCGTTTTCTCATCTCCCAATGCCGAATGGGGCACCACCGATTGCTCCAACACCGAAGCCACCAATCCCGAAAGCAGGTGCAGCGGGCGTTGGCAGCGGTGGCAGCTTAAGGACCTCTTCATAAAGCTGCAATGCTTCCTCACTAACAGCCTCATCAAACAGGCGCACAGTCATCGCTATCACAAGTTCAGATTGCAGGCGTTGAAATTCTCGGCTCTTGAACAACTCTCCAATGATTGGTATAGATGACAGCAACGGCAGGCGTCTCCAGTTTTGCCTATCCTCCTCCTGAATGAGACCGGATATGACAAGCGTATCGCCATCCCTCAGCAAGACCCTGTCCTCGTGGCGGCGCATTCTAAACCCCGGAACTCTCGCCCCGAAAATTGTGGTGGCTAAGCTGTAATCCGGCGCTGATGACTCAACTCGGTAATGCACGAATATTTCCCCGGCGTCTGTTGAGCGTGGGTGAAGCGTAAGCATTATCCCGAACGGCGCAAATTGCACGCCGCCAAGCGCACCAGCTGCAGCACCAGTCACAAGCGTTGTCACCGGTATTGGCACCATGCCGCCAACTAAGAAGGTTGCATCTGTCCCTTCAAGGACGAATTGCTGTGGGCGCGCGAGCAGCCTTGCAAGACCCCTCTCAATAAGCATGTTCAGGCGCATGGCAAATGGTGAGAGCCTTGTAAACACACCGGGAACTGCGACACCAAAACCACCCCCGGGCGGCGTTTGTGGTGTTTCTCCAAATGTAATTTGACCAGCCTCAATGTTCACGCCGGTTATGCCCACAGCGCCTGCAGCCACACCGGCAGTTATTTGCTCACCAACTTGCACGCCGAGTTTATCAAGCGCTGTTTTTGAAACCTCAAGCACTCGCACCTCAACCAGTATCTGTTGAACTGTCTTCGGCTTCTCCACCTCAATCTGGTTGATGACTGCACCAAAGAGCTTCGCGATTTCCTCAGCCCTGTCCCTATCCTCTTTTCGCTTGACCTTGCCGGTCAAGACTATCTTGTCATCGGCAATCCTCACCTCAACTTGCGGCATGCCAATCATGTCCTGAATTTTCTTCGCCTTCTCAATTTCTGGCGGGATGGGTTGTGGAATAGCCCTCACCTTAATATGCTTGATGACTTTCGTCGCCCACAACGACGCCACTTGTTCGGCAAAAGCAGCTTCATCTTCGGTTTCCACTTCACCGCGCAGGACTGCCACAAAGCCTTCATCGTGCGGATATACCGAAACTGTGACATTCGGGATGCCGATGGCATCCTCAATGCGCATCTTTATTTCCTCGGCAGTCGGCTTTGGCTTTATTGGCTCCGGTGGCTTCTTTTCCGGCAGGGTGACAATGCGCAACCAGAAGTTTGTCCAGAGCAGCCTCTCTACGCCCTCAACCTTTACCTTCTCCCAAACAATCACATTCGTTTGCCCTTCCTTCTTACCAACGAGCAACAGCTCAAGTTTTGATGGCGTTATAATGCCCACAAGCTCCGGGTTGCCAATTGCGACCTGTTCAATTGTCCCCTTTGCAGCCTCAATGAGCATGCTCACCCCAACCGGCAATTCAACCTCAATCCTTTTTCCCTCCCCCGGAGCCGTCATGACCACAGGGTTGCTCAGGACATCTATGCTCACAACTTCCAACTGCAGCTCGGGTGTCTTTCGCTTTTCCACAACTATGTTGTTGATGACGCCCTTTGGAGAAAACTGAGCTGCGATTTTCTCTGCGCGCTCTTTGTCAACTTCGCTTGTGACAGTCCCCTCAAGGACGATCTTTCCGGCTTCCATCCTCACTTGCACTGTTGGTAGCCCGATGGCGCGCTGCACTTGCTCAGCCGTCGGAACAAGCCCGGTTATAACTGGCTTTTCAGGCTCACTCGTCCGTTCGCCAGCTTTCGTGCCAACTTGCACCGTGAGGTGATATTGCTTCTCCTTCGCATTCACGAAGATGCTTGATTGACCGGCTTTGATAGCTTCAATTAGGAGCGCATCATCCGATTTGCGCAGGCGCACAACCGTCGGGTCTGTGACGGAGAAGTCAAATTCAGAGCCGATTAGCAGCTTGATGGTCTCGCCAACATCCATGCGCAGCGGAACTTCAATTGCTGTGCTTTCGCAGCGCGCTGCGCTCACCATCAAGAGCGCAAAAATTGCTGCTACAATAATGGCGTCCCTATTCGCATTCCACCTCATCATGTCCTTCCACCTCAGTTGAAAGGTGATTTTGGCAACGCATCATTGCTTCAGCACTGCCTCAATTGGATGCCCAACCGGAGCCTGTATGGATTGCGCGCCAAGGAATATCCTCACAGTCTCTCTTGGTTCTGCAGTGGGTGGCACTGCAGCTTCCGTTGGTTTGACTTTCAAACTTTCAATGTCCTTCTCAACATTCCTCAAGCGCTCGCTGACTTCAACCATGAGCTGCTTTAGTTGAGCATCTGTGGCAGCGCTTGAGATAGCTCTTCGCACTGCATGCACTTCTTGGCGGATGCGTTCTTGCTCCTCTCGTATGCTGCGTATTTGCGGTGCGAACTCCGAGAGCAACCTGCCGTGCACCTCAGCCACAATTTGTGCTGGCTCTACAGGCGGGAGCTGTGGCACCGGGGATGGCGTTGGTTGACTTGCCCTGCCGAAGACCCTGTCAAGCTCCTCAGGTGTTATCCCAGCCCCCTTTGCAGCTATCTGTTCAACAGCCGGATGAATGTCTCTTGCCATCGTTGGGCGCTTCCGCTGTTGCTCGGGTGTCGGTATCGGGACTGGCGGGCGTGACGATAGCAGCGAAAATTCAATTCGCACATTTGTCTGACCGCTAATAAGTGCTATCCTTTCTGCCTCCTCCGGGCGGACAAGCAAAAGGAGTGTGCGAAGTTGTGATGGTTGTTGCCCTTGTTGTTGAGCCTGCTGCTGTGCGCCTTCTGGCGGTTGACCGCGCACACCGAGCTCAACATTCATCACCTTCGTGTCAACGCCGAGCACGACCGCATCCTCAACTATCGTTTGCGAGAGCAGCCCACCAAATGAAGCGATTATACGCACATGGTTGCCAGTCCTTAACATCCGATATAGCGCCTCATTGTCTATCGGCAAAGCAACTGCCACATATCCTTCTGGTATGAGTGTGCCCAAACCCTCTTGCGAGATTGGCTGTGTGACATCACTTTGCATTATCGGTGTGCCGGCAAATATATCCACCTTGGCAACTCGGTTTAAAACATCGTCAACTTTGCTAAACGCCCCCGGCGGGACTTCCTTCGGCAGGCGTCTGTCCTCGCGCACCATTGCACCAGTTATGACTGTGTGCGCCGGTATGTCAACGGAGGCTATCACGACTTTCGCATATTCAATCGTTGGCTTCGGTGGCGGTGTTTTGCCCCTTTGCCAGAGGAATCGCCCAACCAGAAACACAATGAATATCGCCCCGAGGAGAATTGATATGCGCAGCATTCTCGGCACAGCTTTCACCTTCCTCTAAGGAATGGATTTGCGCACCCGAATGTTGCCTCTAATATCATGGCAAGAATGCACCCAAGTGCAAGATTTATCACATACGGAAAGCGCGTCTCGTCTTCGTGCTCATACTCAACTGGCACGCCAACAACATAGCGCATGTGGAAGTAGTTCATGAGGCGCACGAATGGCTTAAACCCGAGCCGCCGCCTCATCAATATGACAGTTGACACTACCCCTCCAATTGCCGCCCCATAGAGAAATGCCCAAAATGGATACGACTCCCAAAACAGGGCTCCGCTCCCCTTGATTGCACCGACAGCCATGCAAAATTTGACATCACCGCCTTTAAACCAGCCAATCGCAAATGGCACAAAGAATATGCCTAACCCAATCCCAAGCCCAATCAGGGAACTTGCCAAACCATTTTTACCATCCAGTATCAAGTTTGTCACAATGCCTGCGACCATGAACGGGAATGTGAGTTTGTTTGGCACCCTGCTGTATCGGCAGTCGGTGTAGCATGCAGCTGCAACAAAAATGAGCACAAGCAGGTCACGCACAAGCAACTTAATTAAGTCAGCGTTAGAGGGCACATCCCATCACCTTGTCCTATGACTCCGGGGCAAAGTTTTGTTACCATCCAACCTTTGCTGGTTTAAGAAAGTAAGCGCAGCAGCGCATTTGTGGGCTAAAGGCATTCCGACTTCACAAAGCCGGCACTTGTTCAATGTGCTTCAGTTGAATGGCAGCGCGCTCACGCACATTCATATCCGGTATGCTTGTCATCGCCTCCTTGAGCAGGTCCGCTTCCGAGTATGCATGCCCATCAATCATCGCAATGGCATTCATACACGCAGCCCTGAGAGAGGCATCTTGAGCTGCTACGAATGCCTTAAGCAACGAATCCCTTGCCGGCTTGTATTTCATCTTCCCGAGGGCATGTGCAGCCTCACATCTCACTTCAACGCTTTTGTCGTTTTCAAGCAGCTCCAAAAGCGCTTTAGCACCTGCGGTTGCCTTAATTTCTCCCAGCGCCCATGCGGCAGCTGCACGCACCTTCTCGGATTGGCTGCGCAGTTGATAGAGCAATTCATCAGCGGTTGCGGTTGCCCTCCAAATGCCGAGCAGCCTTATGATGCGTTCTTTTGCCTCAGCCTTACTTGTGCGCTTAAGCATCTCAATCGCGGTTGGAGCTGCTTCGGTGCCAAATTGCTGCAGTGCATTATACGCGTGCCAACGCACCTTCTCCGATTCGTCCCCAAGTGCTTCAAGCAAAGTTGGTACAGACTCCAAGCTGCCAATCCTTCCAAGTGAGACGACCGAAGCGATGCGCACATCCTCATTCTTGTCCTTTGCGGTTTTGATAAGCTCATCAACGGCATCTTTGCAGCGCATCTCGCCGAGCGCCTTTACAGCCCCCCAGCGCTTCAAATCCTCCTTTGAGTGCATGGCGCTTAATAGTGCCTTCACAGCCGGTGAGCCAACTTCCGACAAAGCACTTGCAGCACGCACCCTTAATGTCTCATCCTGTTCGGAGAGCATGTTGATGAGGAAGTCAATTGCCTCTTTATCGCCCATCTTGCCGAGGGCAACAGCAGCGCTCAGCCTCACTTTCATCTCCTCAGCGGTATCATTCATTCGGCTCTTCAGAGATTGAATTGCAACTCGTGCGCCTATCTTGCCGAGGGCTTCGGCAGCAGCTGACCTCACATCCGGGTCTGAGTCCGAAAGGCGGTCCATCAAATCGGCTATAGCTAACTTGTATCTCAGCTGCCCCAAGTAGCGGCACATATCACGCCTTACAAGCCTGTCCTTCCCTTCGGAACTCTGCGGATCTAACGCCGCTCTAAAGCGCTCACTTATCAGCTTCAAGGTGCGCTGCGCTTCAACCTTAGCAACGCCACTCCCAAACTGGGCTGTTTGGATAACCGCCCTTAGCGCTTTAACTCCGAGCCCCTTCAGCGATTCAACAGCCGCGTCTCTCACAGACTTGCGCTCATCACCGAGAAACGGGATTAGCACCGGGACCGCATCCTCATCATCCAAGCCGCCCATCGCCTTTATCGCTGCAATTTGCACATCGGTGTTTTCATCCTTAACCATCTCAATCAGTGTCCTTGTTGCCTCACCGCCCTTTATCTTTCCGAGTGCCTCTGCCACAGCTGCGCGAACTTTCGGGCTCTTGTCCTTCCTTGCTTCGCGCAGGTAAACTATGCCGCCCGACTTGGCGAAGTTGCCAAGCATGACAGCCGCAGCGTAACGCACCCTCTCATCATCGTGGCTCAAAAGTTTTCCGACAGGCTCAACAGCCACATCGGCGTAATCCTTGAAACGCTTCTCATACAGCTCGTTAAAGTTTTCCGGGTTGGCTTTAAGCTCCTCTATTGCCTCAGCCACCTTCGCCTTCTTCTCCTCAAGGCTTTCACCGCAGCCGATCAGGAAAGCCGCAATGGCAGCTGCCAAGACCAATGCACACGCCCTCAGTAGCTGCATGGCGCTCCTTCGGTTCACCGTTGACTCACCCCTTCATCTCTGCTCACGGTTGCTCTCAAAGCGCCGTTATGTTTTGTGCATCACTGAGAGTATAGCGCCGATCCAAAGCTGGCGCATGTGACCTGCTCTCACCAGTTCATCGGATAGACTCGCATGTTCGGAACAAAGCATCCAACGAGCGTCCACAAACCGCCGTGAGCGAAATCGCCAAGTATCAATCCGAGGAAGAACGGCAGTGCTCGCCTGTATGCTGCCGTCCCAAAGTATCTCAACAACACGCCTTTGAATGCCCACGAGATCATAAATGGCAACCACACCTTATGCATCGTAGCTGTGTTTGCGACGGCATACCCAAATGGGTGTATGGGAATTGAGAGCATGTGAGCCCTCGCAAATGTCAGCATGCAAGTTGCCGCAAACCCAATCGCGATGGCGAGCGTCTCGCGCAAGTCCGGGAGGACTGGCTGGCGGAGGAAGCTCTCAAGCATCATGAATGGCTCCCTCCCCATGTAGACCCGCCAGACATCTGCTTTCCCGGCTGCCCCAAGCTTATACCACACCGACAAGGCGCCGTAGAAGGCTGTGGGAACGCAGATGAAAGCCCCAATGACGATGCTCCAAAGCAATTTGCTTTGGCTCAAGTTAGCAATGTCTGCCATCTTGAGCGCGTCCATCTGGTGCGGCATCGGCAGGCAGCGCAGGTCAAAGCTCGCTATGTTTCGCAGATATGCCATGATGGTGAGTTCGCGCGGCGTGAGCGCGTTTGTGCCGAGCGTTGTCGTCACAATCGTGTATGGGTCCGCATGAGGTCCAAATAGCCATGCATTGCCCGCTTCAGCCCTTAAGCGTGTTGCCGAAAGCATGTATGTAAACGATAGCGCAAAAAGCAACGCTGCAACCAATGTCCTCATCCCGGCAACGCGCGCAAACAGGATGAGGAAGGAGAAGGACAATACCGACATCGCAAGAGCGGTGGTGACGGTTCTTCTCTCATGCGCCGTGCCGCTCCGTCCAAACGCAACTTTGAGTGTTTGGGCAAGATACGCCCTGCCAATCCACACGCTGAGCACGGCAATGGCTAAAAATGCCCCGGCACCTTGATGGGCGATGTATGGATAACGGCTTATTCCACCGCGCCCAAGCTGCGATATTCCGACTGCCTCGCAAATCACACTCTCAAGCTTCGTGACGAAGTAAAACAACCAGCAGCTGAAGGTCACCTCTAAGCTGAGCAAGTAGCCGATGCCGATTATGAACGGGTAGAAGGTCATCGGCATGGAGCCGATGGCATTCCATGGTCTATCCGTAAGATACCTGCCAATGTCCCAGAGTGTCCCTCGGACATCAATCATCGGCAATGACGGGCAGTTCATGCTCAGTGTGTTCCAAGTCCCGAGTGTGAATGCCAATGTGAAGCCGAGCCAAAGTGAACGGTTGCGCAGCGCCTCAAACCTCGGCTTCGTCAATTCAATGGGAAGGACTACGGTCGGAAATGTGAGGCGCTCACGCTCAATCCACTGGCGCTTGAACAGGATGCAAAGTGACAGCGTAAACATCATGACCGCTATCGTAAAGGCACTCCAGACAGCCATCGGCAAAATCCAGTGAATGAGTGGCACGGAAGTGCCACCGATGTAGAACATCCGTATGGCTTCCTTATCCTGTGGCGCAAACCAACTTGGTATGTAGCTCCAAAACAACTCCTGCCAGTTGTTGACCGGGGAGGCATAATAGATTGGCGCAGTTAATGCTGGAACGAGGAAATGCATTCCGCCAGATGACGCAATGACACTCGTAGACGCAAGCACAGCATAGATAAGGATGAGTTCACCCTGCCTGAAACGCCAGTTTGGATTTAGCCTCGCCAAAATGCCGTTGAGGAGCACCAACATGCAAAGCACGAAGAATGCCCCAACTGGCAATGCGGTGTTTGCAAGTGCAGTATGTCCGCGTAACCCTCCGAGGCGTATCTCGGCGTGGTGTATCCACATGACTAATGGTGGTATGAGCAACCATGCTACAACCATCGCTCTGCTGCGGATTTCCTTCTCCTCGGCAAGCTCCTTCAGTGATGGCTTTGCAAGGCTTATCTTCTCAGCCACGCAATTAACACCTCGTTTCCGACACAAAGGGCGTCCTGAAAGAAACCGATGGCGAGGCTAAGCTTTATTTTACTTCGGCAGTTTAAACCGCTACACTAAAATGTTGCAAACCGAGCCCCCAACTTGGGGCGCGTGATTTGAGATGTTCTGATGAGGTGGCCATGATGGTTCACAGGAAAATTAGGCGTATAGCGTGGCTGGAGCCATCCCGTTTCCCCTACGGTTATGGCGATCAGCATGTTTTCAAAGGTTGGGTGATACCGAGGGCTGGACCCCAAATGGCCGGTTTACTTGACTCACTCGGCTATGATACCGTCGTCTACTGCGGAGAAGGGGCACCGATTGAAGTTGAAGAAATAGCGCGCAATTTTGATATGGCATGCATATCCGTGCTAAGTTGCACAGCCACGCACGGCTTAATTCTCGGAAAGCAGCTCTCTGACATGGGTATGCCGGTTGTCGCTGGTGGTTTTCACTTTGCTCACGCACTCATGACGCCGGAAACGCTCGCACCAACAACAGAGGCACTTGACTATGTTCCGTATGTCATCAGGGGTGAGGGCTACAGGAGCTTGGTTGAGTTGCTTGAGGCGCTTGAAGGTAAGAGAAGTTTTGAAAGCGTCTTTGGGCTCTCGTATTGCTTTGGCGATGAAAAGATACACAACCCGCCAGCGCAGCTCATGACAAGGGAAGAGCTAAACCAACTGCCGCTGCCAAAGTGGGAGAAAGTCATCGGGGTAAGGAGGGGGTGCGTCATTTCAATTCATGGCGTGTATGGTTGCCCGAGGAAATGCACATGGTGCGCCGTATGGCCGAGGGATGGAAGAGGTAACAGGAGCATAGATCCGGCAAGGGTTGTGGATGCAATTGAGCACGCATTAAAAGTTCAGGGCAGGGGCGACGGGCGAATCACATGGATTTTCTTCTCATCGGACAACTTCCCAGCGATAAAAGATTGGGCAAATGGCATTTGTGAAGAGATCATCAGGCGCAAGCTTCCAATCAAATGGACATGCCAAGCCGAAGTGGCTGCGGCAAAGCGCCTTGAGTTGATTAAGTTGATGAAGAAAGCGGGATGTGAGTGGTGGTGCATCGGTTTTGAGAGCATAAGCGAAGACTCGCTTCGCGCCTCTGAGAAGCAGCAATCGCTCAAGGACATGGAGGAGGCGATAAGGGTATTGCATTCTCACGGCATAAAGATTCACGGCATGTTCATTTGCGGCTTGCCCGGCGATACGAGGGAGAGCATCTTTAAGACAGTTGAGTGGGCAAAGCGCATGGGCATTGAGACGATACAAATCACATGTCTTGTTGAGTTGCCGGGCTCGCAGGATTACGAGACAAAGAGGCAATGGGAAAGGGCATTTAGACCATTCCAACCGCCTTACGAGCTTCTCAACTGGCTCTTCACCAACGGGCATTATGCGAGGATAGCTATGGGCAAGATGAGCCTATACGAAATTCAGAGGTGCGCCATAGAAGGGATGAAACGCTTTTATTCAATCGGACACATACTCAAAGCCATTTTCCCAAACTGGAACACGCTCAAGTATGAGTTGAGGCATGGCAGCGGGTTGCTCAAGAGCTTGAAGGCTGCATGCATTGACAGCATTTATGTAATGGCTCTCAGGATGCGCGGATTAAAGCTCCTAAGGCAATGGGAGAGCTCTAAGCTCAACCAACTCTACCAGATGATGCTCCAATTCCCCGAACGCATACCGCAACTCGTTCAGGAGGTGTTGAAGTTAATCCCGAAGGAATGGATTGAGGTTATGGAAAAGGTGGCGAAGGAAAGGCGGCAATGTAAAGTCGTGATTAGAGAGGGTGAGCCACCTCGTCACCTGAAGCCATTCATTGAGAGATGGTTCAAGGAGATGACTGCGCCTGCCGATTGACGCTTGCCCTCGGAAGCATCACTCCATTTGCTTCTCATGACAACGGGCATTGTCATGCCTCATTAACATGCCGGAGCTTAATGGAGGTGACAGTGATGGGAGAGAAAGTGAAGGTCGGCATCGTGGGGTTAGGCATGGGTAGAGTGCATTTGCAGGCGCTGAATGGGATGGAGGAAGTTGAAGTGCAAGCCCTGTGTGACATAAACGAGGAGTTGCTCAAAAGTGTTGGCGAGGAGGCGGGTGTGCGGAAGTTGTTCACCGACTTTGAGCAGTTCATCAAGGAGGACATGGATGCCGTCTTCATATGCACACCGCATTTCCTGCACCGTGAACAGGTCGTTGCAGCACTTCAGTCTGGCAAGCATGTTTTTTGTGAGAAGCCGCTTGCGGTCACGGTGAGGGAAGCCGATGAGATGGTAAAGGTGGCGATGGATGCGAAGAAGAAATTGGCAGTTGGCTTTCAAAGGCGAACGAACCCAAAGGATAGGTTGGTCAGGCAGCTCGTTCAGGAGTTGGGGGAGATATCTTGCGGGTTGTATGAGACGATCGGGGTGCGCACACAGGCTTACTATGACTCAGGTGCGTGGAGGGGCACATGGTGGGGCGAAGGTGGCGGTGTGCTCATAAATCAAGCGGTGCATGACCTTGATATTTACCAGTGGTGGATGGGAATGCCGAAATGGGTGATTGGTATGGCTGAAACATTTGCACACAACATTGAGACGGAAGATCTGGCAAGCGCCATTTTCGTTCACGAGAATGGTGCGCAGGTGCTCTTCCAAGCATCGCTTGCCAGTCACCCGGGCGCATCAAGGTTTGAAGTGAATGGTGAAATGGGGAGGCTCGTTTACGACGGAGAGATACGCATAGCCAGGGTTGATGGCTCAGTCCTTGAGTTCATACGGGTGTGCCCCGAGGTCTGGGGTAAACCCCCAAAGGTTACATGGGAGGATGTGCAAGCTCCTCAGGAGGAGTGGGGACACGCGGTTCTCGTGAGGGACTTCATCAACTCAATCATCACTGACAGGGAGCCCTTAGCGACGGGCGAAGAAGGGATAAAGTCAGTTGAGCTTGTTAACGCCATCATCATGTCCACATTGCTCCGAGAACCAGTTGAGCTGCCGTTGGACAGGGATTCATATGAAGCGCTTATGGAGGAGTTGCGTAAAGGCAAGCGCAAGTTGCCCTCTCGGACTAATCATAAATTTGCCTACACATCGCAATGAGGCATTGGTCTGCGGCTTTACAGCGTATGCTGCATAACTTCGCCTCAAAGGTGAGGATAGCTTGAACTTAAGTAGCTTAATGAGAGAGCGCTTCCCAAAGTGGCTCATTCAGTCCCTCCAGATGGTCGGACATATAGCCGAACGCTTCGGATGGAGGGCTTTCATCGTTGGTGGGTTTGTTCGCGACCTTATACTTGGGAAGCGCAACTTTGACATAGATATTACCGTTGAGGGCGATGGGATCGCCATTGCGAGGGAACTTTCGGAACTGCTCGGGGCGAGGTTAACCATTCATGAGCGCTTTTTAACAGCCACAATTCACACCCCGGATGGGAGGCACATTGACATAGCCACATGCCGCAGGGAGAGATACAACCGTCCGGCTGTCCTCCCGATGGTTGAGCCGGCAAGCGCTGAGGAGGATTTGCTTCGGCGTGATTTCTCAATCAATGCGATAGCCGTGCACATAACTGAGAAGCGATTTGGCGATGTGCTTGATGTCTGTGGTGGCATGTCAGATTTGCGCTCCGGGATAATACGCATCCTTCATGAGCGGAGTTTCATTGACGACCCGACAAGGGCATTCAGGGCGGTGAGGTTTGAACAGCGCTTTTCGTTCAAGATTGAGCCGCACACCGAATACCTGATGCGAGAGGCAATTGAGGCTGGGATGATTTCACTTTTAACGCCCGATAGGATAAAGCATGAGTGGATGAGGATTTGCAATGAGCATAATCCCACAGCGTGCATTTTTAGGATGGCAGAGTTTGACATGCTTCATTGGATTAGCGATGCGCTCTCGCTTGATGCGGAGCTTAAGCGCGCAGCACTTGAGGCGCTGCCGAGGGCTGAGGAGTTGGCAAAGGCTGCCGATGTGACCTACGAAAGATGGCTTCTATACTTTATGCCGTTGGTTGATGGAGCTGAAGCGAGTGAGGTGGCTTCGCTTTGCACGCGTTATTCCCTCAGCGCAAAGCACACTCAGGCATTGCTAAGCAGCTTATCGGTCGGTGGGACACTGCGAGCTGTAAATATTCCGATGCGCCCGAGCGCTATCAAATCGCTGTGGGATGCATTCCCGATTGAGGTTGTCATATATGCCCTTGCAGTTGCCCTTGCAGCGGGCTTCAGACAAGCATCGGATTCGCTCATTGCCTACATAACCAACTACAGGAATGCTCAACCGGATGTGACCGGTGGCGAACTAATTTCAGCCGGCATACCGGCGGGACCTTGGATTAGGGCAGCACTCCTTGAAGCCTTAAAGGCTAAGCTTGACGAGGGTTCTGATAGGGAGAGGCAGCTTGCAACGGCTTTGAAGGTCGCAAGGGGCATGGCGGCGGTGATGCGCCATGAGGTTGAAAGGCGTGAGGAAGGGAGTGATACTCGCAGCCGGCAAAGGGACGAGGCTACTCCCCATCACTGAGAATGTCCCGAAGGTTTTGATTGAGGTTGGTGGTGAACCATTCCTGTCACATTTGCTTCGCCGGTTCAAAATGGCTGGGTGCACGCATCTGCTCATCGTCATTGGACACCTTGGCGACCTGATTGTCCGGCGATACGGTGATGAGGCATTTTCCATGCGCCTTTCCTATGCTGTCCAAGAGAAGCCAGAAGGGACTGCGAGGGCACTACAGCTCGCTGAGGCATTTGTTGGTGATGACCCATTCATGCTCTCATGGGGCGATGTGATTGCGTCACCGAGAAATTACATTTCCCTGTGGGAAAGGTTTGAGCGCGGCGATTGCGAGATGTGCATGCTCATCAACTGGCTTGAAGATGTCTCGCACGGCGCAGATGTAATGGTGTCGGGTGAGCTTGTAACCGGCATAGTTGAGAAGCCGCCGATGAAGAAGGCTGGATGGAATCAATCTGGGGTGTTTGTCATGAGCAATCGCATCTTCTCATACCTTCCCGAAGTTGGGCTATCGCAGCGTGGCGAATACGAGTTTACGGATGCCGTCAGGATGATGCTCAACCATGGGGAACGCATCGTCGCTGTGCCGGCGAGCGGATATGTGTATGAGCTTGGGACACATGAGCAGTTGCGCCACCTTCAATCCATCGCCACACGGCTTTTTGAGATGGCGATGTGAAATGGAGTTTTTTGACGCTTATCCGAAGCGCCCCCGTATGAATGCGTCGGTGCGTTCATCCTGCGGGTTCTCAAATATTTGGCTTGTTGGTCCGACCTCTATAAGTTCGCCATCAAGCATGAAGCCGGTTATATCGGCAACTCGTGATGCTTGAAACATGTTATGCGTGACGAGCAGTATCGTCAGGCGTTCCTTCAGCTCAAGCATCAGTTCCTCAATGCGCAGCGTTGAGCCCGGGTCAAGGGCTGAGCATGGCTCATCAAGGAGCAGCACATCTGGCTCAACGGCGAGTGCGCGTGCTATGCAAAGGCGCTGCTGCTGTCCACCGGAGAGAATTGAAGCCGGCTCATAAATGATGTCTTTCACTTCATCCCAGAGGGCTGCCTCACGAAGCGCTTTCTCAACTCTCTCAGCAAGCTGCCTCTTATCCCTGATGCCGTGAATCCTAAGTCCGTAGGCGACATTGTCAAAGATGGACATCGGGAACGGATTTGGCTTTTGGAAGACCATCCCAACTCTCCTTCTCAATTCAACCACATCAACGCCCCTGTCGTAGATATTGACGCCATCAAGGAGCACCTCACCGCTCACACGCGCATCCGGTATTAGGTCGTTCATCCTGTTCAGGCAGCGCAGGAAGGAGCTTTTACCGCACCCGGAAGGTCCTATGGTTGCAAAGATGCAATTAGCCGGGATGTCAAGGTTGATGTTCTTCAGTGCCACACGCTCACCATAGTGCAGCCATAGGTTTCGTATCCGAAACTTTACCTTAGCCTCAGTGCTCAGCTGCTTCAACAGCTCTTTCACACGCGCTTCAATTAAGTCCCTCGTTCGCCTATACACTTCAATTGGTGCTCCAGTTGGGTCTGGTATGTCCCATTCAATCCTGTATGGGGCGCCGGTCAACGAATCGGTGCTCACATCAAGCCCAACCGTGACGACGACATCGCTCCCGACGATACCGACCTCTGAAAGCCCCTTTGGACGCTGTGAGCTGATGTCAATCCCCCTCTCCTTCATTACCAAGATGGCGTTTGAATCAATTTCAGCGGCTGGGTTCAACCCGGCGCTTGCCACATCAAATTGCCCTTTGCTTGCCTCCCTGAAGAGGGCTTCCGCCATTTGACTCCTGCACGAATTTCTCTCGCATACGAACACAACGCGCCGCTTCATTGCCACTTCACCTCAATCAGCATTCGCACCAAACAGCATCTTGCCTTATGCAGCGCCAGTGGCAACGCGCAGCCGTATGCGGATCAGTATGGCAATCAGGTTGAGCATGAATGTGAGTGCCAAAAGAACAAGGGCAGTTGCGTATTGCAATGGCAGCGTCGCTTCAACATCCGGGGATTGAGTCGCCATGACATAAATGTGATACCCAAGATGCATGAATTGGCTTGTCGGTGATAGCGGCAGTTGCGGCAGGTAGTATGCAACCCCAGTAAATAGCAGTGGCGCAACCTCACTGGCGCCCCTGCTCACAGTCAATATTGCGCCCGTGAGTATACCGCCCATCGCCTTCGGGAAAACAATGCGCCATACCGTTTGCCATTTTGTTGCACCGAGAGCATAGCTTGCCAGACGCAGCTCCTCAGGTATTGCAGCCAGTGCCTCCTCCGTAACGGTCACAGCAACCGGCAGTGTAAGGATTGCGAGGGTGGCTGCAGCCCATAGCAGGCATGGCTGCCCAAAGAGGAGTTCAACCCCGATGAGTGAGTCAATGCCCTTCCCGATGAAAAGGATGAAGAAGCTGAGCCCAAACATGCCATACACGATGGATGGCACACCGGCGAGGTTTGAAATGGAAGCCCGTATTAGTTTTGTGATGAGGGCATGCTTTGGGGCATACTCGTTCAGATAAATTGCCGTCAAGACACCAACAGGCATGACTATTACCGTCATTGAGATGACGAGCAGCAGCGTTCCGAAGATGGCTGGGAATATCCCACCGCCCATCATCCCGCTTTCTGGCGGCTTGCTCAGAAATTCCCAGCTGAGCTTCCTGTAGCCGCCGCTCACAAGGTCAATTAAAATGATGGCGAGCATCAAGACGATGATTAAGGTTGCGATTGCGCTCAACATTGTTAAAGCCATTCCGGCAACATCAGCGCCCTTAACTCGCCCGCGCGACACTGTGCCCGGGTTCACTCTAACCACCCGTGATTTTCCTTCGCAGCTTTGAAATGGTCAATTGCGAAACGCCGTTCACGATGAAGCTGACCGAGAGCAATATTGCGCCGATGAGAAAAAGCACATAGTAGTGTGAGCTTCCAACCACAGCCTCCGGCATTTCAGCGCCGATTGTGGCTGCAAGTGTTCTTGCCGAATGAAATATGTTCCAATCAAGCATCGGGGCATTTCCGGTAGCCATCAGCGCAATCATTGTCTCACCCCATGCTCTCCCGAAGCTGAGCAGGGCTGCAGCGATGACACCCGGCATCGCAGTCGGAATGGCGACACCTAAAGCCGTTTGCCACTTAGTTGCGCCGAGAGCTATGCTCGCTACGCGGTAGCTCTCCGGGACACTGTGAAGCGCCTCCTCGCAAAGCGTGAATGTGATTGGCACGACCGCGATTGATATTCCGATGCCACCCACAAGCGCATTCAACCTGCTCGGTGTAAAAGCCTCACGCAGCCATTCAATTTCATAAACATGAGCAACCCACGAAGCCACCCTCATGAGGCAGAAGAAGCCGATCACCACAGATGGGATGGAAGCGAGCAGCTCTGCGATTGGTTTGACGAATTCGCCCAACCACTTTGGCGCGCATTCCGAAATGAAGAGAGCGGCAAGCATGCCGAGCGGCAAGGCAATGAACAGCGCCACAAGACTCGTCTTGAGCGTTCCGACAACCAGCGGTAGGAGAGAATACTTTGGCGGCTCAGAGGTTGGCTGCCAAGCCATCTTCAAGAAGAGCTCACGGAAGCTCACCTGAGCCCTTATGCTCGGGTTGATGAAAACCACGATTGCCTCCTTGAGGACGAAAATGCCCACCAGCACTATGAGCAGAATGCTCGCCAAGGAGATAACGAGTATGGCAGCTTCGCCGACACGCTCATGCCATCTTTCGGTGGAATGCCCGTTTGACTTGAAGATACTCGCGTTATTAGCGGGATGGTTCACGCTTCACCTTCCCCCACCCACATGCTTACTCCCATTGCGTGAGTGTGCCCAATTTATTTCCCATGCATCATTGTTGCCGCGTGCCGAGGGGATGCATTTCCAAGTGCGCCTTGAGCCCATGATGAGTGACTGGAGCAGGGCATATTGGTCGTTCACTTTGATAATGGGCATGTCTGACATGCGCTCGTTGAGGAGCTTGTGCATGACTGACACGAACTCGCATTGCCTTGGCGAGGTATAAAAGCGTTGAATATGCGCTTCAAACTTTTACTCCCACACGATGCGCACCTGAGATTTCTCTCTCGCTCATCCTTTTCAGAGATACTGCACTCAAGCTCTGTGAAAGCGCCACACTCAAGGCACTGATAGTCATAACGCATATTCGCATAACCCCCTTAGATAGCGCACTCATTCGGGATGACATCAGATTAACACACTTACAACCCCCTATCCCACCTGACGCCGCTCCACCTTTAACTGCTCATCCCGTCCCTTTACAGTTCGCTCGCCGCTTGGAAACTTGTTTCACCAATTGATGATAGCGCGCAGCTTTGTCCCGTGTCCCTCAGCTTATGCGAGTTTGGCATGCTGGATTCATTCCTTGAGCGAGTTAGCTTCCCGCCAGAATGACAAACAGGTTGAGGAGCAAGTGGATCGCCGAGTGGATGACAAACATCGGGAGAAAGGAGTTGCAGTGCCATGCGATGAATCCCGAAATCACTCCCCCGGGAAGTGCCGACAAGAACTCCACATGAGGCTTTCCGATGTGCGCCAACCAAAACGGCAGTGCCTGAACCGCTATCGCCCATGCGCCGATATGACGCTTGAGCGAGAAAAGCATAAAGCCGCGGAAAAGGAACTCCCACCCAAACATGTAAACCGTCATGCCGATGGAGAATTTGATGAACGCCAAAATGCTATACTTCGCCGGCGTGTGGAATGGGTAGTATGCTTGGAACTGCGGCATGCGTGCGCACAGGATCAATGCCGGCAACATGGCAACCAGGGCGATGAGTGTCCACATCAGACCGCGCCTTAGGCAGCCAATGCGCAGCCCGACATAGCTCCATTGCCAGCCGAGCGCCTTTGTAAGCGCCATAGGGAAGATGAAGCACAACAGGAAGTTGAGGGCGACATACGCCGCAAACTGTTTGTCCCTATCTACTGGAATAGTCACTGAGGCAATCACAAGCATGACTGCACAGGAAAAAGCGATGGCGGCTTGCAAACGCTCATCCGATATGACACTGCCATCAATGCGCTGTGGTGGGGCAGCCTCACTCATCCCTTCTCAGAGCCTCGGGCGCTCAATCTCCATCACGATGTTGCCATTGCGGAATATGCGCACTGTCCCAGTTGATGACGATACCGTTATGGCGATGGCACCTGTCATTGCAGTTATGCTCGCTGCTGCCATGTGTCTTGCACCCAAACCCATTGGGACTTCAACCCTGAGCCCACCGGGCTGGATGTAAGTGCCAGCCGACTCAACAACGCCATCGCCACGAATGATGAACGCTCCATCAATGGAGCTGAACTCTTTTACGGTTTCCGTTATGTCGGGGTTGAGGACATTCCTTATGCTCTCATCGTATCCGGCGAATGGGTTAAGCACAAGCTGCGTTGTGTGCGCTTTCACATTCTCAGAATCGCCGATGACGAACATCGTCCCAACCGGTCTTCCCTCACGCCCTTCAACAGCAAGCTGTATCGCTATCTCAACAATCCGCTCAAAGACCTCTGGCTTAACATCGTCCGAGAGAAGGTCAGCACCCGATGTGAATAGCTCAAGTTCATCCTTTACCGAGATGAGCATCATGGTGTCAAGGTGTGACGCCCTCGGCTGTCCAGCAAGGCATATGAGCACATCATCAGCGTCAATAATGTTCCTCGTCAGGGCGAGCAAAAGCGCAACTTTGATTTGACCGAGCCGTGTGAGGTGAATGCTGGGGAGGTCAACCGTCCTTTTGAACTTCCCTTTCACCTCATCAGTGAGCATGTCCTCATCGGCGGCGAGTATGCAGCTATCCGTGTCCAAGACACTTTCAATGGCGGGTATGATTTCGTGTGAGCTGGCGCAAATGAGCACCGACGAAACATTGGCTTCCTTTGCCACAGCCTTTACAGCCTTGAGCAGCGATTGCGTTGTAACGCCGGAAATACCCTCTGGCGCTTTCACCTTCGCAGCTTCTTGCCTTTCACGCCTTGCCTTTGAGTCATGTCGCTCCCTCTGTTCCTTGCCGGTCACAAATCGCTCACCCCGTTCACTTGGTCAGCTTCACTTCCCTTTTCTCCTTTGCTGAGCGATAAACTGCATCAAGCATCTTCATGACTGTAACCCCTTGCCACGCATCTGTGAGTGGTTGCTTGCCTTCAAGTATGCATTCAATGAAGTGTTCAACTTCAGCCTTGTATGGGTTGCCAGCATCCACGCTCAGCGCCTCTGTGGCTGCATAGCCACCCATGTCGCGATAAAGCTCAAGTGGTGGGATATGCAATCCGGCACGGGTGCCGTAGATGTCCACTGACAACATTTGTTCCCCTTTGATGTTGAGCATCCATGCAATGTCAAACGACATCGTAGCGCCGTTTGCGAACCTGATCATGCCGGTGGCAAACTCCTCAACCTCAAACTCCCCATATGGCTTAAGCCCTTCCTTCACATCTGCCGGTTGCCACCCTCCAGGACGAAGGTCTTCAAGTGCTATCTTTGTGTATGTCACCCCGCTGACCCCTACTGGCTCGGGATTCCCCATCAGCCACCATGCTAAATCAATCAAGTGAACGCCGACATCCAACAATGCGCCACCTCCGGCATCCTTGCTCGCAAACCAACCCAATGGTGCGCCGCGCCTTCTCAAATACACTGCGCGCCCGTAGT
Organism: Candidatus Thermosaccharophagus tengchongensis; assembly: GCA_032161105.2. Taxonomy (GTDB): domain Bacteria; phylum Armatimonadota; class Fervidibacteria; order Fervidibacterales; family Thermosaccharophagaceae; genus Thermosaccharophagus; species Thermosaccharophagus tengchongensis. The sequence goes on from JAVHTD010000022.1 coordinate 23,421, forward strand.
AGACCTCCCCCAGCTCCCCATTTGCGATCATCTCCCTTGCGAGCTTCGTGTCAGCCCTGTATCGCCATTGCAGGGCATACATGAGCAGGCGTGAGTTCCTCTCGCTCGCCTCAGCCATCCTTTGAGCCTCTCTCGCATTCCTCGCCGGTGGCTTCTCGCACAGCACATGCTTACCGCTGTTGAGGGCAGCTATTGCCACCTCAGCGTGCAAGTTTGTGGGGAGAGCAATGCACACGGCATCCACATCATCGCGTTTGAGCAATTCACGGTAGTCGTCATAAACATACGGTATGCCGTATATCATTGCCGTGCGTTGCGCCCTTTCCTTGACAACATCGCAAACTGCCAGAAGCTCAGCATTCGGATGCGCCTTGAAGTTGGGTAGGTGCGCAGCCTGAGCTATCTCACCGGCACCGATTATCGCCACCCTCACCTTCCCACTCATTGCCTCACCACACCTCTTTGCCAAGGTTTGTATAGTGAGCGCCTCCGTCAGGCTTTGGCTGTGCCTTTAACATGCCAAATCCTTCAATGCCCAATTTTAGCCTCTGTGGCATTTGGGGCGTTACCGAATGCCATCAAAATCAAGTTGTCCAATCCTCATTGGTTGCGCAGCTGGCTCAGGACATGTTTGACAGCTCCATCTGCAGCGGCACTCATAAAGCGCAGCTCAGAACTTATCGCGACAAATTTGAATCCCTGCCTTATGCGCTCAACAGCTTCATCGGCATCAACGCAATGTATCCCAGCTGGCTTGCCAACATCGTTTGCCACATTGAGCACATGTTCAACTGCTTCAATCCACCTTCTCTCTTTCCTGAAGTTGGTGTGCAGCAATCCAAGCGAAGCTGCAAGGTCATTCGGTCCGATGAAGCAGCCGTCAACACCGTCAACGCCCAATATTTCCCTTGCGCGCTCAACTGCTATGAAGTGCTCAATCTGAACTATGAGGCAAATCTCATCGTTGGCTTTCCGAAAGTAATCTGAGCCGTGCAAGTTCGGCGCGAGTGCGCCACCAGCTGACCTCATTCCAACTGGGGGGAAAAAGGAAGCCCTCACAGCTGCGGTTGCCTCTTCGGCATTGCAAACCATAGGGACAATGATCCCGAGCGCACCTGCATCCAAAGCTCGCTTAATCAACATTGGGTCATTCCAAGCCACTCGCACAAATGGTATGCATTCAGTGAGGCATATTGCCTGAATGCAATGGAGCATCGCATCGTATCCCATTTGACCGTGCTCTGTGTCTATGACCAGCCACTCAAAGCCGCTGCGAGCCATGATAAGCGATGCCGTCGGTGAGCCGAGGGAGAGCCATGCGCCGATTGTCACTTCGCCCTTCCTCAGCTTCTCCTTGACGGTGTTATGGCGCATTGATGTTTCACCCCTTGCCCAAGCTATCCGACTGCCAAAAGCCACTCGGATGGGTAATTTGTCATGTTCCATCTTGCGCGCCCTTGTTGAGTTCAAGTTCAAAAGCCATCAAGCCAACGGCTGCAGCTCCTTAAGCATATCAAGGCGGCTTTTCAGTCGCTCCAATTGCTCCCTCAGGTTAGCCTCGCGAGCCCTTTCCGCCTCAATGACATCACTCGGTGCATTTTGCAGGAAGCGCTCGTTTTGCAGCCTGTGAGTCACCCGCTCAAGTTCGGACATCACCTTTGCAAGTTGCTTGCTCACCCTCTCCACCTCCTTGTTCACATCCACCACGCCGCTCAACGGCACATAGACCTCAACGCCCCTCAAGGCTATTGATGCTGCAAGTTTTGGGCGTGCCTCTTCAATGCCGTGAAATTCAATGCCCTTCAGCTGAGCGAGGGAGGCTATCCACCAGAGGTTATCCTCAATAAGCTGTTTGGCGCTCTCATCCGAAACGAAGAGGAGGGCATCACAGGGCGTTCTCGGAAAGCCCATCTCCGACTTGATGTTCCTTATTGCCGACACAAGTTCCGTCAGCCAATCCATCTTCACTTCCGCTTCAACATCAATTAACCCTTCGTCAACCTTTGGGAATGGGGAGACCATTATGCTCTCGCCTTCATGTGGCAGGTGTTGCCATAGCTCCTCGGTGACGAATGGCATGAATGGATGCAGCAACCTGAGGGCGCAATCAAGCACCTTGCAGAGGATGGCTTTCGCAATCATTCCGCGCTCCGAATCAGCCCCAGAGATGGCGCACTTGCTGATCTCAATATACCAATCGCAGAACTCGTCCCAGACGAAGTCATAGACTGCCTTTGCAGCCCTGTCAAATTCACATTCCTCAAGGTGGCGGTTGACCGATGAGATGGCGCGCTGCAACCTGCTGAGAATCCACCTGTCCGGCAGAGTCAGCGGCAGGCGCTTTAACTCCGGCATTGCCGGCAACTGTGGTAATGCCTCATCACTGATGTTCATGAGCACGAAGCGAGTTGCATTCCAGACTTTGTTAGCGAAGTCCCTCGCCATATCAAGCCTCTCTTCGCTGAACCTTATATCCTGACCGAGTTCGCATTGTATGATTAGCCCAAAGCGCAGCGCATCAGCTCCATAGCGCTCAATCAAGTCAAGCGGGTCAATGCCCGTCCCGAGCGATTTGCTCATGCGTTTTCCTTCCCTCGTCAGGATCGTCGGGTGAACATAGACCGTGCGGAATGGTATGTCGTTGGCGAACTTCAACCCGGTCATGATCATCCGTGCGACCCATAGGTAGAGGATGTCCCTTGCGGTTATCATCAAGTCAGTCGGATAAAAGACATCAAGTTCCCTCGTCCTGTCTGGCCATCCAAGCGTGGCATGTGGCCATATGGCTGAGCTGAACCATGTGTCAAGCACATCCGAGTCTTGAATGATGTTTTTGCTCCCGCACTTCGGGCAGCAGCCTGGTGGCTCAATCGCAACAAACCACTCGGCATCAACATCCGCCCTTATTCGCACCTCGCCAGTCGGCAGGTGCCATTCCCTGACCCTGTCACCATTGCAATCTCGGCAATACCAAACCGGGATGCGATGCCCCCACCATATCTGCCTTGATATGCACCAGTCCCTTATGTTCTCAAGCCATTCAATCGTCATTCTCGCAAAGCGTTCCGGGACATACTTTATCTTCCCGCTCCGTATGACCTCAATTGCCGGCTCCGCGAGCGGCTTCATGTGCACAAACCATTGCACCGATAGTAGAGGCTCAATTGCAGTCCCACACCGATAGCATAGTGCAAGTGGCACTTCATATTCTTCAGTGCGGATGAGCAATCCTTCCCTATCAAGCTCCTCAACGACTGCTTTGCGGCATTCGTATCTGTCCATGCCGGCGAACTTACCAGCTTGCTCCGTCATCCTTCCGAACTCATCAATCACCATGACCTTATCCAAGCCATGCCTTTCACCTATCTCAAAGTCGGTGGCGTCGTGAGCCGGCGTCACTTTAACGGCACCCGTGCCAAATGATGGGTCAACTCTATCGTCGGCTATGATCGGGATCGGTCTCCACATGAGCGGCAAAATTACGGTTGAGCCAATGAGGTGTTTATAACGCTCATCACTTGGGTGGACGGCAACGGCTGTATCTCCGAGCATCGTCTCGGGGCGAGTTGTGGCGACAGCTATACCATAGCTCCCATCGGAAGCAGGGTAGCGTATGAACCAAAGCTTTGATGGATGAGTTTCATGCTCAACTTCAAGGTCGCTCAATGCGGTCAGGCATCTCGGACACCAGTTGATAACCCTGTGACCGCGGTAAATCAAGCCTTCGCTTGCCAACTGAGCAAATGTCATTAGCACAGCTTTGGCATAGTTGTCATCCATTGTGAAGCGCTCACGGCGCCAGTCGTATGAGCATCCGAGCTTGCGAAGTTGACTCAATATCACACCGCCATATTGCTCCTTCCACTCCCATACCCTCTTTAGGAACTCATCCCGCCCAAGTTGATGTCTTGTCTTGCCCTCCTTGGCGAGCTCCTTCTCAACGACAACCTGCGTTGCGATGCCGGCGTGGTCTGTTCCCGGAAGGCATAGGACATTCTTTCCGAGCATCCGTTGCCATCTGACGACAATGTCATGTATCGTATGGTTGAGCGCGTGTCCCATGTGGAGTGAGCCAGTCACATTCGGTGGCGGTATTGTGATGCAATATGGCGTGCGCTTATCGTCAGCATCAGCGTAAAAGTAGCCGGCTCTCTCCCAACGCTCATACCACTTTGCCTCAACATCTTTTGGATTGTATGCCTTCGGGAGGAGCACCTTTGGCATGCTTTGAAAGCACCTCGCTAATTGCGTGATGGTGAGGCGAGTTGGCGCACTGCCTCGGCTCATCGCATACATTATGCTGCGTTAGCAAGCTGCATTTGCTGATACATCTTTTGGGTTTCGCTGAAGGAAAGCGGTGGCTGAAACTCAGCGACATGTGCCTGCGCAGGAATTACACCGCCCTCTTACCGGCTTCGCCGAAGCGCTTGATGAACTCGTTCAGGAAAGGCTTTAGGGTTTGCTCGTCAATTATGGTTATGCGTATTGTGCGCAGCTTGCTTCCCTCGTGTTCAGAGCAAAAGTCAACGATGGCTTGCAGGATGACAGATGCGCACCTATCTTTTGGGAAGCCGAATATGCCGGCGCTTATTGCCGGCAGCGCTATGCTCTCAAATCCCTTCTCATCAGCCAGCTTCAGGCTCTTGTAGACAGCGCTCCTCAGCTTCTCATCTTCGTTGCCTTCGCCCCATTGAGGTCCGACAGCGTGAATGACAGCTTTGGCTGGCAATGCGCCCGCCGTCGTTATCGCCACCTCTCCAACTGGCACATAGCCGATGCGGTCGCTCTCCTCTTGAATGATCTTGCCGCCCTTGCGGACTATAGCTCCGGCGACTCCGCCGCCATGTTTCAAGAAGGAGTTTGCCGCGTTGACTATCGCGTCCACGGCTTCCTCCGTTATGTCGCCGTGAACGAGTTGCAATAGATGCCCAGATGACAACCTGTGTTCGTAAACCACCTCGTTCAATTTCACCACCCCCATCCGCTGAGGAGTCTACCGTCAACCATTTCACAAGTTGGCTTCAAAATGGTTTCGCATGGCAATCGGTGCCATGCCAAAAAGCCGTAATGCATTTTACTGCCAAAGTTGTGTCCGTTAAAATCGCCATTGGGTGAAGTGCCCTCGGAATTGCGACAATGCCCAAGGGCTATCTCATGAGGGATGCCAATATGAACGAGAGGGTGACAACAGGCGTAATTGGCTTAGACGAGATACTCAACGGTGGCGTGCTCAGGGGCAATTCTGTGCTTGTTGAAGGTCCTCCTGGGAGCGGCAAGACGACGCTCGGCTTGCAATTCATCGTTCACGGGATAACGCAATGTGGTGAGAATGGCATCGTCTTCACATTTGAGCAATTCCCGGAGCAGCTTTACAGGGACGCAATGGCATTCGGTTGGGATTTGAGGCGCATGGAGGAGGATGGAAAGCTGCGCATCGTGTGCACATCGCCGCCACTGCTTGAGAGGATGGTGCGCTCGCCTGATGGGCTGCTTGAGAGGATGCGTGACGAGATAGGTGCAAAGCGAATACTTGTTGACAGCATTACACATCTTCATCGCATCACCGAAAACCAAGTGCAGCTTCGTGAATTACTCCACTCGCTTGTTAATGGACTCAAGCTGCTCGGCTTCACATCGCTGCTGACGAAGGAGATGACAACCCACGAACCGAGCGCAATTGATTTTGAGGAGTATGTGGTTGACACTGTGATAAGGCTGAACCACATCACGCTGGCTGGCACGCGCGGTGCAAGGCGCTGGCTTGAAGTGAGGAAGGCGAGGGGACAGAGCTTCATTGAGGGACGCCATCCATACAGGATAACCGACTCCGGAATTTGTGTCTTCCCATGCCCGCGCCCTAAGAGGGCGAATTTGAAGGTGAGGAAAAAGAGGGCGAGGGATTTTGAAAGGGTGTCAAGTGGGGTTCCGGGGTTGGATGAACTCCTGATGGGCGGTTATGTGAGGAGCACAACGACGCTCATAGCTGGACCATCGGGCGCCGGAAAGACAATGCTCGCTTTGCACTTCCTCATTGATGGCGCTGCAAAGGGTGAGCGTGGATTGCTCCTGACATTCCAAGAGAGCCCAAATCGTTTGCTCCAAATGATGCGCACGATTGATCCAGCCTCTCAAAGCTATGTAAGGCGTGGCGTGGTTCGCATTGAACATGTTTTTCCGATGAGCGTGAGTGCTGAGGAGGTAATTCATCAGCTCGTAAAGTGGTGCGGCGAGCTGCGCATAAGAAGGCTCGTCATAGACAGCCTTTCCGATTTGCTCAGCTCAGTTGATGATGAATTGGCTGCGAGGGATTTGGCATACTCTCTCGTCAAGCTCTTGGAGTGGATGGGGGTTACAACGCTCGTCACATACGAACTGACACAGGTGGCTGGAGTGACGAGCATCTCCGAGGTCGGTTTTTCATTCATCGCCGACGCGATCATCTACATAGGCTTTGCCGAAATTGAAAGCGAGGTCGCAAAGGTCATAAGCGTTCTCAAGCTTCGCGGTTGTCAGCATCAGGCGGACTTGCGCCGGTTGCTCATCACTGATAGCGGACTCAAAGTCGGGACTAAGTTCACAGGTCTATCCGGTGTGTTGCAGGGGGCGCCAATCGGGCATTATCGCGAAACGATTGATGAGATACTTCAACCGCTCACATTCATTAGCGACTTCGTTGATGTGCTTTCGGATGAGACGCTGAGCAGTGAGAGGAGAAGGGAAGTGCTCGTTGACATGAAGGAGCAGGTTGAGAGGTTGATAAGGTTTCTCTGCGAGAAGTATGATGTTGACTACGAGGTGCTGTCTGGCAACCCGTAGCAGGAAATGGATTGCTGGAGGTTGACCTGAATGAGCGGGATTGATTTCGGTGAGTTGCTTGATGACTACATCAACGAGGCGGAACAGCTGATTGCGAGGATGAATGAGCTGGTGATGGGACTGTGCGAGCTGCATGAGAGCGGGACGGACGAAAGGAGCACACGGAATGAATTGTTGAGTGAGCTCTTCCGAATAGCGCACACGCTAAAGGGCTCGTCTGGATTCGTCGGTATGAGGTGCGTTGAAGAGTTAGCGCACAATATGGAGACCGTAATTGATAAGTTGCGTTTTGGCGGGATGGGGCTGTCTGAGGAGGTCATTGAAGCGTTGCTGCAAAGTGTTGATGCACTTGAATTGGCTATTTCACAGCTTGGGAGCGGCGCACAGCTTAATGAAGCCCTCCTGAAGTCCGTTTCAGAATGCCTCTCAAGGATGGCGGTGGAGGGGCATGAGCAGCATGTCGGGCGGACCTATGAGGGATATGCGCTCCCGGAGCATGTTGCCAAAGTGCTAACGGAGCATCAGGAGAAGCAGGCAATTGAGTGCCTAAGCTCAGGGATGCACCTTTACGAAATTGCCGTTCCGATGAGGATGGACGAATTTGAGGGGGAGATAACAAGCCTAAAGGATGCGCTTTCAGAATTTGGAGAGGTCATAGCTGTGCTTCCACAGCCATCTCAGGAGGAAAGTTACGACATTGCCTGCAGCTTCTTCCTTGCAAGCCGTGCGGGCGAGGACGAGATTGCATCGGCTGTGTCAAATGTTGGTGGCGTCGTCAAGCGTTTAGCCGAAGCAAAGGTTAGCCCATCGGAGGAAACAAGCACCAAGATATCCGTTGCAAGTGATCATCTGGCAAAGGGGACTTTAACTGAGCCAGTGCCTGAGAGGGGATTGTCCCCAGTTGTTGGTGCCATTAGGACGATACGAATTGATGTTGAGAAGCTTGATAAGTTGCTCAACCTTGTTGGTGAACTCGTCGTCATACGCTCACGATACGCCACATTGGAAAGGCAGCTTCGTGAAAGGCTCAAAGGTGACAGATTGCTTGAGGAGCTTGAACGGACGAACCGTTTCCTTCACCGTCGCCTCGGCGAATTACAAGAGGGCATATTTGAGGCTCGCATGATACCGCTAAGGTTTGTCTTTTCAAGGGCGCCAAAACTCGTCAGGGAACTCGCTCGGGCTTCGGGTAAGCAGGTTAGGTTGACGATTGATGGTGAGGATGTTGAAATGGATAGAACGATCGTTGAGGCAATCTCAGAGCCATTGATGCACCTTTTGCGAAACGCAGTTGACCATGGGATTGAGCCGCCAGAGGAGCGCCAGCGAGCCGGGAAGGAAGCCGTCGGTAACATACACCTGATTGCAAGGCGTGAGGGGGGCAGGATCATCATTGAAGTGAGTGACGATGGTAAAGGGATTGATGTTGAGAGGGTGGCGGAGCGAGCAGCGTCAATCGGCATAAGAGTTAGCCCTGAAACTTTGACGAGCCAAGAGCTGCTTGAAATTTTGTGCCAACCTGGTCTCTCAACATCTGACCGTGTGACGCGCATTTCTGGAAGGGGTGTGGGTTTGGACGCGGTTAAAAGCTCCATTGAAAACCTCGGTGGAATGCTTGAGTTAGAAACGAGGCATGGGTTTGGGACAACATTTCGCATGCGCCTTCCCATAACGGTCGCGATATTGCAGGTGTTGCTCTCGCGGGTTGGCGAGGCTTTGTGTGCCTTCCCAATAGAAGCCATAAAGGGCGTGCTGAGCCTGCGCGGTGAGCACATTGTAACGATTGGTGGCGTTGAGGCTTACAGGGTGAATGGCGACATTGTGCCATTACTGCGCATAGGTGAGCTTTTCACCCGTCACATTGCGAGACAGCACAAAGAATTTGTCGTGCTCGCTGAGGCTTACGGGATGAGGGCTGGCATCGTGGTTAATGAGCTCATTGGGTTGCAGGAAATAGTTGTGAAGCCGCTACCATCGCTGCTTAACAGGGTTGACATCCTCATTGGCGCAGCTGAATTGGGCGATGGGAGCCTCGCAACCATATTGGACGCACAAAAACTCGTCATGAGGCTTTTCAAATACATCCGTGCGAGCGGGGTTAAGCTGCCGCGCGCTGAGGCGGCAGTCGGGGAGGAAGCCATCAAATGGGCTTATGTCCTTGCGTTTGAGGTTGGTGATAAGGTATTTGCAATGCCGATTGAGCAAGTGGCTGAGGTGTTGCGGCGGTGCGAAGTATTGCGCTTGCCGAAATTGCCGCAGCCAGTTGAGGGCACAATTGAATGGCAAGGCAGGCATATCCCAGTCGTTGATTTGCGAAAGATACTTGGCATAGGCACTCCAAGATGGGACGCACAAACGAGATTCATCGTGGTGAGCATCAACGAAATGCGCATGGCAGTGGTTGTAGACAGGGTGATTGACATAGTTAGGATTGACCCGAATGATGTGCGCCCCATTTCGGGCGCAACTGCTGTAACTGGAGTTATCAGGTGTAAGTTTGGCGCTAACGAGGTCAATTGTATCCTGATTGACTTGAGCAGCCACATCGGATTGCAGGGCTATCCGATTATGCCAGCCGATAGTTGAGCTCCGGCGCAGTTTGAAAAATTGCGAGAAGATGGGGAATTTTAGCGCCAATTTGCGATTTGCCCGGCCAGTGGATAGCGGCATTACCGGTAGCTTGATAGCTGCCCCACATTCAAGGGTGTGACTTAGGTTTGATCACAAATTGGGCAAGAACTTTGGCTGCCGCTTTCAATAGCGGATTTGACCATTTGCTCAATGTCAAATTTCGGTCTATACCCGATCATCGCTTTCGCCTTTGTGTTGTCAAGGTCAAAAACCCAGCGGACGGGCACTCTGCGTTTAACCACCATTTTTCCGGTCACTTCGGAGATAATCCTTGCAGCTTCATCAAACGGGATGGCTCTTGGGGCGCTTATATTGAACGCCTCTCCGATTGCTGCATCACTTTCCAATGCGCATATGCAGCCATGTGCCACATCCCGCACATCCACAGGCTGCTGAAGCCAAGGTCTGCCTTCCGAGTCATAAATTGCGCAAAGTGCATCGTTAGGTGCTTCGGATTCAAGTTCACGCCAAAGTTCCCTTCCATTCGGCATGAATAATGCACTTTCTGGGTGCTGTTGTCCGATGCGCAATATTGCACACACAAATTTGACGCTCCATCGGTGCAGGATTGCATCACCTGAGCAAATTCCGGATGGGCGAACTATGCTAAAGCGCAACTTCGTCTCTCTCCCAACGGAAGTGACAATTTCTTCGCCAATTAGCTTGCTTATAGCGTAAGTTCCGACAGGACGCTTCGGATGAAGCTCGTCAACCGGGTTGTAGCAAGTGGCAATTATATGGGAATCATTCGGATAAACCGCCGACGAACTCACATGCACAAGTCGCTTTATCTTCTCGGCTCTCTTGCCGCATGCCCTCGCGATGTTGTAGGTTGAGAGAACATTGTTGGCAAAAAATTGGCAATCGCTCATCCCGGGAAGGGGAGAAACGAGGTTTGCGGTGTGTATTACAGCCTCAACATCTTTAACCGCATTTTCGGCAACTTCGGGCTCAATCAAGTTCCCTTCAACTATTTCGTAGCATTCTGACTTCAGCTCGTCACTCAGTTTTTCGCCCGGCATTATGAGTGCTTTTACAGCATATCCCCTTTCAAGCAACTGTGCAACAACATGCCTGCCAAGTTGACCAGATGCCCCCGTGACGAGAACACGCATCACCAACCCACCTCCGCAGAACTTTGGCTATTTTTGGCCATTTAATTGAACTATTGTCCAACATTTTACCGAACAAATTGTGCAAAATGCCGAACTAAACAAAATTGCCATTACCAAGGTCAACGAAACTCAATTATTGCAACTTCGGGGCGCGTGAACCAGCGAGGTATGGCATAGCCTTTTGTCACACCGCTGGTGATGTAGATGAATGTATCGCCAATCTTTCGCAAACCATACGGAAAACGCCAGCCAAATTCGGTTTTAGGTATGAATTTTATCCCGGTAACCTTCCAAAATAGCCACCTAATCCTGTATGGCATCCACCAAAAGCCGCCGTGAGTGTGACCTGACAAGATTAGCATTGCACGAACATGGTGTGGGTGTAGGATTGCATCGGGATTGTGGGAGAGCAAAATCACGGGTATATTCGGGGGAATATTGGCAAAAGCCCTCTTGAAGTCCGGCTTTCCGAGCCAAAGGTCATCTATGCCCACAATGGCAACTTTCTCGCCATTCTTTTCCAATATGACGCTATCATTCACGAGCAATTTTACCCCGGCATCCCTTAAAGCCCTTGAGACAAGCTCAATTCCCGTCCAGTAGTCGTGGTTTCCGGGCACTGCGTAAATTGGCAAATCAACCACAGAAAATACCGATTTGATGTATTGAACCCCGCCCTTCCCGGTCACGAAGTCACCGAGCAACAAAATCGCATCCGGTTTATATTTTGCCGCAAGCTTGAGGCATTTTGCTGCTTGAAGCGCTCCGATGCCACCAGCTGCTATGTGGAAATCGCTCATCACAGCGATGCGCAAATTATTGGGTTTTTGCTGCCGAATTTTGACGATTTTAATCGCCGTGAAATGCCCGTAAATGAAGCCAAATATAAAGATGAGCAATGGGATGGCAATGATTATCAATTTCGCCACCTTGCTCACCATACTTTCCCTCTCGCTTCCACCATCCAAAAGCCGTCAATTTGGGAATTCTTCCCGAAAAATACGGCTTCGGCGAGATTCGTTATTTCGCAGGCGTGATTTGGCACAATCATCAATCTTTCCCCGATGCGAAGTTCGCCGCACTGAACCAGACCACATTCCTCCCACAGTTTGACCAATTTTGCCCCATCCTTTCCGACAATCATTCCGTAGCCCTCCGACCATCTGTCCCTCGTCCCGCTCAATGTCTTCAAGCCGGCATCAATTAATGCCTCATTTTTCCTCGGAATTGCCACAACCGATGAGATCACGAAGATGGCACAGTCGTTCAGACTCGCAACTCCCAAACTTATCTGCATTCTGTCGTGAAAGACATAATTTCCCGGTCTCATCTCGGTTACTCCGTTCGCCCATCCGTTTTCTAAAGCCCAATACGCCCCCGGAGTGCTCCCAACGCTGATTATCTCGCAATTTATCCCGATTCTTTTCAACTTATCCCCGAGGCTCGCCATGATCTCGCACTCTTCCTTTGCCGCTCTAACCCTCTCATCATGAGTTGGCAAGTGATATGTGCGCCCATCATGTGAACGAATCCCTCTGAAACAAACCCCACTGATACGGGCAATTTTTTCCGCCACATCAGCCGCCCTCTCTGGCGCGACGCCGAACCTGCCGTAACCCGTATCCACGATCAGGACAATATTGGCATTTTTTCCGCATTTCTTTGCAGCGTTGCCAATTTCGGCAGCCACCTCTTCGTTGCTCACACATGCCAAAAATTCACATTCTTCTTGCATTTTGACCATACATTCCGCTTTGACATGCCCAACGAATGGCTGCGCAATCATGTAACTGCACTTTATCCCAGCATCAATTAACGCCAAAGCTTCGCTCAATTTTGCGGCAGTTAATCCGATTGCACCGGCCTGAAGTTGCATCCTTGCGATTGCAGCAATTTTGTGTGTCTTAGCATGCGGACGGAGCATTATGCCGTTACTTTCGGCAAGTGAAGCCATTTTGTTGATGTTCCTTTGCAGGGTATCGTAGTCAATGAAGACGAACGGCGTTGGAACTGCCTCATCGTATATGCTTTTGCCAACATATTGCTCATATTTGGCCAATTTTGTCATGGCAACTTCACCCCAAATTAAGGATTAGTTTCAGCCCACGCAAAAGCGTCGCCTATAGACCACCGTCCACCCTCCAAACTGCGCAGGTTTCCTTTTCCCAAGTTTCATGCAAATTAGCGACTTTATGGGGCAATGTAAATTTGGGTTATGTAGATTTTTCCGTCACTTGACTTTGCAACGCCAACGCCGGTGAATTTGACCGTTGTCAGCAAAATATTTTTGCGATGCCCCCTGCTGTTCATCCAACTTCGCACGCATTCTGAGGCTATTTTTTCGTAGTCGGTAAAGTTGCAGCAACAAAAGATGTTTTCGGCAGCCATGGACACCCGCAAGTTTTTCCTCCTCAACCTTTTTCCCAAGTCCCCCTCTATCGGGTCAACATGGGAGAAGAAATTCCTGAATGCCATATTGCGGCTATGAGAGAGCGCTGCAGCTGCCAAATCTTCACGCCACGCGAGCTCAGCCAAGCCGCGCTTTTTGCGCTCATTGTTTACAAGGTTAAACACTGAGCGCTCAAGCTCTGCGAGGTCACCTGTGTTTGGCTTCACCGCTATCACTGACAGTTTATCCCTTTGCTGCCAATCGTGGGGTGCAAAATGCTGCTTACAGCTCTTTGCAGCGTATGCTGAAAGAACGATGACAATGAGCACCGCCGGTGAAAGGCGCTCACGGAAAGGTGAGCGAACACTTGTAAAAGGACAATAAACAGCACCACCTTTGTGTTCACTTCCACATGCTGAGCACCGCATAAGCATCTCACCTGATTTGCAGTATAACCCTTGCCAACTGTTGAAGTAAGCGCGTCCTTGAACCCTTTAAAAACTCCCCGTTTAATGTGCTCTAACTTCGGGTTACACAACGGTTGAATACAGGGTGGCGTTAAGCCACCGAGTATCTTCACTTACACGGGGAGATCTTTGCGGGCAAGCAAATCGTTCACCCTTTATGGCTCGCCTTCGCAATGAATGACGAATGCGCAATCTCCAATCACCGTTTGCTAAGCAACAGCATCGGTGGGAGTGAATGCCCGCAGTAATTGAAGCGTGCTATAACTTTAGGTTGAACTTGAAAGCTTGGGCAAGCAAAATGTGAGGGGGATGATGAAGATGATGGAGATGTCGTCAAGTGAGCATCACAAAGATCAGCACCGTAGCGATTGGGAACGCTCTCTAACCGCACAGGTGACAAGGCGTGAGTTTGTCGGACTTGGGATAGGTGCACTCGCATCAACTTTGCTTGTAAACCATGCGAGTGCAAGGTCTGGTTCTCAACCATTGGCACTTGGTGAGCTTGCCAAGTATGAACCGATGCGTGGCGCAATTCCGTTGACTGTGCAGCCGGTGCTCGTCTACTCTCTTCCGAGGCGTCCGGTTAGACCCCGTTCAAGTTGGCGGCATTGGGGTGGGCTCGAAACTGAAGGCGACATCCAGAAGGAGCTTTCGCAGATTGAAAGTGAGCTATCGCAACTTAAGCGGTTGTGCGCTTTCCCAATTGACATCCTTCCGACGGTTACCGTTCGCAACGCCGATGAAGCCAAAGGTTTGAAGGATAGCAAAGCCGATGTCTTGCTCACTTATGCAGCTGGATGCTGGGTGGATGTCTATGAGACTTTAGCCGGGTTGGGGAAATGGCTGCTCATATTCGTGAGGTTTAAGTCGGGTCGGTATTACTTATGGCACGAGATTGTTCATCCGAGGTTCTTGCGAAGGCACACGGATCAGCTCGCGCAAACAGCCGTCGGATACGAAGATGTAGTTGTTGACGACTTGAGTGAAGTGGCTTGGCGTTTGCGGGCGCTGTATGGTCTTCGGAATGCCCTCGGAAGAAAAATCGTGTGCGTTGGCGGAGCTGGCGCTTGGGCTGGTGGTGCTTTGGTGGTTGAGCGCGCAAAGACGCTCTGGAAGTTTGACATGCTCATAGTTCCAGTAAATGACCTTGCGAAGATGATTGAAGAGAGGCGCAAGGATGAGAAGGCAGTTGAAGTTGCGGTGGCTGCTGCAAAGGAGTATGTGCGTCTACCGAATGTGATACCGGCAATTCCTTTGAGTTCAATTGCTGAGGCATTCTTGCTGACGCACATCTTCCTTGAGCTGTTGCGCAAAAATGATGCCCACGCAATAACCGTAGCCGGATGTATGGGTAGCTATGCTGGCATAATGCCATGCATGACGCTGACTTTGCTCAATGATGCCGGCTACATGGCATATTGCGAGGGCGATTTCGTAAACATACCCGCTGGAGTGCTCACTCACTTCATTTCCGGCTTGCCCACATTCTTCTGCAATACATGTTTCCCATCAAAGCAAACGATACTGCTTGCACATTGCACAGCGCCGACGGTAATGGATGGAAGGCGGAGGGAGCGCGTGAGGCTGTTGACTCATTTTGAGTCCGATCACGGAGCTGCAACAAAGGTTGAGATGCGCATCGGTCAAAAGGTGAGCGTCATCATCCCAGATTTTGAGGGGAAGCGCTGGGTCGCATTCCACGGTGAGATCGTTGAGACGCCATTCCTTCCGGTGTGCAGGTCGCAGATAGTCGTTCGGTTTGATGCCGACACGCTTCAATTTGCGAGCAAGTTGAGGGGCTTCCATGCGACTGTCGTTTATGGCGACCATATCAAACTCGTTGGGTATGCTCTGAGGAAGTTGGGCATTGAACTTGAGCGCCTTTGCGCATGTTGAAGAATGGCTATGCAGTGCCGAGTTCGCATGTGATGATAAGTTACATGTGGCAATGATGCACCAAAGCGCGTTACTCTGCGAGGGCATTGGGGGTGCAATTGGTGACACCAAGGGAGAGGTTACTGATTGCTCTTCGTCACAGCGAACCGGACAGAGTGCCATTTGATTTGGGAGCCACATCGGTCACCGGGATACACAGGGTTGCATATCAGCGTTTGAGGAGAGCACTTGGGTTGCCAGAAGTTGAAGTGAGGATATTTCACACATCACAACAGCTCGCATGTGTTGACGATGATGTGGTCAAGCTCCTCGGAGTGGATGTGCGTGGCGTGAGGCGTAATCCGCCCTCAAAGCCGGCAATCGTTGAGTGGCAGGATGATGAGTTCCTTTACTGCCGGGATGAATGGGGCATAGTCAGGAGGATGCCGAGGGAGAGAGGGTTGTATTACGACATCTGTGAGTCGCCATTGAGCAATGCCGAGGGTGCAAATGACATTGAGCGCCATCCGTTTCCGGACCCGGTTGATGACGCTTACTTTGCCGGCGTGAGGGAGGAAGCGCTCAAGCTGCGAAGTGAGGGCTACCCAGTTGTGTTTGGGAGCATCTGTCCGGGGATGCTTGAGATGTGCTTATGGCTTAGGGGATTTGAAAACTTCTATTGTGACCTGCGTGCCAACATGAAGCTTGCCGAAGCGCTGATGGATAAAATATTGGAACTCAAGTTGCGCTACTGGGAGAAGGCTCTATCCTTGCTTGGAGATGTGATTGATGTCGTCCAAGAGGGCGATGATTATGGTGGGCAACATGGCTTGCTCATCAGCCCGGACACCTGGCGAAAGCTTTTCAAGCCGAGGCTAAAACAGCTCTTTGAGACCATAAAGCGCCGAGCCGATGTGTTCATCTTCTTCCACTCGTGTGGGAGCATCCGCGAAATCATACCCGACTTGATTGAGGTCGGAGTTGATGCCCTCAATCCGATCCAAGTCGCGGCAGCGAACATGGACACGAGGGAGCTCAAGCTTGAGTTCGGCGATGCACTCACATTCTGGGGTGGCGGTGTTGATACGCAGCGCATATTGCCGATGGGCACACCGTCACAAGTTAAGGAAGAGGTCAAGATGCGTATTGAGCACCTCGCTGATGGCGGTGGATTCGTCTTCTCAGCCGTGCACAACATACAAGCGGATGTGCCACCACAAAACATAATTGCCATGTGGGAAGCATTGAGGGAGCACGGGGTTTACAGGTAGGCGCTGGCTGCAATTTGCCATTTCAGTTTTCGCCTGTGCTGGAGAGGGCATGCCATATGCAAGCTGATGGCGAAAACGAACGACCCATCCTCGTCATAACTGGACTAACCGCGCTCGGAAAGACATCGGCATCGCTCATCGTCGCCAAGCAGCTTTATGGCGAGATTGTCTCCTGTGACTCAATGAAGGTCTACAAGTTCATGGATATCGGCACTGCAAAGCCGAGTGCTGAGGCGAGGAGGCACATACCGCATCATGTGATTGATGTTGTCGCTCCAGATGAGCCATACAATGTGGCGATGTTTTTGCGTGACGCCGAGAAGGCTATCTGTGAGATACACTCTCGTGGCAAGCTGCCAATAGTGGTTGGTGGGACAGCGCTTTACCTGTCGGTGCTCCTTGAGGGTTACGACCTCCCGATTGCACCACCATGTGAGGAACTGCGCCAACGGCTTCGCAGAGAAGCGGAAGAGTTCGGAACAAAGGCGCTTCATGAGCGCTTGAAGTCGGTTGACCCACTCGCAGCCTCAAAGATACATCCAAATGACCTTGTGCGCATAGTGCGTGCGCTTGAAGTTTACGAGTTAACCGGTAAGCCCATCTCACACCATTGGCATATGGGAAAAGATGTAAAGTGCATTGCACTGAGGCGTAACGCATTCGTGGTCGGTTTAACGGCGTCAAAGGAATGGGTGAGGCGCAAAATAGACGAAAGGGCAGTCTGGATGCTTGAGGCTGGTCTGCTTGATGAGATAAAGTGGTTGCTTGATGCCGGCTATTCGCCATCGCTTAAACCGATGCAGGCACTCGGCTATAGAGAATACACGCCGGTGGTGCTCGGTCAAAGGAAACTTGAAGAGGCGCTTGAGGAGTTCAAGCACAACAGTTACAAGTTTGAGAAGCGCCAAAGGACTTGGTTCAAGAAACGCCATTACATAAGGTGGATCAATGTTGAGCGGATGAGCGCTGAGGATGTGGCTGAGAACATTGTGAGGATGTTTTCGGCAGTGCTGAAATAGGTTGGAGATTGGTGATGGGGTAAAAATTATAAGCGCACAGCGCCATCACAGCAATTGGGGGAGTGAATGGAGATGCCGCTCCACTTTTATAAGCTTCACGGGTTGGGCAATGATTACATCCTGCTTGATGCTGTGAAGTCGCCGCTGCAGATTGAGCGCCTTGATGAGTTTGCAAGGAAGGTGTGCAGCAGGCATTTTGGTGTTGGCTCCGATGGTGTGCTCATTGCGATGCCGCCGACTTCAGGTGATGCTCACCTGCGAATGAGGATAATCAACCCGGATGGAAGCGAAGCTGAGATGTGCGGCAACGGCATAAGGTGCCTCGCCAAGTGGGCTTACGAACACGGGCGTGTTAAACGCAGCGTCATGCACATTGAGACGCTCGCCGGGATAAGGACTGTAAGGGTGGTCACGCGCGGCAGGAGTGTCATCAGCGTTGAAGTGAACATGGGCATTCCATCTCTGAAGCGCTCAGACATACCAATGCGAGGTGAGAAGGAGTTTGCCATTGATGAGGAGATTGTGGTTGATGGACAAGTGATGAAGGTGACGGCTGTCTCAATGGGCAATCCGCACTGCGTCATATTCGTTGAAGATGTCACGAGCGTGCCAGTGGATGTGCTTGGTCCGAAGATTGAGTTCCATCCGGCATTCCCCAATCGCACAAATGTTGAGTTTGTCCAAGTCATCTCAAGTGATAGGCTCAAGGTGAGGGTGTGGGAAAGAGGTGCGGGAGCGACATTGGCATGCGGCACTGGCGCATGCGCATCATTGGTTGCATCGGTTGTCACCGGGAGGGCGAAGCGAAAGGCAACGGTTTACCTTCCCGGTGGCTCATTGGAAGTGCACTGGAGTGAGGATGGGCAAGTGTATATGAAAGGTCCGGTTGAAGAAGTTTTTGAGGGCGATATAAACGATGCGTGGCTAAGTGCAGCCCTATCAAAGTGAGGTTTATCAGGGGGAGTGTTGTGGAGGGGGTGAGGTCATGCGTTTCTCAAAGCGGCTCGATGTGATTGGGGCTTACCTTTTCTCGGCACTCGGACAGCGAGTCAGGGAATTGAGGGCTAAAGGTGTGGATGTGATAAGCCTCGGCATAGGTGACCCTGACAACCCCACTCCGGATCACATCGTGCTTGAGATGATAAGGGCATTGATTGACCCAAATGATAAGGACAGGCATCGCTACGGCAGCGATTGGCCATCGGATGTTTTCCCAAAAGCTGTAGCGCACTACTACAAGCAGCGGTTTGGAGTTGACATTGACCCGCAAAGCGAAGTGCTGACGCTCATAGGTTCAAAGGAGGGCATAGCTCACATAGCACTTGCGTTCATTGACAGCGGTGATGTTGCACTTGTGCCGGCTCCGGGCTACCCCGTGTATAGCATTGGGACGATAATGGCTGGCGGTGAGCCATACTTTATGCCGCTCCGACCGGAGAACAACTGGCTGCCGGATTTTGAAGCCATACCCGGTGATGTGCTCAAGAGAGCAAAGCTCATCTGGCTCAACTATCCAAACAACCCGACAGCTGCGGTGGCATCGCTTGAGTTCTTTGAGCGAGCCGTTGAATTCGCAATGAGGCACAATTTGCTTCTATGTCACGATGCCGCATATGTTGACATCACCTATGATGGCTATGTCGCACCGAGCGTGTTGCAGGTCCCCGGGGCTAAGGAGTGCACAGTTGAATTCTTCTCGCTGAGCAAACCATACAACATGACTGGTTGGCGCATCGCTGCCGCAGTCGGCAACCCACAAGCCTTAAAGGCGCTCGGGACGATTAAGGACAACATTGACTCCGGCGTCATGCGCCCAATACAGCTTGCCGGTGCAAAGGCACTCACATCATCACAAGAATGCGTCAGGAGGATTGTGAGCATCTACCAGCGCCGAAGGGATTTGGTGATAAGCGCATTCCGCGAGATTGGTTGGGATGTGGAACCGCCGAAAGGTTCGTTGTATGTGTGGGTGCGCATACCGGATGGCTATGGAACTTCAACTGAGTTTGCGACAATGCTGCTTTATGAGGCGCAAGTTGCGGTTACTCCCGGAAGTGGCTACGGCGAGCATGGTGAAGGATACTTCAGAATCTCGCTCACATACCCGGACGAGTTGATTGAGGAAGCTATGAGGAGGATAGTGACCGTGCTAAAGCGCAAGGGCAAGAGGTGATCTGGATGGCAAAGAAAAAGCTGCTCGTCGTCTATTACAGCGGGAGTGGGCACACGAAAATGCTCGCAAACGAAATAGCAAACGGGGCAAGGGCAAAGGGTGTGACAGCAGTTGTGAAGCGCGCTGAGGATTGCACACCGCAGGAGTTGAGTGAAGCCGATGCGCTCGCTGTCGGCTCGCCAACATACTTCAGCAATGTGGCGTGGCAGGTAAAGAAGCTCATTGATGAGTCAATCGCCCTTTACGAGGGCAAAGGGCTTTCGGGCAAGCCGGTCGGCTTGTTCACATCGGCCGGCTGTAAACGCGATGCGCAGCAGTGCTTAAAGATGCTTCAGCTGGCTTTTGCGTATCATCATTCCATGAAGCTCATTGAGCCAATGCTCATCAGAGTTGATGGCGAGCCGGATGAGCAGGCGAGATCCAACGCCAGAGCTTACGGAGAGCGCATTGCAGAAGCGCTGCTCGGCGAATGAATGCTGCCCGATTAATGCTCACACATTGCAAACCTCAAACGCGTGCTTGAGTGCCTGTATTGGGTCTCCCTTCGGGATGAATTCGTGTCCGACATAGCCATCATAATTTGTGGCTGCAATAGCGCGCATAACTGCGCGGTAATTTATTTCCTGCTCATCGTCAAGGTCTCTCCTTCCCGGAACGCCGGCAGTGTGGAAGTGCCCGATGAAATTGATGTTGCGCCTAATTGTGTTGATCAGGTCACCCTCCATTATCTGCATGTGATAGATGTCGTAGAGCAACTTCACCCTCGGAGAATTCACGCGCTTACACACTTCCACACCCCACCAAGTCCTATCGCACTGATAATCCCTGTGGTCATATTTGCTGTTGAGCAGCTCAAGGCAAAGGTTGATTCCTTTCTCTTCCGCAGCCTTAACCACCCTTAACAATCCCTCAACCGTGTTTTCAATCCCTTCCTCATCCGATATGCCGCGCCTGTTTCCGGAGAAGACGATAAGGCTTGGTATCTCATACTTTGCAGCCAGCTCAATGTTCCTCAGGAGCTCCTCCTCAATTCGCTTGTGGTTCTCCTTCCTGTTCAAGCCATCAGTCAAGGTGCCGTGACCGCCGATGATGGCTATCTTCATTCCGTGCTCTCGTATCGTGTCCCAATATTGCTGCGGACCCATCTCAATTGATGCGAAGCCAATTGCTGCAGCCTCCTTTATGAGCTTTTCCGGCTTCATGTCACCCCTGACGAAGCACCACCAGCATACCGACTGCTTTATCCGCCCCACTTTTCTCACCTCCGTTTCCGCATTGGCATTGCACGCAGCGTGCAGCGCCATCGTTGTGCCGGTTGCAGCAAGCGCAGCTCGCCTTATGAACTCGCGCCTGTTCATCTGAGCATCGCCCATCTTGCTCACCTCGCATCCCTGCACATCTTAAGGTGGATGCGTCATGCCAAAGTATGACATAGGTAAGTGCGTTGCTAAAGTTTGAAATCAGCGCCGTTCATCCTTGACGCTCTGCTCCAATCCGGGAGGCAGATACAGCCCAAGCTATTCAGTTGCTCGTTGCCGGAGGCTCGCCGCCGGCGTTGATGGCAGCTCACATGAGTTATTGAACATGGTTGGGGTGATGCATGATGAAGTTCACTGATAGCTGCCTTCCATTCAAGCGCATATTCTCGGTGTTGCCTGAGTTCAATCCCGAGGAAGGGAAAACAGTGGTTGAGCCATTGAGCAGCGGCTTTGGGTGGTGGTCTGGGGCATGCAGCGTCATATACGATGACGCCACAAAGCTTTTCTACCTCTACTATCGCTTGCGCAAGCCGAGGGAGCTCGGCAGGGGTGCAATATGCAGGGTGGCTGTGAGCGACGATGGCATCAACTTCAAAACAATCTGGGAGGCGACGAGGGAGCAATTCAACTCCGAATCAATTGAGAAGGCGTCCCTCGTCAAGGCGCCAAATGATAGGTGGCGATTATACATCAGCTTTGTCGGTGAGGATGGCAAGTGGAGGATTGAAATGATGGAGGCGGACTCGCCGGATGCCTTTGATCCATCAAGGAGGGTGAAAGTGCTCTCACCCGAAGATGTTGGTGTTGAGGGCGTCAAAGACCCTTATGTGTTTTTCATTGGCGGATGCACATTCATGCTCTTAAGCTGTGCGCCTCGCCCGGAAGTTATCACTCCGGAACTTGAGAGGCAAATGCACGCAACTGCCGATGTGTATGCCACAGGTCTTACAAGGTCAACTACGGCTTTAGCCACAAGTGCTGATGGGGTCAATTTTGAATGGCACGGAATAGTCTTTGAGCCGAACCCGGGAAAGTGGGATGGATATGCTGCGCGCATAAGCACGCTCATATACGAGCCGCCAGTGTTCATCGCTTTTTACGACGGCAGCGCAACGGTTGAAGAGAACTACGAGGAGAAAACTGGGCTTGCGCTCACATTTGACCTTCGCAATTACATCAGGGTGAGCGTTGACGCACCGCTGTTAAAGTCCCCACATTCAACCGGCTCATTGCGCTACATGGATGCCGTTGATATGGGCAGCGAAATTTTGCTCTACTATGAGTATGCTCGTCCAGATGGCTCTCACGAGCTGCGCATGAGCGTTTTAAAGCGCACGCGATGGCAGTGAAGTGTGCAAGTTAGTCAGCGGCAAGCGAAGTTTGCATCCGGCGATCACATTGACGGTGCATGCGCCATGCCGCCATCAGCCATCTCATTCCGAATCGTTCACGAGGATGCAAAGACCAGCGCTCGCATAGGGATGCTTTCGTTGCCACACGGTGAGGTGCTCACACCCGTGTTCATGCCGGTGGCAACGCAGGCTTCCGTAAAGGCGATGAGCGCCGAAGAGCTTGAGGAGCTCGGCGTGGCGATCATACTGGCGAATGCCTACCACCTGTATCTTCGCCCGGGTGTGGAAGTGATCAGGGGTTTTGGTGGGATTCACAAGTTCATGGGGTGGCACCGCCCAATATTGACCGACAGCGGCGGGTATCAGGTCTTTAGCCTTGCGCAGCTGCGCGAAGTTGATGATGAGGGTGTCACATTCAGGTCGCACATTGATGGGAGTGAACATAGGCTCACACCAGAAGCCATTACGGAAATTCAAGAGGCGATTGGCGCCGACATCATCATGTGCTTTGATGATGTTGTCCCATATCCATGCCCATACGAACGGGCGAAGGAAGCCATGCTGCGCTCGGCTGCGTGGGCTGAAAGGTGTAAGCGAGCGCGCCGCCGCGATGACCAAGCGTTGTTTGGGATATTGCACGGCTCAACATACCATGACCTGCGCCGTCAATCAATTGAGCTGACCCTTTCCATTGGGTTTGATGGCTATGCGATTGGCGGGTTGAGTGTCGGTGAGCCAAAGAAGCTCACATTTGAGCTCGTTGAATTGAGCACTGGCATGCTCCCGAAGGATGCCCCGAGATACCTCATGGGGGTTGGAACGCCATATGATATGGCGATGGCTGTCAGCCTCGGTGTTGATATGTTTGACTGTGTCCTTCCGACGAGGTTTGGAAGGACTGGTGTGGCATTCACGAGCTTTGGCAGGCTCAACTTGAGGAACGCACGGTATGCAAATGACGCATCGCCGATTGACCCAAGTTGCTCTTGCTATGTTTGCAAGCGCTATTCAAGGGCATACATCAGGCACCTGATGCGCTCCGGTGAGATGCTCGGCGCAAGGCTGCTGACCTATCACAACCTGCACTTCTACATGAAGTTGATGGAAGCATTGCATAACGCTGTGAGAAAGGGAACGCTCATTGAGTTGGTGAACCGCTTGAAGGAGGTTGAGGAACAGGCTTAACACCGAACCGATGGCGAGCCCCTCTAAATGCTACAGAGCCCACTTCGGGTCACCGACGAGTTCTCCGACAACCTCATTCCAAATGCCCCTTGCTTTCAGGATCAGCTCAACAACTTCCCTCACTGCTCCTTTCCCGCCATTCCTCCTCGTCACATACTTTGCGAACCGCTTGACCTCATCATGCGCGTCGGCAACTGCGATGCCAAACCCACAGCGCTTTATCAGCGGTATGTCCTGTATGTCGTCGCCGATGAATGCGGCTTCATCGTAGCCAATTCCCTCAGCGCGAAGTATCTCCTCAAACATGGGCACTTTATCAAACCTCCCCATGACGACATAGTCAACCCCTATCTCTTCAGCCCTCCTCTTGACGCACTCGGAGTGCCTCGCTGTTACCCACGCTGTCTTTATCCCGGCAAGCGACGCTAAACGCAATCCGACGCCATCCTTTGCATCAAATGCCTTAAGCTCGCTCCCG
Source organism: Candidatus Thermosaccharophagus tengchongensis (assembly GCA_032161105.2). Lineage (GTDB taxonomy): Bacteria > Armatimonadota > Fervidibacteria > Fervidibacterales > Thermosaccharophagaceae > Thermosaccharophagus > Thermosaccharophagus tengchongensis. The sequence goes on from JAVHTD010000022.1 coordinate 47,451, forward strand.
TCATCAAGCAGGACTATCTCTCCAGTCGTGAGCACGCCATCAACATCCATCGCGAGCAGCTTAATTCTCATCAGCGTTTCGCGAAGCTCACCCGGTTCGCGGTTTTCCATTCGCCCCACCCCGTGCTCTTAAGGGATGAATGTGATGCGTTGTTCCGCAGCAATTGCGTGATATGCTCAAACGATACATCATGATGCAAGTGGAGCAAAGTGAAAGGGACGCAAGAGGTGATTCGGATGGTGGGAGAGATAATCTCGGTGGGCTCCGAATTGATGGTGGGTCAAATTGTTGACACGAATTCGCCATACTTGGCTGCACGGCTATCAGCCATCGGAATCAATGTGGCGCGCATAACAGCGGTTGGCGATGAGCTTGAACAGCTATCGTGGGTGCTTAGGGAGGCGCTCGAGCGCTCTCAGGTTGTAATCGTCACAGGTGGTCTCGGTCCAACCCCGGATGACATCACGAGAGAGGCACTCGCGAATGTGCTTGGCGTCCCTTTGGTTGAGCATCCCGAGATCGCAGCCAAGCTGCGCGAGCGCATTGCCAGACATAGAGGGCACATCGGGATGAGCACGCTAAAGCAGGCGCTTTTGCCGGCCTCGGCAAAGCCAATACCGAACCCAGTTGGGAGTGCCCCCGGGATACTCGTGGAGCGAGATGGCAAATTGCTCATAGCCATGCCGGGTGTCCCGAGGGAAATGAAGGCGATGTTTGAAGAGCATGTGCTTGGCGAGCTTGAGAGGTGGCTTGGTGAGCGCGGGTTTGTGACCGTGATTAAAACATTGCGCTGCTTCGGTTTGGGCGAATCGGCTCTCATTGAGCGCATAGGCGATGTTGCAATGGGATGTGCGAATGTGAGCGTCGGTTCGCTCATCTGCGAGGGCGAGGTTTGGATTCGCATAGTGGCGAGGGCGAAAAATCGCAACGAGGCGATAGCGCTGATTGAGCCCGTTGAGCAGCGCATAAGAGAAAGGATTGGGGAATACATCTTCGGCGTTGACGATGAGGCGCTTGAGGGAATTGTTGGGAGTCTTCTCAGGGAGCGCAATTGGACGATAGCAGTGGCTGAGTCGTGCACTGGTGGGCTTGTAACGGACGCGCTCACCAATATCCCCGGAAGTTCATGCTATATGAGGGGAAGCGTTGTGGCATACACTGAAGATGCAAAGCGCAGCTTGCTGGGCGTGCGTGAGGAGACGCTATTGAAGCATGGTGCGGTGAGCGAACAATGTGCGATTGAAATGGCTGAGGGCGTAAGGAAGTTGCTTGAGACGAACATTGGTGCAGCGGTGACTGGCATAGCTGGTCCCACTGGTGGAACACCCGAGAAGCCAGTTGGGACTGTGTTCATCGCCGTTGCGGATGAGCGCGGTTGCATTTGCGAGCATTACACATTTGGCGGTGATAGGCGTGCCATAAAGGAGAGGGCTTGCAAGGCACTCCTCAACCTCGTCCGAAAACGCCTGTTGGGCATTGCATGAAGCCGATCCATCTAAGCAAGTGCAAGGCTCAGGTGCGTAATGCGCCGGATGAGTCATTGGGTGCGAATATGATTGCGCGAGGCGTGAAGCAGGGTGATGAAAAAGATGATTAGCGGTCCTGTGCCGCGCACGAGCAGGTTTGTGAAGATGCTTGATATGGCGAATGCCACAACGGTTCCAACCATGCCAGCCCCGAGGGTTTTTCCAAAAGCGCTGCCTGAGCGCCTGTGAAGTTCAATAGCCAGAGCGCCGTTGTGAATGAGCATGAACAGGAGCGTCGCCATCCCGATGAAGCCGAGTGTCATCCCAACGACGAGGTAGAGGCTGTTTGAATCAAAAGGCATTTTCTCCTTGTTCGGAAGGCTGCCGTAGTAAGCGTTGATGTTGATTTGGTAACCTCCGGCGCCGAAGCCGAGTGGGAAGTTTGATCTCGGTGGCGGTGCATCCTGAGACATCCCGTTCAATGCAGCCTGCCATTCAATGTATTCCTTACGCACATCCAATTCATCATCGTATGGGTCAAAGACATGCGGGAGCGCTTCCTTGTAAAATCGCATCTGGAACGCGAATGTGACGCACAGGAAGGCGGTGACACCGATCGCCCAAACCCAAGCGGCACGCCTTGAGTGAAGCCATGCCACCATGCCCAATCCGAGGGTAAGCCCCAACCAACACCATCCCGACAGGCTCGTAAACATGCCGAGCAGCACAGCGATTGCGCACAATGCCATGCGCAAATTGCTCCTGCTGTGCAGCGAATGTGAGAGGAGCAGCGGGAGCGTTAAGGCAAGATAACCCGAGTAAATGTTTCGGCTGCCGAACAACCCGGCAACTTGAGTTGGGTCTGAGCGCACAATGTAGTCGTAAACTGCAACTGCCTCGTTGATGAGCGTGAGCAGAAGCACAACATCAAGCAGGAAGGCTTTTTCATCATCGTCTGCGTGTTGGATGAGCGCAACAGCGAGGAGAGGAAATGCTGCGAGGTATAGCGTCCATTGGATTAGCTCAGTTGCAGCTTCGCGGAATGGCTCGGCAAACAACATCGCTTTGATGAGCCCCTTTGCGCTCAACCCGTATTGCGTCAGCTTGTCAAACAGCTCTCCCCACACGCTATGGCTATTGAGGGTTGAGAGGACGGCGACTGCGAGCAACGCAAGCAGGCACAGTGGGTAATTGCGCCACTTCAATTGTTTCAACTGTCCATACAGCGCAGCCCTAATGAGCCATATGGTGAAGAGCGCTGCTATGAGCATATCGCATATCGCTATGTATTTGCCTCGCACACCGTAACCCAGAGGCATCGTGCGAGCGGCAAATTGAATCCCCATACCTTCCTCCGTGAGCGTAAACAGCAATGCGAATTGATTTGCAAAGCTAACTAAGA
>JAVHTD010000023.1:0-14742 GCA_032161105.2 Candidatus Thermosaccharophagus tengchongensis
GTGCGAGATTCACCAAATCCGCCTTTGATGCCAACTTCTGGAATATCGCCGCCAATGTAATCTGGGGCTAAGGTAACATAGCCTCGCTCCGCCAACTCTTTCGCATAATGCAAATTCGGGTTTCCACCTAAACCTGCAGGTTCGTCTTTTCCAATTTGCGTTGTTTGGTGAAGGCAAAGCATTGCTGGCACTTTTCTGCGATTATTGAGCGCCACTTTGGGGATGAGTAGCCAAGCCATCAAGCGGTCATTCGGTTCGGGCGTCAGTGAGATTTTTCGCCGAATGAAGGTGCCAGCGTCGTGTTCATCCACGATTTGAGCATTCAGTGGCACACGCTTTTCCTCATTTGGCAACTCACCCATGACAAGTTGCATATTCTCCAAAATGTGCCGCCTGCGAATCTTCCATTCTTCCACGCTGTGAATGGGGTGCAAATTCCCATGCTCATCGGCATAAAAGAGCAAATTGAACTTGTCGGCATAAAAAGGCGCAGTTGTGTTTAACATGCCCCCTCACTTCGCCGATGCAAAACTCATCCGCAAGATTTTCGGGCAGCTTAATGCACCTGTGTTCAGACATGTTGGTTTGGCATCAATGATTTTTCGCCTCTTGCCCAATTGCGTCAATTAGCCCAGTGAGGCTATGCAAATAGCCATTAAGTTGCTTCGCCGTTTCGTTATCCACTTTGCCGAAGCCTTTAATGCGGTGCGACTGACACTCCTCAAGGTTTGTCGCAATGTGGAGCAAGGTTACCGTCAAATGCCAACGCAAGTCCAAGGTTTCGGTCGGCAAATCAAAATCATCGCGCATTTCTCGCAAGCGCTCCTTGACCAAAGCCATTAACTCAAGCAACTTCGCACGCTGCTCATGCAGAAATGGGTTTTGGACTCTGCGAAAAATCGTGGTAGTTTCGTCCGATTGCAACCACGCCTCAAATTGCAATAAGTGCTCCTCCAGCTCCATTAACGCCGCTGCTAAAAACCGTTTTTGGTCATTGTTCAACGGCATTTGAGCTCACCATTGGTGGGGCAATTTTGATTGCAGCTGAAAACCTTCTCAAGCGCTTTTTGGTTTGCAGCTAAAGCCACACCCACTGCAACTTTGCCGATTAACGAACGAATGATTACCTGCCACCCTCAAAGCCGCTTGCCAGCAAACCCTGTTGGCGCCTCGAGAATCGCCAGAGCGATTTTGGTCAAAAGGATGTTGGCTTGGGTCAGGCTCGGCAATGAAAAGTGCACGCGTGAATATGGTGAGCATTGCCGATGTAATGCCGTTGCTTCATTCACACCCAACTACCCATTTGCTCTCTCTCCAATCCCAAAGGCATGTGACTGCGATTTCGTTCAAGTCATAAAATTTGAAGCCCTCTGCCAGCTCAGTTAACTCACCAAAGGTGAACTTTTCTCCCTCTCGCCTCACCCTGCGCAATGCATGGCACATTATCCCATCCGCTTCGCCAATCAATTCTACCAAAGCCAATTTGCTACCGTCACAACGCAGTTCAATCCGTTCGCCGCCAGCCACCTCTCCGAGCTTAAACTCACGAAATTCGCCCACCGCTAAACTGCCCACATCATGCTGTTGTTCACCGATGCGCATCTTTGCATGCAGTGTTCCCTGCCTGCCTTCTAACGCCGTGAAAAAGCCACCCGCCTCTGGGAAGGCGAACAGGACGAACTGCACTGTTGCATCATCCAACGGCTTGAGTGCTTTCAATCTCATTGTAAGCTTTGTTGCCCTGCGCGGCTTGCCATTGGGATGCGGAACATCAACTTCTGTCCTGCCTTCAACGCCCTCCCAGCGCCAAAAATTCAGTTTTGGCTCCTGCTCACCAAATGCGCTCTGAGCGCCCAAGTAGATGTGTCCTATCGCAGCTTGTAACGCTATAATTCCACCATCACTCTCACCTTCAACCCAGTGTTGGCTTTCTATAACCCCATCGTCGTTCAATGCATCAACTTCCAATCGCACTCTCGTTCCCCTCGGCGCTTTTGCGAGCGCCATTATGATGATTTGTGTCCCATCACTGACTGTCCCTGCAATCCCAACTTTGCTTGGGTCAGGTTCAAAGCGAATGGGCATTGTGGCTTCCTTCAGCGTTACGAAATCTCGGTTGCGTGAGACATCCACTTGTTCAACCTTGTCAATGCCCAACCTTCGCCAGTCGCCATCGGCATCTAACCCTGCCGTTATGGACAAATGTTGTCTTCCCTCAACGCCCCAAACTCTCAGCGTTGCGTTCCTCAGCCAGACTGCTGGGTTGAACCGAATGCTCATGTCACTCATTAGGAATGCGAGATGAACCTTTCCCGTCTCCGCCTCATCAAGCGTTGTTATGACCTTTCGCTCATTTAGTAACACCACCTCATCCATCCCAATCCTTCGCCTCATGATGCGCACCGCATCCTTTGCCAACTCAATGATGACATACCAATCGCCTTCGTAAGTCAGCTTGCCGTTATCTCTGGAGCTACCCTCCACGCCAACCTGCAACGCGTTGCCGATGAGCCGAAATGGGTGCGGACTATGGATGTGAGCATCACAGAATAGGATGACCTGAGGGAACTCACCGATCAATCTGCGAATGGCATCCGCCGTTTCACCACGCTCATCCAGCGTCCGATGTGAGAGGAAAACCGTTGTGCGGTTGGGATGGTCAACAAGCAATTGGCGCAGCCAGCGAATTTGCCAATCATGCCAGACATGGTTTTTGCCATTGTGTGTGACGACGAAAAGGATGCCTTGCAATGTAAATGCCCACGCAGTTGGCTGTCCAGTCGCAGCCTCAAAACGCGGTATTGCACCGCGCATGAAAACAATTGGGTCTGGCGCTCCGCCAAACATCCGATGCCTTTGATTTAGGCGCACAGTGCAGCTCCTTCCCCACTCACCGAAAAATTCATGGTCGCCACGCTGCCAAACAATCGGAACATCGCTTTTGACGCTCAGGCGCATCGTATTTGGGCTTGTGCCGTTAAAGTTGTCTCCGAGAAAAGCCACAAACTTACAGCCCATCTTCTCGGCATCGGAGAGCATACGCACAAGATAGTCCTCGGGGATGCGTTCAAAGTTGTGAATGTCGCCTTGTATGGCGAAGCGCAAGGTCGCGGTCACTTCCATATTGTCTCTCACCATGCCTATGGAAGTTCCATGCTGTGAAATCAGCAGCGCGATGCTTGCTGCACCCTGACTCACAAATTGCCGCCTTGTGATTTTTTGCAGCTGCACCTTGCTCACTCCCGTTTCCCGCAAGATGCCGCTGTCGTAAATCGTGCTCGTCCTCAAAAAGCTCGTCAAGGGTATCTTCCTTTCGTCTTTGCGTGGGTTACGGTATCATCCCTTTACACCACTGCTGTTGATTTGGGTTACAAGTTGTGTCACTATGAGTGTAGGGCGTGAGGCAGTAACCGCAATGCATTCGGATGCACCGCTGCAAATTAACGAAGGGCACATCTTTGAGGTTGGCTTGTGGAGGGATGGTGTGGCGAAACCGTTTTGTTTGTTAACGGTCGTTTCCCATCCCTTGAATTTTGTTGAGGTGATTGGCGATGAGGATGCACACGGTTGCTTTTGTGTGCGCGATAGCAATAATGCTCGCATGCGCAAGCTTAATCGCAATCGGATGTGCGCGCCTGAGGAGGGTCAGTCCGAGTGAGGTCGTAACCAAGATGCCTCCAACATCAATCGTCCCACCAATTGCGACGGTTGCTCCACCTGCAAGCCTCGTTGAAGCGCCTCCAGCTGAAGTTCCCGAAGTTGAAGTTGCGGAGGAGAAGCCAGCTAAGCCAGCCGTGTCTGAGGCGAAGGTCACAACGCAAGTTGAGCTAAGGGATGAGTTTAAGGTGTTGCATGGCTTGTTATCCGAACTGCAAGATGCCGTATCAAAGCCATCTCCAGAGAGGGTTGAAGCAATCTCATTGAGGGTGCTCGTCAGGCTCGCTCACATTGAAGTCAAAGCCCTTAAGCATCTGCACGAGACCAACGAGGCAGTGCGCACGGGCGAGGTCGTTCAAGTGATGGATGAAATGCGCGCTAACCTTAGAGATGCACGCAGTGCCGTAAAGCGCGGGAGCGTGAAAGTGGCAAGCGCTACGATTAGTGAGATGATTGATAAGGCGAATGCTCTTGAAGAGATGCTCACAGGTGCTGCACAGGTGAAGGAGAACATCTCGCAGCCTGCTACCAAAGGATTGTCGGAAAAACATTGACTTTGAATGCAGCCGAACCGTGATAGTGAGGTGTGCGCTGTATGGGCTTCAATGTCGCAAGCGATGAAGAAATACGCACGGGCAAAGTTACGGATGTCTACTTTGTGCGCACAGTCAAGGTGCTTAAATCTGCCGGCATAAGAAAGCGCGTTGTAATGGAAGTCACAGCTTCAAGCTTGCCGAATGGATACAAATGGGCGGTGCTTGCTGGCGTTGACGAAGTTGTGCACTTGCTTGAGGGCAAGCCAGTAAATGTGGATTGCATTCCCGAAGGCTCAATCTTCCATGCCGGTGAGCCAGTTTTGAGGGTTGAGGCTGAATATACCGACTTCGCTATCTTTGAGACGCCGTTGCTCGGGTTGCTATGTCAAGCATCCGGTGTTGCGACAAAGGCTGCAAGGTGCAAGAAGGCTGCAGGTGAAAAGCTTGTTGTGAGCTTTGGGGCGAGAAGGATGCATCCAGCACTTGCGCCGATGATAGACAGAGCTGCGTTTATCGGCGGGTGCGATGGGGTGGCTGTCATCAAAAGCGCCGAGTTGCTCGGCATAGAGCCAGTTGGGACAATGCCGCATGCGTTGATAATCGTTGTCGGCGACATGGTTGAGGCGCTTTTACTGTTCGACAGGTTCGTTGAGTCGGATGTGCCTCGGACGGCATTGATAGACACATTTGCTGACGAGAAGTTTGAAGCGCTGCGCTCCGCTGAGGCTCTCGGCGAGAGGCTTTATGCCGTGCGGTTTGATACACCATCGTCGAGACGAGGCAATATGCGCGCTCTGCTTAAGGAAGTGCGTTGGGAACTTGACCTTCGTGGATACAAACATGTGAAGTTGTTCGTCAGCGGTGGCGTTGACGAGTATGAGATAAAGCGCCTGAACGAATTCGCCGATGCATACGGCGTCGGCACTGCCATAAGCAATGCGCCAGTGATTAACTTCGCCATGGACATAGTTGAGGTTGATGGCAAGCCGTTGGCGAAGCGAGGGAAGATGTCGGGCGCAAAAGATGTCTACCAGTGCCCCGAATGTTACCGGAGCATCGTCGTGCCATTAAACCGCCATCCGGAAAAGCTTTGCGAGTGCGGCAGCGAGTATGTGAAGCTAACTCAACCGCTCATGCGCAACGGAGAACTTGTCACCAAATTGCCCTCGCCACAGGAGATACGCCAACGCACACTGATGGCACTGGAAAGGGTTGAGGATGTTGAGTAAGAGCTGCCAAGCTTTTTCATGCAGCACCTTCAACACTATTGCGCCCCCAACGGAGAGAAATGAGCGACGCAAGCATGTGACAGCTAAGCCCAGCAACCAAAGAGGATGGAGCACCCAGCTCAGTTGGCTCCCAAAACGGTGGCTTGTATAGCCAATAGATGCGCTCGTCCACTTGCCAGAAGCGCCAACCCCTTAAGTTCGCTGCAATCTTCCGATGCCAAATGATTTCCTGCCTCAAAATCCAGCGCGATTTGCTTACCCATTCGTAGGGGTGGATGAGCCGCCCCCGAACCCAACGAATCTTGTGGTTGTAAAACAAACTGCCGCCTGCCTTTGTGACCCGATATAGCTCATTAAGCACGGCAATCTGTTCAGATTGATACTCGGCTTCGTCCTTGCGGTCAATCGCTGCATCGTAAACAACTTTATCCACAACCATAGACAACTTGCGCGGCTTGACTTCATAAGGCACGGTGCCTTTATAACCATTGTAGCCGATTTTGCTCGTGCGTGGTTTGCAACCAGCAATTTGCAGCACAGCCCATTCACGCAATGTAGACGAATTCTTGTCATTGGCATAAAGCATCAAAAGTTCTTCCAACGCTGCTGCCAATTCTTGCGCTGTTTTTGCCTTGGCGGTGCGTCGGAAATCAGTGCGGTTGTGAAAAAAACGCGAACCAATTCTTCCGTCTGTTCGCTAAACACTTGACAATCCCCTTTCTCGCCCGAGTTTTTGCTTCAGTTGGCGCGCAATTTGTGTTTGCAAGTTTACAATTGCGGCTCCTGCAAAGCGCGAGTTGATCTAATTTTGACTCGCAGTAAAACTCGCGGCATAATCAGTTTGAGACTTCATCGGCGCATTTTTTTCGCTGGCTGCTACAGTGCGGCGTTCCAACAGCGGTGTGGCAGTTTCGTTCACTTCAAGGGGGCGACAAATGTGCTTGCTAAGCGCATCATACCCTGCCTTGATGTGAAGGAGGGGCGGGTGGTTAAAGGCGTGCACTTCCTCAACTTGCGCGATGCCGGTGACCCGGTTGAACTTGCCGAGAGGTATGACGCTGAGGGCGCTGACGAGATTGTCTTCCTTGATATCACGGCGTCAGTTGAAAAGCGCGGCATCATCGTTGATGTTGTCAGGCGCGTCGCCGAGAAGGTGTTCATACCGTTCATCGTTGGTGGTGGGCTGCGCACAATTGATGACATACGCACAGTGCTCAGTGCAGGTGCTGACAAGGTCTCAATAAACACCGCAGCCGTGCAAAACCCGGAGCTGATTCGCGAGGCATCCGAGCGTTTTGGGAGCCAGTGCATTGTCGTTGCAATTGACGCAAAGAGACGCAATCGCCCCGATAGACCATTTGAGGGCGATGAGCGCTTTGAGCCAGCCGAATGGGAAGTTTATACGCACAGTGGCACAGTCCCAACAGGGCTTGATGCCATTGAATGGGCAGTGAGAGCTTATGAGCTTGGTGCTGGTGAGATATTGCTCACAAGCATGGATGGCGACGGCACTCAACAGGGGTATGACATAGCGCTCACACAGGCTGTGTCAAGGGCGGTTCCAATACCTGTGATTGCATCAGGTGGCGCTGGCACCCTTGAGCACATTTACGAGGCGTTGACTGTAGGCGAAGCAGATGCGGCACTTGTGGCATCAGTTGTGCACTATGGGCGCTACTCCATAAGGCAAATCAAGTCCTATCTTCGTGAGCGTGGAGTCCCCGTCAGGTGGGTTTACGAGGACGAGACACAGTGAGGGCTACTAAGCGATAGAGCGATATCAGCACATGCTGATGCATCCAATGCCAACAAGCCAAAAGGTGAAAATGCTGCGCAGGTCACTTCACGCTTGTTATTGAGCGCCCTGCACGGTGCGAATACCCCCGGAGGTGAATTTGATGAGTGAAAGGTCGCTGGGGGAGTTTCTTTCGCTCATTCGGTTTGATGAACATGGGCTTGTGCCGGTCGTCGTCCAAGATTACGAGACTGGCGAGGTGCTCACGCTTGCCTACATGAACAGGGATGCCATTGTGCGAACTTTGGAGAGCGGCAATATGTGGTATTGGAGGCGCTCGCATGGCAGGCTCATGATGAAGGGTGAGCGCTCTGGGAGGGTGCAAGTTGTTAAGGAGGTTCGCTTGGACTGTGACTGTGATGCTTTGCTCATCAAGGTTGAGCAAGTTGGCGGTGCGGCGTGCCATGAGGGTTACCGAAGTTGTTTCTTCAGGCGGTTGAAATGGGATGGCACAGTTGAAGTGAGCAGCGAAAGGCTGTTTGACCCCAAGGAGGTCTATGGTGAGTGAACCCGTTTCGGGATTGCAGTTGGCTATCGGTGGCAACCATTTGCGCATTGCTTTTGATTCCATCAATCGCACCGTGTGGCGTCATACGCGAGGGCGCAACGGAGCAGAAGCGCGAAGCATTGGAGTTGCTTAAGAAGGGTCTAACGCTTGAAGAGCAAAACAGGCTTGCAGAGGCAAAGGAAGCATATGAGCGTGCGCTCAAGCTTGACACAAAGCTTGATGACGCCAAATGGCGTTTGGCGCATGTTGAGGGAAAGCTTGGCAACTGGCACTCAGCTGTAAAGTTACTTGAGGGGTTGGCGAGGCGTCACCCGAAAGATGTGAGGGTGCTGAATGCCCTTTCCGAGGCTCTCCTGCAGTCTGGGCAATCTGAGAGGGCTGTGTCAGTTGCAACGAAAGCCGTCTCACTTCGCCCAAGAGGATTGAAGGAACGCTTGATGCTCATTGAGGCATTGAGCAGGTGCGGCAAAGTTGATGAGGCTGCAAAGCATCTGCGCATCGCCGCTCACATTGCCCCGAAGGATGCGGCTATACATTTCCAACTCGGAAAATACTACTGCCAGCGCTCGCTCCCACAGAAAGCGCTATACCATCTTCGGCTTGCAAAGCGGCTTGCGCCAAGTGAGCCAGAGCCGAGGTTGCTTCTGGCGAGGGCTTACTTTGAGCTGAACATGCTGAATGAGGCTGCCGATGAACTCAAAGGATTGGTTGAGCTCTCGCCCAATGATGTTAAGTTGCTGCATGACTGTGCTCGCCTGCTATTTGATGTCGGCAGGTTGGAAGAAGCCATCTCACACTACCGCAAGTTGTTGCACATAGCGCCGCATCACGAGGCAGCACGGCGTGAGCTCGTTGACGCATATATGAAGGCTGGCATGCATGGGCATGCTCTCCATCACATACGCTTAATGCTGCGCTCAAAGCCCTCAGAAGCAAAGCTCATTGAGGCGCTCGCAGTTTGCTTGCTCAAGCTCGGAAGGCTGAGGGAAGCCATACCAATCCTGCAGCGCCTTCTTTCCTTGAAGAGCGATGATGCGAGAGTGCATGCGGAGCTTGCCCGCGCATACGCAAAGCTCGGTCAAGTTGCATTGGCACTTAAGCACTATGATGAGGCGATTGAGTTTGCCATTGGCTCGCCGTCCGGCGTGAGCAGGGATGAGAAGTTGAACCTCATTTCCGAGGTGGTTGAATTCGCTTTGCGCTTGAATGAGCATGGCAGAATCGTTGGGCTGTGCGAACGGGCTATGCGCTTAGACCCAAGCAATGTGCGTTGGCGCCTGCTTAAGGCGCGCTCGCTGATTGAGATGGGCAAGCTGAGGAGTGCTGTGATGAGCCTTCGTGCCACCTTGAGGCGGTTCAAGGATTGTGCCGAAGCTAAAGCTACATTGGGCTTGATACACGCTTGGAGGTTTGAGTGGAAAGATGCCGAGCAGCTTCTGTTGGATGCTTTAAGCCGCATGCCACACGATGCCGACATCGCAGGAGCGCTCTTAACGATTTACATGTGCCAAGGCAGAGAGGGCGATGCGTTGAAGTTGATTGAGCGGTGTTCACATAGCGGCATGGATGAAGTGAGCACAGCACTGCTCAAGTCAAAGGCTTACGAGATGGCTGGAGATGTGAAGCGTTCGGAGGCGGCGCTGATTGCCACATCGGCATTCAAGCGCGGCGAGCCGAGGGTGCTCATTCAGCTCGCCAGACTTTATTTGATTGAGGGTTTGTATGAGCCAGCTGTAAGGCATTACAACGGATTGATTGAGCGGGCAGCCAAGCTGCGCGATGGTTCCCTTGAACTCCAACTCAGGTCGGAGTTGGCCGAGGCGCTTTTACGAGCCGGCAGGTATAGTGAAGCTGCGTCTGAACTGAAACATGCGATGATGCTATCGCCGAGCGATTGGACTTTGAGGATGCGCCATGCGAATGTGCTTCTAAGGCTTGGCGAAATAGCGGATGCTTTCGTTGCGGCGGAGAACGCACAAAGGGTTTGCAACACAGCTGATGTGCCGATGCGCTTTGCGCGCATGCTCCTTGAGCAAATGAAGGGCAGCATTTATGCATCACTCAGCGCGTGGAGCGAAGTTTGGGCGAAGACGCCGAACCGCTTTGTCGCCGATGTGGCGATTGAACTCCTGTTAGGCAGAGCCATCCAAAGCGAGCATGTGAGTTTGCTTCAAAAGGCGCTCCTTGGCACAAGCTACGCAACACCATTGCAGCGCAGGATAGCACTTGAAGTGCTCGCACGGGCATACATGTCGGCTAACATGCACAGCGACGCGAGGGATGTTTGGATGAGGCTGTGCTTGCTCAAGCCAACCGAGCCCTCATACCTTGCCGGGTTGGCGGAAGCTTGTCATGGCATGGGAGACACCTCTGGCGCCGATGAAAACTTCAGATTGGCTTTGCGAGCCGATCCGTTTGCACACGGCATCAGGGAGAGATATGTGCGCTTCCTTATGGGCTGCGGCAGGCTAAGCGAGGCTCAAACGCAATGCCGGATTGCCCTCTCGCTTGGCGCAAAAAGGGAGCGTTTGTATTTGCTCATGATTGAATGCAGCGAGCTTGAGGGCAGTGAGAAGTTAAGGGAGCTCGTGAAAGTCCTCTCAAAGATGGCTTTCAGGGCACAGGATGATTGTGCATTGGCGATGGCAGTTGCTGAGGGCTACGAAAGGTTGGGGGAACACAAGCGCGCGTTGCCATACTGGCGAAGGGTTTGCGGACTCACGAAGGCATCGCTGAGAGCTGTTGAACATCTCGCATCGTGCCTTGAGAGGGCTGGTTGTGATGAGGAGGCGAAGTGGGCGAGGCGTTTCATCATTGCTGAAGAGAGGGCACGCATTGCTCCCGATGAAAAGGGATGGTGATATGCGATGTTTCGTGTGCGCCTCCTCTATGCGCTTCAACAGGTTGATTCTCGCCTCTCAGATGTTGAGCGTGAACTGCAAAGCCTTGATGATGGCTCACGGCTTGAGGCAATGCTGAATGAGCACTCAGCCGCAATTGAATCGCTCAAGGAGCGCATTAGGGTTGTTCAGAGGGATGTGATGGATTTGGAGCTTGCCTTAAAAGGTGTTGAGGGAAAGATTGAAGAGCTCAGGAGGAGGGTGCAAAGTGGCGCCATCAGGAATCCGAGGGAGATCGTGCACATAGAAGCCGAGATTCGCGAGCTTGAGAAGCAGAAGGACGACATTGAAACGAGAGCGCTTAAAGGCTACGATGAGTTGGATGAGCTCAAAGCTAAGTTGAGCGAGGAGGAGGAAAAGCACAGTCGCATGGTTGAGGAGCTCAATGCTACAAAGCGCCATTACGATGAGAGGCTCTCACAGCTTTTGAGCGAGCGCGAGCATTTGATTGAGAGGAGACGCCAAATTGTAAGCCAGATAGACAGTGAAGCTCTTGAAAGGTATGAAAGGCTCAGGGAGCGAAAGGGCGGCATCGCAGTTGCAGCCATTGATGGGAACTTGTGCGGTGCATGCAAAGTGACGCTGACGGGCGGCGCTTTGCGTGAGATTGATAACCCGGAGGCGCTGCCGACTTGTGAAAATTGCGGGCGCATTGTGTGCCTGCCACCGGAGTTCTGGGAGGAGGGTGAGAGGGAAAATTTGGATTTGCATGGGGAGCGATGAAAAGCCATGACCGCACGCAAGGTGCCAATTGGTGAGATCAGAATTTATGCCGATGGTGCATCAATTGGTAATCCGGGACCAGCCGGTGTTGGGATCGTAGTTGAAGATGGTGACGGAAATGTCATCTTGACGCTGAGCAAGCCGGTTGGCAATGTCACAAACAACGCAGCAGAATACATGGCTCTGATAGAGGCTCTCAAGGTGGCTATGCGCTACGATGCAAAGCGCATAATCATCAACTCGGACAGCGAGCTTGTCGTGAAGCAAGTCAACGGAGATTATGCGGTGCGCTCTTACGAGCTCATTCCGCTGCATGAGACGGTGGAGAAGCTCAGGGCGAAACTGCGTGGGTGCATCATAAGGAAAATTTCAGCCGCCGAGAATAGGCGAGCGCACAACCTCGCTCAAACTGCAGCCCACAAACTCGCGATGAGCTTGAACCGTGATGAAGTGCGCTAACATTCAGTAAGGCGTGCTATCATAAATGCTCTGATGACCTCTCAAGCGTTTTATCTCGCAATCATGGGGCGGCTCTGTGTGAGATTCCAATCCCAAGCGCCTTAAAGGGGGTAGATTGAAGTGGCTAAGGCGAGCGCAGCGAAGAAAACCGCAAGGGCAGCCGTGCGCAAAAAGTATGTTTACGACTTTGAAGAGGGCAGTGCGTCAATGGGCTTGCTCCTCGGAAACAAGGGTGCTCACCTCGCCGAAATGACGAGGCTCGGATTGCCCGTCCCGCCGGGGTTCATCATCACCACCGAGGCAAGCAGGCATTATTTCAAGACCGGTCAATTCCCGCCGGGGCTTGAGCGAGAGATATTGCAGCACCTAAAGGTGCTTGAGAAGAAGATGGGGCGGAAGTTCGGTGACAAGGACAATCCACTCCTCGTCTCGGTGCGCTCTGGTGCGCCAGTTTCAATGCCGGGGATGATGGACACCATCCTCAACCTCGGTTTGAATGACGAAACTGTAAAGGGGCTGATAAAGCAATCCGGCGATGAGCGCTTTGCGCTTGATGCATACAGGCGCTTCATACAGATGTTTGGGAGCATCGTCATGGGCGTTCCGAGGGACAGGTTTGAGGAGATACTCAGCGATGTCAAGCGCAAGTATGGCGTTGAGCATGACCCAGAAATCCCACCAAAGGGGCTTAAGGAGGTCATACAAAGGTATAAGAAGCTCGTCAAGCAAGTTGCAAAGCGCGAGTTCCCCACCGATCCATATGAGCAATTGATGATGGCTGTCAGGGCGGTCTTTGATTCGTGGAACAACGAGAGGGCAATCGCCTACAGGAGAATTCACGGCATAAGGCACGACCTTGGGACTGGCGTGAATGTGCAGGCGATGGTGTTCGGCAACATGGGCTATGACAGTGGCACAGGTGTTGGGTTTACGCGGGATCCGGCAACTGGTGAGAAGCGCCTCTATGCTGAGTATCTGCCTAATGCGCAGGGTGAGGATGTTGTCGCTGGCATAAGGACGCCAATGGACATCTCACAACTAAAAGCCACCATGCCAGAAGTGTATGCGCAGCTTGAGCAAATGGCGGATTTGCTTGAGCGGCACTACGGCGATATCCAGGATTTTGAGTTCACGGTTGAGAAGGGCAAGCTATATATGCTTCAGACGCGCAGCGGGAAGCGCACCGGTATGGCTGCGATACGCATAGCTGTGGATATGGTTCGTGAGGGCTTGATTGATGAGGAGAGGGCAATCATGCTTGTTGACCCGAACCTGCTTGAGCAGCTGTTGCATGAGCAATTTGACCCAAAGGCATTGGCTCAAGCTGAAAAGATTGCCGAAGGAATTGCAGCCTCACCGGGGGCAGCTTCGGGGAGGGCTGTGTTTACAGCTGACGATGCAATTGAATGGGCTAAGAGGGGGGAGCCGGTTATCCTCGCAAGGCGAATGACATCACCGGATGATGTTGCCGGTATGCATGCTGCAAAGGGAATCCTCACATCTGAGGGTGGAAGGACATCACACGCAGCAGTTGTAGCGAGGGGAATGGGTAAGCCATGCGTTGTTGGTTGTAGGGCGGCTTACATTGACTACGACAAGAAGCAAATGGTGGTCAACGGAAAAGTCATAAGGGAGGGTGACTTCATCTCCATTGATGGGACATATGGCAAAGTCTACCTCGGCAACATACCGACGATGGACTCCGAAATAATAGCGGTTGAGCGCGGGAAGATGAAGCCGCAAGAGAGCCAGCTATACCAATACTACGCGACCTTCATGAAATGGGTGGACAAGTATCGCAAGCTTGGCGTGCGAGCTAATGCCGACACTCCAGAAGACGCGGAGATTGCCCGCAAGCTCGGCGCGGAGGGCATCGGCTTAGCCAGGACGGAGCACATGTTCTTTGCCGAAGATAGGCTGCCGCACTTCCAAAGGATGATACTCGCCGACAACCCGAAGGAGCGCGCTGAGGCAGCGAGCAAGATACTTCCGATGCAGCGCAAAGATTTCTACGGGTTGCTAAAGGCGATGGACGGGCTACCTGTGATCATAAGGTTGCTTGATCCGCCGCTGCATGAGTTTCTGCCGCACACCGATGAGGAAATCAGGGAGCTCGCTGAGCGCTTCGGGATGAACCCGGAGGAGGTAAAGGCGAAGGTTGAGAGGCTCAGGGAGAACAACCCGATGCTCGGGCACAGGGGTTGTAGGCTCGGGATAACCTTCCCCGAGATTTACAGGATGCAAGTCAGGGCAATATTTGAAGCGGCGTGCGACCTTAAGAAGCAGGGCTACAATCCGAAGCCGGAGGTCATGATACCGCTTGTATCGCATGTGAATGAGCTCATCATAACGCGCAACGATGTCGTTGAAGTCGCCGAAGAGGTCATGAAGAGAAAGGGCGTGAGGGTTGACTACCTCGTTGGGACAATGATTGAAGTCCCGAGGGCTGCCCTGACGGCTGACAAGATAGCGACAGTTGCTGACTTCTTCTCCTATGGCACGAATGACCTCACGCAGACTGTGTTCGGGTTCTCAAGGGATGATGTTGAAGCCAAGTTCATGGCTCACTACCTTGAGCAAATACCGGGCAAGGATGGGACACCGATATTCTTGGCTAACCCATTTGAGGTGCTTGATCAGGAGGGAGTTGGCGAGTTGATAAGGATTGGCGTTGAGCGCGGCAGGGCTGCAAACCCAAAACTTGAGATCGGGATATGCGGTGAGCACGGTGGTGAGCCGCTCTCCGTGATGTTCTGCCACGATGCCGGTTTGGACTATGTCAGCTGCTCGCCATTCCGCATACCGGTTGCGAGGCTTGCCGCAGCGCAAGCTGCAATCAGGGAGAAGCGGAGAAGGCAAGCCAAGGAGTAAGCGATGCCTCACATTGACGCAGATTAATTTGGCGTTGTGCCCGCAGGCGGGCCCCACGCCCAGT
>JAVHTD010000023.1:14752-45755 GCA_032161105.2 Candidatus Thermosaccharophagus tengchongensis
CACTGCTGAAATCTGGCTTACGGGTCTACGCCACCCCCTGGCTTACGTGATGCCCCCATTGCCCGAATTTTATTTGGGGTTTGGGCCCGCTTGCGGCCACAACGCCAATTCCATTGCTAACTTAGTCACACGGTCATCCCGATGGCTTTGCCTCCACTTGCAGCACAGCTCCTTTGCCCTCCTTAGCAGCTTGCCCGTTGGAGATGGCTTTGTGGGTGTTGGCTTCTTAAATGCCCATCAGCTTTGCAACGACGCTACATTCATTGCAACATTTCAATTTGGAGCCATCCATGCCGAGTCAAGCGAGTGAGTGCAAGATGCAGCGTGCCAATGAAACTGCTGCTGACGCCTTTATGACTTCAGAAGTTAAGGAGCTATCTTGTCGGCTCAAATTGCCCGACACCTCATGCCGCCCGTTGCTCGCATTGAGCCATAAGTGCGTCACGGAGTTGGATGAGGGCAAGCTAAAGCGGCTTTTCAAAGAGCCCGAGTGGGGTGGCGTTATCATACGCTGTTATGAAACAGAACGGCTGCACGAACACCTGAAACCGGCACTTGAGATTGCCCGAAGGAGCGCTGGCGACATTTCGGTGTTTGCTTGCGTGCGCATTGAGGCAATAGCTAATGCGCTCGGCGAGTGCTTTTGGGAACACGAAAGTTTGAGGATGTCAGCTCATGATGGTTGGAAGAAGCTGCTACCGCAGGGTGGATATGCATTTTCCCTATCGGTAGCCAGCCCATCGCATTGCATCACTCTGTGCACGCCGAACGCCCAATTGGATGAGCGCCTTTCACTCCCGACGGGCGAATACGAATTCCACATATGGCGCAAGCGCTGTGCAGATTCCGAAAGGCGATTTGCTCCAGATGCATTTGAGCGCAAAGAGCAGTTGATGTCGTTCCTTGCGCCATTAAAACGGTTGGCAGATGGTTTGGTCGTTGATTGTTCAACCTTGGTCATGTCACGCCGCTTCGGCAGAGGGCGTATCTTCGTAAGGCGAATGCTTGAAAGCGTCTTTGAGGAATCGCTTAGCCAAGCGGCGGTTGAATGCGGTGCGTCTGAAGCTGCTATCCTGCGCTCGGTTTGCTACGACCCGTCACTTGATGCCGACAGAATGCGCCTCAGCTTCTGGAGGTGGGTGGCGCAGGCTTATCGCAGGTTGTTCATCCTGCCAATGATGGATGCGCTCAATGAACTCAACATGCGCTTTGCCATTGACTGCAGCGGTTGGCGCAACACGCTTTCTCCATTCCTCGCCTTCGGTGACATCGGGCAGGCGCTGAGGTATGAGCCGGTCATCACATCTCATGACATGCTGCCGATGTTCATTGTGAGCTGCAACAGCATCACTCTGCGCCTCCTGAGGGCGCTGCTCGGCGGGGGTTGGATTGTGGCAGCCCAAACATCACCAGAAGAGGGCGATGAATTGAAGGCGGCTTTCACCGCTGCCAAGCATGGTGCAAGTGCATTTGTGAGCGATGTGTTTTTCAGTTCGGCGCTGCCGGAGTGGCTGCTGGCATCAACTTGCGCGAGCGCGCATTGGTGGTTTGCATCGCGCAGGGCAATTAACATGGACATTGCAAGGATGCTCTGCATTAGCAAGGTTGGGTTTGAGCATTCTCCCGCAGCTGTCGTCATTTCGGTGCGCCACATGCTATCAAAGCTCTGCATGACGAGGGTGCGCGACGAAGCCGCAAACATGATTTCGGCTTGGTCCGAACTGCTTGACCTGCTTGAGCGCTTCCACTTGAGCTGCAATTGGATCACTGATGATGATTTAGCGAGCGCAACCATCGTTGAGCGGTTGCCGCTACAGGTTGCGTTAGTTTCGGTTGAGCGCTCCGGATTGCGAGTCGGGAATGAGTATCACACGACTGTGCTGCTCCCGACGCCGAGCGGGCTTTCAAAGGCTGCATGGATGGTGCTCTCACAACTGCACGAAGCCGGCGGGAGCATTTTCTTGGTCGGGGCACCACCACCGTCATCTGAGGTCATTCCGGAGACGGGCTTGCTCAAGTGGGTGCAGTCGTGCTCACGAAGCTATGAGGCGAGGTTTATCTACGCAAGCGAACTTGACATGCCGCTTGATGACCTGAGCCCTGTGACATACCAAAGCGCAACCGGCGGTTGCCTCGGCATGTTTGACTGGCGCATTTGTCCCGATAGAACGGAAGGGGCGTTAATGCTGCATCGCATGCTCACGCTGTCCATCCGCCCGATGGCTGAGACACATCACCCGTGCATAAAACTCATGCTCAGATGGCTCATGGAAACGCCCATCGTGCTCGCATTGAATGATTCGGATGAGTTAGCCGAGTTTCATGTCCGCATCAGGTGTGTTGGGAGAGCGGCAATTTGGCTCGCTGGGCAGGGCGGATATCCGGAGCGGTATTTGCACTACGCCATCGTTGAGGACGAGACCGATGCCTGCGGTGCAATGTGCACGCTCATCCCTCTCAAGCTCCCGCCGGGGCAGTGGTGCGTCCTTTCAATACCGCCTGGTGTTGAAACGCACATCGGCGCTTCAAACTTCCATGTCACCGATGTGAGCGTCACCGATGAGATGGCTCACATCAAGGGCTACGCGAGGAGACCCAACCTGCAAGCCACAATTTGCGTTGGGAGAAAGGCGCTTGAGTTTGACGCACATGCAGAATGCGTCCCGGAGGATGAGGCAAAGCTTGACGGTGTCGTTAGGGTCACCGGAGGGCGATTTGAAGCCGTATGCGTTGGTGAATTGAGCTTCACTTCGTGGAGGGCATCATTTCGTTTCCCATGGTCGTTGATTCACCGTCGCACATCGTGGCACACCATGTCCGGTGCGGAACGCTCAATGCGCATGGAGCATGGGGAGCGCTTCAGTGAGGTGCAACTTCGCTTGGATGTCGTGCGCCCTCCATATTGTAAGGGGTTGAGGTTGAAACTCCAAAGCATGCCGGAGGAGTGGCTTGCCATCGCAATTGACGGGAAAATGGTCGCAGCGAATGCCGATGCGGATTTGAGACGCCTGAAGCGCCTGAGGCTTATTGAGCCGGAAAGCGGGTGCAAATTCATCAGCGGATGCGATACCGATTGGTTGAGCATTGAATGGCAATCCGATAGGCATGAGCTCGTCCTGTGGACGACCATTCCCGAGGGTGGAGAAGTTAAGCTTCCGCATGTCTATGTGCTGCTTGAATTGAACTGCGAAGATCCCTCGCTGTTTGATGGCGCGATGCTTGTGCTCAACTCAATGAGCAATTGCAGGCGTTTGCATTTGATGCGCTGCTGTGAATGCCTTTTGAGCATCTTGCCGCCTCCGGATGTGAGCGAGTTGTTGTTGATGTTTGATTCACTGTGGGACAGCTCAACCTTGATCGGGAGCATTGGTGATGAGGTGATTGCTTCATCGCTGCGCCACTTGCGCATTAAGCTCACATGTGATGGTGAAAGGTTATTGAGGGTGCAGGTTGGCGAGTTTTTGGCTGGCAAGCCGGATGAGGGAGCTAAGGCTCAGCTAACGCCTTTGAGGTGGCGCGTTGCCTTCGGCGTCAACGCCGTGGCGAAAGTGAGGGTTGTGCAATGAGCGCATTGAAAGCGGCGGTAATAGGTGCTCGCGGCATAGGGAAACATCACGCAAAGTGGTATGCTCTGTGCGGTTGTGAAGTTGTCGCAATCGTTGGGGCTAATGAAGCGCGCCTCGGTGAGACAGCGAAGATGCTACATCGTCTGTTTGGCTTTAACGGGAGGACATACACCGATTGCGCCGAGATGCTGCGCATGGAACGCCCTGATGCTGTTTCGGTGTGCACACCGCACAACCTGCATTACGAGCATGTAATGCTCGCTTTATCTCACGGGGCACATGTGATGTGCGAAAAGCCAATCGTGTGGGATGAGAGGTTAAGCCACGATGAGCTTCTCCTACTGGCTCATAGGATGTCGGAGGAAGCGGAGGCTCGCAAACTGCTGTTAGCCGTGAACACACAGTATGCTGCCCTTGCCGAATGCTTGCGAGAATTTTTCTCGGAATTGCACGGTGCTTGGAAGATGCCGGCTTCCTTTGAAATGCATATGGAAGCGAAGAGCATTGGGCGCGACGAAGCCGGCATGGGGCTTTGGATGGATTTGAGCGCCCACCCAATAAGCGTGCTGCTGCGCCTCTTTCCGGAGCACGAGATTGACGAAAGCAAGGTTGAGGCTATTGAGGTCAACAACTGCATCAGGGTGCGCTTTGAATTGCGAAAGCGCGATGCCATTGGCGAACCGATCAAGTGCCAGCTGACATTGCGGCGTGTCAGCGGGGACATTCAAAGGTTCGTTAGGTTAAATGGATTCACCGTCACCATCAGTGGAAGGGATGACGAGATGGGGATATATCGCTCCCGCCTCTCCCTCGGAGATGTTGAGCGCCTCTACGAGGACTTTATGCACACCTCAATACGCAGGTTCGTTGAAGCAATTAAGGGTGTCGGGCAGCCGCTCTGCACCGCTGGCGAGGGGATAAAGAACCTTGAATGGCAGTTAAGGCTCTCACGCCACATCTTTGGGGTTGATGCTGGATGAGCGAGACGAAGGAAATGGAGCAGGAAGAGTTGGTGGAAGTTTATCGTGGGCTTTACATGGATGTCCTTGTTGTGCGTTCGTTGCTTGAATCATCGGGCATACAATGCATCGTCAAATCGCATGCCGCATTCAGCGTTCACACATTCACCGTGGATGGCTTGGCGGAGGCGTGGATACTCGTCCGGAAAAGTGAAGCGGAGACGGCTTTGCAGCTGCTATCGCAGCATGGCAAGTAAATGCAGCAGTGAGATGGAAAATCAATCCCTCGCCTTAACCTCACCTTAGAGCGACCGAAACGGCGAGCACCGACAATGCAAAGCATGCCAGAATTAACCATTCAACCGGCTTGGGGCGCTCTGCGCTTAAAGACCTGAATTCGCCGTTGAAGCCGCGCGAGAGCATTGCCGTGAAGATTCTGTCAGCGCGCTCATGTGCGCGCAACAAGAGCGCTCCAACGAGCATGCCGACATATCTTGCATCCTTCAAGGATAGCCTTCTTGGGCAGCGGCTTAAAAACGCCTGTTGCATGCGCCTTGCCTCCTCACCGAGCACATAGGTATAGCGGTAAAGCAGCGCGAGCATCGTTACCATAAGGCTTGGCGTGCGCAGCATCCTCAACGCGCTCAGCAGCTCGGTGAATGGCGTCGTTAACGAGAGCCAAGTGGCAGCTGCAACGCAAAGTGTTGATTTGACGACAACTTGAATGAACCTCTCAACAGCCCCTCCGATGAGCAACCCGAGTGCGCACAGGATGATAAACGGGACGATGGTAAGCAGCCTCTTAGCGAGAGCGCTTACTCTTACACCGCTGAGGGGAAGCAAAACCGCAATCAGAGCGCCAAGCGCAACCCATGCGGCGTATCCGCTTGCGGAAGATGCGAGCACGGCAACGATGTATGATAACGCCATCAGCAGTTTGATCTCGGCGTGAAGCCGTATCATGGGCTCTGCTGAAACACCGTTCACTGGCATCCCTCCCGAAGGAGTTGAAACAATTTCTCACCGCACGAGATTACCTTTCTCGCGGCGCCCTCGTCACCGAGCTCCTTTAACCACTCCCGCATCTTGCCGATGGCATCCTCTCCGACAAGCATGCGCAGCTTCTCATTTGTATCGGTGTTCACGAAGTCAACGGCGATCTCGTCGGACGGAACGAGCTCAATGTTCCCCTTCCCGTAGGTTGCGCCGGTTGAGATTTGAAGGCCGTCCACCATGCATGATTGCGGAGGCTTCGGTGGGCAGTGTATGGTGACTCGCACGCCGAAATATTTCCTCGCATTCAGAAGTTCCAATGCGTAACGCCCCATAAGCATGCCCAGAGCGAGGAATGGACCTAAGTGACCGTGAAATGATCTTGCAAACTCAAGCTCATTTTCGCTCATGCCATGCAACCCTCCTTGAATGCTCAATCAGCAGAACGATTGGTGGTGCTGCCACAATCTGCAGTATGATGCCGGGTGCCCCGGCGGCTATTGAGGCTGTCCCGAATACCCCCGGTGGGAGTTGTAGCAATGGCGCAATTGTGTATGCGAGAACGATGTCACAAAGGCACCGCGCAATGATGGCGCCTATAACGCATGCGAGCAAAGGCAAACAAAGCCGATGGCGAAGGAGTGACGCTGATGCACCGAGCGCCGGAAGTTCCACAGCCATGAGCAGTGCTGTAGGCATGGGCGGCATTCCGGTCAACAGCCACGATGCAAGCGGCGTGATGAAACCGCCACACGCAGCCACAATCGGTGAATGGGTGAGCAACCCAAGCACCAGTATGGGAAGGTGCATTGGGAGGAAAAATTTTCCGAGCCCGATGGCGTGAAAAAGCATCGGCAACACAACGCCGACGGCACAAAATAGCCCACCTGTGACGACTTCCCTCGGCTCCGGACGCATCCGGATCACCTCTTAGCCTTGCCCTGTATCACATCAATTCGGAAATTGTAACACAAACTTTGAGGTTAACCCGCAGCAACATCGCTTCTGCTATGAGCCAAAGGTTGGCGACTCGGTTGGAACGCCAGTTGAATGCTTTTCGGCGCTAAGAGCTCATCGCCTGCAGGTCGCGCCATTTGGGCGCGTTTGACATGCAAATCATGCAAAGCACCGATGCGCACTCAGCATCATAATAAGCGTTTGAATTTGCGCTTCGGTGTCAGTGAGTTGCTATCGGCAAAATTCTGCAGCGGTGTGGTGAGTGAAGATGGGCTCAAAATATGGGGCATTTGTGAGCGCATGCACCGTTGCCATTCTCAATGTGTTGCTCTTCGCCGGCGGAGTGGCATCGGCTAAGGAGACCAAATCACCGGCGGTGAAGGAGCTTGAAGCCGGCTTGAGCGCATATCGCTCAAAGGATTACGATACAGCCATTGAGAGATTCAAGGAAGCGCTCTCGTCCGATCCGAATTTGCTCTCAGCTCGCTTCTGGCTCGGCATGTGCCATTATCTCAAAGGCGACTTGAGCACCGCCGAAAGGCAATGGAAGATGGTGCTTTCCAAGAAGCCGAACTCAACCGAAACGAGAAAATGGCTTCAAAGGCTCCGTGCCGAGATGGCAAGGAAAAAGCTGCTCCCTGAAGGGTATGAGGAGGCTCTAAATGCATACAGGCAGAAGAGATACGAGGATGCTGCAAGACAGCTACAGTTGGTCGTGGATGCTAACCCGAAGTTTTTGCCAGCGCTCTTCTGGCTCGGCGTGATGCATTTGCATCTCGGCAACACCGATGAGGCGCTTAAGGCATTCGCCGGCGTCCTCCAAAAGAAGCGCTCATCCGTTGAGACGATGGTCTGGCTCGGACGCCTTGAAGAAGAACTGGGAAGGTGGGAGGAAGCCCTCGGATGGTATCGTGGCGCATTGAACATCAATCCGAGGCACAAGGAGGCTCAAGAGCAGTATAAGCGTTTGCTCGGCATAGTGCTTGCGAAATATAAATCGGGTTTGAGCGCCCTTGCAAGGAGTGACCGTGAGAGGGCACTTGAGGAGTTGAGCGAGATTGCGCCGAAGATGAGGTGGCGGTTTGACATCCAGTTTTGGTATGCGAGGGCGCTCATAGCTAACGGCAAATACGACGATGCGATAAAGCTGCTTTACAGCGTCCTGCAACACCGTCCCAATTGGACAAGTGCCATCTTCTGGCTTGCCGAAGCGCATCAAGGCATCGGCGATGTTGATGGGGCGGCATCAGTGCTCGCTATGGCATTGCGCACAAATCCAAACCAACCCGAGTTGAAGCGCAAGCTGATGCAACTCGCAAAGGAGTATCCGCAGTCAGTTAAGTTGGAGGTTATAAGGCGGCATTCAAACAGCCCAAGCACGCTTGTGACATTTATTAACAGATGCCCCGATGAACTTGAAGTTCAATTTGGCGAACACGAAATAAAGCTGCACAGCGGTGCGCAGCACACGATTGAAGTCTCTCCGGCGCTCTATCGGTATGTGGCAAAGCGGGCAAATGGATTGGCTGTCAGCGGTTCGTTGCTCATGCTCGGTTGGCATAGCTACACCGTTGAATTTGCTCCATATCCATCATCTGTTGCGCTCCTCAAAGTTCGCACCGATGTAACCGAATCGCTGAGCTCGCAGAAATTCACAAAGCTCGTGCTCACCAACGCTTCGGCATCTAAAGTCACTGTGAGGGTGGACTCACGCTTCATCACGCTCAAGCCGAAGAGGAGCACAACGATGCTCATTGAGCCGGGGAGTGTGAGCTACGCGATATGCGTTCACATTTCGGATGCTTTTACGCCGGGGGCAACCGGAGAAATGACATTGCCTGAGTGGCGCTCGCTGCACCTTACGATCAGGTGAGATTGAAGTCGCACCGTGATGTGCCGTTCAAGTTCACGCTGTCTCAACGGTTCGGTTTGTGGTGGTTGTATTGATCGGGTGCCATTTCCGGATCCGTCTAACTGAATGAATCCTCAATGGGTTGGGGCTGGTTGAGTTGGCTGCAGCTCGCGATTCGGCTTTGGAGTTTTTGGCGCCACATGGGGTGGGATAAAGATGGCATCGGTGAGTTTTGTTGGGTGGTGTGAGAGATGGCTCGCGTTGTCATCAAGACAAGGTGGGGTTATGTCGGCATCGCGGCTACGCGCCTCGGAATCACAAGGGTTATTTTGCCGATGAGCTCAAGGGAGCATGTTGAGAAGTTGATAGGCGATGCGCCCCATGATGGGAGTGAAGAAGCTCTGGCGTTGGCGCAAGAGGCGGCGCGAGCCCTGAGGAATTACTTTGACGGATTGCATGATGAAAGTTTGCGGCGTCTGCCGATTGACCTGCGATGCATAGGCAATGTGCACAGGCGGGCATTGCTTAAGGTGCGCGATGTGCACATTGGTGAGACAATAACTTATGGCGAGGTGGCTTCATCAATTGGGTTGCGCAATGGGGCAAGGGCGGTCGGAAGGGCGATGGCGCGCAATCCCGTTCCGATACTCATACCGTGCCATCGCGTTGTTCGCGCTGATGGCAGTGTTGGCGGTTTCAGTTTTGGAGTTGAGATGAAGATGAAGCTGTTGAGGCATGAGAGCAAAATGAAGTGCACGGGCAAGCGACACGATGGGCATAAAGCGCATTGAATGTGTGGCACATCCCTTAGCCGATTGATGGTTGAGCGATGACGGGGTGAGGTTGGTGGAAGCTCAAACGGCATCCAATTTTAACTCGGCGTCAAATCTCGTCATAGTAACTGGAATGTCTGGTGCTGGGAAGACCCTCGCAAGCCGCTTCCTTGAGGACATGGGTTACTTTTGCATAGACAACTTGCCACCGCAGCTTCTGGCGACGCTGTTGCAGCTTGCTGGCAAAGCGGCACCGCCGATTGAGCGTCTTGCGCTCGTCATTGACATACGGGGCGGTGAATTCTTTGGCGAGCTTCACAAGTCGCTTGAGGAGCTCAGGAGCAAAGGCATCCGTTTCCAAATCCTCTTTCTTGATGCCGATGATGAAACGCTCATCAACCGCTATAAGCAGACGAGGCGCCGTCACCCGCTAACTGATGGCGAGAAAGATTTGCGGCGGGCAATAGCTATTGAGCGAAAGATGCTTGAACCACTAAGGGCTATTGCTGACTTGGTAGTTGACACATCGCGCCTTTCACCGTGGGACTTAAAAGAAGAGTTGGCGAGGTTGATGATGAGGAGGGGCATGCTATTGATCAAGGTCATGTCATTCTCATACGCACATGGTGTCCCAACGGATGCGGACATCGTGTTTGATGTGCGCTTCCTGCCAAACCCAAATTACGAACCGAGTTTGAAGGATTTGAACGGATTGGATGAAGCGGTCAAGCAATTCATCTTTGATAGCGATGTGGGTAGGAGCTTCAAGTGCATGCTGTTTGAACTGATGGAGTTTTGCCTGCCGCACTATTTGCGCGAGGGCAAATCATACTTAGTGATTGCCATTGGATGCACAGGTGGAAGACACCGTTCGGTCGCTGTGGCGGATGAGTTGGCAAACTGGTTGAAGCAACGCGGATGGGATTGCTTCGTGCAGCACCGTGAATTGCAAAGGGTTGGCATAGTGAACACAAATGCAAACCCATGATGGAGGTGATATGGCATGGCGATCAAGGTAGCCATAAACGGCTTCGGGCGCATCGGGAGGCAAGTCGCAAAGGCTATCTTTGAAGTCTACCCGAATGATGTAGAGCTGGTCGCAGTTAATGATCTCGCCGATGCAAAGACAAACGCGCATCTGTTCAAGTTTGATAGCAACTATGGGCGCTTCCAAGGGGAAGTGTCGGTTAAGGACGATTGCATCGTCATCAACGGGAAGGAGATAAAGGTGTTCGCCGAGAAAGACCCGGCTAAGTTGCCTTGGCGAGACCTTGGTATTGACATCGTCGTTGAGGCGACCGGCGTCTTCACACGCCCAGAGAAGGGTGAGACGAGGATATCGGCAGCCAAGCACTTGGATGCTGGTGCAAAGAAGGTCATCATCACTGCGCCGTCTGAGGGCGAGGATATAACGCTCGTGCTCGGCGTCAACCACAATTCATATGATCCGAGACAGCACCATGTCATCTCAAACGCATCTTGCACAACTAATTGCCTTGCGCCAGTTTGCAAGGTGCTGCATGAGAACTTCGGAATTGAGTATGGCTTGATGACGACGGTGCATGCATACACGAACGACCAGCGCATCTTGGATTTGGTCCACAGGGACTTGAGGCGGGCGAGGGCTGCAGCGCTAAACATAGTCCCGACAACAACCGGGGCTGCAAAGGCAATCCATCTCGTCATCCCGGAGCTTAAGGGCAAGTTGCACGGCGTGGCATTGCGAGTGCCAGTTGGCACCGTCTCCGTCATTGACCTCAACTGCGTCCTGAGCAAGAAGATAACGACTGAGGAGTTGCACGAGGCATTCAAGCAAGCCGAAAAGACACCGTGGAAGGAGGGTGGGCTTGGCGGCATACTCCGCTACGAACCCGAACCTTGCGTCTCAAGCGACTTCAAGGGTGACCCGGCATCGGCGATTGTTGATGGTGATCCGGCATACACTTTCATCGGTCCGGGCGGCATGGCGAAGGTCACAGCATGGTATGACAACGAATGGGCATACTCACTCCGCGTCGCCGACTTGATCGTCTTCATGGCTGAGAAGGGGATTGAATGATGCCTTAAGTTGTTGGCAGTTGGTGTGTGCCCAGGTTGTGCATTTGGTATCCTTCTGGACGGACGGTAACCTGCCTGTAAGCATTCCTTTGCGGCAGTTGAAAGCCTTTTGGGGCGGCTATCAAGCCGCCCCTGCATTCAATTGCGCGCCTCTTTAGGATGCTGAGTGGGCAAGTGGATGCCATACAGTCACTTGTATGATGTGTCCCAGAACTTGCGCCAAATGTTTTCCGGCACAACATGCACCTCGTTCTCTCCGGGCGGCGGGAGCGGATTGCCGTTTCCGTCCTCCTTCCATGTCGTGCTGTGAAATTGCTCTGGCTTCATCCATTTGACATGTCCGTCACCGAATAGAATGTTTGAGCCGTCATTGTGTATTCGGCAGACAGACCAAAAGCATGTTGAGCCACCATGGTATGCCCCAGTGGGTCCGTTAGGCGGTCCGGAGTTGCATCTATCCCACTCAACCGTGAGGATCTTATCAGCAGGGTTGGCAATCTGTGCCTCATGCCTTTCGGGAAAGCCGGGAGTGCCATCACAGCCGCTTATGCTTGATGGACATCCAAGATTGTATCCATGCCCATAATACCAAGGCAACTCTGGTCGGCTCGGGCATTTCCAAAGATCGCGGTTTTTCATGTATGGGTCAAGGCGCGATTTCCACTGCGGGAACGGCGGGTAAACACCATCGTAGTCTGCCAGATACATCTGGAAGGCTAATCCATGTTGGCGCATGTTGCTTATGCATGCACTTGCCCTCGCCTTCTCACGGGCACGGGCGAACACTGGGAACAGGATCGCCGCCAAGATGGCGATTATCGCTATAACGACCAAAAGCTCAATCAGCGTGAATCCGCGGCGCATTTCAATGCACCTCCTTGCTTCCATCATCGGTCACAAAGAAAGTCAAGGTTGTTCTGGCATTGCCCTGTTGGCAAGCAACCAACCAAACACCGGTTCGGTCAAGTTTGAGGTTCGCCAGACCGAAATCGGTCGTCATCAGTTTGATGGGAAATTCTTCGTTCTCTCCGGCAGGCTTTGCTTCGGGGTAAGTGGCGTAGATAATGGCGGGTGTGGGAAACCCCTCTGACATCACAAGAACAGGGGCAATTGAACCAATTTTCCGCCTTGCAGAACTGTCAAGCATCAGTAAGGAAAGCGATGGCGGTCGTCTCAAAGGGGTCATTGAAGGTTCCTCGACATCCACGAGCGCTAAACCCACCATCTGGAAGCCTTGGGCTTGATCTTGTTTCTCATCACCGAACAGCCTTCTGCTACCCACCACTGCATCAATGCCGAAGGAGAATGGCTTTATGTCAATGACTGGTGTTCCATCAAATGCATCCAACCCTTTGACGAAGAGTGTGTTCCCTTTCCGCTCAAGCAATTCAACTATGCAAATACCGATCGGATTGGGTCGGCTGGGTGACCTCGTGGCAAATACGCCGAAGATCTCATCGCCCCAGGGAGTCCTTGATGCGAGGACATCGCGGCGTGCCCTGTCCAACCAATAAAGCACAATTAAGTGAGATGCATGCTCAATTCCCCTGAGCGCCTCGGCAAACTCGTCTCGGATTTTAATTTGACAGATTTCATGCGAGTAGCGACCTTGATGAGGTGGTCGCTTGCCTTCGGGACTGTAGGGGGACGAAATGGCACCGATCGGGTAAACGGAGAAGCCCTCACCCTCCTTCACGGTGAGCGGTTTGATGAGCTGTTTCCACTCCTCCTGTTCCGCTCGCTTTTGGGGTGTTTCCTGCGGTTGTTGTGCTTGGCGGCGCCGCGCATAAAGCCAAGCATGGATGATATATGTTCCCTTTTGCTCTGCCACAAACTTACCCACCCACTCCTTCGTCGCTTCGTCGGGGCTTAGCTCCACAGTAAAGGTTTGACCATTGGGCTTAACGATCTCCACAAACTGTTGAGCTGAAACCAGGATGTCGCTCTTTGGGAATTCATCACCGTGACCGAGTCCAATGCGGAAAGTGACGGTCTCGCCAACCTTTGGTTTGTAGTTATCAACCACCACCCAAAGGAAGTGCGAGCTGGCAAGATCAAAGCAAACAGCTGTTAAGGCTACACTGAGCAACATTTTGGTTGCGCTTTTCAGTTGCATCTCTTGATGCACCTCCTCTTGCTTATTGGGGGTCATACCACCAGATCTCTGGTGGTTGCGCCGAGCAGATTTTGTCCTTACGCAGCGCCTTCACATGACCATCAATGAAGAGCGCACTCGCGCATTCAAAATGCCTGTCAGCCACATCTCCATCACAACTTGAGCGCCTCACAACATGTCCTGGGGAATCGCAAACCCACATGACTTCAGCGGGTCGGTCAATCCTGGCAAGAGGCGGTGGCGGGACAAGATCTGCATTGCCATTGGGAGCAATGACAAATCCGGAAACATTTCCATTGATGCCGTAAGAGACATAAGAGATTGCTTGTCCCATCATCATGCGTGACACTTCTTTTTGGCTCGGACACCAGAAGAGGTCTTCGTATTGGAAGACCGTCGTTCCAGACGGATCTGTTGTCCGCGTATATGTTCGGCTTGCGAGGTAAGGCTTAATCAATTCCTGCCAGCCGTAAGCACCGATTCGCCAAGCGCCTCGCTGAACATCCGGATACGACCAAGGCACAAGGCGTTCATCGTAGTCTTGGGAATACATTTGCAATGCCATTCCGATCTGCTTAAGGTTTGACGCGCATCGCGTTTTTCTCGCCGATTCTCGTGCCCTTGATAGCACCGGAAGCAGCATCGCCGCCAAGATGGCGATTATCGCTATCACGACCAGAAGCTCAATCAGAGTGAATCCTCTCCTCATCTCAACACACCCCCTTCTGCATGCGCTCATCACCGACAATTCAACCGTTCGTTGTCCGGGGGCTCTTTTGAGCCGTGCGGCGCACAGATTTGCGTGTGGAGTTGTTGGGGCTTCATCTGGGGTAGGGTGATTCCCTTCCCCGAACAGCCTCACAGAGAGTGCACCATCAGCGCGTCCGCTCAACCATGCCCTCAAGCTCACCATTCAACTCCCCCTCCTCGCTATGACGAAATTAAAATTCGTAACACCACATCAGCAGTGTAGCGCGCTCCTCTCGGATGTAAAGTCAGCCTCGGTTTCAAAGCAAACGAATTGAGCCAGTTTAATTCGGATGCTCAGCGTGCATCCGCACTGGCAAGTTGGCGGGAAATTTCTTGTTAAGATTCCATAAAAGTTATTACCGAAGTCGGTGGGTTCAAGTCGCTTAAGTGGCGGATAAAGCTGCTCCTGCGGCTGGCATTGTTGCTGTTGCGGTGTTGGCGCGATGATGTTTTGTTTGTGACATGGTTCTGGCTTTAGGTTGATTGGATAAATCGCTTCGCTCGTTGCTCAGTTGACCATGCAATTCATCTGCTCGGTTCATCCTACCACAACGCGCTTGTTGGCGTGACGGGAAGGCTACAAACCGTTGGGGCGTTAACTTGAGGGCTTTGTTGAAAGCGGATCACATCGTCTCTCGGGAAAGCCAAACTAAGTTGACTATTGTGAGCTCGCTGACTTGTGGTCGGCAGCTTGTCTGGAAAGAAGCGAAACATGCATACGCTGCAATCTATGGTGGCATAGCATTGAGTGATTGAGGAGTTGGAAGGGCGAAGGCATTCAACAGGTGATGAATAGCCGAGGGAACACTGCTCATCAAAATTTTGGCTTGAGAGGAGTCAGCCCTACGATGTCGTCGGTTGAAAGCAGATGCTGCACTTTTCCCAACTAACAAACTCGCGCTGATCGCAATGCGTCATTCATGCATCATTCGTAAGCGAACGAAACTTCGGCGTGGACGGTTACTCTTATCGGTTGCCAAACAAATGTCCCGATTGAGTCTCGCCCTTCAGGTGTGATGGCATGTCGTTCGGGAAGAGTGCGAATGTCGTGGACGGTCAACCGAACCAACCTCAAACTCACCTTGCCGATATGTTTGGCTGCTTGCTCTGCCAGCCTCTTTGCTCGGTTGAGCGCATCATCCATCGCTTGCTGAATCAACTTGTCTGGGTCATGAATCATGAACTCAAACAGTGTATAAGGCATTCGCTCGGAATAGGAGCTATAGCGCTCCTCTGTGGTTACTGTAGGGCGAGCGCCTTGCTGAAGAACGGTGTCAGCAATTTGCAGTAATTTGTCGAGCGTCCCAACGCTGACTGGCATCGTGACTCCGTAACCCCCTTGCACGCGATAACCCAAAGGGCGGAGTGTAACTGGTGAGGGGACGCCTGACGAGATGTTGGGCTGAAGAGATATGACCGCAAACCGTTCAGTGTTAATTTGACCCCGTTGGATGCCGACCTTCTCAAGCTCTTTGAACACGGATTGCTCAATCTGCTGGAGTTGTTCTTGAGCCTTGCTAAGTGTCTCGCCCTCACCAACAATCGTGAACCTCAAAACAACCGTCTCTGGAAAAGCTTGAGATTCACCTGTGACGCGAAAGACAAGTGGGGCTTGATTTTGGCTTTTGGGTTGAGCCAATGCCAACCCGACAAAGCCGATTAAGGTCGCAGCAACAAATGACCGCACCATCATGATGCTCCACCTCCTGAAGATTGTAGCATTGCCCCTTTGCGGGCGGCTTGTTAAAAGCCATGTAGACATTACGCCACCAAAAACTTTTGCCGAACAGACTGGGCGAGCCTCTGGCTTGCCCTTTGAGATGGCTCTTCACTCTGCCAACTTTTTTAACCGCTCAAACCAAGTCGTTTTACTGAAATCGGTGTCGGGTCGTTCAATCCAAAGCTGGCGCAGCCATTGTTTCAGTGACTTTTCGTCACCAGAAGCCTTGACCGCTTTATGGAACGCAGCCTCAAACAATCCCCACCAAGCATTAGCAACTTCGTCCAGTAACCGCTCCTACGAGAACTGCTTAGCAGTAATGGAGAAGCGTTTCACTTGCCAAAGTGTTTGCTCCAAAAAATCACGCGGGATAATGCCCTCCGCTGTTTCCAAACACTGCCGCAGTATTTGAGCAAGTTCAATCAAGCTGTCAGGCGCAGCATTAACGGTCAGTTGACGAGTTTGCGGGTTGAACGAATAAAGCAAATTTAACTCCCGAACATTTCCAAGCTCCTCAGCGAGCACACTTGGCAAAATTTTTCGGCTTTGCAAGTAACTACTCAGATGCTTTGCAATTTGCCGCCGCGCTTCCTCTGGAACATCAGCGCAAATCATCACGCCCATGACCTTACGCAAGATCCATTGAGGACCGTCCTTATCAAGCGTCTCACACAGGGTGGCGATGCCTCGCAAGTTATTTCCAGACCAGAAGTGAACCAAGGCGAGTTCGGAAAACATGTTAATCCTCATCCCCCTTGAAAAATTGCAAGCGGGCTCAAGCAATGGCGCAACTTTTGAAGCCAAATCCTTTCGCTCCTTAGCGATTTGGTAAAGCACATTGGAAAGGCATTGCAGATGGTAGGGCGGGTCAGAGTGTGGTTCCGCCACAAGGAAGTTAGGCAACCGCTTTGAGACTTCCTCAAGGGCAAGTTCTGGGTCAACTTGTGCGAGAATTTTCAACGCTTTGGTTTGATCTTCAAGCGAAAGCCCTAACTCCAATGCTCGCTGTGCTGCTTGTTTTGCTTCGTCAAGCCTGTTTGCTTGCCACGCAGTTTGAGCCCACAGTAACAAAGCCTTCCCATCCTTGGCTTTATCGCCTTCATGTGGCTCGGGCAACTTTCCCGTCAATTCTGCCAATTGAGCCATCAGTTTGGGTTTATGCCCTTCGGGTGCATGTTTGAGGGCGATTTTTAGCAATGTGATGGCTTCCTCTCGGAAGCCTTTATGAGCAATTTTCTTCGGTAATTCCCCTCCATAAAGGGGTGTTGTCAGTAGGTGCCAGTCAACGCCTCTCCAGTCGGCTTTTTCCAAAGAATTCAGCCACTCGTTGAGTTGCTCACGGGTTATAGTTGGCATGCCCCTCTGAATTTGGGAAATAATTGCCTGTGCTGACCAAGTTTGCGTTTTTTGGATCTGCTCTAACCACTTTTGAAAGGCTTCTCGATTTGGGAAGTCCGCCATGTAGCCTTTAATGTGCATCAGGTCAAGCGCATGCTGGTTAAGCCGCTCTTTCGCCAGAATTTCCCCCAATTCCTCCCCATCCTCGGGCTTCAGAGATGCCCACCATTTGCTGGTTGAAGTTTCAATCAAGTGCCAAACATCGTGCCAAACATCAGTGTTTCCAGTTTCAGCGAGCAAAACCGATGCAATCATAAATGCCCCGTAAAGGGAGGTTTCTCCGAGATTCAAGATGGTGTTCCCAGTTGGTTCAACAGTTCGCAGCCATCCTGCAAATTGGTATTCGGGGGCTCTGCTTTGAACCCAACGGACAAAAGGCACCAATGCGCTGACGCGGTTCACAAACATGTTTACGGCGAGTAAGTAACCTTCACGCCAATTTGGTTGACCCGCCATCAATTCATCAGCAATACGGTTTGCCTCGGGTGCTTTGCCCGCTTTGACTGTAGCGTAAGCGAGGCGAAGGAGCGCATCGTGGTCTGGAACGGCAAGTTTTTGCCATCTTTCCTTAACCCGTTCCAATTCGGTAGCCCAATTGATTACAGCGATTTGAGCCAACCCCTGAACTCGGTCCACAAACGGGTAATCAGGGTAGAGACGTGTTGCCTCATCCAAAACCTGTTTTGCCTCCCCCTTTCTGCCCAGCTGCAAAAGGCATTTTAACTGCAACTCATAAGTTTCGGGGTGAAACAGCGCGCTCGTCCGAGCAACTTTTGCTCGCAGCTCTTGCGCCCGTTCAAAATCCTGCGGGTTGGGCGAGCGAAGCAAGTAGTAAACCAGCGCGTGAATTTCCGCATCTTTAAGCCAATCTCGCCCTTTCGCGATCGCGAGCGCCTCGTTAAGCCACTCAAGCGCTTCCTGCGGTTTATTTTGTCGCATCCACAAGCGAGCAACCTCAACGAAATAGCCGAGCGGAATCGCATTTCGTTGCTCCTTCAGCCATTCCACCAATTGTGGAAGTTGTTGGTGTCGGGACGAGATGTCCCAAAGTCGTGATAACAGGTTGCTTTCAATAATTCCCGCCTCAGCGTTTCGCTTCACCAGCTCTTTCAGCATTTCAATCGCTTGGTTCGGGTAGCCAGCATGCTCGTAGGCAAAAGCTAATAGTGCCAACAAACGGGGTTCGTTTGGAAAGATGAGCAAACCTTGTTTAAGCAGCCAAATGGCTCGCTCAGGTTCGCGGTTGCTGACATCGTGAGCGATTGCTTCCAGCAAATTCACGCCAGTTTCATGAGGGGTTCTGAAAGGTTTGCTCATGAACAGCTGCATCCAGTGTGAAAACCTCGCTGGATTGAAGGCAGCATCGCAAAGCAAAACTTGCTTTGTCTCGTAGGGCAGGCAAGGCACGATGTCAAGTTGAATCAATTCAACGACGAAATCGTGCGACCCATGAGCGAGCATCTTGCGGATGCTGTTAGCGCTAAGCACAATAGTGCAAAATTGGCGGGGAAAATCAACCAAAGCGCGGATAAGTGCTTTCACCTTTGTCAAGTCGCCTTCTTCAAGGGCGCGCTGAAAGTCCTTACTGATGGTGGCAGCGGTAACAGTTGGTTTCAACAACGGCGGGAGCAAAGCCAGAACCTGCTTGCGACCCTCTTCCCATTTCATCTGCTCGCACAAGTTTGCCAGTTCAAAAAGCAAATTTGGCTGGTCTTTCATTGTTTGCACCGCTTTTGCAAAACCTCTTTTGAATTCGTCTATCTGCTGTGTTCGCCAAAGCATCTGTAGCGCTGCGAACCACAAGAATGGGTTTTCAGTTTGCTCAGCATCGTGAAACCAAGATTGAGCGATTTGGGCTTGTTGTTCTCTTGTGACAAAACTTGAAGTGAGGATGTGAATGGCGGCGAAGACATCGCCTTTGATAACTGCCTCACGCAGCAATTTCAAACCCTGCTCGCGTTCGCCCGTGCTGAGCCAAAACCATGCCTCATTCGCTTTTGTCGGGAGTAGCCAATCCTTTGGGACAAGTTGCAAAATTCGCCTTTGTGTCTCGGCAGGCAAAGTAGCGAAAGGCGATGGATAAAGCCAACCTTCGTAATCGTAACCCAACTGCATCCTTCGCTGTCTCAACTCTTCTGGCAACCTCCCCATCAGCAAATCGCAAACAAATCGCTTCAAATCAACGGACGCTTTGGGGTCTTTACTGAGAAGCTCCAACGCTTGAACGAGCTGGTGAGCAACTTCATTAGAGCGGTTAAGCAGGATGAGCATTTCGGCATATTTGATGCGAAGGAGCGGATTTTCTGGTTGAAGGTTAACAGCGCGAGCATAGGCTGAAGATGCTTCACCGATTCTATTCTCCAACTCCGCTTGCC
Source organism: Candidatus Thermosaccharophagus tengchongensis (assembly GCA_032161105.2). Classification (GTDB taxonomy): domain Bacteria; phylum Armatimonadota; class Fervidibacteria; order Fervidibacterales; family Thermosaccharophagaceae; genus Thermosaccharophagus; species Thermosaccharophagus tengchongensis. The sequence continues at coordinate 34,270 of JAVHTD010000023.1, forward strand.
ACGCTTGGGTGAGCAAATCGCCGAGCAGCGGTTGTTGAGACGAAATTTCCTCAAGCGCCATAGCGAGCACCACAAAGCCCAAAACTGCTTTGAGCCAGCCACGCATATGAAACCACCATCCTTGCACAGGCTTCTCGGTTCTTGCCCCGACAACAATTATGCACCTTTATCGCTATCGCGACAAAAGGCTCAATCGGAGTGAACGCCATTTCTCATCCCTCAGTGCGCCTCCCCTTGAAATCACTTGTCGCCAACAACTCAATCAACCCGCCCCAGTGACTTACCTCAATACACCTCAAATCAAAATTCGTAACACCACACCAGCATCGTGGTGCTCCCTCAATGTAAAGCCACTGCGATCGCAAAGCAGCGTAAGGGTTCACAGCGCTCACCAACCAAAGTGCGATGCGCTAACCACAGCGAAGCCTTGATGCGTGGGGCTAAGCGCGGTCAACTGAATCATTGCTCCAATCACTTGACGATGGCTCTCTCAAGTTCCTCCGCCACCTCTTTCAACCTTTGTCTTATCGGCAAACCCGCTGGACATTTCTTCTCGCACTCACCACATTCAACGCATTCATTCGGCTTCACTTCAAGCGACATGAAAAGGTCAATCCCCATATGGCGCAGATTCTCGGGATAGCCATACCACATGTCATAGGCGAGGAAGACATCTGGTATGCGTATTCCCTGCGTGCATGGCAGGCAGTAACCGCACCTCAAGCACACCTGCCCATAGCGATAGCTCTTCCGCAACCTTCCTATCATCTCCATCAACTTGCGCCTTTCATCCTCGGTCATCGGTAGTGGCGCATCTCCAACCCATGCGTTCTCAATGACTTCCCTTGCGCATGTCATCCCAGGGATGACGGTGCTCACCATCTCGTTTGAGATGATGAAGCGCAGCGACTCAAACACGACCTCATCCTTTTGTGGAGGGTCATTCGGTGATGGATTGATTCTGCTGCGCAGCTGCCCACCTGAGAGCGGCTTCATGATGATGATGCCCATGTCGTGCTTATGCGCAAGCGGTATGATCTCCTTTCCGACGCCCTCTTGATCAAGCGGGCTGTAAGCGAGCATGATCGTCTCAAAGCAGTTTGAAGTGATGGCTTGTTTCATCGTCTCAAGCGCCCTATGCATTGTCACACCTATGTGGCGCACCAACCCCTTTTCCTTTGCCCTCAGCAGCGCCTCATATGCGCCGCCCTTGGACATAACTTGGTCGTATGTCTCTTGGTCACTTACGCTATGCAGCTGGTATAGGTCAATGTAATCCGTCCCGAGTTCCTTTAAGCTTGTTTCAAGTTCACGCATTGCCTCGTTTGCCGTCCTCGCTGCCGTCTTGGTTGCAATGATGACGCTGTCACGGATGCCCTTAATTGCCATGCCAATCTTTCTCTCGGAATCGCCGTAGCCGCGTGCTGTGTCAATGAAGTTAATGCCCAAGTCAACAGCTCGCCTTATTGCTTCAACTGCTGTTTCAGCGTCAACCTGCGGTAACTTTATTGCACCAAATCCTATTACGGAAACGCTCAGCTCCGTTTTCCCCAACCTCCTGTAACGCATGATGGTTCACCCCCGCTCAAATAAATCATTGCAGCTACCATCCATAAACCAAATGACGGGGGCGAATGGGAATCGAACCCACCCAGCGCTGCTCTCACAGCGCCGCACGGGATTTGAAGTCCCGGAGAGGCACCAGCCCCCAACCGCCCCCGTCCAAGCATTTTGCAGCAACTGCTCAACAGCTCTCATGCGTGGCTTTATGGTTTGGCTCAATCACCTTGCCGCCATCGGATTGAAGTGAAACTGGCTGTGCTCCCTTAACCTTGCCCTCAAAGAGGAACTTTGTCAGGCGCAGCGATTTCGGTATCGGTATCGGATAGCGCCCATCAAAGCAGGCTGTGCAAAAGCATCTCTTGGGCAAGTCCACGGCTTTGATCAAGTTACTCAGGCTCAGGTAGCCCAAGCTGTCGGCGCCAACAAACTCTTTTATTTGCTCAATGTCCTTAACGCGTGCCGCAATTAACTCCTGGCGTGTCGGCGTATCTATGCCGTAGAAACATGGAAAGCGATACGGTGGCGAGCCAACCCTTAGGTGCACTTCCCTTGCGCCAACCTCCCTCAGCACTGATACGATGTTCCTTATCGTAGTGCCCCGAACTATTGAATCTTCAACAACGACCACACGCTTTCCGGCGAGGACATCCCTTATCGGGGTTATCTTCAACCTCACACCCATCTCTCGCATCCTTTGGTCAGGCTGGATGAATGTCCTTTGGATGTAGCGGTTGTAAACGAAGCCCTCGGCGTAAGGTATTTTTGATACCTCAGCAAATCCAATTGCCGCCGGCACGCCGCTCAATGGGACTGGTATGACTATATCGGCATCTGCCGGGTGCTCCTGTGCGAGCAAGTTGCCCATTCTCCTTCTCGTCATGTGAACTGTTCTTCCGAGAATGCAGCTGTCGGGGCGGGCGAGGTAAACGAACTCAAAAATGCAAAAAGCCTGTCTCGGTTCATTTCGGTAGCGCAACTCCTTTATCCCATTTTCGTCAACAACAACGAGCTCGCCTGGCTGTAAGTCGCGGACATATCTTGCGCCCACAATGTTGAACGCACACGATTCGGATGCCATGACATAGTGGCTTCCATTAAGGATGCCAAGGGATAAGGGTCTCACACCCCAAGGGTCTCTTGCAGCGAGCAATTTGTCCACCGTCATAATGATGAGTGAGAACGCCCCCCTCAATCTTGAGAGGGCGGTTACAACAGCCGATTCAAAGTCAAGCTCCTCATAGCTCTCTATGAGCCTCACAATGACTTCGGTATCTGAAGTCGTTTCAAATGACAAGCCAATGCTCTCAAGTTCCTCTCGGAGCTCACAGGCGTTTACAATGTTGCCATTGTGAGCCAGTGCAAACTGCCTGCCTCGGTGCCTACCCTCAATAGGCTGAGCATTTGCTTCAATGCTTGCGCCGGTCGTTGAGTAGCGATTGTGACCGATGGCAATGTAACCCTTGAGCTTTGCGAGCACATCCTCTGTGAAGATTTGCGCCGCCAAGCCCATGCTCTTGTATGTGAGCAGGCGCTCACCGTTTGATACGGTTATCCCGGCGCTCTCTTGCCCACGATGCTGAAGTGCAAACAAACCGAAGAAAGTTATGCGGGCGACATCTTCACCCGGCGCATAGATGCCAAATACGCCGCATTGCTCCGGAACAAATTCAAGGTGATCAATCATCTCGGCATCAATCGCTGCACCGCTTATGGCGAAGCCGCATTCACAGCTTCTGCCCCATTCCATTTTCGCTTCTCTCCCAACTCAGCATGTGCCATCAATGCGGAAGCTTTCCTCGCACAGTGGCTCACCATCACCTAAGTATGCCTCACAGTGCTATAATGCGATGAAGCTGAAGAGCAAAGGGCACACTAAAATGTGGCGGCAACGCTACGGCTACATCGCATCCACAAAACTCAAGCGAGAAGAGGAGTGATGAAGTGTTGAGTTCGCAAAGGCGCGACTACGAATGGACTTTGAACCTCCCGAGAACCTCATTCCCAATGAAGGCTGACTTAGCACGCCGTGAGCCGCTCATCCAGCGCTTTTGGCGCGAGCGCCAGATATACCGCAAGATGCTTGAGCGCAACAGCGGCGGCGAGCTGTTCATACTTCACGATGGTCCGCCGTATTCAAATGGGGACATCCACATTGGGCACGCGCTTAACAAAGTCCTGAAGGACATCATCGTCAAATACAAGTCAATGCGCGGTTATCGCTCGCCGTTCGTGCCCGGTTGGGATAACCATGGGATGCCGATTGAGAAAGCAGTTGAAGAGCAGATGATAAAGGAAGGCAAGTGGGTGCGCGGGAAGACGATACCGAGCGAGTTAAAAGCCGAATTGAGAAAGCGTTGCCGAGAGTATGCATTGCACTTTACCAAGGTTCAGAACGAGCAGTTTCAAAGGCTGGGTGTGTTTGGCGACTTTGACAACCCATACTTGACGATGAGTTATGAGTTTGAAGCGCGCGTCGTTGAGATATTCGGTGAGCTCTACCTTAACGGCTACATCTACCGTGACCTCAAGACCGTTCATTGGTGCAAGCACTGCGTGACGGCGCTCGCGGAGGCGGAGCTTGAGTATCATGAGAAGGAATCGCCCTCAATTTATGTCCGGTTCAAGCTGCTTGAAGACCCGAAGCGATTGTTTGATGGTTTGCCAATGGGCAAGTGCTATGCCGTCATCTGGACAACGACGCCGTGGACGATTCCGGGCAACATGGCGATCGCCGTAAATGGCGAGTTCACATATGCCATTGCCGATGTGAAGGATGCAAGCGGTGACACTGTCTATTATCTCATCGCTGATGCGCTGCTTCCGGTTGTGGCGGATGCTTTGGGCTTTCAATCGTTTAAGGTCATTAAGGAGATTCAGGGTGAGGAGCTCAAAGGGACAACTTTTGCGCACCCACTTTATGGGCGTCCATCGCCAATCATACTCGGTGAACATGTCACACTTGAGCAGGGCACAGGGTTAGTCCACACAGCGCCCGGACACGGACCAGAAGACTTTGAAATATGCAGGCGAGAGGGGATTGAGATAATCAGCCCTGTTGATGAGCTTGGGCGCTTCACAGATGAGGCGGGTCAGAGGCTCTCTGGGATTGATGTTGAGGAAGGGAACGAACTTGTAACGGATTGGTTGAGCGAAGTTGGCGCATTGCTTAAGAGCGAGGTCATCACTCACTCATATCCACACTGTTGGCGTTGCAGAAAGCCAGTCATATTCCGAGCCACAATTCAGTGGTTCATGAGCGTTGAGCATAACGAGCACAGGAAGAGGTGTCTTGAGGAGATTGAAAAGGTCAAGTGGTTTCCGCCTGAGGGTTACAGGCGAATGAAGAGCACGCTTGAGGCGCGCCCGGATTGGTGCCTTTCAAGGCAAAGGGCATGGGGAGTCGGCATCCCGATCTTTTACTGCCGAAACTGCAAAAGGGATATACTGACACCGCAGACGGTTAAGGCAGTTGCGGAGTTGATACGGAGGGAGGGTTCGGATGCGTGGTTCGTCAAACCGGCATCCGAGATATTGCCAAGCGGATTTAAGTGCCCAACATGCGGTTGTGAGGAGTTTGAGAAGGAGACGGACATACTTGATGTGTGGTTTGACTCAGGCTCAACTAATCGCGTTGTCCTTGAGGGGAGAAGCGAATTGCGCTTCCCTGCCGATGTTTACCTTGAGGGGAGTGACCAACATAGGGGTTGGTTCAATTCGTCACTCATGATCTCGGTTGCGACGAAAGGCGCTGCACCGTATCGCACAGTTATAACTCATGGATTCGTTGTTGATGAGCAGGGGCGCGCAATGCACAAGTCGCTCGGGAATGTCATCTCGCCATTTGAGGTCATTGATAAGCACGGCGCTGATGTGCTCAGGCTCTGGGTTTGTTCATCAAGCTACTTTGAGGATGTGCGACTTGGCGAGGATATACTTGCGCGGCTCGTTGATGCATATCGGAGGTTGAGGAACACGCTTCGGTTTATGCTCAGCAACTTGTATGACTTCAACCCCGATGAACACATGGTGCCCTACGAGAAACTCACCGAACTTGAGAAATACATCCTTCATCGCCTGCACAAACTGATCACCGGTGTGACAGAGCACTTTGAGAGGTTTGAGTTTTACCGAGCCTTCCAAGCACTCCAGCACTTCTGTGCATCCGAGCTATCCGCTTTCTACTTTGATGTGATCAAAGACAGGCTCTATGTGATGCCCAAGGATTCCCACCAGAGGCGCTCAGCTCAAACTGCGCTGTTTGAAATTGCCTCAGCGCTATGCAGGATTCTCTTCCCGATGATAAGCCACACTGCTGAAGAGGCATGGCAGCATTTACCGAGCTGGTATGGGAAAGAGGAGAGCATTGCGCTTGCATCTTGGGCAGCTGCGAAGTGGGAGTGGCTGGATGAACAGCTTGGCAATCGGTATGAGCAATTGCTTCGTTTGAGGGATGATGTTCACAGGGCGCTTGAAATCGCAAAGAGGGATGGGATAGTCATCAATCCGCTTGAGGCGAGGGTGGACATCTACGCACCGGATGAGATGCTTAAGTTCTTGAGGTCATTTGAAGTCCCATTGACTGAACTCTTTATCGTCTCGCAAGTTGGGCTATATGAGCTATCGTTGGCGCCAAAGGAAGCAATTTGCGGTGAGGAGTTTCCGGGCGTGCGGATTAAAGTGGCGATGGCGAGTGGAAATAAATGCGCAAGATGTTGGCAGCGCCAAGAGAGCGTGGGGAAGAATAAGACATACGACGACCTATGTGAGCGTTGCGCTTCAATAGTTGCCCAGCTTGAAGCCTCAAGTGCAATCCATGAATGAGGAAAGTGGGATTGGCATAATGGTTGGCGGCGTTCATGTCAGGTTGCCCCGGCTTTGAGAGTTGATAGGTTGCGGAAATTGGGAGTCACTCCGAATTCACCCGAGGTGATGGCTATGAAGCAGACAGCCCTTGCGCTCATAGCTGTTTTTGCCATGACTTTGAGCAATTCCGCCGCGCAATATGGTAGACCAAAGAAGAAACTCATTCAATACGGGTGGGGTGTTCCTTATACGGACTTTGTTCGGGAAAATGCGAATGAAATGGAGAAGAATTGCCCATTCTTTGATGGGATCGTTATAAGGCTGAGAGGTGGATGGAAGGCATATCCAGCCCATATTTTCCGAAAATCAGCCGCGACTTTGGAAGAATATGGGGCTGATATGGCAAACCTAAAAGCGACAAAATTTGAAAGATTTAGGGAAAATTTCGCCCTCGCATGGGGGACGGCTGAAAAGGGATGGGATTGGTTTGATGAGAACGATTGGCGTGCTGCCGAGCAAAATGCCAGGTTAATTGCGCATGTGGCAAAAGTTGGCGGTTTAATCGGAATATGCTTTGATCCGGAGCCATATGGTGAAAATCCATGGCATTACCCAAGTTTGCCAAACGCGAAAACTAAATCATTTTCTGACTACTATGCCAGAGTTCGTGAATGCGGGGCAAACTTTATGAGAGTCATCCAAGATGAGTTCCCAAATTTGCGCATTTTGACCTTCTTTTGGGGGAGCATTTTGGGTGATTTGGTTGATGTAGAAGACCAAAAAGAAGTCATGACTCGTCTTTCAAAGCATGGCTATGGGCTGCTCCCGGCATTCTTAAACGGGATGTTGGATGCGGTAAGCGGAAAAACCATCATAATTGACGGTAATGAGCCGGCATATTACTACCGCTCGCCGGAGCAATATTTTCGTGCATATCATTTGATGCGCCAGAGGGCATTGTCAATCATATCGCCAGAAAATAGGGAAAAATACGCAATTCATGTTCAAGCCGGATTTGCCCTCTACATGGACTTTTATTTTGGGCTCGTCCCTTTTGAAGTGAAATGGGGCAGATTGAGCCATTACTTAACACCGCAGGAAAGAGCAAAGTGGTTTGAGCATAATGTCTATTGGGCACTTTATACAACGGATGAATATGTTTGGTGTTACAGTGAGAGGCTTGACTGGTGGGGGACACAGGAAAAGGCAAAATGGTTCAAATTTGTCCCAGAAGGTGCCCCTGAAGCGATCCGGTCAGCTCGCAGGAAGCTTGACGAGTCAAAACCACTTGGTTTTGATATTCGTGATATGCTGCAAGCAGCTGAACAAAAAATGAGAGAAAAGCAAGCTAAATCATTGATACGGCGTGAGGCGAGGGTTCAAAAGCTGCAGCCGGGCGAAGAACCGCCAAAAATTGATGGAAGGATAGACGACATTATCTGGCAGAACTTAAAGCCGTTGGAGGAATTTGTCATGAATTTGGAGAGCGCAAAAACCAAACCGTCGGTCAAAACAGTAGCTTGGCTGACCTACGATGACCGTTACCTTTATGTCGCTTTCCAGTGTGAGGAATTATTCCCAGAAAAGATGAAAATAGTCGGAGAAAAGCTGGATGATGAGATTTGGCTCGGTGATTGTGTGGAGTTGCTGATCAGCTTGGGAGACTCGCCAAAACCTTATCGCCATTTCATAGTGAACCCCAGAAATGTCAAATGGGATGGTGCATCTGTTGATGGAGGTGATGACCCGTCATGGAATGCAGATTGGAAAAGCGCCACATTTATTGGGAAAAACGCATGGACATGCGAAATGGCAATACCTTGGGAGTCAGTCGGGAAAATGCCTAAAGTCGGGGAAAAGAGGCGAGTAAACCTATGTAGGCAGAGATGTGTTGACGGAGTTGAGTGGACTACTTGGTCGCAAGTCATTGACGGGTTTCTTGAGGCAGAAAACTTCGGAGTTATTTGGTTTTAAACGCCAAAGTCGGGGGTGAAAAATTATGAGATTTTGTGGGATAATTTTGCCAATATTTGCGGCGCTACCCTTGGCTTTGCCACTCCAATCCAAACGAATTATCACAAATAACAAATTGATTTTGGAAAACAAAATGGCAAAAATTTTGATTGATGAATCATTGAAAGTTGTGTCAATCATTGATAAAAAGCATCGGAAAGAGATTTGCGCCGATGCGAAGCCATTTATGGCGTTAAAGGCGGGAGGAAGGGAATTTCTCCCACTTTCATGGGTATTTTCTGGAAAAGGCGGCGAGTTGGGTGTTGAATTTGAAAAAGCGAGGATAAAGGTGAAGATTGAGGCAAAGGACCAGTATTTTGTCATAAAAATTTCCGATTTTGTCGGGGACGCCGATGAAATAACATTCGCCAACTTATCCGTAAAATCTTCAAAATATGTGAGCCACATGGTTGGAATGGCAGCAGATGATGAATTCGGCATCTGCGTTCGTGCGCTGAACTTGCAAACGAATGTTGTCGTGAGGGGAAAGCCAGCCATAATCTCGGCAAATTGTTCCAAAAAATATGGGTTTGTTGGTGCCGGCATCGTATTGGTTGCAGCGCCAACGCAGCAAATCAGGGATGTGTTGAAGAAAGTTGTGAAAAATGAGGGCTTAATTCACTCGCAGCTTGGGGGTCCTTTTGCGCTTGATGCTAAGGAGAACAAGCTTTCGTATATATTCGCAACTGTCGGTGAACAAAATGTAGATGATTGGATTGCAATTGCTAAAATGTCTGGCATTGGTATCATTCATCTTATTGGTTGGGAGAGGTCTTTGGGGCATTATGAGCCAAGAAAAGACCTGTTTCCCAATGGTATGCTGGGGCTGAAAAAAGTTGTGGAAAAAATTCACAAAGCTGGCTTAAAAGCTGGATTGCATACGCTGACTGGCTGCATATCCCCTCATGACCCATATGTGACGCCTATCCCCGACAAAAGATTGGCAAAAAGGAGAACATTTACTCTTGCGAAAGAAATCAGCGAGAAAGACGATGTGATTTATGTTGAGGAACGACCGGAGGATATGGACACAATCTGGGCATATGCGAGTAAAGGAAATGTATTGCAAATTGGAGATGAACTTGTGCAATATTCCGGATATTCTCAGGAAATGCCTCATAGATTTTGGGGGTGCAAAAGAGGCGCTTTCGGGACGAAACCTTCACCACATCCATCCGGATCAAAAGTGCACTATCTTTATGCATACTATGGCACTTTTTATCCAGAAGAGGATTCGGATCTTGTTGACGAAATTGCCCAAAGAATTGCCGATGTGGTGAATGAGTGTGAATTTGACATGATTTATCAAGACGGTGCCGAAGGTATGCCCGGTGGATGGTATGGAATATCAAAAATGCGGAGAGAAATTGTCAAAAGATTCAAAAGACCGGTTAGGGTTGAAGCCAGTGAATGGGGCTATCATTCTTGGACATTTCATTCATGCATCGGAGCGTGGGATCACCCGTGTTGGGGCTTAAAACGCTTTGTGGATATACATTGCCAAGATTTGGAAAAATACGAGAAATTTCATCTTTTGCCAGGGCAACTTGGATGGTGGGTGATTCTTGGTCCGACCGAAAATTACGATGCAGAAACACCCGACGAAATGGAGTATCTTTGTTGTAAAGCCTTGGGCTACAATGTGCCCATCTCATTGCAAGGTGTAAGTGTGAGCAATCGTCCTTGGAATCTTCGTCAAGACGAATACCTGATAATGTTAGGGCGCTATGAGAGGCTCCGCCTCGCCAATTACTTTTCGGAGGATGTGAAGGCTAAGTTAAGGGAATTTGGCAAAGAATTTAGGCTTGTTCAGGCTGAGGATGGTATGTGGGAGTTCTTGCCCACAAAGTATGTCACTCAAAAAGTCACAGATATGGCGGAAAGTGCCAAATTAGTCATAAATAACCCATTTGATAAGCAATATGCCAAGTTTAGAATACAAGCACTCTACTCTGCAGCGCCGTATGATGCCCCCGAAAGCGTTGTGTTGACAGATTTCTCAGAAAATAGCGGATTTAAGGTAACTGGCACTGCAGAGGGGGTAACCTGTGAATTTAAGCCAATTCCGGAGCAATCAAAATTTGGCGGAGTATGTGGCTATATTTCCGCAAAAAATATTGGTGCCCCTCAAAATGGGGCATGGGTAAGAATAACAAGGGCATTTCTTCCACCGATTGACATGCGCAAATATGGAGCACTCGGAGTGTGGATTTATGGCGATGGTAAAGGGGAAGTGATCAATTTTCAACTTAGAGATATGCCACAATATTATCATGGCACTTATGATGACCATTATGTTGATGTGAATTTTGTTGGTTGGAAGTATTTTGAGCTGCTTTTGCGGGAAAGAGACGCAGAAAGGCATGTTGATTTTGTCTGGCCATACTTTGGAATTTATCAGATTTATCGTTCGCCGTTGGTTAAGCATGCGATTAACGAGTTAAACATTTATGTTAATAATGTGCCCCCAAACAGCTCCATAACTTGTTATATTTCTCCAATAAAGCTATTGCCAGTGAGAAAACTCAAATTTTCCGGTCCGAGTGTGTCAATTAATGGGGCGAAAATAGAGTTTCCAGCAATGATTGAAAGCGGGCAATACATTGAGTTTGAATCAATGTCAAATTGCAGGCATTACAGAGAAAATGGGGAATTGATTGGTTACATCACGCCGCACGGCACGCTCCCCATGCTAAATCATGGCGAAAATATGGCTATTTTTTCCTGTAAGCCCGAAGGGAATGGGAAAGTGAGAGCAAAAATAACCTTCATTTGCACAAGTAAGCCAATAAGAGGTATGTCTTCAAAAAGAAACATCAATTGGGAAATATTGCGCATGGAGTATGACGATCCACGCATTATTTGCGCCTTGGATGGCAAGCAAAATGAATGGGATTTAATCTGCAGGCGTGATGTGAAAAAAGCTGCATTGGCATTTGAACTGATCGTTAATAAAGTTGAAGGAAAGGTCAAGAAATTGGGGAATTTTTCCATTTCAGTAAATGGTCAAAAGATGCTATTTCCCGTGACGCTAACGGTGGGTGATAAGTTAGTGTATAGGTCGCCCCACGAGTGCGCGATTCGGACTAAGGATGGAGAAAAACCGA
>JAVHTD010000023.1:45765-47859 GCA_032161105.2 Candidatus Thermosaccharophagus tengchongensis
TAAAATTTGGCGATAGAGCCCCGAGGTTAAAGGCTGGGAGAAATCGCGTGCAAGTTTTATTTGATACCGACGGCGTTGACGAATTCCAAGTTCGCATAATTATGGCAAAAATTTATTGAATTCTCGCAAAAACTGGCAATTGTCGGATTGGGTGTGACTAATTACAAAGGTATTGGATTAGTGAAAGTTTCGTGGTGAGTAGAACTTGCGAATTTGTCAGTCATTCGTTTCCAAATTGTGAGATGGGCGTTTGGAAGCGAAAACTCGCCGAAAAGAGGTGAGGGGAAATGATGTTGTCGCTGTTGACATTGTGGGCGTTTATGAGTTTAAATGTAAAAGGTATTGAAGCGGGAAACATCCGCAAAGCGTGGATCGGTGGCTACATGGTTGCTGAGGTTGAGAGGGTTGACACATCCTACAATGCTGGTTTCTCCATGTATTCGGCGGCATGGCCTTTGCTGAAGGATTATCCCGGACACGAGTTTCAGTCTGGACTATTTGGAACATGGATGTTCCCGCTTCGGGAGAAACAGCCCGAAGAAGAGATGTATTCGGACATTGAAGGGGGACTTGGCTGGTGGCGTGACACTCATTTCCCCACCATATTCCCCAAGTTCATCATGGGAGGAGTGCAACTTAATTTTGTCGGCTGGGCTAATACACCCGGTTCAGGTGCAGGTGAAGGGAAATATGGCGTCGTCCAACTTAGTCCTTGGCTCCTCTTCCCTCCTGATGGGCTTAATCTGAAGCAAGGGACATGCGGTGAATTGTTCGGCTACGGATACCTGCCCCTTCCTCTTACTGAGGTAAAACCGAAAACCGCCGGCAAAGATTTTCCCACCGGAAACCAATGGTGGACATTGTTCATAAATGCAGGCAACTTTAGAGGTCCAGTTGCAGCCTTTACCCCTTTCTTTTGGTCTCAGGTAGGCATCAACAACCCCAAAGCACGGGGCATGTTCCTTGACATCCTGCCTTCCGATCCCAACAAAAGTTATGCGATGGAGACCCAGTTTATCCATTGCGCTGTATCCACGGACTCCAAAGGAGAACGATATCTCCGCACTGCCACAATCCAGTTCCCTGTTGAACCTGATGGCACTTCAGTGATAATGAACCGTCTCATGGTTTACAAGCGAGGGGCTCTTTGGGATAAAGTCAAGAATTGGCTTGAAGAAGGGCGTCCGCTGGTTGATGAAACCGTTATTGATGCCAACGAGGCTTACACAATAAGGTTCACAGGGAAACTGTGGATGACATGGAGAGTTTATGAGGAGGGACTTCCCCAAGAAAAAAGTGCTCCGATAGACATCAGTTCCTTCCTCAGCGTGGATACAACTGACCCGACGACCTTGAGACTGAAGTGGAACCTAAACAACAAACTGCTAACTCTGCAGAGAAGGGAATATGGCCTTGTAGTGGTCTTGCCCGAATACTACCGTTTGGTGAACGGCAAATGGGTTGCGGTTGCCCCCGAAGAAGTTCCTGCCGAAACCGGACTTAAGGAAGTGAACTTCGCCAGAAAAGAAACCTTAGGACCGAGAGTTACTCCTGCCGAGAGTGAAAGGAGCGGGAAAGAGCCGGGACCTGTTGCGGGTCCGTTCAAGGTCAAACTTGGGGATGGTAGCACTGTGACCTACTACTGGTATCGGTTCGCCGATCAGCCTTCACTTCTCCATGCGGATTTAACCCCTGAGGAGCGAGAGGAGTTACAGAAGAAAGTTGAGGCACTTCACAGGTTATGGACCAAGGAACGGCAATATCTTCCACCACCCACAGCAGGCAAATTGGCGGAGATAGAGCCTGCATTGATTGTCACTCCTCCGAAGGGGCTTGAAATAGGTTATGTGCCCATAGTCGCAAGGCAGGAGATAGAACCTTAGGACGAAATTCTGAACCGTCAATAGCCATTGCTCTAAGCGCTTTCGTCCACATTCCGCTCGTGCCAACTTCAACGGTCATCGGTCTACTCGTTGAGGAAGCGGTGGCGGAACTTTAAGCAGACAAGTGAGTTGACAGAATCTTTTTCCACAACGAGAGGTGAGACCGATGCAAAGTTTGCAGTTGGTGATGACACTTTTTCTCCTGACGGGG
>JAVHTD010000024.1:0-45382 GCA_032161105.2 Candidatus Thermosaccharophagus tengchongensis
TCAAGGTCACTTTGCAGTTGGGCAATTGGCAGCACGAATGGGAAGTTATCGCCGAGGTCATTGAGGAAGGTTTCCATCGTGTCTTTCCGCTTCGCGTTCAACCTGTTACGCCCGAGATGAAAGTTGTTGGCAAACAAATTCGTTTCGTCAGCAAAGTTATGCCGTTCACTCAAGGCAGTTTGATTGAGGAAATGCGCCAACGGGGGCTGGGGCGACCTTCAACTTACGCTAAAATTGTTCAGACACTTATTGAACGCGGCTATGTCGTTGAACACAAAGGTTTTCTGTTCGCTACAGAATTGGGACGACAAGTTCACCAGTGGCTTCGCCTTCGCTTCCCAGAGTTTGCCGATGAAGCGCTCACAAGAGACATGGAAGAAAAAGGTGACAAAATTGAGACAGGCGAACTTGACTACCAGTCCGTCCTTTGGGAATTAAGACGAAGCCGCTTGTTCAGCCGTCAATAGGCGCTCTATCAACGCTTGCGAATGGGCGGGCTTTTTCGGCAAGATCCTCAAATTTGTGCCATCCCCGCGCACGGATGGGCCGAAAATGGGCAAATTTTACCCCATACGCCGACTGTTGGGGGAAAACAATTTAGCGCCGAGTTTGGTCGGCGTTGGCGCGCAAAATCTTGCCGAATCTATGGCAGATTTTGGATGGTGCTCAAAAGGGCTGGGAAGCTTTTAAACCGAGCTTTAGCTTCGTGTGATTCACGAAATGTGTCAGGAAAAGCTGGTTGTTTGATCCTGCATGCAGGAGTTAGCCTTAAAGTTGGACAGCGCATTAAAAATCGTTGACATGCCTTAAAGGCTGTGCTAAGATGTAGGCAATGTGCCGATCAGCGAAAGCGATTTGTGGCATAAGCAATTCCGCACTCGGAGGTGAGTCAACTTGAGTAGCGGGGAGATAAGAGTTGGATTGGTTGGGTGCGGTGTAATGGGGCGGTCGCTTGCTCTGGAACTTAAGAAGGTGGATGGTGCGCTCTTGGTGGGTGTATGTGATGTCTCAAGGGAAGGTGCCGAAAAGCTCGGCAGCGAGCTTGATGTTCAAGCGCACACTGACCCAATCACTTTCGTAACGCTCGGTGAGCTTGATGCTGTTATCATTGCAACGCCGCCATTCACGCACAAGGACTTGACCATCGCAGCTGCTGATGCGGGCAAGCATGTGTTCTGTGAGAAGCCGATGGCTCCAACGACTGCTGATTGCCTTGAGATGATTCGTGCCTGTGAGCGTAACGGGGTCAAGCTCATGATCGGGCAGGTTTGCCGATACCATCCTATGCACCGAGCCATTAAGGAGGAGGTTGACTCTGGTAGGCTCGGCAAGCTCATCTCAATTTTCGTTTACAGGGTTGGCGGGGCTTTCAGTGGCATCTGGGATGTGCCATGGCGCAAATCCAAAGCGCAATCCGGTGGGGCACTTATGGAAATAAACACGCACGAGCTTGATTTCATGCGATGGGTTGGTGGCGAGGTTGAAAGCGTGTTTGCGTGTGGTGGAAACTATGTTCGCAAGGATTGGGACTACCCAGATTGCGCTTTCGTATCGCTAAAGTATCGTAGCGGTGCTGTCGGGGTGCTGCATTCAAGTCAGGTCTCAACAATCGGCGGCTATGGATGCAGGGTTGAATGTGAGGGTGGCTCAATACTGCTCCCGTCGTTTTGGGGTGAGGGTGCTGAGATGGTGATAAAGGAAGTTGGGGGCGATGAGAGGCACATTCGTATTGACGAACTCTCAAAGCGCTCTCATGGCTCACCTGTATGGCAGGAGTTGAATGAGTTCGTGAGGGCAGTATGCGAGGGACGAGAGCCGGAGATAACCGGCTACGATGGAATGGCAGCCGTTGAACTGGCTGAAGCCGCTTACATGTCAATTGATAGTGGCGAACCAATCAAGTTGCCGCTTGTTGAGCGATAGCGCATTCGGTAGCATGCATTAGTTCAGGTCGTGTATGAACGGGGCGAGCAACGATGCAGCGCCGTGTGACTGATGAAAGGCTTGAGAAGATGATGGAAGTGCTGAACAGGCGGCAGGCAACGCTTCGTGTCGTCCTTGAGGAAATTCACAACCCGAAAAACATCTCTGCCATCATGAGGAGTTGCGATAGTGCTGGTGTGCAATATGTGCATGTGATCTACACAGGCTTGAAGCCGCTTGTGCTTGATGCAAACATAACTAAAGGTGCTCACCAGTGGATAACAACAATAGTGCACACTTCAACTGATGAATGTCTAAGGGAGCTCAAGCGGATGGGTTACGCCATCTATTGCACTCACATTGATGTTACGGCGAAGGACTTCACTGAAGTTGATTATACTCGTCCCGTTGCCATAGTTTTCGGGAATGAACAACACGGCGTTTCGGAAGTAGCGTTGAGCTTTGCTGATGAGCGCATCGTCATACCGCAGATGGGCTTCTCGCAAAGCTTGAATGTCTCCGCATCAGTTGCTGTGATCCTATACGAGGCATTGAAGCAGAGGCGTGCGGTTGGCATGTATGATGAGCCAACCATGAGCGAGCTTGAGAGGGAAAGAGTGCTCAGCGAATGGCTGGAACGGGAGAGGAGATTGAAGGTTAACAATTCGCAAAGGTGGGAGGTGAGCGAGCAATGGGAGGGTTAATCTATTGCCTTAACACGAGCACCATCCGCCCAGCCAAGCTGCTTGATAAGATACGCATAGCCGGTGAATGCGGCTATGGAGCAATAGAGCTATGGAATGATGAAATAGACGAGGCGCTGCGCTCCGGCGTGAGCATGGGCGAGATTGTGAAAGCGCTATCGGACTATGGTCTTAGCGTTCCAAGCGTCATAGCTGTTCACAATTGGATGACGGCGAATGGTGATGAGTATCGCAAGGCGCTTGATGAAGCGAGAAGGCGCATGGAGCAGGCTGCCGAAGTCGGTGCAAAACGCATTGTCGCAACACCGCCAGTGAAGGTTGATGGCGCAATTGATATGCGCATGGCTGCGGATAGATACAACGAATTGCTCAACCTCGGAAGGAGCATTGGTGTTCTTCCGGCTGTTGAGTTCCTCGGCTTCTCGGAAGTCATCCATCGTGTAGATCAGGCATGGGAGATAGTCAAACTGTCTGGGGCGAGCGATGGTTCAATCGTCCTTGACACCTTTCACCTTTATCGTGGGGGTTCATCGCTTGAAGATGTGCCGGACCTTTCGGGTGATTTCATCGCCATATTTCACTTCAACGATGTTCCAGCAAACATCGCAAGGGAAAAACTCACCGATGCCGATAGGATTTACCCAGGTGATGGCATATTGCCATTGCGCCAAATCGTCAGTGATGTGATTGGGAGGGGTTATAGCGGCGCAATATCGCTTGAGCTCTTCAACAGAGAGCTGTGGGGTAAGGATCCTAAGGAAGTTGCGCAAGTCGGCATTGAAAAGATGAGGGCGATCGTTGAGAGCCTGTGAGGCGATGCCGCTTTATTGAGAGTTTGTTTCGTTTGGCGGCGTGTCAACAGGGTTGAGATATCGGCAGGTTAGAGGGCTCATGTTGGATGGAGAGAGAGCATGATGCGCTAAACTGAAAAAATGGAGAGGTGCCCGAGTGGACGAAGGGGCGCGACTCGAAATCGCGTAGGGGTGGAAAGGACCACCCCTCGGGGGTTCGAATCCCCCCCTCTCCGCCATCGTCATGCAGCTTCGTCGGAGTGGTGCCCGAGTGGACGAAGGGGCGGCTCTGGAAAAGCCGTAGGGGCGGCGAATACCGTCCCTCGCGGGTTCGAATCCCGCCCACTCCGCCACGGCAAAATGGGAAGGCATAAGGCGAGTTAGTGCGCCTACGCGGCGGTCGTCAGCTTCCGATCTACGAGCGAAAGATGTGAGTGACTATCCCCAACCTTTCCCTGCACCTGATACATGGATGCACGAGGAACCTGAGAATGTTAGTAATGCCCTCCTTCACGATGGCGAGGAACTTAAATGCGATGGCGGAGCTGCCGCAATGCTTCCTCAGGTATGCGCAGGCGCTTGAAAAGAACGCGCGCCTTGCAAGCTCACTCGCCTTTGAGGTTGAAGTGCCATGTAAGTGCACTACACGCGCATTTGGGCAATACGAGATGCGCCAGCCGAGCTTGTGAGCGCGGATGCACAAGTCCACATCCTCAAAGTAGAGGAAGAAGCGTTCATCCATACCGCCAACTTCCATCAACGCCTTGCGCCTGCAAAACATCACAGCGCCAGACACTTCCTCAACATCTGAAGCTGTTCTGTAGTCTCGCCCCTTTCCGAGGAGGCGAACTTCAACAGCGCCGCGCAAGCCGATGAGTGAGAGCGCAATGTGAATCGGCCTTTGCGCTCTCCTTCCGGATGGCTGCAGTGTGCCATCGCAATTCAAAAGCATCGGACCAACTATGCCGATGCGCTCATCGCTTTCGGTGAATGAGAGAAGTTGGTGCAGCGCTTCGGTGGCGAGAATGCAATCTGGGTTGAGGATGAGCACATAGTCGCCACGCGCTTCCCTCAAGCCAACATTTACGGCTTTAGCGTAGCCCAAGTTCTCTTTAGATGCAATGAGCTTCGCCATTGGGAAATGCTTACGCACAACTGCTGCAGTGCCATCAGGTGATGCATTGTCCACGACGATCAACTCAATTGCAGCTTTTGCGTGTTTGGCGGATTCCAAGATGCTGTTAAGGCATGCCCCCACCGTATCCTCAGATGCATGTGTGACAACAATTGCTGAGATGTGCGGCTTCGTGGCATCAACCAAGTTCCCGATCACCCTTGCCGGGTTGTTGGGAAGTGATGTTCATCATCGGCATCGCTGCTCAAGTTAAGCTCCCATAAGTGAATGCGATGCCTTAAGGTATGCCTCTACGACATCCTTTGGCGAGCCATCCATCTTGATGATGCCTTGTTCAAGCCATATGACGCGCGATGCGAGTGCGCGCACCCATGGCAGGTAATGTGTCACGAAGATGAGCGTCACTCCGTTCTCGTTCAACTCGCGCAGCTTTGACAGCGCCTTGCCTTGGAAATACTCATCGGTGGCTTGCAGCAATTCATCTATGAGCAGTATTTGAGGCGATGCATGTATTCCGAGGGAGAAGCCGAGCCTGATGGACATGCCAGTTGAGAGTGTCCTCATCGGGGCGTTAATTACGCCCTCAAGTTCGGCAAACTCAAGAATGCTTTTGAGCTTTCCGGCGATCTCGGATATGCTCATGCCCATCGTCACGCCCACAAAGAGCAAGTTATCAAGGACGGTCAACTCCGGATGGAATCCGCCAGCGACACCGAGCATCGCCACAGTTTTGCCGCGCACTATGCACTCTCCACTTGTGGGCTTGTAGACTCCGGCGAGTATTGCGAGCAGCGTTGTCTTGCCGCTGCCATTCGGACCAATGATCGCCACGCTCTCACCACAATGCACATCAAATGAGATGCCGTTCAGCGCAACCACTTGCGCTGTCTTTGCCCTTCCGAGACGCACGATGGTCTCTTTGATTGTGCTTGGGCGATCAAAATAACTTGTGAACACTTTGCGCAGATTGGAAACCCGTATTGCGATGCTGTCGGAATGGACATTCGGGTTTACACGATTGGACATCATTTGCGCTGCTTCCCTTCGGGTTAAGTGGTGCGAGTGCAAGTTGCCCCTGTCGGTGGAATTATAGCGTTGCCGTGAGCCAAATTGCAAAGGTGCGCTTGGGTTGATTTGAGGGGCATCCTTTGGCATATTGGCTGATGAGGCGTGGCAATCGCCAAATGGGTTTGGTTGCACGCACATGCGTGATGGGTTGGCGAAATGGAGGTTTTTGAAATTTTGAAATGCAGCGAGGTGATGCGAGTGAACGGTATAACGCCGCAGAATGTGAGGGACCTTTGGATCAACAATATGCGTAACTTCCCGAGGAAGACATGCGTAGTGTGGCAGGGCGTTGAATACTCATTTGCGCAAGTTGATGATGCAACCGATAGGATATGCGCGGGCTTGCAACGCCGCTTCGGGATGAAGCGCGAGGACCGCGTAGCGATATGCTCTCCAAACTGCCTTGAGTTCTTCCTGCTCTATTGGGGTATAGTCAAAGGCGGTGGTGTTGTCGTCCCGATAAACACGCGCCTGACTCATGAAGACATGCGCTACATGCTTGAGAATATTGACCCACTCGTCTTCTGCATCCACTCAAGCGTTCGTGATGTCGCTTCCAAGGCTTTGAGCACAGCCAAGTGCTCGCCAAAGTTGGTCACGATTGGATTTGACGAACCCGATGGCGTTAGCTTTGACGAGCTGTTGAAGGAAGAGAGGCTGCCGGAGTATCGCGACATTGACCCAGAGCAGCTTGTGATCATCATGCACACATCCGGCACGACTGGCAGACCGAAGGGGGCAATGGTGACCCACAGCAACATCTTGTTCAACATACGCATGGCTATAATTGCCCACAGCTGGCGGCACGAGGATGTGCATCTTCTCGTTGTCCCCATGTTTCATGCGACCGCTCTATACAGCATGCTTCCCGGTTCGGCTTACCTTGGGAGCACGATAGTGATTGCGCCGCGCCCGGATATACCCGAGGTTGTTCGGCTCATTGAGCAGCACAGGTGCACGACATTCTTTGGCGTCCCAACGCTTTTTTACTTCCTGACCACATATCGCGGGTTGAAAGAACATGATTTGACGAGCCTGCGCTTAATCGCTTATGCCGGTGCACCAATGCCGCCGCAGACAATAAGGAAGCTGCGGGAGCTTTTCCCGTGGGTGTGGCTTCACAACTTCTTTGGGCTCACCGAGACCATCTCAATGACGCATGTGCTGCCAAACAAGGATGCGCTGACTCACCCCGAATCAATAGGCAAGGTGCTCCCTGAAGTGGCACAGCGCATAATTGACGAACACGGAAACGATGTCCGGATGGGAGAGGTCGGTGAACTGTGCTTCCACAAGCGCAATGTCGTCAAGGGCTATTGGAACCAGCCTGAGCTCATGCGTGAAGCCATGATCGGTGACTGGTTCAGGACGGGTGATTTGGCTTGCATTGATGAGGATGGCTATGTCTACCTCAAAGGGCGGAAGAAGGACATGATCATCGTTGCCGGGGAGAATGTCTATGCGCTTGAGGTTGAGAATGCAATCCTCTCGCATGATGGCGTGATGGATGTCGCAGTTGTCGGTGTCCCAGCTAAAGGTGCTCTCTCATACCTCGGCGAGTTGATAAAGGCGGTCGTTGTTCCCAAGCCGGGTGTCAAGTTGACCGAGTCCGAGATAAAGCGGCATTGCTCAACGATCCTGCCAAGCTACAAAGTGCCGCACATAGTTGAGTTCAGAGAACAACTCCCGCGCAACCCAGCCGGAAAGGTGATAAAGCGAGAGCTTGTATGATTGAGCAAGCGCGCTGCATGTAACGCTTGTTTGGTGGCGTGCTTCACCATCACTCAGAGTTGGTTGGGGTGTAAGCGATGGGACAGCGATGCAGCTGGCACTCAATGAGAAAAATCGTCCCCTCCATCTTGCTCGCATTGTTCTGTCTGCCGCTCCTCATTGCGATGTGGCAACCCATCCCATATGTGATTGAGCGCTTTACGCCGGACGATGCCTACTACTACCTCAACACGGCATTGAACATAGCCAAAGGGCATGGCTCAACTTTTGACCGAGTCAACCCAACTAATGGCTATCACCCGCTGTGGATGCTCATCCTGATACCCATCTACTGGCTCTTTGGCGGCGTTGAACTGCCATTACGCATCGTCCTGTCTGTTGAGGTGATGCTGGTTTTGGCATCCATGTGGCTCTCGTTTGAGCTTATGCATCGGCATATATCAACTTGGGCTGGAGCGCTCTCAGCTATACTGCTTTACGCCTTCGTTGGGCTGGCTGGATTCTATGCGCTTGAGAGTCACTTACTTGTTTTCGTCTCGCTTGTAGCCGTTGCTTTCGCTGTAGCACATCCTCACATCTTTGAACCGGGTAAAGTCAGCTGTGACGATGTGAAGTGGGGTATAGCGCTTGCCCTGATCACGCTCTCAAGGCTTGATGCCGGATTCTTGTTCGCAAGCTATTTGTGCCTCCTCATTGCAAGAGGTATTTTTAGCAGGGAGTTCAATGTGGCAAAGCTATCCTCGTTCGCTCTCCCATATGCTTTCATGCTCTGCGCTTATCTTCTGTGGAACCGATTGCACTTTGGGCACTGGATGCCGATCAGTGGCGCATTGAAGATGGCATTCCCAAACATGGTTCTGGTCCCGAGGCATCTGCTCATAAAGTCAGTCTTAGTGAGGATGGCGATCCCAGTTGCAGCATCCATTGCGTATATCCTTGCGAGCGCTTCAAAAGAACATGTTGCAAGACTTTCCCAAATCCACTCGCCACTGCTCATGCTCAACATTTATGTGCTGCTGCACGCGTGCTATGCTGCTTTCTTTCAGGACTGGGGTGTCTTCCCTTGGTATTTTGCACTCCCGCTTTGCATCGCCTCATTGACGCTCCCGGCGCTCATCTCGCTTTTACCTAACCGAAAGCTGATGGTCAGTCTGGTGATGGCAAGCGGCGCCGTGGTTGTGCTTGCCACCTTTTGCAAGTTGGCTTTGCCCTCCCGCCATGCCGGCTTGCGGAGATTGTATGAGCAAGCCATCTGGCTCAGGGAGAACACGGAGCCAAACGCGATTTGCATTGCTGAGGATGCCGGCATCATAGGCTATTATTCGCAGAGGCGCGTCATCAACCTTGATGGGCTGATAAACAGTTACGAGTATCAGGATTACCTTGCTCAGGGGCGCTTTTCAGATTACCTCCGTGACAAAGGCGTGCAATACTTCATTGCAACTCGCGGCAACCCGGGGCACGGCAAGCCATTCCGATACGAGGCGTATAGCCACCTTTACAATGTCAGCGGTGGAAGCGTTGAGTTGCATCCACAGTGGCGCTTGAATGGCGCGCCAATACCAACTTGGAGGCTGCCGAGGTGAGCCAATGTGAGGTTTGAAGTTAAGGACTTAAGTCTCGCAGGCGACGGCGAACTCGCAATTGAGTGGGCTGACAGGCAGATGCCTGTGCTGCGCATGATACGAGAGCGCTTTGAGCGTGAGAAGCCGCTTGATGGCATGCGCATCGGCGCATGCTTGCATGTAACCACAGAGACAGCGAATTTGGTTCGCACATTGAAGGCTGGTGGTGCGCATGTGGCGCTGTGCGCATCAAATCCGTTGAGCACGCAGGATGCTGTAGCTGCAGCTCTTGTGAAGATTTACGAGATACCGGTGTTCGCAATCAAGGGTGAGGACAGGGAGACCTACTACAGGCATGTCCACGCAGTGCTTGACACTCGCCCGCAGATCACGATGGATGACGGCGCTGACTTAGTGTCAACGCTGCATTCCGAGAGGCGTGAGCTGCTTGACGGCGTTATCGGTGGAACCGAGGAGACAACCACCGGCGTTATAAGGCTTCGCAGCATGGCAACTGACGGCGTTTTGGCATACCCGATAATTGCCGTCAACGATGCTCACACAAAGTATCTCTTTGACAATCGCTACGGCACAGGTCAAAGCACAATTGATGGGATACTGCGAGCAACGAACATTTTGCTTGCCGGAGCTACAGTCGTCGTGGCTGGATATGGTTGGTGTGGGCGCGGCATAGCGATGCGCTTGAAAGGCATGGGAGCAAATGTGATTGTCACCGAAGTGAGCCCACTCAGGGCGCTTGAAGCCGTCATGGATGGCTTCACAGTGATGCCGATGATTGAGGCAGCAAAGCGTGGCGATGTGTTCATAACAGCCACGGGCAACATCAATGTCATTCGCAGGGAACACTTTGAGTTGATGAAGGACGGTGCAATACTTTGCAACTCCGGTCACTTCAATGTGGAGATATGCCTTCCAGCGCTTGAGGAGATGGCTGTGAGCAGGCGGCGGTTGCGCCCATTCCTTGAGGAGTATACCCTTTCCGATGGGAAGCGTTTATACCTGCTCGCTGAGGGCAGGCTTGTCAACTTGTCAGCCGCTGAAGGTCACCCGGCTGCTGTAATGGACATGAGCTTTGCGAATCAGGCGCTGTGCGTTGAATATATCGCCAAGAATGGAGCAAGCTTGGAAAGGCAGGTCTATCCGGTCCCGAGGGAGATAGATGAGCAAGTGGCAATGCTTAAGCTGAAAAGTATGGGCATACGGATTGATGAGCTCACAGACGAACAGCGCAAATACTTGAGCAGTTGGGAGATGGGCACATGAGTTCTCCCCTCGGTTGATGAGGCGATAAGCGATGCCGCCGGAGGCATCCCCACATGTGTCTTTGATGGTTGTGTGGCAAGATGCCATTGTCAGCGGATGCATATCTTTTGCGTTGGCTTTGTTGTGCGGTGGGTTGATTCATGCTGTTCATGTGAGGAAACCGCGCGAGCGCAGGGTTGCGCTATTTGGAGGGGACTTGATAGCCCTGCTCTCGCTAACGGCGCCGATAGTTTGGTTGCTTTCGTTTTGCAGTGCCGAGTTGGCGTGCGCGTCGGTCAGCACCATGTTCGCTTTGATTCTATCGCTCGTCATCGCCACGCTCAGCGGTTGGCTAATCGTGTCAATCTCGGAAAGGGCACATTGGCTCGCAATGCTGATACGCCTACTCTCGGCCATTGCTTGTGCAACCTTGCTATCCATCTTTGGCGTGTCGTTTGATGTTCTCAAGTTGCCGTTCACAACGAGGTTCGTCAACTTGGGCTTGCTTGCCATCCCGTTGAGCATTGCATGGATGACATTCCTCACGATCGCATTCCAGATGACGGCGAGGGTGCCGTGCCTGTCTCTGGGCATTGGGGCAGTTTCATCACTGACACTCTCGCTTGCGGCAGTTGCGCTCCCGCAACGGACGACGCCTTTAGCCGTTTCGCTGTCTGGCATTGTGTTTGGAACCTGCATGGGTCTTTTGCCTTGGGCAATGATGTTGGGGCAAGCCATGACAACATTTGCCACATCAAGCTCCATCGGGATCCTGCTCAGCGCAATGAGCGTTGTCGGGGCGCTCAAAAATACAGCACTGCTTGTTGTGGTCGTTCCCGTGCTGGCATTGGGCATTCCGATCGTTGAAGCCACATGCGCGCTTGGTGGCGCGGTTGCATCAAAGGGCGGCGCAAAGAGGGTGAGCTTGTTTGAGCTGCTCATCAGTGAGGGGCTTGTTGGGATAAGGTTGTGGGTTGTCCTCGTGCTCGCAAATGCTTACCTTTGCATCATTGCCATGGCGCTCGTATCGCTTGTGAGGATGCATTTTGCGTTGAAGTTGCTTGTTCTCTTATCACTTGCATTCTTTGCCGTTGCGCTCGTTTACATCCTCTCAAGGTTGCTTTCGCAGAAAGTGCCGAGCCGCCAGACAGTTGAGCTCCTTGGCATACCGATAAGCACGCTCAATTGGGAGCAAACGCTTGAGCGAATTGAGCAATTCATATCCGAGGGCAAACCGCACATGATTGCCACTGTGGACACATCCGCCATCGTGCGCGCTCAGGAGGACGAAGAGTTTAAGCGCATCTTGAGGGAAGCGGCGCTCGTGACACCCGATGGTATTGGCGTCGTCATAGCAACGAGGCTTTTGGGCGAGCCTTTGACGCAACGAATTTCTGGTGTAGACCTTATGGACAAGCTATGTGCGCTCGCATCAAGGAAGGGCTACAGAGTTTTTCTTCTCGGGGCGAGGAATGGCGTTGCAAAGCTCGCTGCAGCAAAGCTATCCCAGAGGTATCCGGGATTGCGAGTTGTCGGGACACACCATGGCTACTTTGACGATGATAAAGAGGTTGTGCGCATCATCAAGGAGAGCAAGCCCCACATACTATTCGTCGCTATGGGCATACCGAAACAGGAAAAATGGATTGCACGGCACATGAACGAAATTGGCGCCCCAGTAAGCATAGGTGTTGGGGGCAGCTTTGATGTCTATGCGGGCATAACAAAGCGCGCCCCGAGGTGGGTGCAACGAATTTGCATGGAGTGGCTATATCGCGCGCTGCGTGAGCCGCACCGCTTTAAGCGTTTGGTAGCCATCCCAAAACTTCTGCTGCATGTCGCTAAAGCTTTGGTGAGAAGCTTGTAAGAGAACCAGCAGGGGATTGAGGGAGTCGCAATGGAAGCCCAAATCAATTGATGGAGGGGAGAGGGTGCGAAACAGCGAATATATTGCCATAGGGATAGATCCGGGGAGGGTTAAATGCGGTATCGCCGTTGTCGGTGAAAGTAGCGGTGTGCTTTGGAGCGGCATTGTATCTGCGAGCGAGGTTGATCAGTGCGTTGCAAAGTTGCTCAAAGAGTTTGGCGCAAATGCAATCCTTGTTGGGGGTGGCACCGGCTCAAAGGAAATCATCAGGCGGCTCATTGAAGCCGGGGTTGACGATCACCTGCTCATCGTAACCGATGAGCGCTTTACCACGCTTGAGGCGAGACGAAGGTATTTCAAAGAGCATCCACCAAAGGGTTGGCGCCGTCTTATCCCGATATCGCTTCAAACGCCCCCGGAGCCATACGACCATTATGCTGCCATACTTCTCGTGGAGCGCCATATGGCCAAGCGTGCAGGCGCAAAGTGAAGTTTACGCTGTGTCAGTTGTGTGTTATAATCTATGCCAACCGAAGCGGTAAAACCAGTTGAACAGGAGGTGTGAAGGTATGGTGAGAAGGCTCATCCGTGAGGAGCATGGGCAAACGCTGTTGGAGTATGGTTTGCTTGTCAGCCTCATCGGGCTCGTTTGCATTGCCATCTTGACTCTGCTCGGTGAGCGCGTCCGAAACCTGTTCGTCACAGTCAACAATGCGATTTTGACGAGGTAGTATTTAGGCCGGCATTTTACAGCAGTTTGCCGCTTGCCCTTCGCAAGAGGGTGCCAGCGCACAAGCCAATCAAATTGTTAGAGGGAGCATGAGAGCAATGGCTCAAGTGCTCCCTTTTGCATTTACACGCGTTGAAGGTATTGCGAAGGAAACTTCCACGGGTGACGATATTCCGGCACGGAGAGTTTGGCAGCCTCTGCATCTCCCACGATGCTCTCAGTTGCTGGGTCAAACTTTATGGCTCTGCCAAGCCTGAGCGATAGCAGGCTCAAAACGATTGGCACATCAACCTTGACATGATAGAGCACGCTGCAACTCGGCTGCTTGCGCTCTTTGATGCAATCAAGCCACTCGCGCACATGCCCTTTCGGGCGTGGTAGAGTGGGAGGCGGCAATTGTGTGTCCTTCATCCTGTCGCCCTCAGGCACTATCTTGAAAGAGCCGTAATCGGCAAACAGTGTTCCGTTGACGCCGTGGAAGTATATTCCAAGCCTGCGCCTTATGACTGGTTCTCCGTGGAAATCAAACCCGTAGCTGTTGGTCATTGATGTCCACCAAGTCATGATGAGCTTTGGATATTGCCACACCACATAGTGATGGTCGTATGCATCACCATCATCTTGAATGACAAACCTGCCTCCAGCCGAAGCTATGAATGTTGGGTAGTCAAGTTCAAGCGCCCATATCGGCAGGTCAATGATGTGTGGAGCCATCCCGGCCGTCCAACCACCGCTGTAATCCATCCACGAGCAGTGATGATAGGAGCTTGATGCGAGCACCGGATGATATGGGCGCAGCGGTGCAGGTCCGCACCACATATCCCAGTTCAAACCCTTTGGCGGTTCAACCGGGGTGTGCTTTCCGATGCCATCCTTCCCTTGATTGAGCACATGAAAAGTTTTCACCATGCCTATCTCGCCCAATATGCCGGAGCGAATTACCTCAACCACACGGATGTAATTTTCGGTTGAGTGAATTTGCGTCCCGACTTGAGTTATGACACCGTGCTTTTTAACCGCATTTCTGATTGCCAGACTCTCACCGAGATGAAGCGTCATCGGCTTCTCAATGTAAAAGTCCTTGCGAGCTTCGCATGCTACAATCGCTTGCAACGCATGCCAATGCGGTGGTGTGGCTATTATCACGGCGTCAATATCGTCACTCGCCAACATCTCTCTGAAGTCGGTGTATGGTTTGCATGTCTCCTTAAACTGTGCTACTGTTGCATCAAGCCTCTCCTTCCAGACATCGCAAGCTCCCGTTACGACCACATCCGGGTATTTGGCGCACTCATTCAGGACAGCCCTGCCCCTTCCGCCGCATCCGATCAAGCCAATGTGTATGCGTTCGTTTGGGTTTGTAGCTTTTCCGAGCGCTTTAAAGTGCCTTGCCGAAAGCCCGATGGCGCAGATGCTCATCGCCTTCTCAATGAACTCACGCCTCGTATGCTTTCTTTCGCCCGCCATGCCAATCACCTCACACTGCTGTATATGTCCTTTGCAATGGTTCCATTGATGACAATGCTATTGGGCTTCGCCGATGTCAAGCTCACAAGCTGACGGCGCTTTGAACAGGGGTGTTTTGATTGGGCTCTCTCGTGCCCGCTTTAACAGCAACACTGATGCATCATGCGGTGCTAAATTTTTAATTGATGCAGTTGTCCATTGCGACCTTACAAGCCTCGCACTTCAATCATGCTGTCAGGAGGTGATAGTCCGATGGCTATAAAGGTGACGCAGATAAAGCCGTGGAAACTTGAAACTGAGGATCGCCCAGGCGCGCTCGCTGATGCCCTTGCGCCATTGGCGGAAGCCGGCATCAATCTTGAGTATGTTGAAGCATATGCGCATGAGGCTGAGCCCGGTAGGGCAAGCATCTTTGTTTACCCCATAACAGGTCGTAAAGCGATCACCGCAGCGACGAATGCCGGCTTCCAGCAGGTGAGTGAATCGCCGTTTGTGTTAGTTGAAGGCGATGATAAGCCCGGCTTGGGGCAAAAGCTATCGCGAGCGCTTGCCGATGCCGGGATCAACATCCATGGCGTAAGCGCTCTTGTTATCGGGAGGAAGTTCAGGGCTGTCTTCTCATTTGAGAATCCGCAGGATGCCGCCAAGGCATGCAGGGTGCTCAGGAGAGCAGTTAAGTGAGATAAGTGGGACTGACGGTCGCTCCCACATCACGCGCCTGTAAAAGAGAGGAGGGCAGGCGCAAAGGTGCGCCTGCCCTCAGCCTTTTATCGCTGTGGTGTTAGAAGGATGTGCGCACACCCACGCCTATAGTCCACTTGTCCTGATCCACATCTCCGCCCGCATGGCGCCATGAGAGTTCTCCGTAAACGCTTACCTTGCTCGTGATAAGCCAGTCAACGCCTGCGTGGACTCCCCAAACAGTCGCGTTGCTTGGGAGGTTCGTTGTTCTGCCAACCTCGGCTCCGACATAGAATGTCGGATTGGGTCTCTCAGCACCGGTGATGAACCAGTAGCGTATCTTCCCGCTCCACATTGCCCCTCTTCCTTCCCAGTCAGCAAATGTCGCTGCAATGTCAAAGTTGGGTGACACAAAGTAGCCGAGCGTCACGCTGTAACCCCACACATTTTGGATCTGCTTACCTGAGTCCTCGCCAAACAAGCGATCCACATCCGCAGCCAATGTCACTCTACCTTCAAATGGGTATGCCCTTTCCTCCTGCGCTACGGCGATGCTGCCAACCAACACCACAGCGAGCGATACCATTGTCATCCACGCCAACTTCCTCATCTTCAACCCCTCCTTGCTTTGTGGATTTGATGTTTATGCTTCGTCAGTGTTGTAGGGTTGCATAAGCTACTTATGGTGGCTCTGGAGGATACGAGTGTGTCCCCCTGTTTCCACACTCACCAGAACCACACCACGGTAATCCCCACCACCTCCTTTCGCTCCCATATGTAAATTGCATTCGCGCACCGCATATGCGCGTTGCGAGAGTGCAACGGTCATAATCATGATAGCACTGATGGAGCAAACTCGTCAACACCCTTTGCAGTTCCGGTAATGGATCAAGTATGCTGCCGAAGCGAATCCCGCTCCGCCTCCGCAATTGCCCGCTCTATCTTGCGCACAGCAAAATCAATCTCGTCCTCAGTGATGATGAGCGGCGGCAGCATCCGAATTATGCGTTCACCAATCGCATTCACTATTAAGCCATCTTCAAGCAGCTTGCTTTGCACCGACTTTGCGACATCATTGTTGAATTCAATCGCCAGCATTAACCCTTTGCCGCGCACCTCTTTTATTAGCGAGCTCTTTGCAGCTATTGTGCGCAGCTTTGAAAGCATCAACTCACCCATTGCTGCAGCGTTCTCAACGAGCCCCTCCTCAATGAGCACATCCAAAAAGGCAAGCGCAGCAGCGCATGCCAAGAAGTTACCGCCGAAGGTGCTCGCATGACATCCCGGTTCAAACGCCTCAGCCACATCTGGCTTGGCGAGCATGACCCCCATTGGGACGCCGCCGGCAATTGCCTTTGCGAGCGTGAATATGTGCGGCTTGATGCCATAATGCTCATGAGCCCAGAGCTTGCCCGTGCGTCCAAGACCAGTTTGAACCTCATCAAGGATGAGCAGGATATCATGCCGCTCGCAAAGCTCGGCTATGCTTGGAAGGTAATCATCGTCCGGGATGCGAACGCCGCTCTCGCCTTGAATTGGCTCAAGGATGATGGCGCAAGTCCTTTCGTTGATAGCTTCTTGAACGGCATCAATGTCGTTGAATGGGACATATTTGAATCCGCCAACCAGCGGCTCAAACCCGGCGTGATACTTCTCCTGCCCAGTTGCCGTCATCGCCCCATATGTGCGCCCGTGAAATGAACCGATGGCAGAAATGATTTCATAACACCCCTCACCGTGCCTCAACTTGGCGTATCTTCTCGCCAGCTTAATTGCGGCTTCGTTTGCCTCAGCACCGCTGTTGCAGAAAAAGCATTTGTAGCCACCGCTTAATTCATACAGGCGCTGTGCAAGTTCAGCCTGAGGCGCAATGTAGTAAAGGTTGGATGTGTGAATGAGCTCCTCGGCTTGTTTCCTTATCGCTGCCACCACCTTCGGATGACAATGCCCGGCTGCTGCAACCCCTATCCCGGAGACGAGGTCAAGGTATTCTTTGCCATCGGTGTCCCAGAGGCGAGTCCCCTTACCCTTGACGAATGCCACCGGAAGGCGTGAGTAGGTGTGCATTACATGCTCCCTATCCAACCTCGCAATCTCCTCAAACCTCATTTTTCCTACCCCGCTGTGCGTTCAAACGAATTGCCTCAGGAAGCGGATGTCGTTCTCAAAGAAGAGCCTAATGTCATCAATGCCGTAGCGCAGCATAGCCAACCTTTCAACACCCATACCAAAGGCGTATCCCTGCCACCTCTCAATGTCATAACCCACATTGCGAAGCACATTCGGATGAACCATCCCACACCCGAGCACTTCAACCCATCCCCTATGCTTGCACACTGGACAGCCAGCCCCGTTGCACATCAAACAGCCAATGTCAACTTCGGCGCTCGGCTCAGTGAACGGGAAGTGATGTGGTCTGAAGCGCGCTTTCACATCCTCACCGAAGAAGCGCCGCGCGAAGGTCATGAGCGTCCCTTTCAAGTCGGCGAATGTCACATCCTCGTCAACGAGCAATCCCTCAACTTGATGAAATGTATGGGAGTGCGTCCTGTCAACCTCGTCCCTTCGGTATACACGCCCCGGTGAGATAATCCTAATCGGCGGTTGGCGTGATTCCATCACCCTTATCTGGACAGCCGATGTTTCGGTGCGAAGGAGCAACTGGTCGGTTATGTAGAAGCTATCATGCTCATCCCTTGCTGGATGCTCGGGCGGCATGTTGAGGGCTATGAAGTTGTGCCATTCGGTCTCAATCTCAGGACCCTCAACGACCTCAAATCCCAAGTCCGTGAAGATGGCGCATATCTCATTGATGGTTTGCGTTATCGGATGCAAGCCGCCAATGCGCCATATTCTTCCCGGCATCGTCACATCAATCTTCTCAGCCTCAAGAGCCTTCGCTTGTTCAATTGCCTCAAGCTCGCGCTTGCGCGCATCAAATGCGGCTTGCACAACCTCACGAACCCTGTTAGCTGTTTCTCCGACCCTCGGGCGATGTTCCATTGGCAGGCGACCGACCATGCGCAGGATTTGTTGCAATTCACCCCTGCGGCTCAAATAGCGAAGGCGCACATGCTCAAGCTCCTCAAGCGATTCCGAGACGGCTATCTGGTTGACCGCCTCACTCTCAAGCGCTTTCAAACGGTTGAGCAACTCCTCAACTTCCATGCTTGCCATCACCTCATCGTGGAAGGCTTATTAGCCTCATTCGCATTAGCATAATGCCACTGCCTCAAAACTTCGTATGCAAGGATGGCACAAGCATGCGATACATTGAGCGACTCAGCCCTGCCATACATCGGTATCGTTAGCGTCTCATCCGCAATCTCGCGCATTCGTTCGCTGAGCCCTCTTGCCTCATTCCCAAAGAGCAATGCCACACGCTCACCAAAGCGGTGCGTGTAAAGGCATTCCCCGTGATGTGGGTCTGTGGCGATAATCTGAAATTTATTTTCACGCAGCCACGCTTCAAGTTCCGAGATGTCTCTAACCCTAACGACATTGACATGAAACACACTTCCGGCGCTTGCCCGTATCACCTTAGGGTTGTATCTATCTGCTGCTCCCGATGTTGTTATGACACCGCAAGCGCCAACAGCATCAGCCACCCTCACTATGGAGCCAACATTTGTTGGGTCTTGGACATCCTCAAGGACGATGATACAGCAATGCGCCTTCGGCTTTATCTCATGGAGGCTGTGATGGCGTTGCTTAGCGACAGCTATGGCGCATGTCCCGGATTCAAGGGTTGAAATCTGGTGCATAAGGCTCTCTCGCATCAAGATCACATCTGCAGAGCGGCTTCTTGCGAGCTCAATCAGTTTGGCTCCCTTATCGGATTGCGCAAACTGTGGTGTGAGCGCCACCCACTCAACATCCCAACCGCTGCTTAATATCTCGGCGATGAGCAAAGGCGTCTCAACCAAAAACAAGTTGTGCCTCTTTCGCCCATGCCCTTTAGTGAGTGCCTTCGCGAGTTTGAATCGCTCGTTCTCGGGGCTTGATATGCATGGCAGGCGTTCCATGAGGTGAAGGCATCCACAAAAGGGTTATGTTGCAGAGAGCACTTCCTTTGCCTTGCTCACAACTTCCGAGAATGCCTGTGGATCGTTGAGCGCCATTTCGGCGAGCATCTTCCTGTTGAGTTCAATCCCAGCAAGCTTTAACCCGTGAATGAATTTGCTATACGAAAGACCATATTCACGCACTGCCGCGTTTATCCGGGCAATCCACAGCCTTCTAAAGTCGCGCTTTTTGAGCTTCCTATCTCGGTAGGCGTTTGCGAGCGCCCTTATCACAGCCTCATTTGCACGCCTGAAGCATCTGCTCTTTGCGCCCCAATAGCCCTTTGCGAGCTTGAGTATTTTCTTGTGTCTGCGCCTCGTTACAGTTCCACCCTTCACGCGCATCTTCACCTGCACCTCCAAGTGCGATTCCGATTATGGTGAGAGCAATTCCTTGATTGCCTTCGCTTGCCCCTGATAGACTGTTACCTCCTTCCTGAGCAATCTCTTTCTGCGCTTTCGCTTTCGGCGCATGTAGTGCCCACCGCCCATGCGAACATGCATCACTTTTCCCGTTGCCGTAACCTTGAACCGCTTCTTAGCCGTGCGCTTTGATTTATTTCCCGGCATCTTGTTGCCCTCCCGTCAACGCATAAAGATGGAATACCCCTCATCATCTGCAGCGGCGTATCTGTCATGCGCTTGTTTACCTTCAGGATGTCCATTTACGCTCTTTCCGGCTGTCCGCTTTGGCGTGCCTTGAGCACATCTCGCTTTGGGGCGAGGGTGATTGTAATCTGGCTTCCTTGAAGCTTCGGTTCGCCCTCAGCATGCGCAACATGTGATAACATCGTCACGATCTCGTTTAGCTTGCTGTATGCCATGTCCATATGAGCCATCTCTCGCCCACGAAGTATCATGCAAAGGCGAACTTTATGCCCCTCTTGCAAAGCCTCAATTGCGTTCCTCACTTTGAACTCCAAATCGTGCTTATCAGTCTGAGGACGAACCCTTATCTCCTTCAAGCCCTTCTGATGTTTGCGTGCCTCCTTCTCGCGCTTTTGCAGCTGATACAGGAACTTGCCGTAATCAACTATTCTACACACAGGCGGCGATGCATTCGGCGCAACCTCAATAAGGTCAAGTCCTTTCTCCCTCGCAATCTGAAGTGCTTGCCTTGTGGGCATTACTCCGAGTTGCTGTCCATTCTCGTCAATCACCCTCACCTGAGGCACCCTGATGCGCTCATTGCGCCTGAATGGTAACTTATCACCCCTCGTGATAACCGCTCACCCCCCATTCCCTCTATCAGCATTAGCATAATTTTGACGCGCTCAAAGCTCATCATGCCCGCATCAAATTCACAGAGAGGCTTTCGCGCTATGGCTTTGCGCCCCTCTTTTCAATCTGCTCAAGGAGCAGGCTCAAAAACTCTCCGATGCTCATCGCACCCAGATCTTTTCTACCTCTCTGGCGCACTGAAATGTGCCCACCGCTGACTTCCCTGTCACCGCAGACGAGTATGTATGGCACTTTACGCAATTCGCACTCCCGTATCTTTGCTGACACTGTATCGCTGTGCGAGATAACTTCAACTCGTATGCCATGCTTTGAGAGTTCGCTTGCCACAGAGTTTGCATACCAGATGTGTCTGTCGGCGACCGGCACAACGCTAACTTGAACCGGCGCAAGCCAAACAGGAAATGCGCCAGCATAATGTTCAATCAGTATGCCAATGAAGCGTTCCATTGAACCAAGTATAGCTCTGTGTATCATGACAGGGCGATGTTCCCTTCCGTCGCTCCCGATGTATGTCAGGTCAAACCTCTCGGGCAAGTTGAAGTCAAGTTGTATCGTTGAGCATTGCCACTTCCTTCCAATGGCATCAAACAGATAGAAGTCAATCTTCGGACCGTAGAAGTTAGCCTCCCCTTCAACCCTCTTGTATTCAATCCCGAGCTTGCTAAGCACCCTTTCAAGCTCACCTTCGGCGAGTTCCCAATCCTTTACGGTGCCGGCGTATTTCTCAGGGTGGCTTGGGTCGCGCACGGAAAGCACGATCTCAAACTGCTCAAACCCAAATTGCCTCAGGAGGTGGTATGCGAGCTCAATCAACCCTTCAATCTCATCCCCGACTTGTTCTGGCGTGCAAAAGATGTGCGCATCATCTTGAGTTAGCCCTCTAACTCTCATCAGCCCATGAAGTGTTCCCGAACGCTCGTAACGATAGACTGTGCCCATCTCGGCAAGGCGCATCGGCAAGTCCCTGTAACTTCGCGTTGATGACTTGTAGATGAGTATGTGGAATGGGCAGTTCATCGGGCGCACGAGATACTCATGCCCCTCAACCTCAATCCCGGCAAACATGTTCTCACGATACCAGTTCAAATGCCCACTTGTCTGCCACAAATTGACCTTTGCTATATGCGGCGTGTAGACGAATTGATAACCGCGCTCAGTCAGCTCACGGCGCAACATGTCTTCAATCAGCTGCCTGATTATCGCCCCGTTGGGATGCCAGAGCACAAGTCCGGGTCCGATGTCCTCCTCAATTGAGAAGAGACCGAGTTCCCTGCCCAAGCGCCTATGATCGCGCCTTTGAGCTTCTTCAAGCTGCGTGAGGTAAGTCTGAAGCTGCTCTTTTGTCGGGAACGAAGTCCCATAGATGCGCTGCAGCATCGGATTGCGCTCATCGCCGCGCCAATATGCGCCGGCGCTGTGAAGCAACTTGAATGCCTTTACCCACCCGGTGCTTGGAAGGTGTGGACCGCGGCAAAGGTCGGCAAATTCACCCTGCCGATAGACTGACACGATGCTTTCATTCATCTCATCAATCAGCTCAACCTTGTATCGCTCGCCAAGCTGCTCAAATAGCTTCCTCGCCTCGTGCCTGCTCATCTCAATGCGCTCAATCGGTATGTCGGCTTCAATCAACTCCTGCATCCTTCGCTCAATCATCTCAAGGTCGCGCGGCTCAAACGGCTTTGGGACATCAAAGTCGTAGTAAAAGCCGTTTTCAATTGGCGGTCCTATGCCGAGTTTCGCCCCCGGGAAAAGCTGCTTGACGGCGTGTGCCAGTATGTGCGCTGTCGTGTGACGATACACATCCCTTCCAACTTCGTCGTCAAAGCCAACAAAGCGCAGGGTGACATCGCCCATCATCGGGCGGTGAAGGTCTATCGGCTCTCCATTTGCGAGTGCCGCAAGTGCTTTCCCCCTGAGGTGAGAACATCGCTCACATGAGTTTAGAAGCTGCAGCGGTGTGATGCCGTCTTCACAGCTCAACTCAATTTGCTCGTCATCGCTGAGTTGGATTCGTATGAGCATCCCGCTCACTTCCATCCGAGCGCATGACGCTTACATCCACATCGCTCAAATAATTTGCGCGCACCCTTAGCAATTGCCTCATTCTCTCAAGCATCGCAAGCAACCACGCAACAAAAATAGTGGGCGGTGCAGGAATCGAACCTGCGACCTCCGTCCTGTCAAGACGGCGTTCTCCCCCTGAACTAACCGCCCACTAAGCCACAAATTGCCATCCTTCATTTTGATGCACATCTGTGCGATTGTCAACACGGCAGGTGCACTTCAACCTTCGGTCGCGCTGCCCTCAATGGCTTTCAACACCATCTCCGGGTAGTCGGTCGCAATCGCATCAACGCCGATCTCAAGCATTGCCGATAGTGTTTCAAAGTCGTTCACAGTCCAAGCCACAACGCCCATAGAACGCTGATGAGCATATCTCACAAACTCAGCCCTTATGCTCCCATAGTGTATGCTCAACCCGTTTGCGCCGCACCGAAGCGCGACATCGGTGAGTTGCTTGAATTCATCCATGTTCCCACACGCGCCTGTGATGAGGACGCATGGCAGGTTGGGACAAAGTTCACTTACCTCCTTCAGCGCCGATGCATGAAAGCTACAAATTACAACCCTTCCGATTGCTCCGCTCCCTTCAATGGCGCTCACAACATGCCTCGCAGCGTTGCTCGGCTTTATCTCAACATACATGACCATGTCCTCTGGAAGTTGCTCCA
Organism: Candidatus Thermosaccharophagus tengchongensis; assembly: GCA_032161105.2. Taxonomy (GTDB): domain Bacteria; phylum Armatimonadota; class Fervidibacteria; order Fervidibacterales; family Thermosaccharophagaceae; genus Thermosaccharophagus; species Thermosaccharophagus tengchongensis. The sequence goes on from JAVHTD010000024.1 coordinate 22,967, forward strand.
ATGCCTCGGAGAGCGTTGGAACGATTTCGCCTTTGAACTCCTCACCCTTCCATAAGCCGGCATCAAGCGACTTTATTTCCTCAAGTGTCAACTCATCCACTCTGCCGCATCCGTTCGTCGTCCTATTGACAGTCTCATCGTGCATCAGAACAACAGCGCCGTCCTTCGTCACACGCGCATCAACTTCAACCCCATCAACATTGAGCTTAACTGCCTCACGCAGCGCTATAAGCGTGTTCTCAGGATACACACCGCTATAACCTCTGTGGGCGATAACCATCGGGCGAGTTCGCAAGCCGCCGTCCGGAATCAAAGCCGTGCGCATATGGCTCATCGCTCATCACCCCAGTCAATTAACCCATCTGGGACTTCAACGACGATGCGCCTCCCCTCAAGATCAACCTCTTTCACGAATTGCTTCGCTACCGGTATCAATCCCCGTTTGGTCACAAACAGGTCATGAGCTGGCGAACGCATGATGTCAATCACTTCACCCACAACTCTTCCATCCGTTGTGACAATCGTCATGCCAAGCAGGTCCGAGACCAAGAACTCATCTTCACCAAGTGGTGATGGTGCATCCGGGTGAACCGTCATCTGCCACCCGATGAGCCTCTCAGCCATCTCAATGGAGTTTATACCCTCAAACTTGAGCGTCACTTTGTTGCCTTTGACTTCGGAGCGCTCTATTGTGGCGATGAAGCGCCTCTCCGTCGGGCTGACCAAGCAGACTTGATTTCCGGCTTTGAACCTGCTCATCAACTCCGTCAGTGGCATCACTTTTACGCTGCCATCAAGACCGTGTGTTGAGACGATCTCACCGATTACCTTCGTCCACTCCCTCAATGGGTCACGGATTATCGGAATGCGCCCCCGATCACCGCGCTCATCATGCGAGCGCCCTTTATGAGACTGCCCATTCGCATTGTGCGCCCTCGGTTTGCCCATCTTGGGAGATTACATCCCCCATTGTTGGTTGAGGGATCTGAACGACTGCCCCGCTCGCCAAACTGCTGTTACCTCACCTTGATTGAGAGCCCGCGCTGCCCGGTTGGCTCGGCGGGACTATTTCCACCGTCACCTTCTTTCCTCGCTTTGTAGCTGCCGCACGCACAAGCGTTCTTATGGCTTGCGCTATGCGTCCTTTGCGCCCTATGACTTTACCGAGGTCCTCCTCGGCAACCTTAATCTCAATCACGATCGTCCTTTCGCCTTCCAGCTGCTTCACTTGGACTTTGTCCGGTTGATCAACGAGGTGCTGAACGATGTATTCAACAAGTTCCCTCATCTGCCAACCCCCTTCGCCTGGCATTCGGGTTAATGCGCTGTGCACCGCGCCTTGCGGAGTGCGCAATTAACTTTCTTCACCTTGATCTCGGTTGCCGCCGCTTAAGCGACAGCTGATGGTTGGAGAACACCCGTTGGACTGGTAGCAGCGTTCAATTTTCCAACTCGCCTTTCCCGGGCTCTTTTCTCCTCTCCTTTCGCCTCCTTTCAAACTCCTGCCATATGCCCTGTTGCTTGAGCAGCGATAGGACGGTCTCTGTGGGCTGTGCACCGAGTTCAAGCCAGTGTATCACCCTGTCGGCTTTGATCCTGACCTCTGCCGGCTTCGCTGTTGGGTTGTAGTATCCGACTATCTCAATGAACTTGCCATTGCGTGGCGCTCTTGAATCCGCCACAACCAACCTGAAGTGTGGGTTGTTCCTCGCCCCAACTCTCATCAGCCTTATTCGCACAGCCAACTGCACTTCACCTCCTTCGGATGATCGCATGCCTTATCTACCAAATCCCATCATGCGCAGCAAATCCTCGTCACTCAGTTTTGCCTTTGAAAGGCGCTTTAGCATCTCGCGCATCATCTTGAACTGCTTCAAAAGCATGTTCACATCCTGCACGGTTGTTCCGCTGCCTCTGGCAATCCTGCGTTTTCTGCTCCCGTCAATTATGTCCGGGTTAAGCCTCTCCTCTGGCGTCATTGAAAGTATGATTGCTTCAAAGTGCTTCAGGCGGCGCTCATCAATTGTGAATGGCAATTGGCGCATCCCGCTGAAACCGGGGAGCAGCTTGAGAAGCTGATCAAACGGACCTGCCGCCTTCAACCTTTGAATTTGCTCAAGCATATCCTGCAGGTTGAACTTGCCCTCACGCATGCGCTTCTCCATCCGGGCGAGCTTCCTCGCTTCCTCTTCTGAGAGAGCCTCTTCGGCTTTTTCAAGGAGCGTCCTGATATCGCCCATTCCGAGGATGCGCTCCGCCATCCTGTCGGGATGAAAGACATCCAAATCGGTCAGCCTCTCACCGGTGCCAATGAACTTGATTGGCTTTCCAGTCACAGCCCGAATGGAGAGCACCGCGCCACCCCTTGCATCGCTGTCAACCTTGCTAAGTATGAAACCGGTTACGCCAACTTCGCTATCAAACTCCCGCGCTGCATTGACGGCATCTTGCCCCATCATCGCATCAACGACAAGCAATGCCTCGTGCGGGTTGAGTGCCTCTTTGACACGCCGCAATTCTTGCATCATTTCCTCATCGGTATGCAATCTGCCGCCGGTGTCGGCGATGACAACGCTGTAGCCCTTTGCCTTGGCGTGTCTTATTCCGAGTTCGGCTATGCGCTCCGGCTTTTCTTTTGTGCCCATCTCAAACACATCCACCTCAACCTGCTTCCCAACCTGAACAAGCTGTTCAACAGCAGCCGGACGGCGAACATCGCAAGCCAAGAGCAGTGGATAATGCCCGCGCCTCTTGAGCCACAGACCAAGTTTGCCAGCGGTAGTGGTTTTACCAGTCCCTTGTAAGCCCATGAGCATAATGACCGTTGGCGGAGTGTGTGAGAACTTTAACGGCTCACTTTGGCTGCCGAGGAGCTTAACGAGCTCTTCGTAGACGATCTTGATAACTTGCTGTGCTGGCGTGAACGACTTTAACACCTCTTCACCGACAGCCCTCTCCTTAACTCTCTCAAGGAACTCCTTTGCAACACGAAGGTTAACATCGGCTTCAAGCAGGCTCAGCCTTATTTCGCGCAGCGCCTTGTTGACATCCTCCTCCGTCAAGCGAGCCTTGCCGCGAAGCTTCCAAAATATGCTTTGAAGCTTATCGGTCAAACCGCTCAGCATCGTCATCACTTAATCACCACTCAAAGCTTTTTCTACACTGCTATGCTGCCGAGCGTCGGTTGGCAATTGGCAATGAAAGCGGCTTCAAAATACACCTTTGCAAATTCCACCCAATGCCATGCCACGATTGCGGCATACAGCAAATTCAAGATTAGCTCACCAATTGCAAAATGCTATACTGCGGATGGATGAGGCATCCTCGTGAAGGGAGGGAGCAAAAGCGATGTCAGGGCTTGTTGAGAGAGTATTCAAGCTGAGCGAGCATGGCACAGATGTTAGGCGTGAAGTGCTCGGCGGAATTACAACCTTCCTGACAATGTGCTACATCATCTTCGTCAACCCAGTCATACTCTCCGCAGCCGGTATGGACAGGGGCGCTGTGATGGTCGCAACTTGCCTTTCAAGTGCCATAGCAACGCTGTGCATGGCATTCCTCGCAAACTATCCAATTGCGCTTGCCCCCGGAATGGGTCACAATGCCCTCTTCGCATTCACCATTTGTGGTGCTCTCTCTGCTGGTGGTTTTGGGCTATCTTGGCGAGCAGCGCTTGCGTGCGTTTTCATCTCGGGCTCGCTGTTCATATTGCTTTCCCGCTTCGGATTCAGGGAGGCAATTGTTGAAGCCATACCGGAGTCGCTAAAGCATGGCATTGCAGTTGGCATTGGCTTGCTCATAGCTATGCTCGGGCTTCAATGGGCAGGAATAGTCGTTGACAACCCGGCAACGCTCGTCGGATTGGGAAGCCTACGCTTAAAGCCAACGCTCGTCTCAATCTTCGGCATCATCGTCACGATGATCTTCATGGCTTTAAATGTCCGTGGCGCAATATTGTTCGGGATAATAATCTGCGCGCTTGTTGGATGGCTTGCTGGCATAACCGAGTTCAAGGGCATCGTCTCAATGCCACCATCAATCTTGCCGACGCTCCTCAAACTGAGCTTTTACGAGTTACCTTGGGGGAAGGCGCTTGACCTCATCGTCATCATCTTCGTCCTCTTCTTCCTTGATGTGTTTGACACTGTCGGAACTCTCATAGGCGTTTCCGTCCAAGCTGGCTTGCTCAAGGAGGGCAAGTTGCCGAGGGCAAGGGAGGCGCTATTCAGTGATGCTGTTGGGACTGTCGCTGGGGCGCTTCTCGGAACAAGCACTGTCACAAGTTACATTGAGAGTGCCTCCGGCGTCGCAGTTGGTGCAAGGACTGGGCTTGCAAGCGTTGTGACGGCTTTGTTGCTTTTGTTCTCGTTATTCTTCAGCCCGCTCATGGAGATGTTCAGCGCCGAGGTCAAAGTTGGAGGGGCAGTCCTTCACCCGATAATTGCACCGCCATTGGTCATCGTTGGCTTTCTGATGATGAACAGTGTGAGGTTCATCAAGTGGGATGATGTGACTGAGGCGCTGCCGGCCTTCTTTGCGCTAATTATCATGCCGGTCACATTCAGCATAACCGAGGGCATTGCATTCTCGTTCATAGCGTGCTCATTGCTGAAGTTGATAACTGGGCGAGTTAAAGAGGTCCATTGGCTCGTTCATCTCTTCTCAATCCTGTTCATCATTCGCTACATCATCATGCCGAGATGAGCGCTGATGGCGCCCTCGCTTTGGGCTATCTGTTGAACTTGAGCAGCTTTGCCGCGTAGACTCCAGAGGCAGCCGCCGTCAGGAAATACTGCGGGTCATCCTCATAACCTCTCCCCATGCTCGCAAGCGGCAATGAGATGCTCTTTGAAAGCTCAATTCCGGGTGTGCCATCCTCCCAAACAACCTGATGGCGTTGCCTTATGCCGGCTGCGTCAATCTGCGCTTCAATCAGTCTCCTCTCATCACCTCCGCAGCTGTGGAAGCAGACTGTGATGGGCACATTCGTTGCATATGTCAAGACAGTGATCGTGTGATGACTCAATCCGAAATGCCTCATCCTGCCCTCGGCGAAGCTAACCCTCGGGATGAATATTGGGATACCGCTGATGGCGCTTGCAATCTCGGCAGCCCAACCAACTTCAATCCCTGAGAAGCCGAACTTTGTCGCCGTTCCAACATGTCCCGGTCCGGGCGTTACGATTGCCAAGTCGGCGTTGGCAACATGCCTTGCGGCGATCAGACCCGTGAATATGTTTACGCTTTCAATGTCACCGCCAAAAGCCTGCCCAGTTGTGATGGTCACATCAACAATGCGCTTATCCTTGAGCACCCTCACCAGCTCACTGAATGCCATCGGGAGCGCTGCCGAGTCGGTCATGACATATGCCACCCTTGATTCCATCCCGAGGATGGCTTTAAATCCGGCTGCAGCTGGTGCGAGCATGCTGTGCAGCTGTCCCACTATGACCGGCATCCCGTCAATGCTATGGCACTCCCTAAAAAGCTCATGATGCCGGCTCTCCTGAGCTTCAACGCTGAGCACATTGACTTGGTGTGGCGAATAGCGCATCTTCACGATGTGACCCTGCATCATCTCGGCATTCGTCGGATTGGTCATGTTGGCAACGACGAAGTGATAACCGCCCGTTCCGAGCCCCAGCCTAACGGCACATACATTGAGCAAGACAACATCACCAGCATTTGCCCTTCCGGTGAGCGAGACATAGTTGAAGGCATTCGCACGCTCGCCAGTTGAGTTGATGTGCACCATCAAGAGTTGCGCGTCGCTATACTCAGTTAGCACGCTTTCAACTTCGCCGATTTCAAATCGCCTCATGGCTATAACCCCCGGGTTTGATGAGTTCACATCGGGTCTTCATTCAGTGGGCTTTCCCACGCCCGTGCGAATTGTGAGACGCTACCTGTATAAGCATGTTCGGTTGGCAACCTTCCTTGCCAGCCACAGTTGCCTCCTCACGCTACAATTCTATCAGACGGCTGCAGCCCTATCGGGTGTGAAAAAACTGCTTAAGCAGGGAGTGGGCTCAAATGGCGGGTAATGAAATTAGAGTTTGCGTGATTGGCTGCTGCGGGCGCATGGGTAGGGAAGTAGTGAGGGCAGTGAGCGCTCATCAAGGGATGAGCATAGTCGCTGGAGTTGACCTGGTTCAAGTCGGTGAGGATGTTGGTGTGGTCGCTGGGATTGGCGAGTTGGGCGTCAATGTGCGGGATGACCTTCGTGCCGCCCTGAAGGAGAGCAATGCGAATGTGGCTGTTGAGTTCACGCACCCGAGCGCAACATTTGGTAACGCGAAGGTTTGCATTGAATGTGGTGTTGCGCCAGTCATAGGCACAACTGGATGGACGCAAGAGATGATAAACGAGCTAAGTGAGCTGTGCGAGCGATTCGGTGTGCCTGCAGTCGTAGCACCGAACTTCGCCATCGGTGCTGTCCTGATGATGAAGTTTGCCTCAGAAGCCGCGAAGTATTTTGACCATGCCGAGATAATTGAGCTTCACCACGACAGGAAAGCTGATGCACCATCGGGAACGGCATTAAGGACAGCGGAGCTAATGCTTCAGGCGCGTGGAAAGCCGTTTAGCGGACCGAGCGGCGGTGATACGCACATAACGCTACCTGAAGTCCGCGGCGGCTTGAAGGGCGGTATACGAATACACAGCGTGCGCTTGCCCGGGCTTGTGGCTCATCAGGAGGTCATATTTGGTGGGCATGGGCAGGTCCTGACGATAAGGCATGATTCGCTTGGCAGGGAATCTTTCATGCCCGGTGTGCTGCTCGCAATTGAGCGTGTCCTATCGCTGAAGGGCTTGACATACGGGTTGGAGCATTTGCTCTGACCAACAGCCCAATTCACCCCTTCACCTCTTCACCCCTCCAACAAGTTGGACAAGGCGCTCCGCCATGCGATCTATTGGGATGACCTCATCAACGACGCCGAGTTCTATTGCCGCCTTTGGCATGCCGAAGATGAGGCAAGTTGACTCATCCTGCACGATGCATTTTCCACCGCTCTCTTTTATTGCGCGCATGCCCATTGCGCCGTCCTTTCCCATGCCGCTCAAAAGCACGCCAATGCACCTTTCGCCGAATGTATCGGCTGCCGAGCGAAATAGCAAGTCAATGGATGGCATGTTTGGGACATCGCTTGGCTCGTCCGACAACTTGACAATTGCTTTTCCAGTCAAGCGGCTGCGTTGCACAAGCAAGTGCTTATCGCCGGGAGCAATCAGTGTTACACCCGGTTCAATAACATCGCCGTCACAAGCTTCTCGCACACTTAGTTGCGTGCAACTGCTCAAGCGCTCTGCAAAGTGCGTTGTGAAGGGTTTCGGCATGTGCTGTGCAACAAGTATCGCCGCACCAAAATCGTGCGGCAGTGAGGAGAGCAGAGTTTTTAACCCCGAAGGTCCACCGCTTGATGAGCCGATAACCACAACATCAAATTTGCTCTCCACATGCGGCGGCTTAATGATGCTCACCTTTGCGTATCTTTTGCTCAGCCTTTTAACACTCTCCCTCAATTTGCTTGCCGCTTTTACGCTCGCAATCAGCCTGGTTGACATGCGATACAGCTCATCGGATGCGAGGCTCGTTGGCTTCTCAACTACATCAACTGCGCCGAGTTCAAGCGCTGCCAAGCTCCTTATGATGGACTGCCTGCTCAGTGCCGAAACTATGACAACTGGTAGAGGATATGAACGCATCAAATTGCGAAGGACGCTCAAGCCATCTATGTCGGGCAGCATGATGTCAAGCGTGACGACATCTGGGTCAAGCTCTTTTGCGAGCTCAATGACATCCTTGCCGCTGCCAGTTGTCCCCACAACCTCAATTTCGTCATCGCTTTGCAGAATGCGGGTTAGAGCTTTCCTGACAAACTCTGAATCGTCAACGACGAGCACTCGTATCTTGCTCATCCCACACTTCACCCTCATGTCGGTTATTCAAGTTGCAGCTCATTCATTTGGACACAATATTGCGCATGGCATGCACTGTGATGGTCATCTTACGGCGATGTTTTTAATTCGCACCCTGCTGTGTGCGGGTTGCAAGCCATCTTGCTCGCGGCTAAAGCTGCTCCCACATTTTGCAATACATGCCCACACTTCGCAAGATGACTTTAGCCTTTACAGGCACATTGCGCGCAGGCTAAAATCCGTCAATGAAGGTGAGCGGAGTCCAATGACGATAGAATGCAAGATGCTACAAAGTGAGGTGGTGAATGAGCAATTGAGCAGCACCGAATGCTCATGGATGTGAGCCTGTTGTTTAGAAGTCGCTTGTTTAACGCTGGCGCATAAAGGCGAGGTGTAAAGCTAACGCAAAGGGAGGGATGAAAGATGACGCGCATGAATGGAAGGCTCAATGAGAGGTCAATCGGCTTCACTCTGATAGAGCTGCTGGTGGTGATCGCGATAATCGCGATCCTGGCAGCGATACTGTTTCCGGTGTTTGCGAGGGCGAGGGAGAAGGCAAGGGCAAGTGCTTGTCTATCTCACGGAAAACAAATCGCGTTAGCCATTGCGCAGTATGTCCAGGACTATGACGAGCGCTACCCGTCCAATCACTATGCCATTTACTACTTGGCTGTGCAACCATACATCAAGAATGTTGATGTCTGGCGTTGCCCAAGCGGCTCTGGGAACTACCCAGTTAGAGGGGAGTTTTGGGGATTAGGCACGGGAGTTATTGCCAACATGAAGACCGGTTGGGCTGCGAACTCGGATGTGATGGGTGGATGGGGCAACACCATACCGAAAGCTTTGTTCATGATACGGTGGCCAACTGATATGGTGTTAATGGCGGATGCAGATTGTTGGAGTCCATACGAAAACACAACCTCACAGACAGTGCAAGGTGCCTTCTCTGCTTGCCGTAATGTGGACCATGTCTTCTTCAACTCCCGTTGGGGCATTGAACCAATGAGAGGCGGTGGACGCATCGGACCAAAGCATAATGATGGAGCAAACTACATCTTTGCGGATTACCATGTGAAGTTCTTGAGGAAGCCACCCGAGGATTGCGCCAACTATATGACCAACATGCCGAGGGGTGCACGCAGCATCTATGATCCGTCCACAAGGGCGTGCAACCCGAATAACAACCCTAACGACGGTTGGTGCGACAACAACTGACAGCAATGGCACATCTCCTAAAGGGGGGTCAAAAGCATCAATGCCAGCTTGATGCGTGTGATGGGTCAGCTAAAGGGTGCAATGGGCGGGGTTAATAACGCTAAAATGGTGATGTGAAAGGCAGGGTCAAGGGGGTGAGGTAGGGTGAAGCGGTATGTTATATCGGCGATGGCGAGCGTGATAGTGATATGCTCTCTCGTCAGCGCACAGCCCATCCGCCACGACCGAATTTTTGTTGTGCCTGCGCCAAAGGGTGTCCTCATTGATGGCGACTTGAAGGAATGGGATTTGAGCGGCGCCATAACTTGCGTTTTTGATGAGGCGCTCAAGCCGCGCTTTACCGTCACCGTTGCCGCAATGTATGATGCTCAAGCCCTTTACATCGCAGCCCACTTCGTTGATGATACGCCGTTGCTCAATCGCCACGACCCCGCCGTTGAACCCGATAAAGGTTGGGATGGCGATTGCCTGCAAGTGCGCCTGTGCAGCGACCCGAAGGCGCCTTATCCGTTGCCCAACATGGAGAGCGAGCGAGTTTGTCATCTGACGATGTGGTTCTACACCGACAAACAATTGCCCGTCTTGCACATCGCTTATGACGCCTATCGGACATCCAAAATTTGGACGGGCAAAGATTCTGGGCTTGCCTTCCGAAGGGACAAAGACGGGAAAGGTTACACGCTTGAGGGGCGCATCCCTTGGGAGCGTTTGAATGCCAAGGCGAATCCGCCGAGGGCGGGCGATTGCATCGCCTTCGTCGTCCAACCGCTTTGGAGTGATTCAACCGGTTGGAAGCAAGTGCTCACATTCAACGATGTCATTCGTGAGGCTGGCTTCTCTTTTCAAAGCGCACGCATGTGGGGGCAAGCCGTCTTTTTGCCACACGGCAAGTTGCAACTTGCCGAGCGCCCGAAGCCGAAAGCTGAGCAACTGCTACCACTCACATTGCGCCTGCCGCTCCACGATGCGCAAGCGAGAGTTGTCAGCGCTGCAGTCTTCAGCGCCGATGGCACTTTGGTGCGCACATTGCCCGTCATTCAGCGGGATGAGCAAAGCATCAAGCGTGGCGAAAAGTTTGTCACCATTCGTTGGGATGGCTTGGATGATGATGGACAGCCGCTCCCTCCCGGGCGCTATATCGTCAAGGTGCTCACACATCGTGGCATTGGGCAGCGCTATGTGACTTCATTGCACAATGCCGGCAACCCGCCATGGCGCACCGATGATGGCACGGGCAGTTGGGGTGGCGACCACGGTCCGCCAATCGCTGCTGCCTCCGATGATGAGCGAGTTTACCTCGGTTGGACGGTTAGCGAAGCGGGCTGGGCAATCATTGCCGTTGACCCAAAGTTGCCCTCTGGCGATGGCGTCATCAATCGCATTGGCAAGAAGTATTGGGGACAGCATCAAGTTTTGGAGATCGGCATCTTGGTGACGGCTTTGGCGAGCGATGGTGAGCGGCTCTTTGTGGCACAGGACGGTAAGAGTTGGGGTGGAGATTGGGCAGACCCGAAGGTGCTCAACAAAGCTGGCGTCGTCCTATGGGAAGCCAAAACTGGCAAGCCGATCAACTTCCCATTTGGCAAGCGTGCGCTGATCTTGAGTGAGTGGTCGGATGAACTCAAGCCGGTTGAGTTGAAACCGTATGAGCGGTTGAGCATTTACCATCCGCTTGTTCCACGCAAGCGCCCTTGGGAGCGCTTTCGCGACAATGACTTTGGACCGCAGGAGTTGGGCTTGAACTTGCTCGGCATCGCCGTCCACGGTGACACACTTTACGGCTCGCTGTTTCTGGAGGATAAAGTTGTCGCCGTCAATTGGCGGACGGGTGAGCGGATAAAGGAGTTTCCATTGCCGAGACCGTGTGGGATTGCCATCGCCAACGATGGACAGCTCATCGTCGTCAGCGATAAGCGCATCGTGCGCTTGAACCCGAAGACGGGTGAAGCTGTGCCGTTGGTCACAGAGGGGCTTTCATCGCCATGGGGTGTGGCATTGGACAGGCAAGGCAACATCTATGTGACCGATTGCGGCGGTGCGATGTGCGTGAAGGTGTTTGACGGCAACGGTAAATTGCAGCGCTTGATTGGCAAACAGGGTGGGCGCCCTTGGGTTGGGCGATATGACCCCGATGGGATGCTGCGCCCATCGGGCATCACCGTTGACCGTGAGGGCAAAGTTTGGGTATGCGAACATGACAATGCGCCAAGGCGAATTAGCGTTTGGACAAGCAATGGCAAGTTGATCGCCGACTTGCTTGGCGCCGGGCATTATGCCGTCATGGGTGCTGCCGATGAGCGGCAGCCGCAATTCGTTAACACGCATGCGACGCTCTTTTCGGTGGATTATGCGGCGGGCAAATGGCAAGTCCTTGCAACGCTCATTCGTCCACAGATGAATGGCTTCACATTCACTCCCGATGGCTTAACCGACCGAGACTACAAGTTCCGTCATGTGCGTGGTCAAACCTTCCTTGTGCATTGCGGGCGTGGTGGGGTCGTCATCTATCGCCTCGGCAAAGATTTTGTGGCGCAGCCTGTTTGTGCTCTCGGGCCGGGTGGCGCTTTGCCGTTGCATGGCTTTGCAAGGGATGATTTGCCAGTGCCGGAAAAACAGCGTGACGAGTTTTGGCGCAACACGCATGCTTTCGCATTTTGGTGGACGGACTTCAATGGCGATGGCTTGGTGCAGCCCGATGAGTTTGCCCTTGAGCGTGTGGATAGGTCTTGGGGGCTATATTGGGGTTCTTGGGTGGATGATGACTTGACGATATGGAGCGCAACACCGCATGGCACGGGCGCAATCTGGCGCATCCCCGTCAAGGAGTGGCTGCCCAATGGCGTTCCCGTTTATCCGAAGCCGAGCGAGCAAACACCGTTGATGTTCGTCATGGGCAAGGGCACGGTCCACAGTGTCATGGTTGACGGCGAGCGCCTGTTCGTTCTGGAGCAAGAGGGCGGCGATGCATATGGCAAAGGCGCAAAGTGGCAAGCCATCTCATGCTACTCAATTTCCCAGCCCACAAAGCGCCTATGGGCATACCGCCGTGTCTGGCTTGGCTTCGGTTTGGAAGCGCCATTGAGCAAGCCCGGTGATGTCGTTGGTGCGATGAAGTTCATCGGCAAGGCTAAGTTGGACAACGGCATCACGCTCATCGGCGTTAACGGCTACTTCGGTCAATTCAACTTGCTTGCGGACAATGGTCTTTGGGTGGCATCGCTTTGCAAGGACAATCGCTACGGTCCAAAAGCCGATGAGACGACTGTGTGGCCCGAGAACTTTTCCGGCTTCCTTTTCCGCAACCGTGATGACGGCAAGGTTTACCTGATTGCGGGTGACACCGATTGCCGCATTTGGGAAGTGACAGGGCTTGAGGGCATTCGCACGATGCAAACGGAGTTTGCGCTCACGGAAGCCGACCGCAAGTTGGCTATGAAGGCGGCAATGATGCGACAGGGCATCCCCGCTGGATTGCCGCCAATTCGCATGCGTAAAGTGCCAGCGGGACGCATTGCCGTTAACGGCGATTTGAGCGATTGGGATATGAGCGCTGCCGTGACGATTGATGCAGGTGCGGGACGAAGGGCAAAAGTGGCGCTCGCCTATGACGATGCAAACCTTTACGCCGCTTTTGATGTTGCCGATGATTCGCCGATGCTCAACAGCGGAAAAGATTTTGCCCTGCTCTTCAAGACGGGCGACGCCTGCGACCTTTTCCTCGCCGTTGACCCATCTGCCGACCCAAAGCGCACTCGTCCTGCTGCTGGCGACATGAGGTTGCTTTTCAGCGTGATGGATGGGCAACCCGTTTGTGTGCTCTACGAGCCAGTGGTGCGAGAGGGCGAGCGTGCGATGCGCCTATTCACATCGCCGACTGGCGCCGAAGCCTTTGACAGAGTTGTGCTGCTCAAAGAGGCGCAAGTCGCAATCAAGAGGGCAAAGAATGGCTATGCGCTTGAGGCGTCCATCCCGCTATCTGTCATTCGCTTCGCCGTCAAGGCAGGTGCAACCTACAGGGGCGATGTCGGCGTGATTTACTCCGATGCAGGCGGCAGCCGAAATGTCCTTCGTGCATGCTACTTCAACAAGGACACCGCCATCATTAATGACATTCCGACCGAGGCACGCCTGCAGCCGCAGAATTGGGGCATGATTTTGGTTGAGCCTCAGTGAGTTCGGCGAGAGCTGCTTCCTCAGGCAAGGTGAAGAGGAGCGGTTGAGGTTGAGTCAGCAGAAGTTGCACCCGCAAAGGCAAGGGAAAACCATGAAGGTGCTGCCCAAAGAATTGCATCGCTACTTTTGGGACACCGACCCGACAAAGGTGAATTTGCGCCTTCATCGTCAGTTCATCATTGAGCGCCTCTTGGAATTTGGCGATGAGGAGGCTATCCGTTGGCTGCGGCGCACCTTCGGAGACGATGCCATTGGCGAAGTTGTCCAAAAGAGCCGTCGCCTTTCCAAGCGCACTGCCAACTTCTGGCGGCTGATCCTTGGCATTCCAAAGGAGCGTGTGAGATGTTTGTCCAAGCGCTCACAAGACCCGCTCAAACGCTTTTGGAACGATTAGGAAGACGACGATGGATGAGAGAGTTCTACCTTGCGGGAGGGAGTGGTGTTGCATTGCACTTAGGGCATCGTGTCTCCGAGGACTTGGACTTTTTCACACCGAAAGAATTGAACACGACTTTGCTCATCCAGAGGCTCAGGCGAGTTGGTGAGTTTGACCTTCGAACGGAGGCGTGGGGGACGGTAACTGGTATTCTTGGCGGCGTTCGCGCCAGCTTTTTTACTTACTCCTATCCACTCCTTGAGCCGACACAACGACTTTTCGGCGTAGGCGTCGCCGGTTTGGTGGACATTGCTCTGATGAAAATCATCGCCATCTCTCAAAGGGGAAGCCGAAGGGATTTCATTGACCTGTTCTTCATCTGCCAAGAAGTGCCTTTAAAAGACTTGCTATTGCTGCTGCCGCGAAAGTATACCGGCGTCAACTATAGCCTGCCTCACATCTTGCGGAGTTTGGTCTATTTTGCTGATGCCGAGTGTGAACCGATGCCAAAGATGCTGCGAAAAATCCGTTGGTCAGTTGTCAAAGACTTCTTTGAAAAGGAGGTCAAAAGGATCGCCGAAGAATGCATGGGAGGGCGATAGGGATGAGAGTGGCATTGGTATCGCTTCTCGTCCTTCTTGGGGGCGTCTCCTTCGCTGCCCAAATTGAACCGCTTGGCGTCCTGGGCAACAGCGGTGAAGTTGGGGCGAGTTTGATTCGTGTTAGCGAGTTGCCATTTGACCGATGCGCAACGGGTGTCGCCGTTGACCGTGACATGACACTTTGGGTCAGCGGCGGTAATGCCATCAATCGCGTCGGCTTGAATGGGCGGTTGATTGAGCGCATACCGATTGAGCCGAAGGGAAGCCTCGTCAACAGCCGCACATTCGCCGTCCTCAATGGGACGCTTTACTTCCTCGGCAACCTGCCCGATGACAAGCAAGCGCTATTTTGTGTTGACATGAGTGGCAAGGTGGGGAAGGTGGCAAAGAGTGTCCCAATCGCGCTCCCTGAGAGGAAGCGAGATTACATTCCGTATTGCCTTTCACCGCAGCCGATGGATGGGCAGCTTGTGATTGCCTGTGAGCCGAAGGAATTTCAAGACGCGCGGATTGGCGTTTACTTTATTCGCCCGCCAAGCGATGTGAATCCGAGGGGCGAGATAAAACTCGCGTTTGCAGTTGCCGGCGAGTATCCGCATGGCATTGCGGTGGATGAGGCGAGGAAACTCATTTACATCGGGGGCTACTTCGGGTTGTTCGTTGGTGGTGAGACGCATCAAGCCGCTTATGCCATTGCAGCCTTCAAGCCAGATGGGACAATGCTTGACGGCTTTCCCGTTGCGTGCACGAAGACGCCGGCTATACCGACGCAATTTCGCGGCGTGATATCTCTCGCCGGGAACGCCATCTGGGATACGGCATGGTATGGCTTTTTATCGCGCTTGGATTTGCAATGTCGCGGTGCACCCGGGAGAGTCGTTGAATGGCATCACGAACTCGGCTACCCAACACAAGTGGTATGCATTGCCGAGGGCGCTCAAAAGCAGCTGCTCGCCATCACAACTGCGATGCCCGATGCCGTTTATCTCGTTCACTGGGACGAGAGCTCGCAGAGCTTGAGATTCATTCGCCGCATCGGCTGCTTGCCCATTATAGCCTCCTTGGGCTTGTCCGATGACGGTTGGGTGACTGTTGGGACTGAGAGGGCGCAACTTTGGTGGCGGTGGGAGGATGACGCCGATGCGCCGCCGCATAAGGCGGAGTTGCACATCGCTGTCACGCCAGTTCACTTTGACGGTGAACGCTTCTTTGCGCTCGCTGCACAGTATCGCTTGGATGACCTGCAGCGCCGTTCGCCAGTGCCCACAATCTTCAGCAGGCGCACCGGTGACAGGAATGAGGCGTGGCGTGTCGGAGAACCGGTTCCGATGAAGAAACCCGTTGGGCTATCGGTGCAAGTTGTCCCGGGGAAGGTGGGTGGATTCTTATTCGTCACCGATGCAGCCACCGGGCAGATCTGGAGGACCGACTTTTGGCTCCCCGATTTGCGCCCATCAAGTGAGCACTGGAAGCCAATCACAGTTGAAGGTGTATCGCTCAAATCTCCAACTGATGTGGTTGCGCTCACTGACGGAAGATTGCTCGTTGCAGATGAGGGGCGCATATTGCTACTCGCACGGGATGGCGATGCTTATCGCCCTGTGAGGGAATTTGTGAGTTATGGTGCGGATGATAGTCAGCGCTTTGGAAGGAGGCTCCGCATCTCCGTTGACGGCGATTGGATGCTGATTAGCGACACCGATAGGCACAGGTTGATTTGGCTTGACTGGGATGATTGGAAGTTCATCGCCCAGTTTGGAGTGACGGACAAAGCCGGCGATGATGCCACACACTTAAACGAGCCGACATTCGTTTCGCTCAAGGGTGCAAAGGCTATAGTTGCCGACAGCGGCAATCAACGGCTGCTCAAATTGCTGCTGCATCCGTGAAGGCTTTCGCGATGTGCTCCCGACTTGAGCGAGGAGTTTCAATGGGATTTTATCCAGCAGCCTTAACACGGGCTCAAATTCATTCAACCCAAATTGCCTCCCGTTCAATTCCGATGCGCCTATAGCGCACTGGCAGGTGTATGCGCATCCTCTCAATCGCTGTTGACTTGAGTTTGGCGGCTTGTGGCTTGTAATGGGGTTTAATGCCCATCGGTTTGTTTCCCGATGCGAGCGCAGCCGCATGCTCTTTCGCCCACTTAGGCATCCATTCGTGACGCCTCATTGCCTCGTCAAACAACTTCACAGCGCCCTGAACATCGCCCTCGAGCTCTCTTTGAAGCGCTTCAACGCATTGCACGCATGAGCGATAATACTCATTTGATGGGTCTAACGAGAGCGCCCTTGAAAAGCACTTGAAAGCTGCATCAACCAGCTGATGAGCCCTTCCCCCGCTTTCACCCTCAAGTTTATCAAGGCGATTTGACCACGAGCCAATCAGGTGTTTGAGTTCAAGCAGGTTGAGCTGCCCCAAATTGTGCCAGTGCAAAGGGTCGCCATCAAAGCACAACAGCGAACGCTTATACATCCTCATCGCGGCTTCGGCATCATCACGGTAAAGCATCAAGCCGAGCTGACCAGCGTAGTAAGCATTTTTCGGGTCAAGCCCAATTGAGCGCCTCAGCATCCTGATGGCTTCTGAGCCACTGCGTTTCATGGCTGCCGAGAAGAAGAAGTGAGCGGCATCAAAGCGCACAAGGAACACCAAGAGCGCAGCGACTGATAGAGCCATTGCCGCCTTAGCAGTTCGCCATAGCCATTTTGCTCTCGGCACCACAGCGCATTCACAATTGCTTTTCCTCACATCAGCAGCGCACATCCCAAGGAGAGCCATGAAGGCGCACATTATCGCCGGTATCTCAAGCTCCGAATTGCCAACTGAACTGACGAGGAAACCTATACACGCACACCATGATGCAACCCTGTATGCATTTACAGCGTTGCGAGCAATGTTGTGGATATGCCTGTAACCGTTGAGGAGGCAAACCAACAGTGCGATGCACATGAGTAAAAGCCCAACTGCGCCGACTTCCGATGCAATGTGCAGATACAAGTTGTGCGGATGAAGGAAGATCTCTCTGACACCGCCCTGTGGAATGAACTTCGGATATGCAAGCGGGTAGCATCCGGCACCGTATCCGGTCAGCCATCTGTCCGCGACCATAAGCGCTGTGTATCTCCACATTGCGATGCGGTTGTAGACGCTGATATCAATATGCGTGAACATGGCGATTAAGCGCCTTATCACCCAATTGCCGGGCACAAGCAATGCGCCAATCAACAGGGCTGCAAATGAAGCTGCGATGGCTGGCACAAGACGCACATGGAGCATGCTCACCGTCGCTTCACTTCTCCACTTGAGAGCGATGGCGAGGAATGAGATCGCCAAAGTGAACATGCCGATGTAGCCCGACCTTGAGCAAGTGAGCAGCAGGCAGAATGTGGTAATCAATGCCCCGAGCACCCCAATGAACGCGATTGTTGAATGCGCCCATGCGTTGCCTTTGGCTCGCTTTCGTTCTTCAGCAATCATGGCGAGCCACATCGGCAAACACAGGACGAGAAACACCGCAAGGTCATTTGGGTGATTCAGCGTGCCGAAGATGACACGCTCAAATGGCTCTCCCGGCGGGCGCCTCGGAAGCCAAGTCACCCACTGGACAAGTGACAGCACCACCTCAAATGCGCATGCAGTTAGCAAGCTCATAGCGATGCATCTTATGCCATCCTCTTCTTCTGCGGTGCGCCATGCGACCGCAAAGACGGCGAGATACATAAGGCGTTGCATCACCACTTCAAAGCTGAGGCGAGGGTAGATGGAGAGCGCTGAGGTTAAAAGATACCAAACGGCTAACGAACTCACCAGCGTTAGCTTGAGCGCATCGCTCTTGTTCTGGCGAAGGAAAAGAGGCATGCCAATCCACATGGCAAAGCAGATGATGTGATTGAGCAATGATGTCATGGGCATGAACAGTGCCTTAACGGTGCCACCGATGATGAACATGTAGAGCATGAAGTTGAGCCAAAGAAGACAAAGCCTCATTGCCTCTCTCACCACGCTCACTTGCAATGCCGAATCAACCTGTGCATTCCCTGATGCGCTGCCAGTTTCCCTCATCGGCATGATGCCAATGTTGCGTTTGCCTTGCAGATGAAGCTGCCATTGGTGAACCCTCATCGGCATTTGACACATCATTCACGCACATGTGCCTTGATGCCGCTTTCCTCAAGCAGCTGGATAATGTGAGCTGCGGCTGAGTTTAGCTCATTATCAATCCGCTCCCTGCAGTCCGATGACATTGATAGCGTTATCCTGAGCTTGACATCGTGTCCGAAGCGCGAAGCCCTTGATTTGACATACACATTTGGGTGAGATGAAGACACCCTGCTTACGATCGGAGCAAGCTTTGATTCATCGCACAAGTCTGCGATCACCTCAATGAGCTTGAAGTAAGCCCTCCCAAGAAGCTTTTGTAGCAGCGGTGGCAGTGTGTTCTCCCAAATGCCCTTGAGCTCGTTTGGCACCCCGGGAAGGCAAAGGACAACCTGACCATGTTGCCACTCAAGCCAAACCCCCGGAGCAGTCCCAACCGGATTGAAAATTGGTATTGCGCCCTCTGGGAGTATCGCCATCTTCTTTCTCGGTTCGGTCATTTCGGCGCTCTCAACTAACCCTTCGCTCGCGAGCTGTGAATATCGCTCATGCACCATCTTGAACGCCTCTTCGTTGAGCACCAACTCCGTCCCAAATGCCTTCGCCACAGCCTTCAATGTTTGGTCATCATCAGTTGGGCCGAGTCCGCCAGTCGTGATGAGCAATGTGCGTTTGCGTGCAGCAGCTGAGCGCAGCTCATCTGCAACGACATCAACATCGTCTGGGAGCATGACAGCCCTGCACACCTTCACGCCCAAACCGGTTAACTGCTTGCACAGGTAGTTTGTATTCGTGTCCAAGACATCGCCGAGCAGCAATTCGTTCCCGATGGCAAAAATCTCGGCAGTCCTTTGCATCCCGCCATCACCTCGGGCACGCTTGTGTGGTGCTGTGAGCCATTGCAAAGGATGATGCAAGTTGTGTCGTGCTAAAATGGACATGGTCAGGATGAGAATTTGCAGCCATCATTCCTTTTGGTTAGATGTGTCATCATGCAATGCACCGGCTTGACAATGGTTGTGTGTGGCATCTGGGCATCAATTTAACCTTCCGTTGGCAGCGAGCCCGCATCTCTGCGTGATTCCGCGAGGGTTGATAAATTGCAATTGCATCAAAGGTCGGTGGAGCAAATGACGAAGTATAAAGCGCCGAGAGGGACAAAGGATGTGCTTCCCGATGAGATTCCGGAGTGGCGGTTCGTTGAGGAGACATTTAGGCATGTGTGCTCGCTATATGGCTACAGGGAGATACGCACGCCTGCGTTTGAGGAGACCGAATTGTTTGTGCGCACGGCTGGCGAATCTTCCGATATCGTCACAAAGCAGATGTATACCTTTTCCGACCCCGGTGGTGAGAGCTACACGCTTCGCCCCGAGGGAACTGCGCCGACTGTGCGCGCATTCATTCAGCACAACCTCGGATACGGGATGCCCGTCATCAAGCTGTTTTACATAGCGCCGATTTTCCGATATGAGCGTCCGCAGGCTGGCAGGCTGAGGCAGCATCATCAGTGCGGGATTGAGGTGCTCGGCTCAGGTGACCCGGCAGTGGATGCCGAAGTGATAGCGCTCGGTGTTGACTTCCTCAGCAGGGTTGAGGTGAGCGGATACGAAATCCACATCAACTCAGTTGGGTGTCTGAGGTGCCGCCCGGCATACAGGCAGGCTCTCGTCAAGTTCTTAGAGCCGCACGAGGGCGGGCTGTGCGAGGATTGCAAGCGCAGGCTCAAAATCAACCCGCTGCGCGCTCTTGATTGCAAGGAGGAAAGCTGCAGGGCAATAACGGCGTCAGCGCCGAGCATACTCGCATACCTTTGCGAGGAATGCAGGGCGCACTTTGAAAGCGTCCTCAGTTACCTTGAGGGTGTAGGGATAGAATTCATCGTTGACAGCAGGCTCGTTCGCGGCTTGGATTACTACACTAAGACGACATTTGAGTTCCTGCATCCGTCACTCGGCGCACAAAGCGCCGTGCTTGCTGGTGGGCGATATGATGGCTTGGTTGAGGAGTGCGGCGGGAAGCCAACTCCGGGCATCGGCTTCGGATGCGGCATTGAGAGGGTGCTCATGCTGCGCCGAAATTGCAATCTGAGGAAGGAAGAGGGTAGCATCGTTGATGTCTTTGTCTGCGCCGTCGGCGACGGCATTCGCCAGCACGCATTCAAATTGCTTCAGCAACTGAGGGGTGCTGGAGTGCGTGCCGACATGGACTATCTCGGAAGGAGTTTAAAGGCGCAAATGCGCTTCGCCGATAGGCTTGGGGCAACCTATGCCATCATCATCGGTGATGAGGAGCTCTCAAACGGCGTTGCAACTGTAAGGGCGATGAAGGAGAGCAAGCAGCAACAAGTCCCTTTTGGGGAGCTCATTGACTACCTGCGTTCATTGGGGGAAGGAAAATCATGATGCGCACGCACTGGTGCGGTGAACTGCGTCCGCAGCACATCGGACAAAGGGTGAGGGTGTGCGGATGGGCAAACAGGGTGAGGGATCACGGCGGCGTCATCTTCATTGATCTCCGTGACAGGAGTGGCATCGTCCAAACCGTTTTTGACCCGTCAACATGCCCAACAGAGGTGCACAGGTTAGCGTCAGAGGTTGGAAATGAGTATGTGCTGCTCATTGAGGGTGAGGTCGTGCGACGCCCGCCCGGGACGGAGAACCCGAAGTTGCCCACGGGCGAAATTGAGGTGCGCGGTGAGAGGATTGAGGTGTTGAGTGGCTCAAAGCCGCTGCCCTTCCCGCTAACTTCGGATGATGCCGATGAGATGGTGCGCCTGAAGCACCGCTACCTTGACCTGCGCCGGCAGAAGATGCAAAGGATTCTTGAGCTGCGCTACAGGTTTACGAAGGCGATAAGGGATTTCATGGATGGCGAGGGGTTCTGGGAGATTGAGACGCCGATACTTTGGAAGCACACGCCCGAGGGGGCAAGGGAGTTCATCGTCCCATCAAGGCTTCATCCGGGCAAGTTCTATGTGCTTCCGCAATCGCCGCAGCTTTGCAAGCAGCTGTTGATGGTCGCGGGCATTGAGAGGTATTTTCAAATTGCGAGGTGCTTCAGGGACGAAGACCCGCGTGCGGATAGGCAGCTTGAGTTCACACAGGTTGACATTGAAATGTCGTTCATCACCCGTGAGGATATTTTTGACCTCGTTGAGCGCATGCTCGCATACGCATTTGAGCAAGTGCTCGGTATCAGGATTGAAACGCCATTTCCGAGGATGAGCTACAGCGATGCGATTGAACGCTACGGGACGGATAAGCCAGACTTGCGCTTCGGAATGGAGATAGCCGACATAACCGACATCGCCTCCAACAGCTCGTTCAAGGTCTTCTCACAGGTTGTTTCAAGCGGCGGCAGGGTTAAAGCGCTCAACTCAATTGGCTGTGCGAGCTTCTCACGAAAGGATGTGGCGGAGTTAACCGATATAGCCAAGCGCGCCGGTGCAAAGGGCTTAGCCACAATCGCTGTCGGGGAGAGCGAGGTTCATTCGCATGTCGCTAAGTTCTTGAGCGATGAGGAGCTGAAAGCCATATTTGAGCGCTTGGGTGCGAAGGCGGGCGATCTAATTCTCATCGTCGCAGATAGGGCTGAGTTGGCGTGCGCTGTGTTGGGGTTGCTCCGAAAGCATATTGCGGCGAAGCTGAAGTTGACTCCATATGGCACTTGGAGGTTTGTTTGGGTGATTGACTTCCCATTGCTCCAATGGGATGAAGAGGAGGGGCGCTACACGCCCGTGCATCATCCATTCACATCGCCTTTGCCGGAGGATGAGCATTTGTTGATTGAGGGGATAAACTCGCCATTGCCAAAGGGGCATCCCGAACATCCGCTTGGCAGGGTCAGGGCTAACGCCTATGACATCGTCCTCAACGGATACGAGATTGGCGGTGGGAGCATAAGGATTCACAGGCGCCAACTTCAAGAGGCGCTGTTTAAGGCGATAGATTTGCCTATGGAGGAGGCTTATCAGAAATTCGGCTTCCTGCTTGAGGCTTTTGAGTATGGTGCACCACCGCA
>JAVHTD010000025.1:0-43702 GCA_032161105.2 Candidatus Thermosaccharophagus tengchongensis
CCCATTGCGGCATCGTCTCCCGGATGGCGATGGCATCGCTTGCCAAATAACCCTTGTCCTGCTTTAGCATCGCACCATCATCGGAATTAGCCATCCCATTGAACTACCCTTGCCCCCAATGAGCATCTTCAGGTGCCATGCGCTATTAGCGCTAAAAGTGCCTTTTGCGTGTGCAACCTATTTTCCGCTTGCTCAAGCGCAATGCACCTTTCCGAGTCAAGCACCTCACTGGTTATTTCCTCGCCCCTGTGTGCTGGCAGGCAATGCATTACAACAGCGTGTGGTGGTGCAAGCTCAAGCATCCCCTCGTTAACCTGATACGGAGCAAAGTCCACCTTGCGCTTCTGCGCTTCCTCCTCCTGCCCCATGCTCACCCAGACATCCGTGTAGATTGCATCAGCATCTTTGAGTGCATCCGCTGGCTCGTTGCCGATGTTTACGGTTGAGCCGCTCACCTTTGCGATGTTCATGGCTTGATTTACGATCTCGCTTTTCGGCTCATAACCCTTTGGCGTGATGACGGAGACATTCACTCCGAGCATAGCGCAGAGGAGCATCAGCGAATGAGCGACATTGTATCCGTCACCGATGAAGACCAAGTGCCTGCCCTTCAATTCACCATAGTGTTCCTTCAGCGTGAACAAGTCGGCGAGAGCCTGACACGGATGCTCAACATCTGAGAGGGCGTTTATCACTGGCACATTTGCCCAGTATGCCATTTCCTCAAGCGTTGCATGCCTGTGAACCCTCGCCACTACCATGTCAACCCACCTTTCAAGGTTCATAGCGATGTCTTTAACCGCTTCCCTTGTCCCGATGCCAACCTCGGCTTGCGTAAGCACAATTGGAATCCCTCCAAGCTGTCTCACCGCAAGTTCAAATGTCACTCTCGTCCTAAGGGACGGCTTCTCAAACAGCAATGCCACTGCCCTGTAGAGCAATGGTTCTCTGAGCCGCAAAGAGGCGTTGCCGGATTTGTATTCGCCTGCCCATTGAAACACCAGCTCAACTTCCTCAGCTTTCAAATCCGTCACCGAGAGGAAGTCCCTATGCGGTTTCCCCATGCGCATCACCCTCTCTTTTGGCGCTTGCTTGAGCGGCGCTGCCTCAAAAATGAGCGCAAGTCCCTGAGCGGCATCGCATTTATGACATCCTTTGGTTCAAGCCATCCCCGCCTCGCAGTCCCAACACCATACCTCATGAACTCAAGGTGGATTGTGGCATGCGCATCCGTTCCTATGGCGACCAATGCACCATAGTCCTTACACATGCGCACATGGTCGTCTTTCAGGTCAAGCCTTTCTGGGCTCGCATTTATCTCAAGGGCTATGCCCTCACTCGCGGCGCGCTTTATCAGTGCTTCCACATCAACTTCGTAAGGTTCCCTTTGCCCGATTAACCTCCCGGTTGGATGCCCGATGATGTTCACATACGGATTCTCCATCGCCCGAAGCATTCGTTCGGTCATCTTCTGTGCGCTCATCTTCATCTGTGAGTGGACGGAAGCAATGACCACATCAAATTCGCTCAGCAGCTCATCATCAAGCGCGAGTGTGCCATCTGGGAGTATGTCAACTTCAACACCGGTCAATATCGTTATGTCATTGAGGCGCTCATTGAGCTTCCTTATCAGCTCAACTTGCCGCTTGAAGTCCTCCGGCTTTACGCCCCAACCGAGTGGTGGTGAGTGGTCGGTTATGGCGATGTATTCGTAGCCGAGTTCGGCTGCTGCATTTGCCAACGCCTCAATGGTCTCCGAGCCGTCACTCCAGTTTGAGTGGATGTGCAAGTCACCCCGTATGTCATCCATCTCAATGAGCTTCGGTATTTCCCTCCTTTCGGCTGCCTCAATCTCGCCCTTGTTCTCCCTTATCTCCGGCGGTATCCAAATTAGCCCGAGCGACTCATAAACGCCCTCTTCAGTTTCCCCGGCTATCTTTTCATCCGTTGGCTCCTTGAAGACGCCATACTCGTTTATCTTCAAGCCGAGCTTTATGCCGCGCTCACGCAGGGATATGTTGTGATCCTTTGAGCCGGTGAAGTATTGAGCGGCTGCACCAAACGATTCCGGATGCACCGCACGCACATCAACTTGAAGCCCGCCCTCAAACAGCACGCTTGACTTGGTTGGACCCCTTGCAAGCACATCCCTAACGCCATCCAAGTTCACAAACTTTTCCATCACTGGTTCGGAGTTGGTCGTAGCCACGAGTATATCCACATCGCCTATCGTTTCCTTCATCCTGCGCAGGCTGCCGGCTGGAAGTATCAGCTTCGCTTGTGGGAGGGATGCAAGTTCATTGACGATGTAATCGGCAACCTTCCAAGCGACATCAAGGCGCACTCGCTGCGCTGTTGTCTTTAGCAGCTGTATGCCGCGAAGTATGTTCTCCTCTTTCTTCGGACCCATTCCGGGCAAATGGCGCAGTCTGCCCTCAGTTGCAGCCTTCTCCAGCTCCTCAATTGTGGTTATGCCGAGGCGTTCATATACGAGCCATGCGGTCCTCGGTCCCATGTCGGGTATCTCCAAGAATGCGCGCAGCGATGGCGGCACCTTCCTCCTCAACTCCTCAAGTTCGCTCACTTTCCCGGTTCGCACAAATTCGGTTATCTTGGCGGCTAAGCTTGCGCCAACCCCTTCTCTCTCATTCAGCCTCCCTTGCTCAATTAGCTCTTCAATTGGTGTGGTCAACCTCCTTATTGCCTCCGCAGCTCTCCTGTATGCGCGCACCTTAAATGGGTTCTCGCCGAGTATCTCCTTTAAGTCGCCGAGCTCCTCGAGCATTTCTGCGACCTTATCATTGCGCATAGCCTCAAACACCCCTTCGCAGGGAACGCATTTTGATATGTTGAAGCGTTGCTTTCGTTTCCCACCATCAACCTATTATCACCTCGCTTGCCCGTTCATGCAATCGGGCTGCATGCGCAATGCCACAGTTGAGCCGATGATGGTTTTGGTTGCCTCATCTTGAACTTGGTGCGCTTCATCCTCAGCTTTACATTTTCAAATCGCGCAGCATCATAATTAACTGGCTGCGGTTGTCCGTTGACCTCTCAGCGATGAGCCAAATTCCTCATCACCTCACTTAAGGGTAAACCTGTGTGCACCATGTCGTTTGCCGACGGGAGGTGAAGCTGCGATGAAGATAAAGCCGCTCAGGGACAAAGTGCTGATCAAGGTTGAGGAAGAGGAGGAGAAGACAGCCGGTGGGATTTACCTCCCAGACACCGCAAAGGAGAAGCCGCAGCGCGGTATCGTCGTGGCAGTCGGCGATGGCAAGGTGACGGACGAGGGCAAGGTCATCCCAATCAGCGTGAAGGTCGGTGACAGGGTCATCTTCTCAAAGTATGCCGGAACTGAGATAAAGCTTAACGGCGAGAAGCATGTTATCCTCAGCGCGGATGACATATATGCCGTCATTGAGGAGTAAGCCGATCCTTCCGCCCATAAACTTCATTTGACTGTTGATGCCGTCATGCGCCCTTACAAACGCCTCCAATCTTAATCGGAGGTGAGTAAAAGATGGCAGCAAAGCAACTGCTGTTCAGCGATCAGGCGAGGCAGGCATTGTTTCGCGGCGCACGAGCAGTTGCAGAGGCAGTTGCCGTCACGCTTGGACCGAGGGGACGAAATGTTGTGCTTGACAAGAAATGGGGTTCGCCATCTGTGAGCAAAGACGGTGTCACAGTGGCAAAGGAGATAGAGCTTGAGGAGAAGTTTGAAAACATGGGCGCACAGCTCATGCGTGAGGTGGCATCAAAGACAAACGATGTTGCAGGCGATGGAACAACAACAGCGGTTGTGCTCGCCTACGCGATGCTCAAAGAGGGGATGAAGGCTGTTGCAGCTGGTGTTAATCCGGTGTTCCTGAAGAGGGGCATGGAAAGGGCTTTAAGGGATGTTGTTGAGCACCTTAGGGAGCTCGCCGTTGATGTTGAGACAAAGGAAGAGATAATGCATGTGGCTACCATCGCCGGAAATGACCCAGAGATAGGGCGCATTATTGCTGAGGCAATGGATAAGGTGGGGAAGGACGGAGTTATAACCGTAGAGGAGGCGAAGGGAACTCAAACGACGGTTGAGGTTGTTGAGGGAATGCAATTTGACAAGGGTTACATATCGCCGTATTTCATCACGGACGCCGAAAACATGCAGTGCGTTCTTGAGGAGCCGCTCATACTCGTTCACGAGAAGAAGATAACCTCGGCGCTTGATTTAGTGCCGCTGCTTGAAAGGGTAGCCAGAGCTGGTCGTCCACTCCTGATCATTGCTGAGAATGTTGAAGGAGATGCGTTGGCGACGCTCGTGGTCAATAAGCTTCGCGGCGTGATCCAATGCTGTGCTGTTAAGGCGCCAGCTTTCGGCGAGCGCAGAAAAGCCATCATGGAGGACATTGCCATACTCACCGGCGGGCGCTTCTTCAGCGAAGACTTGGGGATCAAACTTGAGAACATAGACCTGAGGGACTTGGGCACGGCAAAGCGAGTCGTTGTTGAGCGTGAGAAGACAACGATAGTTGAAGGCGGTGGCTCCAAAGAGGCAATAGCAGCTCGCATTGAGCAGATACGGAAGTTGATTCAGGAGACGGAATCGGATTACGACCGTGAGAAGCTTGAGGAGCGCCTTGCGAAGTTGGCTGGCGGAGTTGCCGTGATCAAAGTTGGTGCGCCGACCGAGACGGAGCTAAAGGAGAAGAAACACCGCTTTGAGGATTCCCTGAACGCTTCAAGGGCTGCAGTTGAAGAGGGCATACTACCCGGCGGTGGCGTCTCGCTCATACGAGCACAGGCTAAACTTAAGGGCATGGACTTTGAGGCGCCCGAGGATGAGAAAGTTGGCTATCGCATTGTCCTTGAATCGCTTGAGGAACCTCTGCGCCAGATAGCTGAGAATGCCGGTTACGATGGAACTGTCATAGTTGATGAGGTGAGGAACAGGGACGGCAACATCGGCTTTGATGCTGCGAGAGGGGAATTCGTTGACATGATGGAAGCCGGCATAGTTGACCCACTTAAGGTCGTTCGGACTGCGCTTGAGAATGCAGTCAGCATAGCTACGCTCATTCTGAACACGGAGGCGCTAATAGCCGAGAAGCCAGAAGAGGAGGAGAAGGAGAAGAAGTCATAAGGTCATAACCTGTGATGGGCACGGCTTTCAAAGCCGTGCCCTCTTATCACAAATGGGGAAAGCGAAGATGAGGTGAGCGGATGCGATGCTTGATGATGTGCTGCGAGCCACATCGGGACCTATACGGAACAAGTATCTATACACGCTCGCTGTTGCGCATAGGGCACGCAAGCTAATTCAAGATGCTGCCTTCAGCAAGCAACCGCTTAAGGAGAACCCAATCATAATGGCGCTCAAGGATTTCCGCGAGGGCAGGATAAGAGTTGAGGTCCTTGATGAGGAGATCAAAAGGGCTCTTGAGGGGCACTCCGAAGAGGTGCTGCCTTAATCCTTCGCCTCACTCCCATTTGATGGCTTTAACAAAATCCAACCTCTGGAGCGTCCGAGTTACCTCATACTCTGTCACTTGAGCCGGCAGTGTGGCTCCTATTCGCACAATTCTTTCGGTGCCATCGGTTGCGGATTTGAACTCAACCATTGTTATGTGTGCTCTGAGGTTGGTCAGCGATCGCAATATCTCATCAATGGCATATTGTTGCGGTTCGTATGTGCAGTTTATGACAGCCGGGTATCTTTCTCCCTTCCCAAACCATCTTCTTTCGGCATGCCTCAACAGAGTTAGCGAGGCGAAGGTGAGCAATGTTGAAATCACCGCCGGGAAATACCAACCCATGCCGACACACAAACCTATTGCCGCAGTAGCCCAGATGCTTGCAGCTGTGGTCAATCCGCGAATGATGTCGCCGCGAAGCCAGATCGTTCCAGCCCCGAGGAAACCGATCCCGGTGACAACATTCGCGGCAATGCGTGCCGGGTCTGCACTCGGGTTGCCGGATTGAATCGCAATCGCTATTGAGACCATCATGAAGAGGCACGAACCGAGCCCGACGAGAACATGCGTTCTAAGCCCCGCCGGTCTCTCCCTCGCTTCCCTCTCAGCGCCTATCAAAGCGCAGAGTATGATCGCCAGTATGAGCCTGAACGCCGTCTCATAAGCATTCGGCTCCATCAAGCGCACCGGTGAAAACACCCTCCCTTGGCTCCATTCATTCCTTTGGTGTCAGTTCCTCATAAAGCATGGAGCGCAACTCCAAGATGTATTTCAATGCATCATCCGCGCCAACGAGGGTTGGCTTTTTATCCCTCCGCAACCTCACCTCTGCGCAGCCGCTCTCTTTATAGCTCTTACCGATAACGACTTGTATTGGCACGCCTATCAGGTCGGCATCTTTGAATTTTACGCCGGGACGCTCATTCCTGTCATCAATGAGCGCCTCAATGCCGGCCCTTATGAGTTGGGAATAAATTCGCTCCGCCCCATCGGCTATTTCGCCATCGCCCATGTCAATGGGAATAATCCACACCTCGTATGGTGCTACAGTTATGGGAAAGATTATCCCGTCCTCATCGTGACTCACCTCAACGACTGCTGCCAGCATTCGGCTCACGCCTATCCCATAGCAGCCCATGATGAACGGCTTTTCAGCGCCATCCTCATCAACAAATTTGGCGTTCATTGCATCGCTGTATTTCGTGCCGAGCTTGAAGACATGCCCGACTTCAATGCAGTTCCTCTGGCGCAGCATGCCGCTGTCGCATCTCGGGCAGCCATCACCATCCCTGGCGAATCGCAAGTCCGCAAACAGGCTTATTTCAAAGTCCCTTCCCCAATTGACATTGATGAGGTGGTGGTCGTCCTCATTTGCGCCGGTGACGAAGTTGCGCATCAGGGCTATGTCATAATCTGCGATCGCCTCAACACCCTTAAGCCCAACTGGACCAGAGTAGCCAACATCTGCGCCGGTGAGTTGCCTTATCTCGTCGGGGTTGGCCATGCGCATATCCGACGCTTTAAGGAGGCGGCGCAGCTTCGCCTCATTCAATTCGGCATCGCCGCGAACAAGGGCAGCCACCGGCTTACCATTGACGATGTATATGAGCGTCTTGACGAGCCTATCGGCGCTCACCTTGAGGTAGCTCGTCACCTGTGCGACTGTCTTTTGGTTTGGCGTAAAGACCTTTTCCATTGGTAGCATGTCATCCTGTGAGCGCGTGCCCATTGGCTCTTCAAATGGTCTTCGTCTTTCGGCTCGCTCCCGATTGGCTGCATACCCGCAGCTCTCACAGATGAGCATGCTATCTTCACCGCTCTCTGAGAGCACCATGAACTCAAGGTTCTCTGTCCCGCCAATCACTCCAGCTTCAGCTTCAACTGGGATGGCTTTCAAACCGCACCTAAAAAAGATCCGCTTGTAAGCCCTCACCATTGCCCGATAGCTTCTTTCAAGTCCCTCCTCATCCCTGTCAAACGAATAGGCATCCTTCATTGTGAACTCACGGGCACGCATCAAACCTCCCCTCGGACGGGGCTCATCGCGAAACTTGACCTGTATCTGATAGAGGGTTAGCGGCAGCTGCCTATACGAGCGCACATCCCTTCTGACCAAGTCGGTCACGACTTCCTCGTGAGTTGGCCCGAGGCACATTGGTCGCTCTTGCCTATCGCGCAGCTTAAACAATATCTCATCGCACTCTTCCCACCTTCCCGTCTCCTCCCAAAGGCTCGCCGGGTGAAGTGCCGGCATGAGAATCTCCTGCGCTCCAATGGCGTTCATTTCCTCACGGACTATGCGCGCGATCTTCTCAAGGGAACGACACCCCAGTGGAAGGTATGCATATATCCCGGCTGCAACTCTCCTTATGAACCCGGCTTTCATCAGCAGCTTGTGGCTTACAAGTTCGGCTTCCGAGGGAGGTTCACGCAGTGTGGGGAAGTATAGCTGCGATGCTCTCATCCTCACCAACCTCCGCTAAGGTTGGTAGTGATGTCAAAAGCTCCGTTGCTGCCATTTCACTGAGCACCGGTGAGCCGCTTGACTATGTATCCAACATCCCTTGCGCTGATGAGCATTATCAAGCCGAGCAGCAACACAATGCCCACAAGTGTCATCTTTAACTCCCAGTTTGGTTTCATGCGCCGCCTTGAGATTGCCTCAACGCATAGCAGCGCCAGCCTACCGCCATCAAGTGGTGGTATGAGAATGATGAGGTTGACTAACCCAACTATGTAACTCAGCGCCCCAATCAAACGCAGTTGCAGATAGAAGCTCATCCACGCTTGTTCCTTCAATTCCCAAAATATGCGTATCGGACCGCCGACAGCGTGGTGGAGTTGTCCCAACTTTGAAAGGAGCAGGGCAAGCCCATAAGTGATGCGCCAACATTCACCAGCTGCGATTGCAGCTCCATCCAATAAACGCTTCACGATCGGCACCGGCTTTTCCGAGGGCATTTGGAGGAACTCAACCCCGATAATGCCGCGCTCCCTTTTGACGATCTTCGTTTTGGCTATAGCGCCCTTACCTCGTCCGGTGCGCTCGGTCTCCCTTATTTCAACCTCTTCCATTGCCATGGGAGTGACATTTATGGTCAGCGGTTTTCCGCCCCGTCTGACGAGCACAGCTATGCGTTTCTTCGGGCTTTTGGATATGGCAGCCGTGATTAGGTCAGTATCTTCCCTTCCAATGCCATTAATTGAAATGAGCGTGTCGTTGCGGCGCAGTTCCTTTGCCGTGCATTCAATCATTTGACCCCCCCTTAGCACCTTGAATCTAACATTGCTGCTGCGCTTAATCCTTGCGAGCGTGAGCCATTCATTGGTGAGCTTGATGCTCAATCCATCTATCCCGATGATTTCGTCACCCGGCTTAATTCCGGCTTTTGCTGCCGGCATGCTTGCAGCTACCCTTGAAACAACATTAGTGCCCCTCATGCCGCTCACCGCTATGCCGTAGATGAGCAGCACAGCGAATGCGGCAATCAAGTTGCCGAGTGGACCCGAGAGGAGCACAAGCAGCCTATGCGTGATTGGGCGATTGTGAAAGGCTTCCATTGATGCGATGGCGTCCGGGTCATCAAACTCCATCCCGAAGATGCGCACATACCCGCCGAATGGTATGGCGCGAAGCGAATACTTGATGCCCCCGATCACCTTAGTCCAAATAGCTGGACCGATGAAGATTGAGAACTCAAGCACCCTCATTCTGACCCTCAATGCTGCCGCGAAGTGCGCAGCCTCGTGGACGAGAACGACGAACCCGAGGACGAGTATCGGGATGATGTAGGACTTGATTATGGGTAACAGGGTGTCCATCTGTGGACATCACCTCATGGTGAAATCGTTGACCGAACAGATTGGCTCTCCGGTTTCGCCTCACTTGCCCAATGTAGGCTACCCCTTCAAAAGCAATGCTATTGATGCGCACATCCCGAGAGTGAGGAAGTGGCGCGTGTAAAAGCCGATGCCGACGGACAGCATCTTGGGGGCATTCTCCGGGGCTTGAATAATGCTCAATCTCGCAAGGAACCGCTGTGCAACTGCGCCCACAATGACGAGCACAAACAGCTTGATAGATTCTGATGCGCTCTTGATCAGGATGCCGGTGAGCCCAGCGCTGAGCAGTGCGCCGAATAATGCCCCAAGGAGAAACATAAGCTTGCCCCCGCGTTCGCTGCCCATCTTGCCATCTTCGTTCTCATTGTGGCTGTTTGCTCTTCCGTTTGGAGTTGCCATCAGGTTCACAATTCCCAATCCGGCAATCAGCGATAGCAGTAAGGACGCATTTTCTTTCGGCATGCCCATTATGGCTGCCAGCCCAAACAGCGTCCCAATAATCAAGCCCACGAGTATGCTTGAACCAGTCCCAATCAAGACTATGCTTGGCTTCCTCTGATTCCAAGCATCAACGGCATATGAGACGATTGTGGCAGCCAAGACGAGAGCGCACATCATCATGCCTATGCTCAAAGCTATTAGGGTTAGTTCATTGAGCTTCCACTGGATTGAGCTATAGGCTGCGTTTTGACCGCACCTATGAATGAGGGCAGCTACAGCCTTATCTGTGCACCCAAAGTAAAACAGGGCGCCAACTAAAATGAGCGATATGCTCGTTGAGGATGACTCCGATGTGAAAGTGTTCCACTTCACCTTGAGCAAATGAGCGAGCTCCCACGATATCGCATATGCGAGAAAGAGGCAAAGTAACGCCGTCGGTATACCGAACATGGAGAACTCGGCATCCGCAGCGACAAGCGCGAATGAGAGGGCAAACAATGCCAGTCTACTTAACCCTGTTCTTTGCATCAATTGGCACTACACCCCCAAAGCGCCTTTCCCTCGCCTGATAGGAGATGATGGCGATGTAAAGGTGCTTCTTTGTGAAGTCAGGCCAATAAACTGGAGCGATGAATAACTCGGTGTAGGCGAGTTGCCACAAAAGGAAGTTGCTTATCCTTTGCTCGCCTGCTGTGCGGATCAGCAAATCTGGGTCAGGCATGCCGTCGGTGAAAAGGTAGCTTTGGAAAGTCGCCTCGTCAATTTCATCCGGCTCAATCTTCTCATCAGCGACATCCTTGGCGATGTGCCTCACCGCGCTCAATATCTCTTGTCTCCCACCGTAGTTAATTGCGAGGTTCAAAATCATGCGTTCATTGCCTCTTGTAAGCGTGACCGCATCGTCAAGTTCTCCCAGAAGCGAACTTGGCAATCCATCCCTTAGCCCGATGTGGCGTATTTGGATGCCATTGCGGTGTAACTCATACTTCTCCTTGCGCAGCGTCATTTCAATCAGATGCATTAAGCCCTTCACTTCCGGCATCGGGCGTTGCCAGTTCTCGGTTGAGAAGGCATAGAGGGTGAGTATTGGAATTCCAAGTTCAACACAGGCTTCAACGACACGCCTTGTGGCTTTCGCTCCAGCCCTGTGCCCGTTGAGTATGGCTATGTTCCTCTCCTTCGCCCAACGCCTGTTGCCATCCATTATAATCGCGATATGCCTCGGCAGCCTCTCACGATCAATCAGGTTTAGGCATTCCTCTTCACTCAGCCTGTCATACATGCTTATGAGCTCACCTGCGCACATCTGTCTGGCTTGATTCCTTGGCACCATCGCTGTTGCCTCCGATGCGCTTATATGGTTGCACATGCGCTTCCGCTGAAACGATGAGCTTTATTTTGTCGCCATCAATCCTTTGGGCTATTACGCGAATGACATCCGTTTTTCCTTTGCCTCTCGTCGCAAGCCGCTTGCCCTTGTGAGGGTGATTTGGCGGCTCAGTTCGCACGAGCTCAATCTCTTTAGCCCCGGCGCTGCGAAGCGCTTCCAGTGCTTCTTCAACCGTTAGCCCAATCGTGTCCGGAAGGAACCCCTCATTCACTTTCGCTCACCCATACATCGTCCAACGGCACTTCTCTCAGAGCATTGAAATTGAATGACATCACCTTTTCATTCAAGTTCAGCAGCAGTCCGCCCTAACGAAATTTGGTTCAGCCCGATTGGATGCACCCCATCCGGTGCGAAGCCTACTCCTCAAGTATCTCTTGCTCCTTGGCTTTCCGCAGCGCCTCAATTTCATCAATGTGCCTTGAAGCCAGCTTGTCAAGTTCGTCCCTCGCCCTCCTCACCTCATCCTCCGAGATGTTTTGTTCCCTCTCAAGCTTGCGCAAATCCTCAAGGACATCCCTCCTCACATTCCTGACTGCGACCTTGCCCTCCTCGGCACGCTTGTTTGCGAGCCTTACAAGCTCGCGCCTTCGCTCCTCTGTAAGCGGCGGTATTGGCACCTTAATGACATTGCCATCAGTTGTCGGGGTTAACCCGATTCCGGAGCTCACGATGGCTTTCTGTATTGAGTCAATGATGCTCTTGTCCCAGGGGTCTATCACGAGCAGTCTGGGTTCGGGCGCTGTTATCGTCGCAAGCTGCTTGAGTTGGTATACCGTGCCGTAGTATTCAACCCGTATGTGGTCAAGCAACGCTGGCGATGCTCTTCCCGTGCGCAGCATTGAGAGGTCGTGTGCGGTTGCCTCAACCGACTTCTTCATCCTCTGCTCGGCATCGCTCAATAGCGCTTTGATTGCCTCATGCATCCTCACCACCTCAACTGACCAGTTTGGTTGCAGTTGGCTCGCGCATTGCCTGCCTCATCTGCGTCAGCTCATGAGTGCACTATCGTCCCGACGGGTTCGCCAAGAATGACACGCTTCAAGTTGCCGGGGATACAGATGTTGAAGACTATGATCGGTATGTTGGCATCGTGGCACAACGATATCGCCGCGGCATCCAGCACCTTAACACCGAGCTTTAAAGCTTCAATGTGCGTTATCTCATCAAACCTATGCGCACTCGGATCCTCGTGCGGGTCCCTCTCGTATACGCCATCAACATCGGTCCCCTTAAGCACAACTTCAGCACCTATCTGCAGCGCCCTAAGTGATGCAGCTGTGTCTGTGGTGAAGAATGGGTTTCCAGTCCCAGCCGCAAATATCACAATCCTTCCAAGCTCAAGGTGCCTCAGTGCCCTTCGCTGTATATACGGCTCTGCCACATCCCTCATTTCAAACGCCGTCATAACCCTCGTCTCTGCACCGAGGTTCTCAATGGCATCCTGAAGGGCGAGGGCGTTTATGACCGTCGCAAGCATCCCAATGTAATCTCCCGTCACCCGCTTTATTGCATACCTTGCTGCATCCTTCAATCCTCGGAATATGTTTCCGCCGCCAACAACTATACCCATCTCAACGCCCATACTGTGCAGCTCCATTATCTCACTGGCTATGCGCTGCAGCACATCTGGGTCAATGCCAAACCCCTTTGCGCCAGCAAGCACCTCACCGCTCAACTTCAATAGCACCCTCTTGTATTTCGGTTGCTGCATCATATCATCGCCCATCATTCTCACCCTTTGTAAAGCGGTTGCGTCCCATGCGGCTCACTGTCCGACTGCAAACCTCGCAAACCTCCTAACGACGATGTTTTCGCCGAGGCGAGCAATCATCTCTTTGATCAACTCGCCAACCGTGCGTGTCTCATCCCTTATGTAAGGCTGCTCAAGCAGGCACACCTCTTGTATGAAGTTTTCAAGGCGTTCATTCACGACCTCTTCAACCATGTCTTCCGGTATGCCCTCTGCTATGGCGTGTATCCTGTATGCCCTCTTTTGGCTCTCTATCACCTCCTCAGGTATGTCCTGGCGTGAGGTGTATTTTGGATCCATAGCTGCAACTTGCATCGCCAGCTCATACGCCAGACGCTTGAATTCATCCGTGCGCGCCACGAAATCGGATTCGCAATTCAATTCAACCATTGCCCCTATTCTCCCGCCAGTGTGGATGTAGCTTGCGACGACACCCTCCGTTGTCGCCCTCCCGGAACGCTTCTCGGCTTTTGCCAATCCCTCAGCACGCAATATCTCCATCGCCCTCTCAAAATCGCCATTTGCCATCTCAAGTGCTCGCTTGCAATCCATCACGCCAGCCCCGGTTAACTCGCGCAGCTTCTTCACCTCTTCAACGCTCACCTTCATTGAACCCATCCCCCTTTCGTCGCATGATATGCAGTTACATCCGGTGACCGTTCCAGATCACACTCGTTGAGAAGACGCAGCTGCTGAGCCGCTTAAGCGGTGTAGGATCGCCATAAGGTATGCTCTTTCCTCGGCTCAAAAAGTTTTTGAGAGCGGTTGAGCAAAAGCCACCGTTGGTTGAGAGTTCAATTTGAGCCGCAGCTCACATATCGTCGCTTTCGTCAGCTTGCCCATACAGCTCAGCATCAGCCTCTTCAAGCCCGTATGTTGCTTCCCAATGCTCATCTTCAACGCTTTGCGCGCCTGCAGATACGCTCGCTTGTTCTTCCTCTCCCTTTGGCTGGATCATTTCAACCTCTGGCTGCGGTGAGGCTGCAGCTTGAGCCACTTCCTCCGGTTGCAAACCAGCCATCTCGGCAAGCATTGCCTCCCTGAGTTTGCGTCCCTCATTAACTGCTTCGGCGATCTTCATTGTGATGAGGCGCAGCGAGCGTATGGCGTCATCGTTCCCCGGTATCGGGTAATCAACAACCTCTGGATCGCAGTTTGTGTCCACTATCGCCACTATGGGTATTCCGAGCTTGTTCGCTTCCTTAACGGCTATGTGCTCGCGCCTTATGTCCACGATGTAGAGCAGGTCCGGGAGGCGGTCCATGCCCTCAATCCCGCTGAGGAACCTCTCAAGCTTTGCCTTCTCTTCAAGCAGGCGTTTGTTTTCCTTCTTTGGCAGCATGTCAAGGATGCCGCTTTCCTCCATGCTGCGGAGTTGCTTCAGCCGTTCAACCCTCGTCCTTATCGTTTCAAAGTTTGTGAGCATACCTCCAACCCATCTTTGGCTCACATAAAACATGCCACAGCTCTTGGCAGCCTCCTCAATTATCTCCTGCGCCTGCCTCTTCGTTCCGACGAACAGCACTGTCGCACCTTGAGCCACTTTCTCCTTGACGAAGTTGTATGCCGCTTCAAGGCAGCGCAGTGTCTTCCTCAAGTCCACGATGTGAATGCCGTTGCGCTCCTCGTAGATGTATTGGCGCATCTTTGGATTCCAACGCCTCGTCAGGTGACCAAAGTGCACGCCGGCTTCAAGCAGCTCTCGCATTGTTACAATGCTCAACTTTCAATCCCCCCTTGTGGCATCGTGTTGACTTGGAAGGCGCGTCAAACAAAGCGTCAAATTTTTGCCCCACACTTTCACCCGCCTTGGCATGACATCATTTCAAATCTTGTCCATCACTTGCAACCTGCTCACTTGCCCCTTTGGCATCTAATGCCGTATGCTCAGAGCGCCGTTAGAGGTTCTGGGAGTTTGAACTCCCGCCTTCCCATCACAGCTGCGGGTGATGAGTTAACTCATCCTCATGCCCATGAAAAGTTCAAAGCCATAGTTTAGCACGCCATCTTCATACAGTCACAATTTAGCCCCTCTGGGAGTGACCTGCCACAGGGCTGCAGATTGCTCTTTGCTTGAGAGAACTTTGTCACGCTGTCTCCGATGGCTTCTCAATGGCATCCTCAACGGTCTCTGGTTCCTGTCTTCCAGTGCGTATCACATACTCAATGTCCCGTATTGGTGTCACCCTTCCGGAGATGAGGCAGTGAAAGAGGTATTGTCCGGACTCATTCCAAGGCGTATGCGGCAGGATTATTCTCGTGAGCCTCTTCTTACAGCAGTTGCACATGGGGCGCAGCTTCATGATCTCCTCATCGGGAAGCGATGGCATGAGTGATCACCCCTTGGGTGCAATTACGCCATCCGACCATTCATGCGTGAATAAGCCCAGCCACGCACCTGCCGTTGACAGTTGCCCACGGGCGTAACTGCAAATGCCAACTCCAGCCAGGCTACCCTGCGGCACACGACATTGGGTGCTTACCCTTGCTTCCTTCCGGACCTGGGGGATTCACACCTTATCGTCGCACAGGACCCAGCCTTCAACGCTGGCAATCTGCAGTCCGTCCCCACAGGCAAAAGCCTCGGGCAGGAATTCAGCCCCGCTATAGCCGATTGCGGGTTCAGGGCACGGCTAGCTCCCCGCCTAGCGTGGCTGGGCATCTATCCCTTCTCAAACTGCCTACCTTTGTTGTATGGCATATCTTATTGTGCCTGCGTCTATGAGCATTGTCAAATGCTGTTTTGAGGCGCAATGGTGATGTCCAATTCGTGCCGCAAATAATTAGCTTGTGACAAAATTGCAATTGGCTCATAGGATAGCAACGAAGGGTGAAAGCTATGCCGAAGCGCCGCTCAAGATTCGTGTGTCAAGAATGCGGTTTCCAAAGCGAGCAATGGCTCGGAAGGTGTCCCGAATGCTCTTCATTCAATTCGCTCGTTGAGGAGTTGGTGGAGGGTATTCCCGAGGAGCGCAAGTTAACTGCCGTGCCACGCCAAGGAGCGGAGCCGTTAAGCGCCATTGCTGCAAAGGAGTTCAGCCGCCAGCCGAGTGGAATTGATGAAGTTGACAGGGTGCTCGGCGGTGGCATTGTTAGGGGTAGCACTGTTCTTCTTGGCGGTGAACCCGGCATCGGGAAGTCAACGCTCATGCTGCAGCTGCTCAATTCATTCGTGAGCGCTCAAAGAGGCAGGGTGGCATTGTATGTAGCTGCCGAGGAGTCCGTTGAGCAGATTGCGATGCGCGCAAATAGGCTCAAAGCTGCATCCCCATCAATAATGGTTCTCTCGGATACCGATGTGACATTTGTGTGCGAGGAAATTGAGCGCCTTACGCCTTCAATTGTCGCTGTTGATTCAATCCAGGCAATGTCCCATCCAGACCTTGTATCAGCTGCCGGGAGTGTTAGCCAGATAAGGGAATGCGCATCGGAGCTTGTTCGCACTGCAAAGGCAACCGGCACATCAATCTTCATGGTCGGACATGTTACAAAGGAGGGAGTGATAGCCGGTCCGAGGGTTCTTGAGCATATGGTTGACACCGTGCTCTACATGGAGGGCGATCAGCATTATGTGCTGCGCATCCTGCGCGTGACAAAGAACAGGTTTGGTCCGGTTGGTGAGGTTGGGCTATTCAGGATGGCTGAAAGCGGTTTGGAGCCGGTTGCGGATCCGTCCGAGTATCTGCTTTCAAACATTGAGGTGTCGGGAAGCATAGCTGCAGCAGTCATTGAAGGTAAGCGTCCGCTCGTGCTTGAGGTGCAGGCGCTTGTTGCCCCGACATACTTCGGGACGCCAAGAAGGCTTGTAACTGGGATGGATTACAATAGGGCTTGCATGCTCATAGCTGCTCTTGAGAGGCGTGTCGGTGTTCGCCTCGGTGATCAAGATGTTTACATCAATGTTGCCGGCGGGATAAGGGTGTCGGAGCCGGCGCTTGATCTGCCGGCAGCTTTGGCGATCGCATCAAGCCGATACGATGTGGTGATACCAAAAGGTGTAGCAGCGTTTGGCGAGATAGGTCTTGGAGGTGAGGTCCGCCCCGTTCACCTCCCCGAAAGGAGATTGCTTGAGTTGGCGAGGCTCGGCTTCAAGGTCTGTTTTGGTCCGCCTTACTCGGGATTGGAGCGCATGAAGGGAGAATTGAAGGGGTTAAAGTATATCGCTGTGCATCAACTTGGAGAGGCAACTTCAAAGTTGCTCGGCTTAGATTCATCGGGCGAAGGACGCCCACGAAGGCATAAGGGAGATGCGCACTCCAAGCATGGAGGTGAGGGCTCAACCAGTGACACAGGTGCCGAGTTTTAACGGCTGGTTAAACCGGTTGTGGTCAAGCGGGCATCAAATTAAGTGGCGCAAATGGTGCCAGCTTTATGAAGGCGCGTATTGCAGCGAGTCGCAAATCTATTGAGAGGGCAGGTGAATGGATTTGAGACCACGCCTCCAAAGTGCCATGCAGCTGATATTGATTGGGTGTGCCGTTTTGCTTTTTGCTCTTTTGGGGAGACACTTGAGTGACCTCTATGGTGGTCTGGTTCTAAACCGCATTGGTGTTACCGGGAGACTTGAAGTGGGCAGCCGGATTGGCATCATCATTATCATGGCATTGATTGGCTACCTCATTGGCAGCCCCTTGAGCGCCCGCGCCGCGGATGTGATAGCTCGTCTTGATAAGATACCACTCGCCGAAAAGGTTGCTGCTCTCTTCGGGATATTGCTCGGGCTTGTGCTTTCATACCTCATCCTTCTCCCGCCAATCACAGTCATGCGCGGCAAGCTTCCGATAGAGACGGTGCTGATCATCGTCGTGCTTGTGCTTGTGCCCACACTTTACATCTGCCTCCGCATAATGCTCGGCGTCAAGGAGGAACTTTCAAAGTTCTTTCCGAGGCTTATTCGCGCGCAAGTTCAAAGCGGCAGTGCCGAGGGCTATGGCGAAGGAAACACTTGCGATTTGCTTCGCCCAAAGGTGCTTGACACGAGCGTCATCATTGACGGGAGATTAAGCGGGATAATAGCGTCCGGCTTTCTTGAGGGGAGGCTTTTCGTGCCCGATTTTGTCCTTCAAGAGTTGCAGCGCATACGCGATTCTGGAGACCCGGTCAAGCGTGCAAGGGGCAGGAGAGGTTTGCGCATACTTGAGGAGTTGAAAAAGACATACCCGCATAGAATTGAGGTGGTGGAAAGATACAGCACGGCTGTGGAGCGCGGTCCGAGTGTGGATATGAAGCTTATCAAGCTTGCCGAAGAGATGGACGCAGCCATAATCACAAACGACGATGGCTTGCAGCGCATAGCTCGTCTTCACAGGGTTCCCGTGCTCAATGTGAATGTGCTTGCGGATGCGTTGAAGTTCGTTGTTCTCCCCGGAGAGGAGCTTGATGTTTACATCGTGCGTGAGGGAACACACCCAGGGCAAGGTGTCGGCTACTTAGATGATGGCACGATGGTGGTAGTTGAAAATGGCAGCAGGTATATTGGGAAGAGGGTTCGGACAACCGTTCGGAATGTGAGCCAGACAGCCTCGGGCAGGATAATATTTGCCGAGTTCATGCGCGAGTTGAGCGAGGAAGAGGGTGACCTGTTCGGTGAAAGTGATAGCCGTAGTTCCCGCTGCAGGTCGGGCAAGCAGGATGTGCATGGGGAGAAATAAGGTATTGATTGAAGTTGCCGGTGAACCCGTGCTTTCATGGGCAATCAAAGCGATATGCTCAAGTGAGGTGGCGGATGAACTCATCGTCTGCGTTCGTGAAGGTGAAGAGGAGGAGGCATGGAGGATAGCATCAGTTCACTCCAGCAGGATGAAGATCTCGTTGGTTCACGGAGGCATTGAAAGGCAGGGGAGCGTCTATAATGCGCTGATGAAGATAGATGGCAAAGCCGATTATGTCTTGGTGCATGATGCAGCTCGTCCGCTGGCGACGCCTCATCTCGTGAAAAGCGTCCTAATGGCAGCGATTGAATTTGGGGCTGCCACAGCAGCAGTCCCATGCACCGATACGGTCAAGGAGGCAAGTGAAGACGGTTTTGTGAGGCGCACGCTGCCCCGTGAGAACCTTTACCTTGTCCAGACGCCACAGGCATTCCGTTACGAGATTTTGCTTCGGGCGCATGAGCATGCTCGCAAGCTAAACTTGCAATGCACCGATGATGCGGCGCTCGTTGAAGCCATTGGCATAAGTGTAAAGCTCGTCATGGGCGAGTTGCACAACTTCAAGGTGACCGTTCCATCCGATTTGTTGCTTGTAGAGTCATTGCTCAGGGCGTTCATTGACCTGGGTGTTGCGCCAAAGTGCCCTTGCTTCAAAGCCACATTTAGCGCATCAAGAACTTCGGTGAGCGCTAAAGGGTGAAGCACAAATGGATATGCGCGTCGGCTTGGGATACGATGCACATCCGCTCGTTCGCGGCAGACCGTTATTCCTGTGCGGCATCCATGTGCCGTATGAGATGGGGCTGCATGGGCATTCCGATGGCGATGT
Organism: Candidatus Thermosaccharophagus tengchongensis; assembly: GCA_032161105.2. Classification (GTDB taxonomy): domain Bacteria; phylum Armatimonadota; class Fervidibacteria; order Fervidibacterales; family Thermosaccharophagaceae; genus Thermosaccharophagus; species Thermosaccharophagus tengchongensis. The sequence continues at coordinate 19,364 of JAVHTD010000025.1, forward strand.
GGCTTTGCATGCCATATGCGATGCTTTGCTTGGCGCAGCATCGCTTGGCGATATAGGAGAGTTGTTCCCGGACGATGACCCACAATACGCCGGCATATCAAGCTCGTTCCTCCTTGAGCGCACTGTTGAGCTCATACGAGAAGCTGGCTATGAGCTAATTCAGGTTGATGTCATAATCGTTGCGGGCAAGCCGAAGTTAAGCCCATACAGAAATGCCATGAGGGAACACTTGGCTTCGGTGCTCAACTTGCCGGTGGCATCGGTGAGCGTAAAAGCCAAGACGACAAATGGTCTTGGTTTCGTCGGCAGGGGTGAGGGCATTGAGTCGTTTGCTGTGGCTTTGATTCGCAGAGCACGCCGATCGGCTTCAGGAGTCCAAACTCGGCGAGAGGGGGTAGCAGCAGATGAGCGTTAAGGGGGATGAACCCTTTCCTGTAACCATGATCGGCTTGAAGGTCAAGCTCACTCAGCAGTTTCGCGAGTCATGTGAGAGGAGGCTTCACAGCCTAAAGCGGGTCTTCAAGCACATTGAGAGCGGCACTGTAGCCATACGAAGTGAGCGTGGATTTCACATTGTTGAGATAACTTTGTTGGTCTCGGGTTTGAAGATGCGGAGCGAAGAGAGGGAGAGGAGCATGCGAACGGCATTTGATCTGGCGTTTGATGCCATCAGGGAGCAGCTGCGCCGGTTCAAGGAAAAGCTATACGATAGGCATAGGCGTTCATCAGAAGCTGCTCCCGTTCAATCTGCAGGCGCTGGGCAAGCTGCTCGGAATCCGAAAGCAGGTCAATCTCGCTTGATTGAAGTGAAGCGCATCAAGCGATTTGAGTCAAAGCCAATGAGCGTAAGTGAGGCTGCGCTTCAGATGGAGCTTTTGGGGCATGACTTTTTCGCGTTCATCAATTCAGAGACGGAGCGCTTCAGCGTCCTATACCGCAGGAGGGATGGCAGCTACGGAATGATTGAACTTGTGTAAGGCAAGGTTTGAGCGAGCGCTCACTGCCAAGGTGGTGAGGCGCTTGAAGCTGCAGGAGTTGAAGGAAAGGGTCATAGCTGAGTTCGGTGACGGGCTTGAGAGAGCCACGCCGGAACTCGTGGAAAGGTTTGTGGCTCTCGTTCATGCCGAGCTTTCCGAGCAGATGAGGTGTGGCGAATTCATCGTCGTGGATGAATCATCCAACTCATACCTTGATGTGCTGCGCCAGTTCTTTAGGAGGACGCTTGATATGCCACCCGAAGATGCGGCAGTGCTCCTCTGGCTGACGGCATTTGAATGGCTATTCAGCACGATTGAGGATTAAGTGGGGGCGCTCGTTGGCGTAAGTCCTATAGGGTGAGTTCGTAGTAAGGCACGAAACGAAAGTGAAGTGCCGTTCAAAGGCTGCCGCATCTTTTGTTCGCAAGTTCGTCGGTAAGGGTAACCCGCTTGACACCTCAATCACGGATGGGGCGGATGAATCATGAGCGGCTTTGTCGTCATTCCGGCCGTTGACATTCTCGGCGGCAAGTGCGTTCGGCTATTGCGCGGCAGCTTCTCAGAGCAAACCGTGTATGATGAAGACCCGCTCAATGCGGCTTTGCGTTGGGTCAGTGAGGGAGCTGAGTGGCTTCACATTGTTGACCTTGATGGGGCGAGGGAGGGCACCCCGAAAAACATTGAATCGTTGGTCAGGATACGAAAGTCCGTCTGGTGCGGGATTCAGTTCGGTGGCGGTGTCAGAAGCATTCGTGACATTGAGATGCTCTTATCGCTCGGCGCTGATAGGGTTGTGCTGGGCACAGCTGCAGTTGAGGATTTCGGGATACTCGAGGAAGCCGTCGGGAGGTGGGGGGAGCGCATAGCAGTCGCAGTTGATGTGAAGGGAAACAAAGTGGCAGTTCATGGTTGGGTTAAAAGGTCAGAGAAAGAGCCACTGCAGTTGTTGAGTGAGCTTGAGCGCATAGGCGTTGCGACCGTCATTTACACCGATGTGCTTCGCGATGGGACAATGGCCGGACCGAACTTTGAAGCCATCATGAGAGTGGCTAACGCAACATCCCTTTGCTTGATCGCCTCCGGGGGGATATCCGAATTGGGGCACATAATTCGGCTTGCAAGCCTATACCCGAGAGTGTGCGGGTGCATAGTTGGCAGGGCGCTTTACGAGGGCAAGTTGCGCTACAGCGATGCAGTCGCGGCTGCAAGGGAGGCGATTAAGTCCGACGGTGGTGAAAAGTGATGCGTGTTGAATGTGTGAGTTTGCTCGCGTGTATGGTTGCCGCATGCGTGCTCGTTGGCATAGCCGTTTGTGATGAGCCGGTTTTCATAAAGCGCTATTACGGCGTGCCCGAGGTAATAGCGCTTGTTGATGGCGAGCCGCTGAAGCGGGAGGATTTCATTGCGAGGTTGATTTGCGACCACGGGGATGAAGTGCTGCGAAGCATGATAACGCTTATGCTGATTGAGCAGGAGGCGAAAAGGCGCGGGGTAAGCATCACTGATAAGGATGTGCTTGGGCGGTTTAACGAACTTTTTGAAGCGCTTGAGAAGGGCGATGTGGAAAGGCTTACGAGGGCTGGCTTGCCGGCATCGGTAACTCCGATGATGCTTTGGGCTGAAGCGAAGAAGTGCTTGCTGCTTGAGAGGATGCTGCGAGGCGAGATACGAATTGATGAGGCTGACATACGGAAGCGCTGGTATTCCCCTCATGTTCAAAGGCGCTACAATCCGCCGCCGATGTATGAGGTGCGAGAGATCGGCGTTTACACGGCTGAGGAGGCAAACGCAATATGGAATGAGTTGATGCGCGCTCAAAAGGCTCGCCGTGATTTGACGAAAGTGTTTTCCGAGCTCGCCGCTAAGCACTCAAAGCTTCCCACAGGTCGCCTGATGGGATCAAGGGGTTATCTGTCACTTGACGAATTCCCGCAGGAATATAGGCTCATTCTACAAACCGCCAAGGCTGGCGAGATATTTCCGCCAATGCAGGTGCTCATTGACGGCGTTAGTTATTGGGTGATCCTTTGGGTGCGTGATATCAAGAAACTGCCAAAGGTATCATACGAGGAGGCAAAGCCGGAGATTGAGGCAGAGCTGCTAACTGAGCAACTCGCCCTCAGGTCAAGGGAGTTCATACGGAGTCTATGGGAGAGGGCTTTGAAGGAGGGCAAGATTAAAGTGATAGCCGAGCCATTGAAGGAGAGCTTTGAAAGGGGTCTTTTGGGCGAGTTAGCCGGCGCAAAGAGGAAGTGAATGAAGGATGCATGAGGGCGTTTTCAATCCCAGCTGTGAGCGTTAAAATTTGTTAGCGCCAAAGGAAACCGAGGGGGCGCAGCGCAACTACAAAGTCAGTGGGAGGTGTTAAGCATGGCGCAGGAGGCAAGGGAGATTGGAGTTGGGCTTGTCGGATACGCTTTCATGGGTAAGGCGCACAGCCAAGCTTGGCGGAATGTGAAGTATTTCTTCTCGCCGCCGCTCATCCCACGCATGGTCGCAATATGCGGGCGCACAAAGGAAGCCGTTGAACAAGCTGCAAAGCAGTTTGGGTGGGAAGGCTATGAGACGGATTGGCGTCAGCTCGTCAGGCGTGACGACATTGAGCTTGTGGATATAGTCACGCCGAATGATTCGCATCATCCGATTGCCGTTGAGGCGGCGAGCGCAAAGAAGCATGTCTTTTGTGAGAAGCCGCTCGCTCGCAACCTCCAAGAAGCAGAGGAGATGTTGAAGGCTGTTGAGCAGGCTGGTGTCAAGCATGCCATATGCTTCAACTACAGGCGGGCACCGGCAGTGCAACTGGCAAAGAAGTTGATAAGCGAGGGGCGGCTCGGTCAGATATACCACTTCCGTGGAACATACCTTCAGGACTGGATTGTTGACCCGTCATTTCCGCTTGTTTGGCGCCTGCAGAAGAGCATAGCCGGCTCCGGTGCGCTCGGTGATTTGGCAGCGCATGTTATTGACTTGGCTCGCTTCCTCGTTGGCGAGATCGTTGAGGTATGCGGCTTGCTTGAGACATTCATCAAGGAGCGCCCATTGCTTGCGGCGAGGGCTGAGGGACTTGCAGCGGAAGCTGCTGCTGAGCAGAGGGGCACAGTTGATGTTGATGACTGCTCTTTGGCACTCGTTCGCTTTGAGAACGGTGCTGTGGGTTACATTGAGGCGACTCGCTTTGCTCCCGGAAGGAAGAACTACAACAGGTTTGAGATTAACGGGAGCAACGGCTCCGTCGTATTCAACCTTGAGCGCATGAACGAGCTTGAGCTTTACCTGCGTGACGACCCACCGGACATTCACGGTTTCAGGACGATCATGGTCACCGAGCCCGAGCATCACGCATACATTAAGGCATGGTGGCCGCCGGGGCACATCATCGGTTACGAGCATACATTCACTCACACCGTTTATGATTTGCTTTGCGCCATCGCCGAGGATAGGCTTCCAGAGCCCAACTTCTACGACGGCGTGCAGTGCCAGAGGGTGCTTGATGCCATTGAGCGTTCGGCTAATGAGAGGACATGGGTCAAAGTGGAGATACTTCCGGAGTTCAAGAAGTAGCACGCTGAGCTTTCCTTCGTCGGGTTTGGACGACACGGGGATAAAGGTTAAAGTGGGTGGGTGAGAGAAATGAGCGAGTGCAGTGGAAGGGAGGAGCCTCTTGTCTACATAAACGGAGAATTGGTCCCGAAAAGCGAGGCAAAGATTTCGGTGTTTGATCACGGGTTGCTCTATGGAGATGGCGTGTTTGAGGGGATAAGGGTATATGGCGGGAAAGTGTTCAGGCTTGATGAGCACATAGACAGGCTTTATGAATCGGCGCATTGTATTTGGCTGAAGATACCGATGACGAAAGAGGAGATGCGCCAAGCCATATTGCAAACGGTGCGCGCAAATCGCCTCACTGACGCCTACATTCGTGTCGTCGTTACGAGGGGTGTGGGCGACCTCGGACTTGACCCGTGGAAGTGTTCCAATCCGAGCATCATCATCATCGCCGATAGAATAGAGCTCTTCCCGAGCCAGCTTTACGAGAACGGAATTGAAGCTGTCATTGTCTCAACGAGGCGCAACTCCCCTCAGGCGCTCAACCCGGCAATAAAGTCGCTCAACTACCTCAATAACATCCTTGCGAAGATAGAGGCGAAGAGCGCCGGGAAGCAGGAAGCGATAATGCTCACCATTGATGGCTATGTTGCCGAGGGCTCCGGTGAGAACATCTTCATCGTCAAGAATGGCTGCTTGCACACGCCGCCAGTATACATGGGGATACTGCGCGGCATAACGAGGGGTGTCGTCCTTGAGCTGGCTTGCAAGCTCAACATACCGGCATATGAGACAGTGTTGACACCGCGTGACTTATACACAGCCGATGAGTGTTTTCTGACCGGCACCGGGGCTGAGATTGTCCCAATAGTGGCGATTGACGAGCGCACCATAAACGGCGGGAAGCCCGGCCCTATAACTCGCCAATTGATGAGGGCATTTCGTGAGTTGACCATGACCGAAGGGACACCAGTTTACGAGTGATGGCGACAGTGGATGCCAGTTTACGGGGTGATGGGTTGGTGGTAGAATGAGCTAATGAAGCTGGTTAGAGGTGGCGAAGGGGCGAATGAAAAGTTTGGTCGGAAGAGGGCGTCATAATAAATGAGTGGTGCAATATCAGCAGTTGATTTGGGAGAGATTGTTCATGGTGGACAGATATACCGAGAAGGCGAAGCGAGTGTTACTTGAAGCGCAAGACTTGGCATCTCGCTTGCGTTCGCCCCATGTTCAACCCGAGCATATATTGCTTGCCTTGGTCAGGCAATCGGATGGGATTGCCGCACAGATACTTGAGCGCCTCGGCGTAGACCTTGAGCAGCTGCAGATGGACATTGAGAAGGAGTTGAGTGCCACAGCTGGCAGGTTAACCACAGCTGAGCCGACATTAACTCCCGCATCAAAGCGCGTGCTCCTGCTCGCCGCTGATGAGGCTAAATCGCTCGGCGACAAGCATATTGGCACCGAACATTTACTCCTCGGGTTGCTGCGCGATAGGCATGGGACTCCAGCAAGGTTGCTGATGCAACATGGGGTGCGCTTTGAAGATGTCAAGCGCAAGATTTACGACCAGCGAGGTGAGGCGATGGGCGAAACAAAAAGGCAGTTTAGGAAGCGAACTAATACGCCGGCTCTTGATGCCTTCAGCAGGGACTTAACACAGCTCAGCGCCGAGGGGCAGCTTGATCCTGTCATAGGCAGGGAGAGCGAGATTGAGCGCGTGATTCAGATACTGAGCAGGCGGACGAAGAATAACCCAGTCCTTGTTGGTGATGCCGGCGTTGGTAAGACAGCAATTGTTGAGGGGCTTGCTCAAAGGATCGTCCAAAGGGAAGTGCCAGAGCCATTGCTTGGAAAGAGGGTTGTGGCGCTTGACTTGGCTGCCATAGTTGCCGGAACGAAGTATAGGGGAGAGTTTGAAGAGCGCATGAAGCGCATCATGAGCGAGATAAAGCAAGCTCAGGGTGAGATCATCCTGTTCATTGACGAGCTGCACACGATTGTCGGTGCAGGAGCTGCCGAGGGCGCCATTGATGCATCAAACATCTTGAAGCCAGCCCTTGCCCGCGGGGAGTTGCGTTGCATAGGTGCAACTACACTTGAGGAGTATCGCCGATACATTGAAAAGCATCCGGCGCTTGAGAGGCGTTTTCAACCCGTGTTTGTTTCGGAGCCAACAGTTGAGCAGACGATTGAGATCCTTAGGGGATTGCGCCCAACCTATGAGAACTTCCACGGCGTCAAGATATCGGATGAGGCAATAGTTATGGCAGCGCGCCTGTCGCATCGCTATATCCCCGATAGGAGGCTGCCAGATAAGGCAATTGATGTAATTGATGAGGCGGCTTCAAGGGTCAAGTTGCGCATTTGCATGCCGCCCCCTCACATAAGGGAGCTTCAAAGGGAGCTTGACAGAATCAACACCGAGAAGGAGAGGGCTGTAAGCGAGCAGGACTTTGACAGGGCGAGCAAGTTGAGAGATGAAGCAGTAAGGTTGCTTGAGAAGCTGCACCAGCTTGAAGAGGAATGGCAGATGAGTGTGCAGGATCAGCAGCCGGTTGTCACGGAAGAGGATGTTGCGCACATCGTATCGGAGTGGACTGGCATACCAGTTAGGCGTCTGACCGAGGATGAGACACAGCGCCTCTTGCATTTGGAGGAGTTCCTCAAGGAGAGGGTCGTTGGACAGGATCACGCAATTGAACTTGTAGCGCGAGCCATACGAAGGGCACGCGCTGGTTTGAAAGACCCGAGGCGTCCAACTGGCTGTTTTGTCTTTCTCGGACCGACTGGTGTTGGAAAGACGCTCCTTGCAAGGGTGCTCGCTGAATTCCTGTTTGGCACTGAGGACGCGCTCATACGCATTGATATGTCCGAGTATACCGAGAAGCATACGGTTTCAAGGCTCGTTGGGGCTCCCCCCGGTTATGTGGGGTATGAAGAGGGCGGGCAATTGACGGAGAGGGTGAGACGAAGACCATTCAGCGTTGTGCTGTTTGATGAGTTTGATAGGGCACATCCGGAGGTAACCAACATCCTGCTTCAAATCATGGATGAGGGCAGGTTGACGGATGCACAAGGGCGGACAGTTGATTTCAGGAACACGATCATCATCATGACATCCAACATCGGTTATCGCGGCTTCAGCAAGGAGATACAGGAATCGGGCATAGGCTTCAGGCGTGAGGAGAGCGAGAGCGAAAGGGTTAGAACTGTCTTCAAGGAGATGGAGCGGAGGATGCTCCAGCTCTATGAGGAACGCTTCACGCCAGAGTTTAGAAACAGGGTTGATGAGGTAGTCGTCTTCAGACCGTTGCAGAGGGAGCATGTCCTCAAAATCGTTGACATTGAGTTGCGCCCATTTATCGCTGAGTTGCAGAACCGACGCATCACACTTGAGCTCACGCAAGCTGCGAGGGAAAGACTGGTAGACCTCGGGTTTGATAAGTATCACGGTGCGAGACCTCTTAGAAGGGCAATTCAGACGCATGTCATTGACTTACTCTCGGATGAAATACTGCTCGGGCGGATCAAAGAGGGCGATCATGTGATCGTGGATTATGTCAATGGAGAGTTTGTGGCAGAGGTAAAAGAGCGGGAATTGGTCGGAGCTGCTGAGCGGCAGTGAGAGACATCTGAGACATCTTCCGTTGCGACCCGTTGTGGCGGGGCAACTTTGCCGTTGCCCCGTCTTTCGCTTTTGGATGCGCCCTCTAAGCTGACATGTGTGGTTTTTGTGCGGTGTGCTTGACCCTCGGTAAAGTGATCGTGAATGTGCTTCCCTTACCAAGTTGGCTTTCAACGGTTATCGTTCCGCCATGTGCCTCAGCAAGCCTCTTTGCGATAGCCAATCCAAGCCCCATGCTGCTTGTGCCAATTCTCTCCCGCCCAGCGCGTGAGAACGGCAGAAATATTTTTGGGATGTCCTCGGGTGAGATGCCCACACCGGTATCGCTGACTTCCAGAACCGCGAAGTCGCCAGCTTGATGAACTTTCACAGTGACTTCTCCACCTTGCATGGTATACTTAATGGCGTTGTCAATGAGGTTTGACAGCATGCGCGTGAGCGCTTCCCTGTCGGCATCCACCAAAACTGGTTCGCTTGGGAGGAGTGATTTGAGCGAAATCCCTTTGTCCATCGCTGCCCCAAGATATGCTGCAATGCATTCATTTGCAACATCGCGCACATCAATGGTTTCAATGCGGAGGGAGAGCGATGTGGGGAGCGACTTTGCAGCCCCAACAAGCCTCTCTATCATCTCGGAAATCCTGTCGCTTTGATGCAGGATGAGTTCCACAGCCCTTGATTGGTCCCTGTTGATCTCCCCAAAGGTGCCGCGCAGCAATGAGGAGGCAAAACCCTTAATCGCGGTTAGCGGTGAACGAATGTCATGTGAGAGCGAGAGAATAAAATCCATCCGAAGCTGATCAAGTTGCTTCAGCTCTGTCACATCCCTCAATATTGCAACGGCACCAAGTTGAACTTCCTCAGCGCCATACACCGGTGCCACAATGACATTGAGGTAGCTCCCGTCTTCACGCCTGATTTCGCGCGAGATGATCAGTTTGCCCTCGCCCAAGACTCGCTCAATAGCCTCAACCATGGGCTTCAAGCTTTCATGTGTGAGGGCTTGAGCGACATGCATTGTCGCATCGTCTGTAAGCCTCAGTCCGAGCAGGTTTATGGCAGCTGAGTTTAGCAGCACTACCTCACCGCTGATGTCCACGACAACCACGCCGATCGGCATGCTTTGGATAATTGACTTGAGCTTGCTTCGCTCCAGTTTGATCTCCCTGAGTCCCGCCCTCTGTATCTCCTCAATCGTTGATTGCAGTTCCGATAGGTAGTCCGATAGGATGCTCCTCGCTGAGGCATATGATGTAACGAACTTCTCAACAATTGGGGCAAGCTCCGGTGACGGCGCATATTGGTAGATTGCATCCTCGCCCTCACCAATGCGTTGGAGCAATCCGGCATTGACCAATTCCTCAACGGCAGCACGGACATCAGATTCGCGCCTGTTCATCCAGTTGGCGAGCCCATGGCATGTGTCCACAATGCGGTTCTCATGTAAGAGCCATATAAGCTCCTTCTTCAGGGGCGTGTTCGCTATATGCCTGATAAACAAGTTCACATCACTCAGCGCCGTCACCGAGCTTCACCCCTGAGCACGCTTTTATCCCATCCCCGAAACTCGTCCATTTTCGGTTAACAGCTCGGATAAGTCAGCTAATTGCTTTCACTCTGCTCTGGCATGGCTTCTTCTATAACCTTCGGACGGCGCCCCTTCACCATGCCCTCATAATCAATCCCAGCAGCCTCAACTGCTGCACGCCAGCTGCCGAAGTATCTCTTTGACTGAGCGCTTGCGAGGAGGGATGGATATTCCTTCTGGATAACGCTGATGCGCAGGTCCTTTCCCTCGTTGTAGAGCCGCTTGATCTCCTCAATGATTTGCTCCTTAGTCCACTTGCGCCTCTTAACTATGTCGCTGTAGCTTAACCCGGCAGCTTCAATTGCTTTTTGCCAGCTGCCGAAGCGATGCCTCGCTCTTCGGAATAGTTGGGGATGCGTTTTCCATGCGCTGCTTATCTCGTTCAACTTGCCCTCGTTATATAAGCGCCTTATCTCATCAATGATGCCCTGCTTGATTTGCTCAAGGCTTTGCTCTTGCATCCGCTTAACCATCTCGTCGTAGTTAATTCCGGCGGCTTCAACAGCGACTCGCCAGCTGCCAAAGTAGCGTGGATCCCTCGCTGCAGTGATCAACCTCGGTGCAATCTTGCTCACTGCTGCCGGGCGCAGGTCTTTGCCCTCCGAATGCAATCGCTTTATTTCCTCAACTATGCGCTCCTTCGTCCATTTGCGCACTTTCACGATATCATCGTAGTTAAAACCCGCAGCTTCAACTGCGGCGCGCCAACTCCCGAAGTATTTGCGAGAACATGCAATTGAGGCGAGCGGTGAGAATACCCGCCTTACTGACGCTATGTTAAGTGACTGCCCTTGTTCTGCGAGCTTGCGTATCTCCTCAATGATCTTTTCCTTTGACCATCGCATGCGCGGCATAGTGAGACACCTCCATTGAGTTAATGTTGCTCGGATGCTTGCAACGTCACATGCGACATCTATAGTGCCAATGGTGGACAACTTGCCAATTGCATTATGACTCACCATTCCGCCAGTGATAACCTAAGCCAAACTCTATCGGTAGTCAGCTGCGATAGTTGAAGCTACGCTGAATCGGGGGCTCGCCGTGAGGCAGTGAGCTTGAGCTCAGTCAGGGAGTCATGTCACGGATATGTGAGGGAGATTTATGTTTGCCCGTCTGACACAAGATGCCCCGAAGGCGGACCAGCAGGAATGAAAATTACTTCCGACGGTAAACTGCGTTGGGGCGTTCGGCAAATGGCTGCGGTTGGACATCAAAAACCGAATGGCATAGATGGGATGAAGGTAAGGGCAAGTGACATCAGTGGAGTGTTGAAGGCTGTTTTTGAGTTCGGTGGATTTTGTGGTGCTACCAAATTTTGAAAAGTAACACCAAAACTTTTATGGGCGGTGCGTTGACGCGCTGTTTTACATAATGATGAATCGCGCTACAATGAATGACGGCACCTTGGAAGCAAAAAGCCGAGCTTGATTGAGGGCGGGGAGGAGGCGGCTTTACAAACTTACGATGCGCGCTATACTTCGTTATGGTTCTTCGGCGAGGTTGGTTGAGGCTGGGTTTACAAGTGGCGAATGCGTGGCATAATTAACATGTGGCTGTGATGAGACCGAACATTGAAAACCAAATAGTGCGATGGGGATGGAGGCAAGGGTGAGAGTTAAGTGATGGCGTTAGCCTTGTGAGCCGTCTCTGAATTTGGAAAGCATCGCTGACCTCACTTATGTGAGGTCAGCATCCCTTGGAGAGTTTGACGGTGGCTCAGGGCGAACGCTAGCGGCGTGGATAAGGCATGCAAGTCGAGCGGAGGGGAGTAGGTCAAGTTAACGCTTGACCGACACCCTCAGCGGCGAACGGGTGAGTAACGCGTGCCTAACCTACCCCGCAGACCGGAATAACCCCGGGAAACTGGGGCTAATGCCGGATACGCTCCCTTTAGCGCATGCTATTGGGAGGAAACGGTTGGGTGAGGAGCCCTTCCGCTGCGGGATGGGGGCGCGTCCCATCAGCTAGTTGGTGGGGTAACGGCCCACCAAGGCGACGACGGGTAGCGGGCCTGAGAGGGTGGCCCGCCACACCGGGACTGAGACACGGCCCGGACCCCTACGGGGGGCAGCAGTCGAGGATCTTGGGCAATGGGCGAAAGCCTGACCCAGTGACGCCGCGTGGGGGACGAAGCCCTGCGGGGTGTAAACCCCTGTGGCAGGGGACGAATGCCCAAGCTTAAAGGCTTGGGTTTGACGGTACCCTGTTAGAAAGCCCCGGCTAACTGCGTGCCAGCAGCCGCGGTAATACGCAGGGGGCGAGCGTTGCCCGGATTGACTGGGCTTAAAGGGTCCGTAGGCGGTTGCCTAAGTCCTATGTGAAAGCCTCGGGCTCAACCCGAGGAGGACATAGGATACTGGGCAACTTGAGGGCGGAAGAGGCCAGCGGAACGGCGGGTGTAGCGGTGAAATGCGTAGATATCCGCCGGAACACCAGTGGCGAAGGCGGCTGGCTGGGACGCCCCTGACGCTGAGGGACGAAACCCTGGGGAGCGAACCGGATTAGATACCCGGGTAGTCCAGGGTGTAAACGTTGCGCGCTAGGTGTGGGGAGTTTAAAACTCCCTGTGCCGTAGGGCAACCATTAAGCGCGCCGCCTGGGGAGTACGGCCGCAAGGCTGAAACCCAAACCGATTGACGGGGGCCCGCACAAGCGGTGGAGCATGCGGCTTAATTCGATGCTACCCGAAGAACCTTACCAGGGCTTGACATGCGGGTGGTAGCGACCCGAAAGGGAAGCGACCCACTTTATGTGGGAGCCCGCACAGGTGGTGCATGGCTGTCGTCAGCTCGTGCCGTGAGGTGTCCGGTTAAGTCCGGTAACGAGCGCAACCCCCGCCCTTAGTTGCCAGCGGGTAATGCCGGGCACTCTAAGGGGACTGCCCGCGCAAGCGGGAGGAAGGTGGGGATGACGTCAAGTCCTCATGCCCCTGAAGCCCTGGGCTGCACGCATGCTACAATGCCCGCTACAATGGGCTGCGAACCCGCGAGGGGGAGCGAATCCCAAAAAAGCGGGCTAAGTTCGGATCGCAGGCTGCAACTCGCCTGCGTGAAGCCGGAATCGCTAGTAACCGCCGGTCAGCTATACGGCGGTGAATACGTTCCCGGGCCTTGTACACACCGCCCGTCACGCCATGGAAGTCGGTTGCACCCGAAGCCGGTGGGCTAACCCGAAAGGGAGGCAGCCGTCGAAGGTGTGACCGGCGACTGGGGCGAAGTCGTAACAAGGTAGCCGTAGCGGAAGCTGCGGCTGGATCACCTCCTTTCTAAGGAGCCATGTGGCGAGATGCGTGAGCATACTCGCCAGTTCCAAAAACTCTCATTCCTTGCCCTTCCCCATCGCAATGGCTTATTTTGTCTATATTTGCCTGAGCTTGTTGAAAATATCGGGCCTGTAGCTCAGGCGGTTAGAGCGCGCCCCTGATAAGGGCGAGGTCCGTGGTTCGAGTCCACGCAGGCCCATTAGGGGCGCTATCTTTGAGGGTGCTCTTTAGGGGTGGGCTGAGTTGCAGCAATAGTGGGCAACAGTGGACACCACTTAACAACGCAGCAATAGCCCACCCCAATGATGAAATCGTGGGCCTGTAGCTCAGTTGGGAGAGCGCCTGCTTTGCAAGCAGGAGGTCAGCGGTTCAAGTCCGCTCAGGTCCATAAAAGTTACGAACCGAATAAAATCTCCCTTCATTGACAACCAAATAGAGACCCCGACATTGGTGGCCCCTAAAAGCCGCTAATGTGCGGGTGGGTGAGGTGGCAAATAAGGAAAGCGCCTGTGGAACTAATTGAGTGCACCTGCAATATTTAGGTGCACGGTCAAGCTACTAAGGGCATGCGGTGGATGCCTCGGCACCAGGGGCCGAAGAAGGGCGTGGCAAGCTGCGATAAGCCCCGGGGAGCCGCACGCAGGCTGTGATCCGGGGATGCCCGAATCGGGAAACCGGACACGGGCACAACCCGTGTCACCATAGGGTGAATACATAGCCCTATGGGGGGAAGCCCGCGAACTGAAACATCTTAGTAGCGGGACGAAAAGAAAGCAACACCCAACCCTTCTGGGTTGGGCGCACTGCCCCTAATAAGGGCAGTGTGGCGATGCCCCGAGTAGTGGCGAGCGAAAGGGGCACAGCCCAAACTGCATGGGTGTAAAAGCCGGCAGGCGTTGCCCATGCAGGGTAGTGGGACTGACTCGGGCGAGGCTGCCGACTCGCCAGGGAGTTACAAAACTCGCGCTTAGCCGAACACACCTGGAAAGGTGGGCCATAGAGGGTGATAGCCCCGTAGGCGAAAAGCGACGAGTCTCCCGTGAGTCAGATCCCAAGTAGCCCGGGCCCCGTGGAAGCCTGGGTGAATCTGGGAGGACCACCTCCTAAGGCTAAATACCCCTGGTGACCGATAGCGCATAGTACCGTGAGGGAAAGGTGAAAAGAACGGTGGGAAGCCGAGTGAAATAGAGCCTGAAACCGCATGCCTACAAGCAGTCGGAGGGCTATGTCCCAATCCATTTTGGATTGGGAAATGCCTGACGGCGTGCCTCTTGAAGAATGAGCCGGGGAGTTACCGTCGGTGGCGTAAGGTTAAGCGGCATAAGCCGCGTAGCCGTAGGGAAACCGAGTCCGAAGAGGGCGCCTGCTGCCTTATTGGTGGCAGCGTCGCCGGCGGTAGACCCGAAACCGAGTGAGCTACCCATGCCCAGGGTGAAGTCTCGGTAATACGGGATGGAGGCCCGAACGGGTCGGTGCTTCAAAACCGTCCGATGAGGTGTGGGTAGCGGTGAAACGCCAATCGAACTCGGAGATAGCTGGTTCTCCCCGAAATATGTTGAGGCATAGCGTCGGGCGCTAAGTCACGGAGGTAGAGCACTGGTTGGGCGCGGGGGTTTACAGCCTACCAACCCCAATCAAACTCCGAATGCCGTGACTGGTCCCTTTATGGGGCTAAAGCCCGGCAGTCGGACTTCGGGGGATAAGCTCCGAAGTCGAGAGGGAAACAGCCCAGACCGCCAGCTAAGGTCCCAAAATCCGGGCTAAGTGGGGAACGCAGTGGAGCCGCTAAGACAGCCAGGAGGTTGGCTTAGAAGCAGCCATCCTTTAAACAGTGCGTAATAGCTGACTGGTCGAGCGGCTCTGCGCGGAAGATTCAACGGGGCTAAGCCCGGTACCGAAGCTGCGGGTTGGCGCGCTGTTAACCGGGCAAAAGCCCAGTGCGCCAACGGTAGGGGAGCGTTCCGTGCGGGTTGAAGCCCGACCGGCAAGGACGGGTGGACTGCACGGAAGTGAGAATCCCGGCACGAGTAGCGACAAAGGAAGTGAGAATCTTCCTCGCCGGAAGCCCAAGGTTTCCGACGGAAGGTTCGTCCGCGTCGGGTTAGCCGGTCCTAAGCCGAGGCCGAAAGGCGTAGGTGATGGACAGCCGGTTGATATTCCGGCGCCACTGGCCCATGGAAATGCTTCAGGTGCGATGCCAAGACAGCCCGCGTGCAGATGGTGCCACGTGGACCTTGGAGGTGGGCATCACTTTTAGTGGTGCTCAGCTTGGAGGGACCGACCCGAACCCGATGAGGGTGTAGGGATAGGGGTGACGTCAAGGCATCCGAGAAAAGCCTGAAGCTAATCCCACCGTTTCCAACGGTGGGTGCATGGGTTAGTGACCGTACCGCAAACCGACACAGGTGGGCGAGGAGAGTATCCACAGGCGCGCGGGATAACCCCCGCTAAGGAACTCGGCAAATTTGCCCCGTAACTTCGGGAGAAGGGGTGCCTCGAGTAGGGTGAAAGGGACTTGCTCCCGATTAGCCCGAGGAGGCCGCAGAGAAATGGCCCAGGCGACTGTTTAACAAAAACACAGGTTCCTGCGAACCCGTAAGGGGACGTATAGGGGCTGACGCCTGGCCAGTGCCCGAAGGTTAAGGGGACGGGTTAGCCGGTTTTAACCGGCGAGGCTCGGAACCTAAGCCCGGGTAAACGCCGGCCGTAACTCTAACGGTCCTAAGGTAGCGAAATTCCTTGTCGGGTAAGTTCCGACCCGCACGAAAGGCGTAACGACCTGGGCACTGTCTCGGCGGGGGACCCGGCGAAACTGTGGTGTCCGTGAAGACGCGGACTACCCGCGGCTGGACGGAAAGACCCCGTGGAGCTTTACTGCAGCCTGGTCTTGGGCTTTAGGCTGTCATGTAGAGCATAGGTGGGAGCCTGTGAAGCCCCGGCGCCAGCTGGGGTGGAGGCAACAGTGGAATACCACCCTTGACAGTCTTAGGTCCTAACCCGGGTCGTGAAGCCGGCTCGGGGACAGGGTCAGGTGGGCAGTTTGACTGGGGCGGTCGCCTCCTAAACGGTAACGGAGGCGTCCAAAGGTCCCCTCAGGCGGGATGGAAATCCGCCGTGGAGTGCAAAGGCATAAGGGGGCCTGACTGTGAGGCTCACAAGCCGAGCAGCCGCGAAAGCGGGGCTTAGTGACCCGGCCGTGGCGAGTGGAAGTGCGGCCGATCAACGGATAAAAGCTACCCCGGGGATAACAGGCTAATGGCGCCCAAGAGTCCACATCGACGGCGCCGTTTGGCACCTCGATGTCGGCTCATCCCATCCTGGGGCTGAAGCAGGTCCCAAGGGTTGGGCTGTCCGCCCATTAAAGGGGTACGTGAGCTGGGTTCAGAACGTCGTGAGACAGTTCGGTCCCTATCCGCCGCGGGCGCAGGAGACTTGAGGGGTGCCCTCTCTAGTACGAGAGGACCGAGAGGGACCGGCCTACGGTGTGCCAGTTGTGCCGCCAGGCGCAGGAGCTGGGTAGCCGAGCCGGGACGGGATAACCGCTGAAAGCATCTAAGCGGGAAGCCCACCCCAAGATAAGGTCTCCTACCGTTGTGGGGGTAGTGCAGTTGCTGTGCTTGCCATTGGGCAATGTGCGGCATCTGTTAATACCCTCGCGCGGGTAAGGGTCCCGGGAGATTACCGGGTAAATAGGCCGGAGGTGGAAGCCCAGCAATGGGTGGAGCTTACCGGTCCTAATAACCCGAGGGCTTGATCGTGCACCTTTTGCCATTTTTCTCGTGTCATTGTTGCTGCGCTTCCTTATTGCCACCCACCCACCGCATTGCTCCCCTTGTGTTGCTACCAACTGCATTGCTCCTCACTATGTTGTCCTCTGGTGAGGGGTTCAGAGGGCGAGGTAAGTGGGAGGCGTATAAGCAATAAATCGAGGTGAATTGGCAATGTTTCCTCATGGGTCATGTAAGGTCAAGTTAGTTGCAGTGGTTGGTGTAGTCGTTACCCTCGTTGTTTCCTTAAGCATCATTTCCTTTTACGGGTGTGGTGGAGGTGGCGGTCCTTCACCAGCACCTAAATTTTCAGGCACAGTAATGGCACCTCAAGGGACTCCTGTCGCTCAGGCACCGTCTTTTTTGCAACGCTTTGTGTCTGTGTTCACCAGCGTTGCTGAAGCACAAGCCTTAACGGGACAAGCAGTTGCTAATGCAACAGTCAAGGCTTTTATCTGGCCAAATGTGCCTCCGGCTGTGACGACCCCAATTGCAACCGCTCAGACAGGCAACGACGGTCGTTATACGCTTCAGCTCCCTGCTGATACTGCGGGCAAAGATATTGTAGTGATTGCGGAGAAAATGGTAGCAGGTGGAACATTAAGACTGTCCACTATCGTTGCTGATGTGCCGAAAGAAGGGAGAAATGATGTAAATTTAGATGCGGCAACAACTCTGGCTGCCGAACAGATCGCATTTGTGGCGAAAAAACAGAACATTTTGGACCTTTCTCCCAACGCCATTTCGGTCATTATCCTTGCAGTAGATGACATTGTTTCTCAACATCCTCAACTCAATTTAATTGCAGGCGCAGAAGATTCCCCGATCCCACGAGAGTTTGGGACTGGACTTGTTGAAGCAAATCCAATAGCGCAACAGGTTGTGATGAAGGTAGAAGAGCAGCAAGGAAATCTCCCTCCCCCAACTAACCCGAATGTCGCCACTGCCAAATCCATCGTCCAGATGCTTAGGGATTTTGGCTCAACTCTTGTCGGCATTGAACGCAGCGAAGCGATAACAATTCAAAAAGCAGTTGAGGAGCAACAACAGCTCATCAGCAACGCAATTAAAGTGGCTGAGGATTTTGGAGAACGGATGGACTTTCCTGTGAGAACCTTGGGTGCGTTGGAAAATAAACCTCCCGGCGCTTATGAGGAGGTTTCTCTCGGCAAGTTGGAAAGGGTTGGTAGCACCGATAGCAAAACATGGAAAGTGACTTCCAAAGTTGGTGAGACCCAAGGCATGGTGCTAACTATCACCTCCCCGCAACCTATGGAGGCTTTTTCCATCAGACCGATAGCTGGAGCCTACACCTTAACGGTCCGCAATCCAAGTGATCCATCAGTCCAGTATGATGGGAAGTTGCAATTTACGACCAATCCCCAAGGTGTTCCCACAGCCATCACTTTGAACATCACTATCCGTGACAAAGCACTTAGCGAGCCAATTTCCTTTAAAGGCACCGTATCTGGCGAAGTTGCTTCTGGAAGCACTCCGGAAGAGCCGGAGTATTCCAAAATCAGTTTCTCGGGCACTTTCTCTTCTCAATTGGGGACTGCGCAAGTGGATAGATTGGAAGTGGTCACAACTGTTGTGGGTAGTGATCGTGTGGTTCAGAAAGTTACCCTCACCAACTTACGCATTGCAACGAAGACCAGCAAACCTGCGAGTCTAATTCTCAGTGGGACATTTGAATTACAACCAACACCCTCACAATGGCAAAATGTCTGGGGTGACATGATGCCTAAGGAAGGAACCCTTACTGCTGCTACTTTAGAGGCATCAGGCGTAAAATTGAGCCTGAGCAATTCCAAGGTCTACGACTTTGTTATTATCGCTACTCAAAAGGAAAGGGGTCCAGTTCCACGCCGCTTAACCGGTCAACTGAGTTACACCTCCCAATCTCTGATTTTCCAAGGTAAACTTGAGGCTTACTACGAAGGCTTAAGTGCGAGCGAGCCATCAGAACGGGTCAAATTCACCTCCAAAATGAGCGGGGACTGGAAACCAACTATCGGAAGCCCGTTAAGTGTGTCCATTGTGGTAAACTCAACCCCTCAGGCAATTAACATGGATATAACTTTGAGACGAGGGGAGCAAAGTTTGGAGGGTAAACTCACTGGCAAGTGGGAAATTGTGGGTAACGAAGTTAAAGTTGCCAATGGTAGTTTAGACCTAATCCACTCACCTTCTAACTTCAGGGTGCAAGTGAGTGCTCCACCAACGAAAGGAATAATCCAAACAGCTCAAGGGCAAAAAGTGGCAGATATTGGTGAAGCGAAAGACCTGGGTTTGCCCGATTTGGGTAGTGTTAGCGTGGTGAAATACACGGACGGGACATTTGAGACACTGCAATCAATTTTGCCTCGCTCTCAGGTGAGCCAAAGGTAGAAAAAAGTTAGGGGCGAGGCATCACCTCGCCCTCGTTGTTTCTTCCTCCGAAAAGTGTAGGATGGTGGAAAGACCTGAGACAGTTGGTATTGATAATCTGCATGTTAGCATCGCAGGGTTGCATTGCACACAGCCAAACAATTACGGTGCCGCAATCGTGGACAACAACAGAGCAAATAACGACTCTGCTCAATGAACCCAAACTGCCGAACTGCTTACAAGTTGAGGCGAGAATGCTCATTTATGCTGACAACAATGTCCTCCCCTTGAAATTGGGCGACGATAAACCACTTCCATCAATGAATTTCAACGACGATTACGCTTATTTTGCCAATTACCGTCTGAAGGATTTGGCTATTTCTTACCGCCGCTGGACTTTGCGCCACGGATACGGCAAGGCAGATTTTTATGGCGGCAACAGAGATGCAACCCAACTTTATTTGGACTCAATGTCTTCTGGTGTTGATTCCCAAAAGGTTTACAATGTCAATGCATCTTTGAACCGAACTTTTCTTCGCCGTTGGACTCTTGAATATGCAATCCCGTTAAAGCACAGTCAAGGTCAAATTTCAGTTGCATTGCATTGGCTCAGGATTCACAGGTTGCAAAAAGGGAGATTAACTGGACAGATGTGGTTGGGGCAGTTTGAGGGTGACCTTCACCTGTTGACAACAAGAGGGTTGCCATTAAGTGAGACGAGAAGCAATGGTGTGTCGGTAGATCTTTTCATCGTCGCACCGATCAGCAGCCGAATCAAATTTGGAGTTTGGGGAGAAAATGTCTTCAGCAAGATTTGGCAACGAACTTTGCAGGAAATCACAGCGAAAGTTGCGACTAACAAAGTTGAGCCTGATGCTGATGGGTTTCTTCACGCTGTTCCACTTTTGCAAGGGCGCGTTGAAAAAGTCTCGCTAAAAGTGAAAGCGAAACAAAGTTGGACCATTGGCGCTGCTTTGCGACAAGGAAACAGCAGCTGGATTTTGACGGCTAAACGGGAAAGAGATTGGCACATTGGTATTGGCTACAGTTTCCCAATAGGGCAAAATAAGCAGGTTTGGTTTATGGTGAGTGAGCGGCCAATTTTTTGGCAGGTGGGCATTAACACGACCCGATTTCAACTTTTGTTAGGTGTTGACAAGTGGAATGCAGCAACAGCGAAAAAAGCGATGACTGTCGTCCGCTGGTTTTGGGTGTTTTGACAAGAAGTTCATCCATTCTTTCCGCTTTTCCACAGTTGCATTTTGGGAGAAATTGCGAAAAAAAGTCTCACTTTCGTTGACACTGGCGCTTTTGCTCAAGACTCAGAATGTCAGAACGAAACGAAGGTCATAAGTGGCACATGTATGCTATGAGGCGGTTGAGTAAACGGCAAAGTTTGACCCTTGATTTGCAGTTGCCCAATTGTGCGGTGTCGTTTGGTTACCACTCGCCAAATTTCGCCTTACTTCTTTTGCTCTCCCATCCAAACCCTTCAAAATCCTTGTCTTTAGGGTTTCAAATTGGGTTCATTGCTCAATAAGCGCCCTTGCTTTTTCGTTCTCCTTCGCCAATGATGCTGTTTTTTCATACTTTGACCCCCAAAAGGGAAGCCGAAGGTATGGATAAAGACAGATTGTGTGACCCTTAAATACGGAAAATGGAGCGATAGTTAGCGAAAGGACAGAAGGCAGTTGAGGCGAGTTATAGAGTTAGGAGTTACGCAGCTGGATGTAGGGGCGCATGAAATGCGCCCGAAAAACGGGCAGGTTTCGCCTGTCACTACCAATCTGACCGTAATGGGTCATCAATCCGTAGAAGGGGCTTTAGCTCCGAAGGGGCGATTAACGATTTCGGGCGGACTATCGTCCGCCTCCGACAAAGTGATGCCGAATGCGTAAGTCATAAGAGTTTCGCGCTGGCGTTTCAGCCATTGACAGCTCAAGAAAGGACGGTATACTTAATGCGGAGAAAGTCCTCGCTGCGAAGGGAAGCTTTTTGGTTGAGCGGACTCGTATTAGTCCCTGAGCCAAGAGATAGTAGGGTGATAAAAGGTCACGGTAAGGGCATCACTATGCGAGCCGTTAGCTCCTCTATGTTGCGGGAGGTGCGACGCTGTGAAAGTCAGGGAGACAGCTTTGCCTGGTGTCGGGAAAAAGTTTGCCATTTCACTTCGGTCAGGTGATGAACTCGTTATCATTGTCCATGTGACTGGGGAGCGTGAATTGTTTTTGTTTCGGCGCGGTGCTGACGAGCCTTGTGCGGAAATACCTCTGACTGACTCAGAAGCAAGAGAGGTGGCATTGATATTGGGTGGTGCTGCGTATGAGCCGACACCGTTGCATCAAGCTGAATTGGTGCTTCGTGGCTTAGTGCTTGATTGGTTGACAGTTGCTGAGGGTTCTTCGCTTTCCTCTCACACAATTGCTGAGTTGCAGATTCGCAAACGGACTGGCGTTTCTGTGATTGCGATCAAAAGGGGCGAAAAAATTATACCCAACCCCGATCCAAACGAGCGGTTGGAAGTTGGCGACTTACTTTTGCTCATTGGGACTGGCGAGCAGATGAGGCGCTTCCGTGAAACTTTCGGGGTGGCTTGAACGGTATGAATGGGATTTTGGAGAGAGAACTTATAGGTTTTGCCATGGCACTTGTTCTCATTTCCGTTGGCGGTTTCATTGCCCGCTTATTGCGTCTTCCCCTCTTGTTTGGCTACTTACTTGTGGGTCTATCAGCTCAACTGCTGTTGCGTCCTTTCCCATCACTCATCTTGCTAAGCAGCATTGGTGTAATGTTGCTCTTGTTTTTCCTTGGAATGGAATTTGACTGGCGTAGGCTTTTAGCTTCGCCAAAGAGATTGCTCATCGCCGCGGTTGACTTTTGCCTCAACTTCCTTTTGCCTTTCTTTGTGCTTTTACTCCTCAAATTTCCGCTACCCGTCTCTTTCATCGTCGCAATGGCTTTATATCCGACCAGTTCCATGATCACGATAAGCACTTTGCTTCAGTTACGCAGGCTTGCAAACCCAGAAACCGAGACAATTGTCTGGGTTCTGATTGGCGAAGATTTGGCAATCATAATATTGCTTGCGATTGCCTCTGGCTTAACGGGAGTTGGGTCTGATTGGAGGAGCATAGTAATTGCTTTTGCTTTTGTCATTGTAATGCTTCAGGCGTCAATCGTCCTGACGAGAGCAATTGAGAGGCTATTTGAAAAGATTCCGACAGAACTTGACAGCATTGTGACTTTGAGCATCATCGTCTTCGTCAGCACCATTGCACATTTGCTTCACCTTTCGGAAGCCTTAGGGGCATTTTTAGCTGGGATGCTTTTCAGCGGTGCAAGAGACCGAGAGGAACTTGAACAAAGGCTGTATATCCTGCGCGAGTTAGGGACAGCCGCATTTTTCTTCACTTTCGGTCTTCAATCACCGCTTAAGGTTTCATTGACGGGGATAATTTATGGGTTGGGATTCTTAATTTTTGGCTCAATTGCAAAGACCATTACCGCTTTGTTTTCCGGCATTATTGATAATCTGCGCCAAAGGGCACGCTTTAGATTGCTTTTCAGCCTTTGGATTCGCGGTGAATTCTCCATCATTGCCATTTTTGTCGGAAAAAATGTCTTACCTGCGGCTTTTCAGGATGCGCTTAGCTGGTTTGTCATCGCAAGTATCGTTGTGGGCTTAATCACACTCGCTATTGTGGGCAAGGTCGGCGGGAAAATGCCGTGAATTTTTGAACTAAGGTGCCAATTTTCGCGTTTGGCGGGTGATTTTCGGTTGCGTTGGTGGACAAAGAAATTGCGCCGGGAATTGTCCGAGGTCATTCAGAATGCTATAACCGAGGGGCAAGTTCCGGGGGCAGTCATTTGCGTAGGCAATGCTGAGAAGGTTCTTTATCTTGCCGCATTTGGCAAGCGCCGTGAAGTGCCATCGCCTCAACCGATGCATATTGACACAATTTTTGACCTTGCCTCTCTCACCAAGGTCTTAGCAACAGCACCTGCGATCTGCTTACTCTGGCAGGAAGGGAAGTTGGACATTTATGACGCTGTCAAACGATACTTGCCCGAGTTTTCTGGTGGGCACAAGGATAAGGTGACATTGCTCCATTTGCTCACTCACACTTCCGGGCTTCCTGCCTTCAAAAACTACCTCCAAATGGGCTTAAAAGGGCAGAATGAAGTGGTCGTAGCCGACATTTGCCGCACGCGCCTGAAAGCCCCTCCCGGAAGAGTTTTCATTTACAGCGACTTAGGCTTCATTTTACTCGGAGAGATTGTCAGGCGAGTCAGTGGCGTGGATTTGAACGAGTTTTGTCGCCGCAAAATTTACATGCCTTTGCAAATGCGCTGGACAAGATTCAACCCGCCAAGGAGTTGGCACAGCCGATGTGCCGCAACGGAATGGCGCAGTGGGCAAATGATGCAAGGAATTGTTCATGACCCAAACGCTTATGCACTCGGCGGAGTCGCTGGGCATGCAGGATTGTTCTCCATAGCTGCTGATTTGGCTCTCTTCTGTCGGATGCTCTTGCGTGAAGGCGAGCTCAACGGGATGAGGATTTTTGAGCCAGAGATTATCCGAATGATGGTGACAAATCAGTGCCCAGTTGAAGGCGTTCAACGCGGGCTCGGCTTTGACATCCTATCTCCATATTCGCCTCAAATAAGGGGAGAAAGATTCCCAATCGGAGTTTTTGGGCATACTGGCTACACTGGCACATCCATCACGGTTGACCCATTTTCTGGGGCTTTCGTCATATTGCTCACGAATAGGGTTCACCCAAACGATAGGCGAAATGTTGCTCCTTTGCGCAAGGCAGTCGCCAATCTCATTGCAGTGGCAATTTATGGCTGAGATTGACCCTTCATCTCTCAAGGGGGAAGATTGAACAGGCTTTTGCATTTGCTTGGCTCATTGTTGGCACGGTTTTGTTCACTTAAGCCAATTTAGCCGCCAGTTCGGATTTTTCCTAATCTGTAGACAATTTCCATAAGATAGGCAAAATTGGGTCGCTTGCTCGCTTCCTACCACCCAAGCCGGCAAAACACACAGACAAAGCGTTTGACCGTTGAGATGTTAACCGATGTTTTGGCAAGGGCAACCTTACTGGCTAACGAAAACAGTTCGTAGTAAGCCACGAAGCAGCAGCGGAGTAGCGTAAAAATCTCGTTGATTTTGAACGGCACTTCACTTTCGT
>JAVHTD010000026.1:0-39662 GCA_032161105.2 Candidatus Thermosaccharophagus tengchongensis
TTTGCGATGCCTTCTTTCAACAGCCTTTCTGCCTCAGCGCTCAATGAACTTTTGAACCTCCGTTCCCGAACCATTCGGCTCAACATTGTCAAGATTTCGTAATCTTGCACACCTTCACGAATTGCTTCCATGTGCTTTGCGGGGGTCACGCTATCGGGCGCAATGAACAAAGGCGTATAGCAATTGCGCGGGTCAAGGTAAGCGTTCCAGCAAGAGTTGCCACCGTTGTCACCGAACGCCCAGAAGAACATCTCATCAGCCCCGATGGCGAAACAGTGCCAAGCCTGCAAGCGATAGTAAGCGTAAGGGTCAAGAAGTTTGCTCGGTCCGCTGCAAGAGTAAAGTGCCAACCGCTTGCCTTTTGCTTTCCAGCCGAGATAGAACTCCTCATGTGCTTTGGGGTTTCTCAGCCAAATTGCCCGTTGCGGGCAAAGGACATCAACGACTTCAGGAAGTTGCGGGTTCATCCTTTGCGGTTCGCTCCATGTCGGGTCAACCCAAATGACAACTTCTGGTGCAGCCTTCTTGATTGCTTTTGCCCAAGCAATTGTCAATTCATCCTGTTCAGGCGTGTGAGGTTCATCAACGAGCAAGACGCCAAATTGACCTTTCTTCAAACCTCGCTTTTGAGCGTGTCGCCACCAAAAAGCAATCCACTCTCCGACCTTTCGTTCAAACTCCGGCGTCCCAACTTTTGAGCCTTCAAAACTGTTTCCAGCATTGACGAAAACATAAAAGCGACTTGCCCCACGCCAACGGTTAAGCCATTGGTCAAAGGCAGTAGTGTCAGGTTCTTCAACCATTCTGCCTTGCGCATCAAACTTGCCTGATGGCAAAACGAAGCGACTTGCCCAAGGAATGTCTACAAAGTGCTCCCTCAAATGGGTAATGAAAGCGTCTCGGTTTTTCGGGTTGACCCCGTATCGCTCTTCAACATCGGTGTAATCCCAACCACCCAAATGCAACGACATGCGGTCAGGCAAAGTCAATGGCAAAACCGTCAACCGAAGCGGGATTGAAACTTTATCGCCGGCGTCGGATGTGATGACGATGCGAGCATTGTAATCGCCCGAAAGCGCTTTCCTTGTTGGCTTGAAATTCAACCACGCTTGTCCAACCATGCCCGATGCGACAGCGAACCGTTCGCCTTTCGGCAAAGCGGCGGCAATAGGGACACCTTCCTTCGTGTCCGTCCAAAGGGCATGATGTGGCTCAACAACGATTGTGTCAGGCAAGCCTTGCACTTGCACGCGAACCGCAATCGGTCGCTCACGAACATTGACAATGTTGATGGCAATTGGGCGAACCTCATTTCGCAGCAAAATAAGTTCCACTCTTTCCATTACCACTTTTGGCAGCGGGTTCTCTGTCAGGTAGGGCAATGGGTCGTAGGGCGATGATGCGACGAAAGCGACGAACGGCTTCATCCCCTTTGCTCGCCACAATTGCGCTTGAACTTCAAACAACCGTGCATGCCAATCGTTCAAAGGCAAGGTTGTTCGGAATGAAGCAGGATTGTCAATGGCGAAGGCTTTCGGCACAAAGTTCGCGAGTTCATCCAATTGTTGGCGAATTTGTGATTTCGTTGGCTCAGCGATTTTCGCTTGCTCAACAATTTGCCGCAAGGTGGCTAAATCTTCCTTCAAACGCCTCAAGGCGCACCGCTCAATTTCCTTGCGCTGGGCGAAAATTTTCAAATCGGCAATCGGCTCGCTTGCAAAAGGTTGAAATCGCCAATTTGGGTCGCCCTCGTAAACCTCAATTTCGTCAACGAAGCAGAACGAACCTTGCGGGATGACCACGAAAGCAACGAACCGTCCATGAGTTTGCCATTGGTCAGTCCAGAACCGATGGACTGCGTAACCTTGAGCAGGTGGCGGACCGTTTTGCTCATTGCTCGCTTGAACTAACTCGCCGACTTCATGCCATTGTTTGCCGTCAACGCTGACCAAAACCCAAATCGCTGCAGGGAACTCAACTCCAGCGACACCTGCAGCGGTGTTAAACGATGCACCTGCAATTGAAACATCACGACCCAAGTCAACAACGATGAAAACAGGGCTGACATTTCGCCACCCGACAGTGCTCTTTTGTGTCCAGAAGTAGCCTTGTGTGTATTTGCCGTCGGTCAGTTGAATTCGGTCATCTGGGTCGGTGCAATAAAGGTAGTTGGGTGCGGGTTGAAGCGTATAGGGGCAATTGACAGCGATGTTGGGGCGCTGCAAAAGAAAGTTAAGCAAGACAGCCGCAAACCAAACCAGCACCGCTTTTCACCACCTGTTCGCCTTAAGGCTGATTTGAGCGAACCCGACCGAAAATTTTGCCCCACATTCATCCGTTCTGGTTCAATTGTGTTTCTTCACTTTGCACTCTTGTCAAATGCATGTGGGGCGTTCAAAAATTGTGAGTGGTCAGGGTGAATTGGGTCAGGCAGTATTTGACGAGAAATCAGTGCGGTTCATGTTTGGTTGGACCGCGCGGGAGGGATCAGAGATGGGAGAGCAAAAGCGAGTGTTTGATGTCCCACGAATGTGGCTAATTTTGGGCGTAGCCGGTTTAGTCATCGCTGTCGTCCTCTGGCTTTACGCCATCTTGACACCCGGTCGGCAAGATTCCGCCGTTTCCGTCGGCAGCGCCTTTTTCTCATCGGGAGTGGTCTTGCTTGTCGGTTCGCACTTAGTTTCTTTGTTGAAACGGCAGAGTTGATTTGATGAGTTACGCCTTTGACAACCAAACAGTCATTGGTCCAGCGTCCCTGTTTGCCCAAGCGAAATATGGGATGGCAACAAAGCGAATTGGGCGAATGTGTGGAGAAATTGACCGCAAGGGTTGATAAAGGGCGTTTTCCCAGCGTCTCAACTCAACCGCAATACCTTCTCCTTGAACAGCGACGACTGGCAAGTTGGCAATGCTTTTCGGGATGGCTGTTAGGGGTCGGTCTGTCCTCACTGCAATGCACCAAACATCCACTTCAGGGTTGTCAACTTGCTCAAGGCAATAAACGATGGGACCGCGTTGAATCGCGACGCGACCGCCGTTGGGTTCAACAAACGGATGGCAAACAACAAATTCCGTCGGCATTTCAAGCGATAGTTGAACCGTGTCCGTTCGCTTCCACTCGCGCTGAATTGTAGCGAAAGCGCCGGGTTTGGCATCAAAGGTTTGACCGTTGACCTTGACAGTTGCTTTAGGACACCATTGTGGAATCCGCAACCTCAAAGCGAGGTTGACGGGTTGCTCCGGTTGAATTTGCAACTCAACCGTGCCATCCCAAGGGTAATCGGTGCGCTGAATGAGAGTTATCGGAACGCCTTTGAAATTTAGCGTCGCAGTGCTTTCGGCATAAAGGTTGACAAAGATGCCGTCATCGTTGATGGCATAAAGGAAACTTTGAACCATCGGCAGTAACCGGGCGATATTTGGCGGGCAACACGCGCACTCAAACCAAGGTTGGCGACGATGCTGACCCCGATTTGCAAGCGGGTTGACATAGAAGTAAGACTTGCCGTCCAAGCCAATGCCTGAAAGCGCACCGTTGAACAACGAACGCTCAAGCACATCAATAAACTGAGCCTCACCCGTCAGCAGAAACATTCGCCACTGCCAAAGGATGTTGGCTATAGCGGCACAAGTTTCAGCGTAAGCCCGTTCATTTGGCAACTCGTAATCGCGTCCAAATGCTTCACCCTCATAGCGAGCGCCACAACCGCCGGTCACATAGATCCGCCTTTCTGTCAAGTTTCGCCACATCCGTTGAAGCGCTCGCATCAATGTATCGTCCCCAATCTCGGCGTAAAGGTCGGCAGCGCCAGCGTTAAGGTAAAGTGCTCGGACAGCGTGACCTGTAACTTCGTCAAGTTCGCGGAAAGGTTTGTGGTCTTGGTGGTAAGGTGAGCCGCCGATGCGTTTTTGACCTCGGACATCAACGAAAAATTGAGCCAAGTTCAAATAGCGTTGCTCACCTGTTTCTCGGTAAAGTTCCACCAACGCCATTTCAACTTCGGGGTGACCGTCAGGTTCCTCCTTTTTGCCCCAACCGAAAACTTTGTCAATCAAGTCAGCGAAACGGGTCGCAACTTTGAGCAATCTATCGTCGCCAGTTACTCGGTGGTGGGCAACTGCCGCTTGGAAAAGGTGCCCGGCGCAATAAAGTTCGTGCATGTCACGCAAGTTTGTCCAGCGTTGACCTTTGCGTTCAAGTGAGAAGTAGGTGTTCAAGTATCCGTCTTCGTCTTGCGCCGCCTCAATTTCTGGGATGATGCGGTTAATCAACTCAGCGACTTTCGCGTTGTATTGCACGGCAAGCGACCACGCAGCCGCTTCAATCCACTTGTAGACATCGCTGTCGTTGAAGTAAAGCCCCCGAAAATCGCCCTTTACCTTGCCGAAAACCCTCCTAAAGTTGTCAAGCCTTCCTGTCTTCTCAATCAACTCATACTGTGTGGGCAAGGTAACCTCTTGGAGTGCAACTAACCTCGGCTGCCAAAATTGATCGTGCAATTTGACCACGCCAATCGGTATGGGACGCAACTTCGCATGAGGACTTTTAGTTGTGTCAACAACGAAACTTTGCTTGCCCATCTGATGCACACCTCCACCTCGCCTTTGCATCACCAGCAGGCTTGTGCCAACTCCAAGCGTCAAAACATGCAAAAATTCCCGTCGCTTCATCACCGTTACCCTCCACACTATGAGCCACCATTTTTCTCCTTCACGACCTTAATCGCCCCCTCCCGCACCTCCGAACTCGCGCCTATCGGCTGCTCAGCCATTTCTAAGCGGTTACCCTCCAAAACAATGCCTTCTGTGTGCTTGCCGCATACGCCAAGAAAAACCTTTGTTCCCAGCGGAGCTTTACATTCCATCACCGAGATAAAGCGGCAGTTATGAAGCATAATTATGGGCAACTTCTCACCAGTCGGTGGCGTGCGCAAGATGTTAGCCAAAGTGCCACCTTCAACTTCATGCAACCATATGGCTGAGCGCTCACACTTATTGTGGACTTCGCCCGAGATGTCCGCAGTGAAATCCCTCACCTTCAATCCTTTGACATGGGCAATAGTGGCATACGATGGTTGGCGCGCATAAATGACATCACGCTCATCGGATGTCGTTCGGCTACCGCCAATGTGTTTTCGGCGCTGCGAATAATCTTCAAACCTTGTCACATGAAGGCTAATGCGTTCCATGATGAGCCCTTCAATCGGTCTTTCTGGCATCCCCTGAATAAGTATGCCGCTACCAGTGCGGATGGAAATGCGTTCAAGCGTGACATTGCGGATAAAACCGAGATCTGAGTCCTTATGACGGCGTTCAATGTCCATGAAGATGGGAAACGAGCGTGCATCGGGTGTTGGGCGAGTTTCAATGGATATTTCGGAAAATGACACATTTTCCATCGTCCCGCCATCCTTCATGTAAAGCCCAATGCCAACGGTTGAATTGCGGATGGTGCAGCGTGAAAACCGAATATTGCGGAAAAGTCCGCGAGATTCCGTGCCCAACTTCAACGCTGTAGCCCTCGTCTCCAAAACGCAGTCTCTGACTTCCACATCCTCGCACGGGTGAGGCTCTGTCGTTTTCACGGCAATGCAATCGTCGCCAGCAACGATGTCGCACTTAACGATGCGCACATTTCGGCAGCAGTTTGGATTTATGCCGTCAGAGTTAATGCGATCATAATTGTTGCGGATGGTGACGCCCTCAACGAGGACTCCTTCACAGCGCTTAAGATGAATTGTCCACGAGTCGCTGTAGTAGATGGTGATGCCACGAATGATGACATTGTGGCAATCCTCAAAGAGCATAATGCCATAACGAAATTCGCCATGCTGGCGCTTTTGCAGCGGTTGATCGGCATAGCCCTGTATTTTGCCCGAACCAATTACGGCGACATCTCTTGCACCCTTTGCCAGAATCAAATGACCATAGTGTTCATTCTCAAAGTGCTTGGGCGAGCGGCTCACCCAAATGGTAGCCTTAGCATCCAGAAGCAATGTGACACCGCTGCGAAGCTGCAGCGTGCCAGTAAGATAATCGCCGTGCGGAAAATAAACAATGCCGCCACCCGAGTTAGCACAAGCATCAATAGCAGCTTGAATGGCAGCCTGATCATTGGCGACTTTGTCACCCCTTGCGCCAAAATCACGGATGTTGAATTTCGCCCTCTCACCGCCCACCAATGAGCTGCCATACAACATCGCAAATGCCGTTTTACCTGTTACCTCAAGGAAGGTTCGCCGCTTCATTGGGCTCACCCGTTATCCATCTGCTTTGAAGACCAAAAGCAGCTAAGGAAGCTCAATTGGCTCCCATCTCTTCGTGTGCATTGACTTGTAGGCGGCATCAAGTATCACATTGACGATATAGCCATCTTCAAAAGTCTCCCTCGGCATCTTCCCCTCTGCAACGCATTCAACGAAGTGGCGCATCTCCTCATGGTAGCCATAAACCCTCGCCTCATCAACGCATGGGAATACCCAACCAACCTCAAGCTCCCCCTTCTCAACGACATATCCGCTGCCCTTTAATGTGAACGCCCTTATGGGTGTGCTCCGCGTCACATCGGTGAATATGACGCCCTCGGTGCCGTAAATCTCATTTCTCAAGTCAAGCCCACCACGCGAACTCCAACTTGTTTCGGTGATGCTGAGCTGCCCGCCCTCAAACCTCAAGAGCAAAACGGCGTTATCTTCGCCCTTTGTCCTGTCACGGTGATATAGCAAATCGCCCCATGCAATGCACTCAACTGGACGAACATTCTTCCCGATGAAGTATCTTGCAGCCTCAATGCAATGGCAGCCCATGTCAAGGAGTGCGCCACCGCCGCTTTGGTCCACATCCCAAAAGTGGTCCGAGTGTGGACCAAAATGTGCCTCCCTTGAACGCACCATCAGGACTTCGCCAATGCTGCCGCGCTCAATCAATGCCCTTGCGTGCATGACTGCGGGAGAGAATACCTCAGTCTCGGCATATCCGTGGATGACACCAGCACCTCGCACCGCATCAAGCATCTCCAACGCCTCACTCGCGTTCCTTGCAAGCGGCTTTGTGCACACAACATTCTTCTTCGCCTCAGCGCAGAGTATCGCCGCGTCACGGTGCATATTGTTTGGCAAGCCAATTATCACCAAGTCAACATCGTCACGCTCAACCACATCACGCATGTTTGTGGTCCACTGTTTTATGCCCCACTTCTGCGCAAACGCCCTTGCTCGCTCTTCGCTACGCGAGTAGTTGATCACGACCTCCTGATTCGGCACATCCCTCAAGCCCTGCATGTAAAACTCAGCCACAAAGCCGCTTCCGAGCATGCCTATGCGCACCATTTCACCTTCACCTCCAGCTCAAAAGTCTTAGCCGCAATGCCTGTGCTTTTTACATCTTGCCATAGCATTGCCATCTCGGCAATGACTCAAATTCACAAGAATGGACGCCAACGCCTTTGCGCTATCAACATTCTGGCGATGACCTCAACCCACAGGTGTGCACGCCTGTGCCACTTTCACCCGCTTGATTTTTGATTCAACCGCAGCGCCGTGAAAGTATGCGAAAGCGCCTCGCAACGCGAAAGCCAAAGCGCGAGTAAAAGCGCTCAACCAATTCCTGTGATGTCCAAAGCATCCATGCGTTATGTAACCCTTTTGAGCGCATGACCTGCAAACATTTGAGCATCAACGCGCTGCCTATGCCCATCCCCTGCACATCCTCACGGACTCCTATCGGTCCAAAGTGCTCCCCGTCAAATTGGCAATAGCCGAGCACATCGCCATCTCGCTCGGCAATGATGAACTGCTCATAATCGCAAAGCCCGTAAGTTGCATTGGTGAGCAACTCCCTTGCATGCCTAACCCAATCGCCTGGCATGTGCCCCTTGAGAAACTGCATTAGCTTCGGTATCTCATGCTGGTGCATTGTGCGCACGCAAATCCCAAGCCCTTTCACCCTCTCCTCATACCCGATGAATTGACCGAAGTCAAGCGTTGAGATGTTCGCCTCAGCGCTGACAGCCAATGAAACAACATCAAACCCAAAGTGAGAGAGCAACCTTATGGCATCAGCGTATCGCTCCTCATCAACGCCTGGGATGAAGTAATTCGGCGTGTATGGAGAAACAAGAACCTCACTTCTCCCAGCACTTTCAAACAGCGACAGCGCATGCTCAATCAAAGCCTTGCCAATGCCCCTTCGGCGATACCCAGTTTGAACACCAAATGCCGTTATCCAACCACGCCCCTCTTCAAGCCCAACCTTCTCCATCGGCGCTCTCCTTATCAGGCAGAGACAAAACCCAACTGGCTCATCATCAACTTCGGCAACCAGAAGCCAACTTGGGTCAAAGTTCGGATCAAGCAAAACCTTCCTTCGGAATGTGCGCTTATCAACTGCATCGTATGGCATTGCCTCATTCCAAAGCGAGATGAGCTTTGGCTCATCCTCACTTCGGTAACCACGAACCTTTAAGCCCATGACAAATACTCACCTACAACAGCATGAAAGGATGAAATGCGCCACTCAAACAATCGGCAGCCAGCTTCAGCCATCAACTCAACGCACCGTGAAGCGCTTAAAGCAATTGCACCACTTGGCGCATCCTTTGAACCTCAACTGCGAACGCTTGCGCATACATTGCGCCAATTTCAATCCCGCGCAGGCGAGCTGTCGCCGAATACCAATCCCAATACGGAAAGCCACCTTCACCCCTGCCAATCGCATAGACTTTGAATGCCCTCTCCCAATCCGAAAACACGCCCGTGATGTCAACATAGGTGAACGGCACAAACCCTTCGGCATCCTCCCAATTCTCGGCATAGTAGATCCTCGGATACGGCAACGGCTCTAAGCCATCAACCTCAAAGTGCGGGTTTGAGGCGATGAAGATTGCCCTCCGAACAATCTGGTGTGTTGCTATGTGGTCATCGTGTATGCTAATGCGCCAATGGGTAATCACAACGCTCGGACGCAACCGCCTGATGAGCTTTGCAAGCTCAACAGCTGATTCATGGCCAACGCTCAACTCGCCATCCCTGAATGGCATGAAGTGCACGGATGCTTTGAGCACCCTCGCAGCCTCCTCAGCCTCCCTTCGCTTTTGAGCGCCATACTCACTCGGAGATAGCTTCGCATGCCCCTTCTCACCAAGCGTCATGTGAATGATGTGCACATCCCAACCATTGACGGCGTGCTTGAGCAGCGTTGCGCCACACATGAACTCAACATCAGCTGCATGAGCGCCGATAGCAACGATGCAATACCTCATCACAGTCACTCCAAAAACTCAAATGGCTTAATGCCGAGCAGCCAAATGTTAGCGCCTTCACCGCACCCTCAAGGCGAGCCATATAACACTGCCTGTTCCTTGGGTGGCGCTTTCATTGCGCCGAGGGCTGTGATGACGGCAGACACCGAGCCAAAGCCGAGACCAATCTTCGTGTTGAGCAAGTCCTTCGGAATGCGTATCCCTGAGCGAGTGAGCAGCGTATGCAACGCTGTGAGCGTCTTTGGGTTTTTGCGCACAATGCTCATCAGAGTTGCGCCGGCTTTCTTCCAATCGCCGCTGTAAAGCGCCTCAGCCACTGGCATCAATGGCTCAAGGTCATCAACCAAATCGTCAATCGTGATGGCGATATCCGGTGAGAGCGCCGTCCCAACGACCGCCCTGCTGATGATGTCGGCGATGAGGAAGAAATTGGCGCTACGCGTTCGTTCAGCGGTCACCGTTAGCTTTGAATTCGGCGACACAACTATCCATCCGATGTAACGCTCACCGTTCGGTCCGAGCACAAACGACTTCGGCAAGTTGACCTTCCCCATCAACTCGCCCTCTCTCTGGAGCGAAAACTCATACCAAGCTGATGTGCCATTACGCAGGGTGAGCGCTATAAGCAGCGTATCACCTGAACCAAAAACTTCATACGCATCAACCTTGATGACGGTGCGCTTCGGAGGCTCAATGCGAAGCTCACAACTAACCCATGTGGCGTAAAGCAAAAAGCGAGTTTGAGTCGCAGCTCGCACAACTATGGTGGCATCACAGTCTTGACGCTGCACTGGCAGCATCAAACGCTCCGTCTCAAGTGCTGGCGATGCCGATTTAAACTTGGCTGTCTCAGGTGACTCATCCCGAGAGAGCAGGACAAACAAATCGGCATCGCCATCAATTGGCGTGAGGGTCACATATGTGCGCCTTCCCGAAAGGAGCTTAAGCGTCACCTGCATGCTTGAACCGGCGTTCAACTCGCCAATCATCGCCGGCTGCGCCAGTGACAACTCTTGAGAGGCACATGGTGGTGAACTCGCTGCGGCAAAGATAAGCACAAAAAACGCACAGATTGCTGATGGACGCAGCCCCATTGGGCATCCCTTCACTTCAACCACCCCCAGAGCGAATTTTAATCCATCGCATCTCAACCCACCATGCAGCTGGGCACGATTAAATTTAGGGCTTTCAGAAACGCTGCGCAACATTGAATGGCAAAGCTCAGCCAGCCGAAAACCAAAGGATCGCCCTATGCACACCAAAATTTTGCCTGTAGCGACCGCGAAGCTTCAGTATATTAGCCTCCACCGCTTGCGGTAAGCTGTTAGCCAAAGGTTCGCCCTCCATGTGAAATTCCTGCAAATTCAATTTGGCTTAGCTTGCAGCTGTCCGCGATTTGCGCCACGCCGGCACAGTGCACACCATTGACCGCAATAAAATGAGTGATTGGCGGCGCGCAACTATGCGTCAAGAGCTGAGCGCCAAAGAAGCGCTCGTGAACATCATGGAGAGATTCAAGCTCGTCACCAACTTAAAGCCGAGGGGTGACCAACCGAAGGCGATAAGGCAACTGGTTGAAGGCGTTAGGAAGGGCTATCGTTATCAAACGCTCGTTGGAGTGACGGGCAGCGGAAAGACATTCACCATCGCATGCGTGATAGAGCAACTGCAGCGTCCGACGCTGATCATCGCCCACAACAAAACACTCGCAGCGCAGCTCTGCGCGGAGCTTCGCCAACTGTTCCCATACAACGCTGTTGAATACTTCGTCAGCTTTTACGACTACTACCAGCCAGAGGCATACATCCCGCAGACTGACACATACATTGAAAAGGACTGCTCAATCAACGACGAGATAGACAGGCTTAGACATGCCGCAACTCAAGCCGTCTCCGAAAGGAGAGATGTCATCGTCGTTGCGAGCGTGTCGTGCATTTATGGTTTGGGCTCTCCGGAACTCTATCAGGAGATGACATTGCAGCTTCGCCGCGGCGAGAGAATCTCGCGAGACCGCATCATTGAGCGCCTCGTTGACCTTTACTTCTCACGCAACGACATATCGCTTGACAGGGGCACATTCAGGGTCAGGGGAGATGTGATTGAGATACACCCGGTTGATGAGGACGCCATAGTGCGGGTTGATTTGTTCGGGGACGAGGTTGACGATATCACAATAGTTGATCCTCTGACTGGCGAAGTGATTGAGCGCAAGAACCTGATCATCATCTACCCGGCATCGCACTATGTCGCCACGAGGGACAGAATTGAGCGAGCGCTGATTAGCATTGAGCGAGAACTCAACGAGCGCCTGCAATACTTCCTTTCGCAAGGTCGCATACTTGAAGCGCAGCGCCTTGAACAAAGGGTGCGCTACGATATGGAGATGCTGCGTGAAACGGGTTACTGCACAGGCATTGAGAACTACTCTCGCCACTTTGACGGCAGGAAGCCGGGAGAGCCACCATACACACTCATTGACTTCTTCCCCGATGATTACTTGCTCATCATTGATGAGTCACACCAAACGATACCACAGCTCAGAGCGATGTATGAGGGTGACAGGTCTCGCAAATACAACCTCGTTGAGTATGGTTGGAGGTTGCCATCGGCATACGACAACCGCCCGCTCACATTTGAGGAATTTGAGCAACGCATCAATCAGGTCATATTCATGTCGGCAACACCGGGACCTTACGAGCTCGAGAAGAGCGAGCAAGTTGTTGAACTCATAGTCCGCCCCACCGGCTTGCTTGACCCGGAAGTTGAGGTGCGTTCAACGAAAGGGCAGATTGAGGATCTGCTTGGCGAGATCAGGAAGAGGGTGGAGAAGGGACAAAGGGTGCTCGTCACAACGCTCACAAAAAAGATTGCCGAAGCACTATCAGCTCACCTGATTGAGTTGGGCGTAAAGGCTCATTATTTGCACTCCGACATTGAAACCATAGAGCGAACCGAAATACTGCGTGACCTTCGCGCCGGAAAATATGATGTGCTCATCGGGATCAACTTGCTCCGTGAGGGATTGGACTTGCCCGAGGTTAGCCTTGTCGCCATATTGGACGCTGATAGGGAGGGCTTCCTTCGCTCCGAAACATCGCTCATTCAAATGATGGGCAGGGCTGCAAGGCATGTTGAAGGGAAGGTCATCATGTATGCCGACACAATAACGCCGGCAATGCAGCGCGCAATAGATGAAACGATGCGCAGGCGGAAGATACAGGAAGAATACAACCGCAAGCACGGCATCACGCCACAGAGCATCCAAAAGGCGATTTATGACTACATCATACTCCCACACCAGGTTGCCGAAAAGCGCGCCGAGTATGTTCCGGCATCCCCGCACATACCCCTTGATGAATTGCCGATAAAAATTGAGGAGCTCGAAAGGGAGATGCGCAAGGCTGCTGAGAGGTTGGAATTTGAGCGTGCAGCTGAGCTGCGCGATGAGATAAAGCGCCTAAGGGCAATACTGCTCGGGCAGACAATGCCGCAGGAAGTATGCCAAGGCGAAACACACAGTCCGCCAACGGCAAAGGGGAGACGCTCACACAGCAAAGCGAAGAAGTGAACGGCACCAACTGCCATCAGCAGCATCACCTTCAATGCGGCGATGCCGACAAACGGTTTTGCTCACCAGCATGGCAAGTTTGAATTACCGCCCCAAACGGGCTGGCAAATGCGACGGGACTGCAAAGAGCGTTAAGGCTCAATCTTTGTCCCGAGCAATTTCAGGAATTCAGCGAGCCACTTTGGATGTGCTGGCCATGCTGGCGCTGTGACGATGTTGCCATCAACTACAGCATCATCAAAGGCGACCTCCACAAACTCACCGCCCGAGCTTTTGACCTCCGGAGCCACTGCCGGATATGCGGTGCACCTTCTCCCTTTCACGACACCAGCTGCAGTGAGCACTTGAATGCCATGACATATTGCAGCTATCGGCTTATTGGCTTCGGCGAATTGGCGCACAATCTCAATCACGCGCTCATTCAGGCGAATGTATTCCGGAGCTCTACCGCCCGGTATGACGAGCGCGTCGTAATCCTGCGGATTGATTTCATCAAATGTTGCGTTCAGGGTAAAGTCATGCCCTCGCTTTTCACTGTATGTTTGGTCACCCTCAAAGTCGTGAACGGCGGTGCGCACCTTCTCACCGAAGCGCTTCCCCGGACAAACCGCATGGACGACATGCCCGACCATCTGAAGCGCTTGAAATGGAACCATAGCCTCATAATCCTCAACATAGTCGCCAACGAGCATAAGCACCCTCTTTGCTGCCATGTCATCATCACCCCCGCTGCATTTTCACCATGTGCCTACGAACCATGTTACACTCATTGAGCGATGGCGTCAATAGCTTTGCCGCCGCGCAATTCTCTTTAATGCGCATAGAAAGCGCACATTGCGACTCGCCCAATGTTGAGGGCGGTTGAAGGGGTGGATGAGGTGACAGCGAAAGCGGCGTTGTGCATCCGCACAAGGAAGCAACTTGAGCGGGTAATGTCGGAGTTGAGCGCTATCAGCTGCAAAAGCATTGTCGGAGTTGATGAAGCTGGAAGAGGTCCAATAGCAGGTCCTGTTGTTGCCGCCGCAGTTTGCTTGCCGGAGGACTTTTCAGCATTGCATGAGCTTCGTGACTCAAAGGTGTTGACGGAGGGCGAAAGGCTGCGCCTTTACAAGCTGTTGCGAAAAGAGGCTATCATCGGCATAGGCATGGCATCGCCGAAGGAAATTGACAGGCTGAACATACAAAGGGCAACGCTGCTCGCGATGAAGAGGGCAATTCAGCGGCTAAAAATTGAACCAGATGCCTTGCTCATAGACGGACCGCCGTTGGGTGAACTGCCTTACAACTGCATTTGGGTCATTGACGGCGATGCCATGTGCCCACCAATATCAGCTGCAAGTATTGTCGCAAAGGTTGTGCGCGATAGATTGATGATTCGCGCTCATAAGCTCTACCCGCAATATGGTTTTGATGCTCACAAGGGTTATGCTACACAGCTACACAAGCGCATGTTGATTGAGCATGGACCGTGCCCAATACACCGCCTTTCATTTGCGCCAGTCAGAATGGCTCTTGTTCCCAAGCTGCCCTGTGAGGGTGCAGAGTAACTTCAAAAGCGCACTGAGCGTGACAACCGAAGGATCGCAAAGCAATGGTTTCCCGCAAAGAGGAGTGTTTGCGTGAGCGTGGTGAGTTCAATTGGCACGCGCTGATGAAACCGCAAAGCTTATTGAGGTTGAGCGTCAAACGAAAATGACAAGAATCTCCCCAATCACCATCCCCATCGGATTAGCCCTTACTTACGGGGCAATTTGGATTGTCGCCTATTCCGAACTCGTGGTCAAACAGATACAAATTGCCATCTGCCAGTTCTCGCCGATAGCGCTCGGGATGACATTCATTGTGGCAGTTGCCAATCACATTCTCAGCGGCTTGCTTCGCCGCACAGTGCTCAAGCCGAGCGACATCATCACCATTTATGTCATGGTTGCGATAGGCACGATGATAGCATCTCGTGGGCTGATGGAAAAGCTCATCCCAGTGATGGTCGCAATCAACTATTACGCCACACCGGAGAACAGATGGGTTGAGACATTCTACCCCCACATAAAGCCGTGGCTTGTTCCGTTTGACCCATCCGGGCTTGAGAAACAACCAGTCGCACGCTACTTCTACGAGGGCATAAAGGGCGGGGCAATACCATGGGTGGATTGGATTCCACCGCTGCTCTGTTGGAGTATCATCGTGCTCGCCGTCTATTGCGCATTCTTATGCATGGCTACATTGCTGAGGCGACAATGGGTTGACAACGAGAAGTTGACATTCCCGTTAACCCAGCCGCCAATGCAACTCGCTGAGGCAGGCTCATTTCGCTCGTTCGCGGCGAGTCGGCTGGCTTGGATTGGGTTTCTCCTACCGACATTCATCTTCACCATCAACGGCTTGCATACAATTTATCCAACGATTCCGGAGATCAGGCTACAGCACAACTTAAACCAATACTTCACACAGCGCCCATGGAATGCGATGCCGTTTACGACGGTTTATGGTTCACTCGCCGCTATAGGCTTCGGTTACTTCCTGCCAACACAACTCCTATTTAGCCTGTGGGTGTTTTTCTGGGTAGCGCGCCTTCAAAGTGTTTTGATGGCGTGGCTCGGTCTTTATGTTGAGGCTATGCCGCTATATCCCACGCACCTTCACATGGGCTATCAAGTCGCTGGAGCATACATTGTCCTGACAGCCTTCATGCTCAGGTCCGCCCTCCCGCATCTAAAGCGGGTTGCTTTGCACAGCCTCGGCGTCAGCAGTGAAAGGACGATAGGAGGCGAAGATGAACTTCTCCCTGTAGGGGTTGCATTCTGGGGATTGGTGATCTCCTTCACTGTGGCAGTCCTGTGGAGTTGGCTTGCCGGAATGAGCCTGTGGTTCGCATTTGTTGAGATGGTCATTTACATCTTCGTAGTTGTGCTTGTGATGGCGAGAAGCGTCTCTGAAGCCGGGTTGATGATGACCGAGACATCATTCCGACCGATTGACATAGTCCAGCTCTTCATCCCGGCGAGACGGCTTGAAGCGAAGAACTTGACCCCCATGTGCTTCCTTGACGCTGTCTTCACGAGAGACCTTCGCGGCTTACTCCTGACACCAATACTTGATGCGCTCAAGATGGCTGATTCACTCAAGTTTGCACGGAGGGCTCTGCTAATGCCAATCATCGTCACGATTCTGTTTGCACTTGTCGCAGCATGTCACATTGAGTTGTTGCTGCCATACAAATACGGTGCTGTGAACATGTATAGCTACGCATACTGGGGGAATTGCATCTGGGGCTTCGGGCACGCAATGAGCGTCTTGCAATCACCGGAGCGATTCCCATACTACCACCGAACATCATTTGCCATTGGTATCGCCGTTACGCTCTTCCTTTCGTTCATGCGCTCAAGATACTGGTGGTGGTCACTGTATCCATTGGGATACGCATTGAGCGCATCTTGGACAATGATCGTGTTTTGGTTTCCGGTCATGATGGCATGGGCTATAAAGAGCCTGATATTGCGCTATGGTGGCATGGTGGCTTACATGCGCCTTCGCCCGCTATTCATCGGGCTCATATTCGGGGAGTTCTTCATGGCGATAGTTTGGGCAGTTTATGCGATGGTGACGAGGAAGACGGCGCCCTTCTTCCCATGGCCATAGCCAAAGCGGCGCACACCATTTTGGCTTTATTTTGGCTTTCAGCGCACGGCTTTGACCGGCGGAGCAACACATCAATCCGTTAGAGCCTCAACATCAATTGGGTAGCGGCCTATCTCCTTGGCATACTCAACTGCTTTGACGAGCGTATCGGGGTTAACACCGATGTAGGTTTCGCCACCGACAGCGAGCGCGAATCCGCCGCCGGGTGCGCCAATTCGTATTGCGCGCCTTATCGCCGGCTTGGCATGCTCAATGTCGTAATACAAATCCTTGCAGTTCAATCCGCCGCTGAAGAACACCTTACCGGCAAATGCCCTTTTGGCATTCGCCACATCGCTGAAGCCACCAATGTCCATCGCCGTCAACTTCATGATGTTTGCATATGTGTCAAAGTGGTGATCGTTCGGACCGTCGGCATGTAAGTAACGCCCGTTGATCCCGTAGCGTGCATATATGAGCATGTTGTATGGCATCACATGCATGCGATACATCTCATCGGAAATGAATGCCGAATGGTCATCCGCAAGCCCAATGGAAGTTGTCTTAACCCCGAAGTATCTATCAGCGAAGTCGCGCAACATGAAGAAAGCGCGCAGCAGCTTCTCAAACAGGCGATGGACGAGCTGCGGCTCATCAACCAGATATGTGAACACCTCTTGCGGCTCAATTATCCCGCAAGCTGCCGAGAGTGGCGGATGAATTGTCAACACGCCACTCACCGGCATCTTTATACCGAGCTTCTCAACTCGCCCCTTGAGCCTTTCATACCTGCGGTAGTATTCAAGCACACCGCGATGCTCGCTTGGGTCTACGAGCTTCAAT
Organism: Candidatus Thermosaccharophagus tengchongensis; assembly: GCA_032161105.2. GTDB lineage: Bacteria > Armatimonadota > Fervidibacteria > Fervidibacterales > Thermosaccharophagaceae > Thermosaccharophagus > Thermosaccharophagus tengchongensis. Next base: position 17,289 of record JAVHTD010000026.1, read on the forward strand.
TTTTCAACAGCCTCGGGGAGGCTCATGGTGCGCACAATCCACGGCGGCGAGTCCTCAGGCTGCTCTATCGGCAGGTCAAAGTAAACGGCTTCGGCAACAACGCCAATGTCAAGGTTTATACCGTAACCAGTTCGGTCATCGCGCAGTTCCTCAAACGCCCACTTCTGTCCCCTCACCTGAACTTCAATTTGCACATCCAAGTCCTCGTAGTAGTCGCGCAGCTTGACACCGAACATCTTGCAATAGAATGGGCCGGCAACGCTTATCGTTATCGGCACCCTATCTGGCTCGCGAAACTCCCTTGCTATGCTCAAACGCCTGCGCGCATCCTCAATCTGGCTCTGATACCGTTGTGGGTCAAATTCAACTTCGCTAACTCCCATCGCCACCGCTCCTCAGCTGAGTGATTATGCGCTCGCAAAATCACTCAAGCTTTTTGGCTGCCCACAGCAATGAGCGCTTTAGGAGCTGCCTATACGATGGATGGCGATATGTTTCGGGTCCGTGCCCAAGCTGAATATACACAACCCCCGCCTTACCATATTCGTTTGTCCATGCGATGGATGGCTCGTTCTTCGGGCAGTCGGTAGTGAGCAACATCCTCACCTTCGGGCTCACCCAATAACCCTTGTAGGTTTCATCAACCACCTCAAAGTCACTCATGCCGCTCGTTATCGGGTGCTCCTTATCGGCAACCTTGATGTTCATCTTTACGCCAAAGGCGACTTGCGCCCTTTCCCTCTGCTTTCCATCCGGATCTATGCCCGGCGAAAGGAAGTAGCGTGCACCAATGATGCGCCAATACTCATCCCAATTCTGATAAGACGCTATCGCATGATGAATCACAACAAGCCCGACGATGCCCTCCTTGAGCGCACGCACCATTGATTCCTTTTGCTCGTTTGTGATCTGCTGCCACATGTCGTAAAGGACGACAACATCATATCGCTTCAACTCCTCGTATTTGCACCACAGTTCGTTAGCCTTCGGCTGCTGAACTTCTTCCCACTCAACATCACCGAGCGCATCAAACATTCCGAAGAACTCCTTCCTGTCAAAGTCGTGCCCACCGGTGAATATCACGACCTTAACCCTTTGCTCGCTGCCTGTGCCCGCCATTGAGGCTGACAACGCTGCAAGCGAGACAGCTGCGCACGATGCTATGGCAACTATGCTCCCAATACGCATGCACCTCACCCCCGCTCAGCACTTTTAGTTGCACACTGCTGCGACAGGGCATAAAACCCGCCACGCTGCCGTATGACGAGTTTCTTAACTTCAAGCTGAAGCAGAGCCATGCTCACATCTGCGATTGGCATTTCGGACTCGCGGACAATTTGATCAATGTGCCTTTCACCCTTTGAGAGCACCTCAATGATTTTCAACTCAACGCAGCTTAGACCGGGTAGGGTTGGAACTCCAAATCTGGCTCCCTCCTCCCTCTCCACCGTGAACTTTGATGCTTTAACTTCCTTCGGCGATATCCCAAGAGCCTCAAACACATCCTCGGCGCTCTCAACAACCTGCGCACCTTCTTTGATGAGCTGATGGTTGCCTTTGAAATTCGGGTTCGTTATCGGTCCCGGGACTACAAGCACTTCCCTACCCTGCTCAAGCGCCCAATCGGCGGTTAGCAACGCGCCGCTATCTTGCGGCGCCTCAACGACGATTGTCGCAAGCGTCATGCCACTGATGAGCCTGTTGCGCACCGGGAAATGCCAGGGCTGCGGGATAGTCCCGAGCGGGAATTCGCTCACGACCGCACCGCTTCCGATTATCCTCTCCCTGAGCTTTGCATGTGCCCTCGGATAGATCACATCAACACCGCATCCGAGCACTGCGACTGTTTTTCCACCGGCATCAATTGCGCCCTGATGCGCTGCACCGTCAATCCCAACCGCCATCCCGCTGACAACGACAGCGCCGTATGATGAGAGCTCCTGCGCCAACCTATATGCTACTTGTCTGCCGTAGTCAGATGGACGCCTTGTCCCGACAATCGCAACGCACAGTTCGTCGCTCAGCGGGAGCTCCCCAAGAACATAGAGTGCAATAGGGGCATCGCAGAGCTGACGCAACAGCGCCGGATATCGCTCATCAAAATAGGTCACGAGCTTTCCATCAATTGAGAGCAAGCGCTGCGCATCAGAAATTGCATTTTCATCAATCCTCGCCCTCCGAAGCTTGCTCAGATGAACATCAGTCACGCCCTCAATGGCGAGCAAGGCATCCTCATCAGCTCCAAAGATACCCATCGGGGATCCAAAATGGCGGAGCAGCGATAGGAGCCTTTCGGACGATATGCCGCTGCGCGTCAGCTTAATCCAAGCCACTAACTCATCATCCACACCGCTCAAGCTCATCACCACTGTGGCTCACAATGCATCATTTGCCAACTTATGCACAAGACCATAGCGCCGTGTGATGGGCACCTTTAACTGCCCTGCTCACCCGCCACCTTTCCGTGTTCCTCGGGCGGTTGAAGTGCCTGTTCGGGTTGCGAAGGTAGCGGCTTCGCTTCCATGATGACTTCACTTACGCCCTCGGCAAACTCACCACGAGCAGCTGCGAGTGCTCGTATCACAAACTCCTGATACTCCCTGTAGTGTCTTCTGAGCGCCTCTTCAAGATCGCTCATCTGCTTTCTGACCTGGCGCAACTGTTGCTCGCGCTCATTAACCAAGCGGCGCAGGATATCCTCATGGCGGTATCCGACAACCCAAACGATGAGCAGCGTTAAAGCGATGGAAACAAGTGCCGGAAGACAAACCATCTCATAGACATGCGCTGTTAGCGTGTAGTATCCATCGTTAATGAATGGCGGACCGAGAACGGCAAACTCAACCATGTGCCCTTCAACGACACCGATGGGAAACTGCGAGTTGAGGTAAGCGAAGTAAGCGATGTAAAAGACCGCACCAAGGCAAATCAACGCCACAATCAACCTAAACAAAATCCCAAACATCCTTCCCACCCATCTTAACACCTCCACTTAAACTCACCCCTTGCTCCTTTAATCCTTAGGCGAGCTTGAGCTGCAGCACGCTTTAACCTCAGTCTCCGCCCGGCGGGGCATAACCTTCCGGAGCAGTCGGTGCACCAACTGCTGGCTTTGCCACTGGCGGTTCGGGCAGCGGCAGAGCGTTATTAACCCGGAAGCGCAACCTATACCTTCCCACATTGCCGGCATAATCCCTTGCGCTTACTACCACGAGATATTCACCGTCAGGCAATGCCCTCCTTGCAGCCTTCCCCGTGGGCACATGTATGTTGAGCGTCAAGGTTCCCTTTTCCTCATCAAACTCAAGCGGCAACTGTGGCAAGCGAGTGCAAGTCGCCTGAAAGCCAGTTGGGTCTACCCCGGAGCCGGCATCGGCAAGGTTGACAATGAGCCTTATCGGGGGGTAACCGGGAATTTGGACTGGCTTGACATCTCCATCCGCCTTCAGCTCGTCAACCCTGTAAAGGACGAAATAGTTCGGGTCTCTTGAGGGCACACGCAAAGACGCCGAAACAAGTGTCGGCGGATGCGTATCAATGAAGTTGCTCGCAAAGGCATACAAGCTCCCATCGCTTGATGTTACATAGACACCATCGCTTGTGACCGTTGGCGGTGAGTATATCCTGAGCGCCTTTTGATCGAGCGGGTTTTCATCACCGAGTTTAAACCTCCAAAGGACCTTCCCATCGCTTGCGCTTAGTGCATATAGGACACCGCCCGCCGCAGACACCCAAACAAGTTCGGAACTCGCTGAGACGCCGGAATAAACTCGCTGACCAAGCTTCCTCTGCCACACTTCCTTACCTTCCTGAATGTTGATGGCATGCACAACTCCATCCCTTGTGGCAATGTAAACCACATCCCCTTTCAGCGCCGGCGCTCCAACGCTTATCCCGGAGAGCGGCACCTGTCTGGTCACCTTGCGCCAACGGACATCGTAGTAGCAAAGTGAGCGCCCAACACCCACATAAACAAACGGGCTTCTCGCAATCGGCTGTGTCGGTGAGCTACCGACTCCGAGCGGCGAGTTGGCGAGGACATCAATTTTGAACCCCTTATCAGTTTTGCTCAAGCCGACGATGAGCATCCTTCTGCCACTTGTCACCATAGCGAGCCAGTCACCGCTCATTGCGGGCACGCTCGCTATGCTTGTCGGCAACTTCGCTGTGACGGCTTCCTCACCATGGGCAGCATCAAGCATGTGAACTGTGCCAGTGTGCGTCACCACGAGGATGTGCTCACCGATGCTGATCGGCGGGATGCTAATTCCAGCCTCAGCCCTAAATGTCCATTCAAGTGTTCCGGACTTCGCCTTCAGCGCGATTACATGCCCACCACCAGTAGCTGCAACGACCAAATCATCAACAAGCGCCAGTGAACATGCTATTGTCTGTGGCGCATCATACGCCCACATCATGCGTCCCAACTCGGAGTTAAGTGCATATACCGTCCTACCGCACGCGTAATAGACATTCTCGCCATCTGTAACCGGCGAAATGGCATGTTGGCGAGCGACTATGTCCGGTTGGAACTTCCACTTTAGGATGAGCGGGAGTTGGATGACGGCATCACTTGACCCAGAGCCATCCGGCGTCCCACGAAACAGCAGCCACTTAGTTGACTCAGCGCAGATCCCGAAGGGGCAAACGATTGTAACTGCAATCAGCATGAGCAAAAGCACCACAGGCGGCATATGGAGAGCACCATAACGATTGTCCATCACATGCACCTCCTAACAAACTCAGCGGTTGCTCAAACGAAAAGCTCCCTGTCAAGCGTGCGGTAGTGTATCGCCTCCGCAATGTGCTCTTCCCTTATCAGCTCGGAGCCGGCTAAGTCGGCAATTGTGCGAGCCACTTTAAGTATGCGGTCGCTTGCCCTCGCGCTGAAGCCCAATGAGTCAATCGCAGCTCGCAATATGTCCCTTGCCCCATCGGTCATGACGCAGAATTTGCGCATGTGCTTTTGCTGCATATGCGCATTGCAATATATGCCAGTCCCGGAAAAACGCTCAAGCTGCATTTGCCGAGCCCTCATGACGCGCTCACGAATTTGAGTTGAAGTCTCCGACGGTGTTGATTCAAGTATCTCATCCGGGCGAAGCCTCGGCACCTCTATGTGCATGTCAATTCGGTCAAGCAACGGACCGGAGATGCGCATCCTGTAGCGTCTTATCTGACTCTCGGTGCATGTGCATTGCCTTGTCATATCCGTAGCGTATCCGCAAGGACATGGATTCATCGCCGCAATAAGCGTGAAGCGAGCCGGGAAGGTGACAGTGTGTGCAGCGCGCGCTATCGTCACAACGCCATCCTCAAGCGGTTGCCTCAAAACCTCAAGCGTGTCCCTGTGGAACTCCGGCAACTCGTCAAGGAACAAAACACCGTTATGCGCCAGGCTGACCTCACCCGGCTTCGGTATTGAACCGCCACCGATTAACCCGGCGTTTGAGATTGTGTGATGCGGCGCTCTAAACGGGCGCACGGTGACCAGAGCCTTATCCCTCGGAAGCAAACCGGCAACGCTGTAAATCTTTGTGACCTCAAGCGCCTCCTCAATGCTCATTGGCGGAAGTATGGTCGGAAGACGCCTTGCGAGCATCGTCTTGCCCGACCCCGGAGGTCCTATCATGAGCACATTGTGTCCGCCGGCTGCCGCTATCTCAAGGGCACGCTTCGCCTGCTCCTGTCCCTTCACCTCGCTAAAGTCAACTTCATACTCAGCGACTGCTATCTGCTCGTCAATCCCTCCCTTTGCGCATGGTTCAAACGAATCCGGCTTGGAGATTATGCTTGCAGCTTCGTGAAGTGACTTGACTCCATAAACATCAATTTCTGCGACGACGGCAGCTTCACGAGCATTTTGCACCGGGACTATGAGCGCCTTCTTTCCCGCATCCCTTGCCCCGAGCGCTATCGGCAGGACACCATTAACAGGTCGGACGCTGCCGTCAAGCGACAGCTCACCGACGATTATGAACTCCTCCAACGAGCGCACTTCCACTTGCCCGCTTGCCATCAGGATGCCGAGCGCAATCGGGAGGTCAAATGCAGCTCCCTCTTTTTTCGTGTCGGCTGGCGCGAGGTTTATCGTTATCGGGCGCCTCGGAAGCTCATACTGTGAATTGCGTATGGCTGAGCGAATGCGCTCTATGCTCTCCTGAACTGCTCTGTCCGGCAAACCAACTATGCGCATGCTCGGCATGCCTTGAAGTATATCCACCTCAACTTGCACAATGTATGCGTCAATGCCGAACAGCGCTGCGCTCTGTAACCTTGCCAGCATTGCCCTCAACCTCAGCACCCTTGCAGCTGGCTTACATCAATCATCAGTATGGCTGTGCTCCCAAAATTTTGTCAATCATGCAGGGGAACATCAGTCACTCAGATGCCCGCAAAAGCTCGCCACAATGTGTCCAATGGCGCATCTGAAAAACGGCTCCACTCACGAAGCCACAGGGATGGCTGAACCAGCCAGAAGCCGAATGAACGCCTTCAGCCATAAAGCCGCTTTGATAACTCACCCGCATCATCCCGCCGGCAATGTAGCTCAGGCTGCGAAGGTGTGTGATACTTTAAGTGTAAGTCGCAACTGTGCGTTCACTTCACAAAAAGGGCTGTGATGCTGACATGTCAGTTTCAATGCACCTTCCGAGGGAAGCCATTGATGTTGTGTGGCGCTTCTTTGACGCTGTGATTGAGGATGACACTTTGGCGCTCGCAAGCCTGCTTGTTCCAAACAGCGATGCAGCGCTAATGCGGGAGCTCTTTGGAACGCCAGCCCTAATAGCTGCCTCCGGCATGCTGCGCGGTCCGTGCATCATACGCATTGGGAGACTGCTTTCCCTTGAAGGTTGCATATGGCTTGAGGGCGAACAGGTGAGCTCAGAGAGCGGTGAGACGGTCGGCTATGTTGTGTTTCGCGTTGAGCCATTTGGTGACAGGTGGCGCATAAGTGAGATACTGCCGTGGCGCTTGGAAGCCGTCCATTACATAGCTGAGCGCCCAGACCCGATGACGGATAACTCCGTTGCCATCATGTTGCTCTCAGTCGGGCTCTCAATTTCGCCATCGGCACATCTTGATGCAGTTGAACAGAGACTCGTTGAGACGATGCGCAATGACCATTACCCTGTGACGGTGATAACTCGCGCCGTGCGCATGTGGCGAGATTTCAAAAATGTGAGCGATGTTGGAACGCATTCAGAGGGTGCATGGGCTGCGGCGATACAGAGAGCCACCACATTGCTTTGCCTGCTTGATGAGCCAATTGAGCAATTTGCGCTCGCATACGGTGTTGAAGTCAGTGAGGCAAGGAGGGCATACAACGAGCTCATAAACACACTCGGCATAACCTACTTTGATGAGCGCTACTCACCCATACCCGACCCCAATGAGCTTATAAGGCACGCAAAGCGCATGGGAGCTATGGAGGATGTGGAGTTGATGGAACACGAAATGCTCCCAGAAGAGCCAGAGGACATGGCATGAGTTGATGTGACAGCGCATTCATCCCCAATGAGTGTCAGCATGGCAGACGCAACCTAAATTGATGGCGTCACTTCATGGCGCTCATAAGCAGCTCACCTGCGAGGTGTGCGCAGGATGTCGGACATGCTACAGAAGGCAATCGCGCTTGGGTTGAGCGAGGAGGAATACAGGCTCATCATTGAGCGAATTGGGAGGGAGCCAACTGATACCGAACTTGCCATGTTCTCCGTTGAGTGGTCGGAGCATTGCGGCTACTTGCGCTCAAGGAAGCACTTGCGCGTGTTTCCGAAGGTGGGCAAGTATCGCTCCATCTCCGGGAGTGATGCCGGGGGGATTGAGATTGAGCCCGGTCTTTGGGTCATCTTCAAGATGGAGAGCCACAATCACCCATCGCAAATTGAGCCGAAACAGGGCGCTGCAACTGGCATCGGTGGTATCGTCAGGGACATACTCGCAACGGGCGCACGACCTATAGCACTTGTTGACTCGCTGCGCTTTGGCGAACCAAGCTCAGCTAAGGCGAGATATATCTTCTCCGGCGTGGTTGATGGGATTCAGTGGTATGGGAATTGCATCGGCGTCCCGACGGTTGCCGGTGAAGTTTACTTCAATGACTGCTACCGCACAAATTGCATCGTTGGAGTGATGTGCGTTGGCATAGTCAGGCAAGAGCACATGATGAGCAGCGCCGCAAGCGGCGTTGGAAATGCCGTCATCTATGTCGGCAACCCGACTGGCAGGGATGGGATTGGCGGATGCAGCATATTGGCATCGCACGAGCTGAGAGAGGAATTAAGCATGCGCCCAACGGTGCAACTTGGAGACCCATTCACTGAGAAGTGCTTGATTGAGGCGTGCCTTGAAGCCTACAGGAGTGGCGCAGTCGTTGCCGTGAAGGACATGGGGGCGGCTGGTCTAACATGCACAACTTCCGAGATGTCGGCAGCAGGTGGCGTTGGCATGCGGATTGACCTGAGGATGGTTCCGAAAAGGGAAAGCGGAATGGATGCGTGGGAAGTAATGATGTCAGAGTCACAGGAGCGCATGCTGCTCGTAGTTGAGAGGGGCAGGGAAGATGAGGTGCTTTCCATCTTTCGGAAGTGGGGATTGAACGCCGTCGTGATAGGCGAGGTCACGGATGACGGCATGGTAACAGTTTGCGATGGCGAGCGAATCTGCGCGATGGTGAGGGCAAAAGACCTCGCCGAACCCCCGGAGTATGACTTGCCGATGGAGCAGCCGAGCGGTCTTGAAGCACTGTGGGCATTTGATATCGCCAGCTTGGCAGAGCCAAATGACCTCAGCGTTGTAGCCAAGCTGCTTCTCACATCCCCAAACATAGCCTCAAAGAGGTGGGTATACGAGCAGTATGACCATACCGTTCAAACGAACACAGTGGTTGCGCCCGGTGAAGCTGATGCGGCAGTTTTACGCATCAAGCCCGAGATGGGCATATTCACGCTGTCGGATCGCGATGAGTTGCAGCCGCTAAAGAGGGGCATAGCTGTGACAGCCGATTGCAATAGCCTGTATTGCTACCTTGATCCATACTTGGGCGCGCAAATCGCAGTTGCCGAAGCCGCAAGGAACTTAGTCTGCGTTGGCGCAGAGCCAGCTGCAGTTACAGATTGCCTCTGCTTTGGCAACCCGGACCGAAAGGACAGGTTCTGGCAGTTCGTCAATTCCGTCAGGGGCATTGCCGATGCGTGCTCCTTCTTTGAACTGCCGGTCGTGTCCGGGAATGTGAGCTTCTACAACGAGAGCGAGGAAGCCGTCATCCACCCAACGCCGCTCATAGGCATGGTCGGGGTTATTGAGGATATTAGCAAGCATGTGACGATGTCATTCAAGGGTGAGGGCGATGTCATCATCTTACTCGGGCTTTGCAGGGATGAGCTTGGCGGGAGCGAATACCTGAGATTCGTTCACGGAATTGAGGCTGGAAGACCACCGCAGCTTGACCTTAACCTTGAGCGCTCCGTGCAACGCACAGCGCTTGAGGCTATACGAAGCAGCTTGGTCAGATCAGCACACGACTGCTCCGAAGGCGGGCTTTTTGTCTGCCTCGCCGAATGCTGCATAGCGGGCAACATCGGGGCACATGTAATTCTCTCACGCAACTGCATCGCTGGCGAGCGCATGCGCATGGATGCGCTTTTATTTGGCGAGTCGCAATCACGCATCGTTCTATCGGTGCCACCTAACTCGGTCAGCCATCTCCTTGAGCTCGCAAAGAAGCATGGATGCCCAGCTGCAATCATAGGCACCGTATGTGGGAGTCATTTAACGATTGAGTGGCAAGATGACGATGGCAGTGTGAAGACGCTCGTCAGCTTGCCCGTCTGTGAGATGCAAAGTCTCTACGAGGGCGCTATACCGAAGCTGCTTGAGGCTGGCATAGCCGAGTGAATGGGCACACTACATCATGAAGTGAATTAGCAGCGTCGCAAGACCGAGAAGTATAGTCACGCTCACGACATCCTGTATCGCCGTCTCAAATGGTCCAGCAGTCAGCGCCGGGTCAAAGCCGAGGCGCTTTGAGATCATCGGAATTACAGTTCCAACGAACCCCGATAGGTTGATGGCGACAAATATTGAGAAGCCAACGATGAACCCAAAGACGGGGTCAAACAATGTCCCCTTCTGCAAGCCGTGCCAGAAGCCACCGACAAAGAAAAGCATCGTCCCGAGTATGCACCCAAGTATTGTGGTCGTCTGAAGCTGCCTTATCACAGGTCGCCACCACTCCTTCAAAGTGATGTGCCCCGTGGCTAAACCCCTTACGACTATCGTTGCCGATTGCAAACCGGTGTTTCCCGAGATGGCTTGTATGACCGGTATGAACGAAGCGAGCAATATCACGCTCCCCAGAGTCTTATCAAACCGGTGGATGACGAAGCCGGCAATCAACTCAATCATGACGGTGATGAGCAGCCACGGCAGGCGCAGGCGCGCAATCTCGGTTGGATGCCTCTTTTCAAGCTCTGCAGCATCTGAACCGACGGTGCGGAAGTGGTCTTCAACCAATTCCTCTTGGAGGACATCCATGATGTCGTCAACAGTTATGACGCCTATGAGCTTGTAATTTTTGTCAACCACTGGCAGGGCGAGCAAATCGTAGCGCATGAACATCTGAGCGACTTCTTCTTGGTCATGCTCCGGGAAGACGAATACGACGCCATGCGTCATGATGTCACGCACAAGTGTATCTGGCGGTGAGGCAATGAGCCTGCGCAAGTTCAACACGCCCTTCAGAACGCCGTTTTCATCCACGACATACACATAGTAAATGCTCTCAGCATCAGCACGCTCACGAAGCAGGTCAATGACCTGACTTACGGTCATGTCCTCCTTCACGGCTATGAAGTCTGGTGACATTATCCCGCCAGCAGTGTCTGGCGGATAGCGCAACAGCTCCCTAACCTCCTGAGCCTCCTCTGGCTCCATGAGTTTGAAGAGTTCCTCCTGCTGCTCTGGCTCAAGCATCCCGATTATGTCGGCGCTCTCATCTGGCGGGAGAATTTCAAGCATGTCCGAGAGCCTCTCTGGCTCCATCGTCCTGACGAGGTGCCTTTCGGTTGCCTCATCAGCTTCATCAAGCACCTCTGCAGCCGATTCCTCGTCAAGCAATTTGAACACCTGCTCCTTCTCCCAATCGTGTAAGAAGCGCATGGCGAGGGCTATATCGGCTGGATGAAACTGTGAGAGGAATTGGCGCAAGCCCTCCGTATGCTTTGATGAGAGGAAACGCCTTATCTCGTGGATGACCTGTGCCACTTCCTCCTTCGGATGGATGAACCTGCGCTTCATCCAGAAGCGTTCCTTCAAAGAGAGCATGTCACGAAGTTGCTTTCGCAAACGCATTTCCATCACTCCCACACAGCTGACCTTACCTGCTGACTATGATGCCACTCGGAATGGCGAAAGCCAACAGCTCAGTGCTGCGTGAACATCACAAACGGCATCGCAGTATGCCAGTCATAACACTTGAGTTTTTTTGCCCCGCATCTCACCTGCTCGGTTCTGTGAGGTTCATGCATAGCTGCCCGTCTTCCTTATCACCGCTTCGCCTTCCGCTGCCGTCTCATGCGTTGAAGCACGCCATTCACCGCGGGAGCTTAACCGCCTCAAAACTCAGCTCCAACCCAAATCAACAGGTCGGCTACATTCGGGCGCCCGTCATGAAACCACCACTTCCTTGGGAGCTGCATTTCGCCGAGCGCACATACTCTCGGTATGCCGACGGATGAAAGGAAGTCAAGCAACTCCCCCTCACACGCCTTGCAGATGCTGCATCCTGCAACCGATATGAAGCCGACAAATGGCTCAATCTCGCCGCGCAACTCCTCAATGGATTGCACGCTGCGGAGCAAAACAGTCCTCGGCGGGCATGTTAAATGGCGCGCATAAAGCGTGCCCATGATTGGCTCGCTCAAAAGAACAATCGTCCATTCTGTGAGATGCCTCCTCGCTATGACCTCTGCACCAGCCATCATGTAAACAGCCCGCCAGCTTTGTATGTTAGCCGAGCGCTCCAGTGCATACCTGCTGTGCAGCAACTTGCGAGGGAGGGCTTCAAGCGCCGAAGAGAGGCATTCAGCAAACCTCTCCTCATCGCCTGACTCACCGCAGACAAACACAACATGGGGTGACATGCAACCCTGCTGGTCAAACATGACCATTTCATTTGCGAGCCTTTGCGCCGCATCAACCAAATCACAATGCGAGTCAATAATGCCGACCCCGATCTTGTGCCCGTATGGGATAAAGCGCTTCGTCGGCGGAAGACGATTGCGTATGCTTTGGATCGTCTCCATGCTCCCGTATGCTATGACGGCATCGGCGCGCTTGAATGCGGTTGACTCAATCGCATCATCACCGCCATGCCAATTGACAACCGCAATGCATGATGCAAGCTCATCATCCACACGGCTCAGCGCGTGCGCAAACATCGCCGTTAGGACTGGCTCATCAAAGCTCACCTTCACGAGCGAACTTGACTTTGATAGGAGAGCACATGCTATGCTTGTGATGCCGATGGCGGGTATGTTTCCTGCGAGCACATGCAGAGTGAGCGAATGACCCGTGAGGCGAAAACGCCTATCCTCACTCAACCTCACCCATCCATCAAGTGCCGCTGGCTCGCGCAGCTCTTCATGAAGCATCTCCCAAAGCGATTCAAATCGCAGCCGCTCAAGCGTATTCCTCAACCCAAGCTCAATTGCTCCCCTTGAATAGCCCGTGACTTTCTCTGCAGCTGAAACTGCCCCGTCAAACAAAAATGCGTCGCTCAACCACGCTAATGCGACCTCATCAAGCGCCTCGGCAATGCTGCGTGCCGACCTTTTGGCAAGCCTTGAGCGGGCTTCAACCAACTTGGAACATATGAGCTCAATGTCATCTGCTGTCACCTCAACAAACTCAACCTCTGCTTCCCCCACGCGCTCTATGCGAGTTCCTTTGGGAGCATGCGGAAGAAAATACGCCCGATATGGCTCACAGATATCAAACAGGCTTCCCATGTCACCCACCACACTTAGCAGCATGTTGAGAAAGGCACAATACAGCGTGAATGCACTCAGTAATTATGAGGTTGCATAGTGCCTGAGTTGACTTTCGGAACAATCATCCACTTGCACAGCCCTGAATGTGCTTGATTTGAAGAGCCGCAAAGCGACTGCGGTCAGAAGAAAAAGCCCTCCACCTTGACCAACGACGCAACTGGATGAGCTGCGCAAGCTGCATTTGAGCAACACTTGCATCGGTTGACTAAGTGAGCGCATATTCAATAGCGGCTTTGCAACTTTGCGAATTTTGATGCGCTGATGACCTCGTGCACGCACAGAGGTGGCTTTACAATGCGACATCTTAAATGCCCATTGTGCGGCGCTCCCATAAGGAGCGAAACAAAATTTTGCCCAAGCTGTGGTGGTGACATAACTGGAAATGTCCATGAGGAGCAAAGGATGGTGCTCGTCAAACCGCCCCGATACCACCGTGAGCTCATCATCGGTGTTGCCATAGCAGGCGTTGCCACAGCACTCATAGCGCTTATTGGCGTCCTTTTGTTTTTGCGCATTGGCAAATATGGTGGCACACAAATGCTGACGCCAGTTGAGCTGCCAAAGAGCATTCAACGCCCTGAACCAATCCCGCCACCGATGTCCGTGCAGCCGATTATGCCACCGCCGCAAACTGTTGAGCCACCGCCAATCCAAATCGTGGAGCGCCATGAACCCAAAGAGGAGGTCAAGCGTGAGGAACCGCAACCACAGGAACCACCGCAGATGCAACAACCACAACAGCCACAAGTGCCACCTGATGTGCTCGCTTACCTTCGCGCCCTTGAAAGGATTGAAAGGCAACGCAAGGGCATCTCAACCAGCCCTGGCGGAGTGTTTGAATTGCTGGCTGCGGCGATTGCGCTTGTCCAATCCACATACTCGTTCAACCTTGACGAACCCGAAAGCTCACCGAGTGCTGAGCAGGCATGGCAAAGGATAGCTAACGGGTTTGCCCGCTATAGGAATGCATATGCGAACTTGCTTGTCCAACTCCGTTTGCTTCGTCCGCCACCGTCATGTGTCCAACTGCACAACTATTACGATGCAGCATTGCAGGAGCATGTGAAAGTCATAAGGGAGCTTGAAGCGGCACTTGCAACGAGGAATATAGCCAGCCCCCTATTCAGCCTCCTCACTGTTAGCACACGCTTAAAGTTGCCACTTAAGCTCGCCGATAAGGAGCTTGGAAATGTGTGCGAACAGTTTGTCATACCGAAGTTCTTTGACATCGGTGACGAATGAGAAACGCCAAAGGCAGCCAAAAGCCCCCACTGTGGAGGGATGAATTTTCACCCTACCCGTTGAATGTCTTCGGGCAGTGAGAGAAGAATGGAAGCAATCAAGGATGGCACTTATAGGCTCATCCGAAACCGCCTTCGTTGGCAAAGTTCACCACTGCGGGCTACCATTAGCGATAAAGCTGTTCATCATTCGTGGAGGTGAATGAAAGTGAGGCATACCCATACAGTTGTTTGCGATGGACCAAATCAAGTCACCATCCACGAGGAACCACTGCCAGAACTTGGTCAGGGCATGTTTCTTGTGCGCGCCAAACTCACCGCAATTAGCACTGGCACAGAAATGACGCTTGTTACTGGTGATTTTGAGCCGAGCAGCGTTTGGGCAAGGCTTGCACGCTACCCTTTGAAGCTCGGCTACAGCCATCTTGGCGAGGTAGTTGCAGTTGGAGACGGAGTTGAGGGGGTGCAAATTGGCGATAGAGTTGTCGGATGGAAGAACCATTCCAAATTCGCAGTTTACCGTGCGGGCGAATTTTTCGCCAAAGTTCCCGATGGCGTTTCGGATGAATCGGCTGTGCTTTTTGCGCTTGCAGTCATCGCGCTTAATGGAGTTCGTAGAGCAAAGGTGCAACTTGGCGAATGTGCCGTTGTCTTTGGGCTCGGTCCAATTGGAATTTGGGCGGCACAATTTTCCTACTTGTGTGGCGCACGCCCTGTGATCGGCGTTGATTTGCTTGAGCATCGCCGACTGCTGGCTGAGCAAGTTAAGGCTGTGGATGTTGCCCTTGACGGCGCCGATGAAAGTCTCCCTGATATTGTCTCGGAATTGACTAATGGAAGGATGGCAGATGTCGTATTTGAGGTGACGGGCAATCCGAAAGCAATATTGGACGAAGTAAGGCTTTTGCGGAGGCAGGGTCGGCTAATCATACTGAGCAGCCCGAGGGGAAAAACGGAGTTTGACTTCCACGATTGGTGCAATTGGACAAGCATCAGTATCATCGGAGCACACAACAGCTCGCATCCGCCACACGAAAACCCAGATGACCCATGGACACAAAAGCGCAATGTTGAGCTGTTCTTTGAGCTTATCAGGCGAAATGAAGTGGCTACAACTCAGCTCATAACGCATCGTTTCAAATGGCACGATGCGCCAAAAGCCTATGAGCTATTGATGAAGCAACGAGGACAAACAGGCATTGTGATCCTTGATTGGCAGTGACGCACAGTGAGAAGCCGAAATAACTGCATTATTGGGGGTGGGCACAAAAATGATGTCAATACTGGCGTTGACAATGCTATTTGCGGCAATACAGGATGTTGTAGTGCTTGAGGATTTTGAGCAGCCAAAGGAGTTGCGCCTCGGCGGAATGCAAATCCAACCGCAGTCGCAGGTGCGTTTGAGTGAAATTGAGCCATTTGATGGGAAAAGGTGCGCCGAATTGCGCTACCGATTTGAGCGCATAAGCGGTCTGCAATACCTTGAGGTTATCGCACCGCATAAGTTGACAGAAAAACCCAGCAAAATCAGCATCGCAGTTCGTGGGGACGGCTCGGGAAATATCGTCCGAGTAAGATTCGTTGATGCTAATAACGAGTGGCACCAATACGACTTGGGCGTGCTCCATTTTCGTGGGTGGCGAGTCCTTTGGACACGCTTTGATTCGCCACACGGCTACTGGGGTGGGGATGGCAACGGGAAATTGGACTTTCCCGTAACATTTTTCAGCATCGTCCTTGATTCCCTCGTTCGCCCATCTGAGGGGGTTGTCGCCTTTGACGGAGTAACAATCTACTATGGTGAGGAGCCAAAATTGCCAGTGGAAGTGAGATTTATTCCAGCGGAACAGTGGGGCTACTTTTGGGGCAAAGATGCAGTGCCATCTGGCAAACTCGTGCTTACAAACACGACCAAGCAACCTGCCGATGTTGAAATAACCGCCAATTTGCTGAATCACCGCGAGGAAACTATAGGGCAAATTTGGCAAAGTAAATTGACAATCGCCCCAGAAAAGCCGTATGAGCATAACTTTAAGCTGCGATTGACCAAATTTGGCGTATACTTTTTGGAAACGCACATCACCGCTACACTTGATGGACTCGGAAAGGAGTTAACTGCCACTCGCCTAAATTCCATATGTTGGCTGCCAGAACCAGCACAAATTTGGGACGAAAGTCCATTCGGAGTTTGCACCCATTTCGGTCAGTTTAAGCATAAGGTGCCAGAGACATTGGAACTCATCAAGCGCATGGGCGCCGCTTGGATTCGCGACGAAATTTATTGGGGCAATGTTGAGCGAGAGAAGGGCAATTTCAGCTTCCCAGACTACTACGATGCTTACATGAAGGTAGCGAGAAAACTTGGCATTCGCCCACTCATCATCTTCAATTACGCAAACCGCCATTACGATGGCGGACTCGCACCACACACTGATGAAGGCAGAGAAGCATTCTCACGATATTGCAGGGAATTGATGAGCCGTTACGGGGACATCTGCCGCCATTGGGAGGTGTGGAATGAGCCAAACATCGGTTTTTGGAGACCGAAGCCAAACCCAGAAGATTACACAAACTTGCTCAAAGCCGTCCACAGAACTGTCAAATCTGCCGATAAAAATGCAACCGTCGTTGGGGTTTGCACCGCTGGGACAGACATGAAGTTCATTGAGGAAGTCCTCAAGCGAGACGGCGGCAAGTTCATGGATGCGATTTCGGTGCACCCATACCGCTATCCAAGATCGCCAGAAACAAGCAACTTTGTCGGGGAAATGATGACGTTGAAGGAATTGCTTGACAGGTATGGTGCGGGAAACATTAAAGTTTGGCTCACAGAGTTTGGTTACCCAACACATGTTACTGGCGGGACACCACAATGGCTTTCCGCAGCCTACATCGTTCGGACATTCCTATGGGCGTTGACACTGCCGTTCATTGAAAGGCTCTTTGTCTACGATTTCCAAGATGACGGTGAGGATCCAACATATAACGAGCACAACTTTGGGCTAATTCGGCTTGATAATTCGCCAAAAGTTGGCTATGCAGCATTTAACACGATGGCGAGGTTGCTCTATCGCAAGTCTTTCTTGCGGCGAGTTGATGTTGGTGAAGGGGCTGTTTGCCTCGTATTTAGCGGGGATGATGGTGAAATTTGGGCATTGTGGGCAGTTGAAGGCGAAAGAAATGTCATCCTGAAAGTTCGGTCAAAAACTGTAACTATTACCGACTTAATGGGGAATGAAATGGTGATGCCAGTCAACAATCAACTTGCCGTTACATTGACTCCAGAGCCGATTTTCATCCGCCCATGACATGGTGGCAACATCCTGAGCCGCAGCGCTGCAGAAGTGAAGAAAGGATGCCTTTGCACAATTCCCCAATTCATTGGTGAGGTGATGAAAATGTTGCAGTCCACGGCAAAAATATTCCACATCGTCCTCCCGATAACAGCGACGATGTTGGCATTTGCGGGATTTGGCACAGTTGCCCATGACAGCGGCGGTGAGAAAAATGGGACATTTAATGGCATACTCCTCGGAAACTTTGATTGGATTTGCAGCCCACCGCTTATCTCACCGATGCAGCATCCAGATGATTTCTTTTACTCCGTCAAAGATCCGTCAATTGTCTTTTACGGCGGAAAATGGCACCTATTTTGCACAGTTAGAGGCAAAAGGCGCTCGCATCAGATTGAATACATCACTTTTACCGATTTTGAGCATGTATCAGGCGCAAAGCGTTGGCTATTGCAAATAACCGATGGCTATTTCTGTGCGCCACAGGTCTTTTATTTCACCCCACACAAAAAATGGTATCTTATTTTCCAAATCATTGACCAAACCCGCAAGCCAGCGCTTCAACCAGCATACTCAACAAATGACGATGTTGCCAATCCGCACGGTTGGACTAAACCGAAGTTGCTTTTCGCCGAACAGCCAAAGAATGTGGAACGATGGATTGATTTTTGGGTCATTTGTGACGGGGAGCAAGCTCACCTCTTCTTCACATCGCTTGATGGAAAAATGTGGCGCTCCGAGACAAAATTATCGTCATTTCCTGATGGTTGGAGTGAACCAAAAGTCGTTTTGAGAGGCGACATCTTTGAAGCAAGCCATACATATCGCTTGCGAGGATTAAACATGTATTTGACAATAATTGAGGCGCAGGGACCAAACGGCAGGAGATACTACAAGGCTTATGTCGCAAAATCGCTTGATGGCGACTGGAAACCAATTGCAGATACATATGAAAAACCATTTGCAAGCCCCGTAAATGTGCAATTTGTTGGCGAACGCTGGACGGATTCGTTTAGCCATGGCGAATTGATCCGCCTCGGATATGATGAGCGAATGGAGATAGATCCCAAGAATATCCGCTTCCTTTTTCAGGGTGTTTCCGACAGGGAACGGGCGGGCAAAAGCTACGGTGAGATACCTTGGAGATTGGGCTTGCTAATTCAACTTAACCATTGAAATGCGAAGGCATTGCCACCAAAAAATTAGTGAGACGCCAAACCATTTGGTCTCGCTGCTTGCTGCGAACGATGAACCGACTCAGCGCAACTCAAAAATCAAGGGCATCCAAGGGTCAAGTGTAGCAGTCACTTGTGCTGCTACGCCATGGTCTTGACCAGTGATGACATTGCGGATGCGGGCTTTTTTCGGGAAGGCAATACGAATTCGTTCAGGCTTTTCTATCGCCTCGTTCGTTGGGTAACCAACGGAACGCATTTCATCGGCGCGAAATTCTGGGCTGCGAATTAGCGCGACATACTCGGCGTTAACACCCTTGTATCGCCAAATTTCAACGCAAGCGACCTCTTGTCCCGTATCAGCATTGACAACTTTGACCGGTGCTTCCGAGCCAGCCATCTTGAATAACCTTCGCACCAATTCACGGTGCGACCTTCCTTTAGGTGGCGAAAGCCGTAGTTTGCCGTAATCGCGCATGTCCAAGTTGAGGTAAATCGCAAACCCTTTGCCGTAACGGTTGACGATAGCCGCTGGTGCTTTCGCTTGAAACATTGGTTTGCCAGTCGTGGCGGAAATGTCTGGTTCATAAACCGCTAATGGCTCATCTTTTGTCACCCAAACCTCACCGCCACTTGGCATAGGTGACCAACCGACACTTTTTCTGACGATGCCGAACAAATCATCCAATTGCCCTTTCGGCAACCTCTTGCAATGTTCATCCATCGTTGCGGTCATATTGTCGGCAATCACAACTCCGCCCCTTTGCACAAACGCCTTAATTTGTTCGCACTCTTTCGCTGACATGGCGACGGATTGCGGGAGCAACAAAACTTTGAAGTTGCGCCGCATCAATTCACCTCGTTCAATCTGCTCGTATGAGACGAACGAGAATTGGAAGCCTAAATCTTCCGTGAGCCGGACAAAAGCGTCTCGCGCTTTGGCAAAGCGGGAGTGAACGGCTTCGTAAGACGAAAAACGCCTTGGCCAAGTATCGCCGTCTTCCCGCGAGTCAAACATCCAGTGGGCGCGAATGCTTGCTTGTGAGTAGTGAATTGCGATTGGGTCAATAACCGGCTCAAGTCTGAAAATCAACGGCGCAACAGTTTTGATCTCCTTAAAGATTGCAGCCAATCGCTTCCCACGCTCGGTTGGCGGCAAATCAGGTTTGCTTTTGTCAACGCATCGGCTCTTTTCGTCATCCCAAACGATACAGCCCTTGTCGCCATGAAGGAGCAACCACCAGAGCCTCAGCCTAATTCGGTCGTAATCCATTCCAAAAACCGTCGCCAAAATTGGCGAACCTTTCGGAATGAAAGAGCGGAAGATTTCTCGGCTGTTGCAAATGTCGTAAGGCTCAACCCAGTCAATCACTTGTGACAGTCGCCATAAATCGTAACCGCCCCAAGCACTCGGCATCTGTGTCCCTTCCAAACCGACCAGTGCATCCTTGTCAACTTGACGGATGATTTGTCGCATCCTCGCGATGGCTTGGGCGAAAGAGATGTCCATGAACTCACGGTGGTCAGCCCAAGGCGCGTAATTTTCAAGCCGTCCTGTCCTTAACGCTTCTCTTTCTCGCTCCTTGATTTCGTAAGTTATCATCGGGACAACTTCGTCCCACGAACTGAAATTTGTTTCCCACTCTCGGTTCAACGCTTCAAGCGAGCCATACCGGACTTTGAGCCACTCGCGAAATGCTTTCAGGGTGTGTTCGCAAAAGCAATAGTCCATTGGCGATGCGAAAGCGCCAATTGATGGCTCATCCTGCAGGTTGTAAAACAGCGGGCGATAAGGTGCGTAGCGTTGCGCCATTTCGGTCAGATACTTCGTGATTTCGTCCCAAAATGCGGGGTCGTTAAAGCACGGTTTTCGGATCAAAAATCTTTTGTCGCGCGTTTGCGTGTAGCCGCGAAAATCCTCATCGTAAAGTTTGCGCCGACCATGGTGGAACGCAAGTTGTGGAACAAGGTTTTCAACATAGAAGCCAAAGCCGTGTTGCACAAAAGGTTTTGGGTCTCGCCCGCGATAACATTGCTCCGCCGTGAACTCCAACTCACGGAGCCGCTGAAACCAAAGCGAAAGATTTTCAGCAACTGGGTCAGTGCTCCACATGATGACTTGGTAGTTGCTCCAACGCGGCTCTAGTGGCTGAGCGAAAACAGCCAATAAAACGAACGCCAATGACCAAAGGAGCAGTCCAAATCCCCTCGCCATCATCGTAATCACCTACATCAGCCAATTTCGGTCGGGCAGGAACCCGACCCTCAGAAAATTCCATTTTCGGCAAGAACCTTACCTTCCAAGTTCACTGGACTTTGTCCAACCCATACAACCTTGCTGGGTTCTCGTAGAACCACATTCTCGCAAGCCACAACGCTTCGTCCAAATCCAACCTTCCCTCGTCTATCAGTTGAGCCAGCACACAAGCGATATTTTCGCGAGCCATGACGAGGTGACCCCAAACTTTTTCAAGCGCCGGGGCGCTGTAATCGCCACCAAAAGCGATGATTTTGTTGACTGGCACAATGTCAACATACTCGGGTAGGGCAGAGCGAACCATCATCGGCGAGACAATGTGAGACCAGCAAAGGTTGAGGTAGACATTCGGGAAGTTTTTGCCGATGAAGGCAGTGTCGCGAACCCAAGGCATCCCCATGTGGTAAAGGTCAAATTTGGTTTCTGGGTGTCTTGAAAACTGCGGAATCATCAATCGCGGGTCAAGCCTCCTGAAATCGCCCCAAACACCAGAGTGGACAGCAACGACTAAGTCCAACTCGGCACACAACTTGAAAGTCTCTTCAGTCAAGAAAAGGTTCAAATCGCTTCTGTCCGCTTCTGATGCGTGCCCGTTCATGATGGCTTTAAACGCTTCTTCCGCCCTTTGGCGAGTTGGTGGTGGTTCTTTTCGCGGCAAAGCGCTCGTTTTAAGTCCGACGACCCGCTCGTTTTGTTTCCAAGTTTCAAGCCTTCGCCTCATCCAAGCAAGATAATCGTCAAGGGTTTTTACGGTCATGTTCAAACCCGCGCTGCGCCTTTCAACTTCCTCCCGAGACCTCACAAGTGCGACATAGTCAAGGGGCAGAATTGGGATGAGAAACGGTTCGGTGTAGTCAGTGCGTCCCGCTTGTGTGAGCGCGAACTTGGCTTTGCACCTTTCAACCAAAATCTTGCGGTAAATGCCCGGTTTGTTCATCTCAGCCATCTTCTCGGAAATTTCGCGGTAGTTTTGGCGGTTGATGTCGCTGTAGCCGTAAATGTCGCGCAAAGCAATGAAAGCGGGGCGAGCATATGAGCCGAAGCGAATGAAGGGCAGAAAGCGCTCAAGGATGCTAAAACGCTCATCAAGTGGAATTTCGGGGTTAAGCATTCTCTCATACTCGCTCGGGGTCATGCCCGCAGAAATGAGGTCATTTCGGGTGTAGTGGGAGAAAAGGAAGCAAACATCAACCTTTAACTTCAACCGTTCGCTTTCTGGGGGAAGGTGTTCGTGGGCATCAATGATTTCCATCTGCGCCATCTCTTCCACCAACCGCTGCACCAACCCATGATGCATCATCGTCCTCACCCCTTTCAAAGTTTCGTCCCCAACCAATGCAATTCCATGCCACT
>JAVHTD010000027.1:0-34940 GCA_032161105.2 Candidatus Thermosaccharophagus tengchongensis
GCGGTTGGTGACCGAGAAGTTGAGTTAGGGTTTGCAGAGCAAAGAATGAAGGACGCTTTGACCAATCTTGGCGGATTATCCCAAAACTGCCCTCCGGTCCGTAGTTTGGACCTCTCCCCTCAAACCAAAACACTTTTTCAATCCCCTGAACTGCGCAAAGAACATACGCCTTGACAATTGCTTCTGCTTGTTTGAGTTCAGACTCAGGTTTCTCCTCAACCGCTTGATAGCCGATTTCGCTGACCCAAAGCGGGATGTCTTCCCTTTGCCCCGTCAATTTCAGCATCTTGCGATATTGTCCTACCATGCCCATGAAGGCTTCCTCTCGTCCCTTCATCACCCTTGCAAGCATCGCGTAAGGATGAACGCAGACGAAATCAAAGTGCCCACTTGCACCCTGTTCAATCACTTGCTGGAGTGAACTCAGGTCAAATTCGTTCCAGTTGATGCCTACTTTGCAAGTTGGGTCAATTTCTTTTGCAACCTCGTAAGCGTTTCTCACTAACTCAGCGTAATCTTTTGGCGTCCCGTTTTCGCTGAAGGAGCCAAACTCGTTGTAAACTTCCCAATACTTGACCTCGCCTTTGTAGCGTTTGACTACCTCCCGCACATAGTCACGCCAATAGCGAATGTCCTTGATCGGGAAAGCGCGAGTTGAAGGTGGCTTCGCGGAAGCCCAAGGGGCAAGGTAAAGGAAGATGCCGAGAATTTGAAGTTTGTTCGCCTTCGCCGACTTGACAATGCTGTCGGCAAGCGAGAAATCCCACTTACCCTGTTCAGGTTGAATGTGCGCCCATTCAGGGAAGATGCGAACGAAACTGACTTTCGCCTCACTCAGCAGCGGGAAAAGTTGCTGGTAATAGCCAAGGGTTTCCGCACCCGTTGCGATGCAGAAGAAACCCCCGTTGCTTTTCACTTCCTTCTTCGCCAATTGGACAAACCCTGCCAGCGAAAATAGCGCTATAATTCCAGCTGCAAAGCTCAACCTGCCCACATTCGTATTGCTTCACTCCCCGCAGTTTCTGACTCGTCGTCACCATTTAGGTCAACTTTTACATTCCACATTAAGCGCTATTTTCACGGCGCTCCGTTAACACTTTGTGCCTCAATACTAACCAAGTAAGATACTCAAACCTTTATCAGCAAAAACATCCGGGTTAACTGGAACGAGCATCAAATCGCAATTGGTCAGGATTGAGTAAGATAGGTAAGAAAATGATGGTGGACAGTCAAAGAAGCAATAATTGAACCGGGGTAAGAAATTCGCCCTTGATAACTTTCTTAGAAAAGCAGGGATAAATCCCTGCATCGCTTCGCGGTTAAACACCTCAAGGGTTGTCCAATAAAGGTCGGGCGTGGAAGGTATGAACCAGAGGTTATCAGTGAACTTTTCAATGGCATCAAAGAGAGTTTTCTTCTTTGCCTTATGCTGTTCATACCAATTCTCAAACTCACTGCTACTCCATCTTCCAGTTTCTTCCGCCAATCCCATAGCGGTTGTGAGGCTCATTTGGGCATCTGCATCTACGACTAACACGCAATTGCTTTGGGGAGCGTAGCAGGCTAAGAGCCAAGTGAGAGTTGTTTTGCCTACACCTCCCTTGAAGTTCACAGTAGCGATAATTTTCATCATGTGCTCCAATGGCATTTAATTTCCCCCTTTCACCATTCCGAAACTTCGTGTTGCTTTAACCATTCCACATATTCATGCGGCAGCCCGCAATCTTCGGCACCTTGTAGGATAGTGTCCAAATATTTCTGAGAAGGTTTACCTTGCTTTTTTGATTTTCTCAAGTAAACATAAGCAGTGTAGCAATTTCCATCATCATCAAAAACTTGGAGTTCTTGCCTATCGTAGTGCATAGGGTATCCCTCGCGCTTATCTAACTCCCCGATGCATTCTTCGGTGACTTCAAATAACCCTCCCCAAACCATTTCGCCTTCGCTTTCAACCACATTAGCGACGGCACCTTTCCACTTTTCGGAGTATCCATCAAAAACCAATTTATAGCCCGGCAAGTAGGCTCTTTTCAGGAAGCGCCAACCTTCGCCACATCTATCCCTCATCTGTGAGTGCTTCATGTTAGAGCCGTAAGCGAAATAAAGAGGCATCCTACTCACCTCCGTAATTTGATTGTAATTAACGACTTGGCTCTGATGATGCTACCTTCACAAATTCACCACTCTTAGCCATTTCATTCTAACGCTTGTAAGGCTTCCTCTAAGTGTGATTTGGCTTCTTCCAGTTCGCTTTCTGCTGCAGACAAACTAATGCCAGCGTCGGTGGCAGATGTTTGCGCTTCTTCAACAGTCTCTGCAAACTCTATTTCATCCAAAGATGATTGAATTTCGTCAAGGGCACTTTCAAGGTTTTCAAGGGCTGTTTGAGCATCATTGAGTGCTTGGCGAAAACTCTCTTGCTGGCTCTCAAGTTCTTGGACTTTATCTTCAAGTTTCTTAACTTGCGCTTCTAACTCAGCGACGCGTTGAGCACGATCCTCTCTGCAGCCAAAAATCCAAAGCAGTAACCCTATAACGGCACATCCTATCATCCACCGATACATCAATGCTCACCACTTGCTACAGCCGTTTTTACCTCTCCAACCGAGCCTTCACTAACTTCACAACCGCCCCATAAACTACTTCACACTTACCAGCGGTCAAACCCAGAGTGTCAAAAAGCACTTGCCTAAGGTTCACCTGCAATCAACTGCTATGCCGCCTTAGATACTCTCGCCCGAGTTTTGTGATTTCCCAGATACCGCGCGGCGAATCGCTGCGCAGCAAGCCTTCTTTGACCATCCTCAGCCGCTCCCACATCGCAGCATTACGCCAGCGCGGTTCCTTGGGATTGGACGGCAAAGGCTGCAAATCAACGGGCTTAAGACGGTTTTCCATTTCTGTGAAAACTCGCTCTAACACATTTTGCACTGGCGCCCTTCCGCCCAACTCTACAAGCGCGCGCAGAATTGGGATGCGATATGCTTCTTTTGGCGTGCGCACACCACGCGGCAATCGCTTGGCTTCTTGTTTGCCCTCTCGCACTCGGCGTAGCTCGCCCACCATCCGCTGCCACTCTTGTTGTTTGGCGCGGATGTCGGCAATGAGCTTCTCCATCTGCTGCGCCTGTATGAGCAGCCTTTGCGCCCGCTCATAGTTGCCTTGTCGTGACGCCTCTGCCGCCTCTTCGCGCACTCCACTTAGCGCAGTCTCCAGTTCACCGAGCAAAATCTCAAACGCTTCGCTGACATCACGGTGTGGCATTGAATCAACCCCCTTTCAGGATGGGTATAATACCATGTAACCACAGGAATCAAAACAGTCATAGGAAGTTACACAGATTTCGCCTTCTCCAACCTCTTCTTCACCAACTCCACAACCGCCTCATACACCGCCTCCCGCTCGCCAGCCGTCAGCCCCAAAACATCAAACACCACATCGTCTAAAGCACGGCGGTCGGGTTGGTGGATTTCATCAAAGATGGTTAGGATTTCTCTCTTGCTTATGCGAGTAAATGCTGTTTGAAGTTTTGAAGCCGCTTGGGGTGTAAGCACAGCAGGTGACAGAACAGGTAGTGCCTCCACTTCATAGACCTGATTCTTCAGCGGACCGCCGCCTCCGCCATAGGTGCGGCATGACAATTCGTTCAACAGAATAGTAACTGTCGCATTGCAAACAGCACATGAGAGAAAAGAATCGTAAGATGTGTAGATGTCGAACAGATTACAGTCAACATAGATGTTGCCGTCCCCGTAAGAACAAAAAAGCCGCTCCCGCATGATGTAGGGCCAAAAGACTCGGCTTGGCCGTCGCTCTCCCACATCCCACCACCTCTGCCTCGCCCTACAAGTTGGTCGCTCGTGGAAGCCTTGCGATTCGCCCCACTTGATATATTCAAGGGCGTTTGTGCCACGAAGTTCGCGCTTGTCCTTGTGGCACATGAAGATTTTGTAGCGCAGGTCTTCGGGCTTGACGATGATGCTTCGGCACTCGCGCGGGCTTCTGATGACGGGTTTTAGGAACTCCTCCTCAATTTCGCCTTCCCATCCTGCGCCGTTGCGGACATGGAGGTAACCCTTAGGCGCAGATTTCCCGGTGGGTTCGAGATAGAAGAATTCGTTGGCGCCGGTGGTAATGCCGCGCCGCACTTCTGCGATGTCGCCAAGGCGCACCAATTTGCCTTTACCTTTTTTCAGAATCGTGAAGAAGATGTCGGGGGCGCGAAGGTATTTGCCACCCCATTTGTTGCCTTCGTAGGTTCTTGTTGCCACCAGTGTCCGCTTGCGATGTTGGGATTGCTCTTCCTCTTCTGGCGCTAAGCCTTCCTCGTAGAGTGCCTGATGGGAGAGGACATAAACCCGGAATTCAGGGCGAACCAGAAGCTCAGTTGCCTCTTCAATCTCCTCAAAGATGATGGGCGACATAACCTCCTCAAACGGCACTTTGAACATGACAAACCGCGCCGTCTTGCTCAAACCATCCATACGACGGTCATCAGGTGGGGCGAGCAGGGCGATGATAGTATTGATGTCCGCCTGAGCGAAGGTGCGTTTCTTCTCGTTGTCCAAAATCATCTTTACATGGCTGTGTTTGAGCAAGAACTCCTGCAAATCTTTGCCATAGCCAACATCGAGCCAAGAGTTGGATGTGATGAAGCAAAATGAGCCTTTGGGGTTGAGCAGGGAAAGCCCGTGCAAGTAGAAGTAGATGTAAAGGTCGCTTCTGCCGTCCAGTTTTCGCTCCTTGAAGAAGTGCGGATAGGCGGCGGCGACGGAGTTCTGGAGTTTGGCTTTGTATTCCGCCTTCAGTTGACGCCATTGCTCAGGGGTGTAGTCTTGTTCCCTCAATGTTGGCGGGGCAATTTTCTCCTGCCGAACATACGGCGGGTTGCTCAGGACGATGTCAAACCCACCTTTGTCGCCCTCAAAGATTTCCACAAAGGCGATGTCCCAGACGAAGGGGAGATCGGCAGCGGTTCTCAGGGCATCCAGCGCTTGCGTAATACGGACAAGCTCGGCTTCCTTCTCTTCACGCTCATGCTTCAATGCCTCCAGCATGCGCGTTAGCTGCTCTGGCTCCTTTCGTTGCATGTCAGTAAGCGACAACTGTTTATCTGGCGCTTTGATGCGGCAGGTCAGGTTTTTGACCTCTTCTTGTAGCGCGTGCTGCCTATACTGAAGGATTTCCCGAAAAAGTAGCACTTCCTCTCGCTTGAGGGCTTGTTCGTTTAAGCCTTGCGTTTCCCCCTGATAGAAGCGGAGTTTTTTGCCTTTGAGTTGAGTAATTTTGCCTTTGATGGTTGGAGGAAGGGGCAGATGTTTTTGATGCAAACCAAAGTTGATGCCACCGATTTCCTGCACGAGGCTGTCGCCCTGACGGATTTTGAATGAAAGGTTGGGGAGCAGCGGGCGGAATTTCAGTTCGGCGGGTTTCAGTTCCGTTTCCACGACGAGTTGAAGCCAAAGCCTCAGTTCCGCCACATGCACTGCCCAGTCCATTACATCCACGCCATAAAGGCTTTGCCCGATGATGCGCCGCCTGCGTTCATAGGGGGTCTCCTCAATACCCAAAACCCGGTTGGCGCGTTCCTGTAGATCATCCAGCACCAGGAGCATCCCTACAAGAAACGAACCCGACCCACAGGCAGGGTCGCAGACCGTCACCTCCCGAAGCAAGCGGTTCAATTCTTCCCAAAGGTTCTCCCGTGTCAGCTTTCTATCCGCTTCCTCTTTTTCCTGGAGTTCGTAGGCAAAAACAGCCTCATAGAGCAAGGGCTTTCGGTGTTCGCCCAGATGGTTAGCAAGCCAGTCCACGAGGGCAAGGCGGCACATCAAGTCAATCTCCACGCGCGGAGTGTAAAAAATGCCCGCCGTTCCACGCAGGTCTTCTTCTGTTAGTCCCTCAAAAGTGATGTTGACGAGGCTTTCATAGACTTTTCCAATCATCTCAGGGTCAACAGCGACTTCAATGTCAAAGGGCGTGGACTCGGTGATTGTGAAGTTGTAGCGTTCGAAGAAGCCCGGCGTGCTCCCGTTGAAGCGGTCGAAGAGCATGACGAAGAAGTCATCGGGCAAGGTGACATGATACCTTTCGTCCAATTGATTTCGCGTGAACAGTCCGCCGTTGAGGTAAGGCGCGAGGGCAAGGGCTTCACGGATTTCGGGTGGGAAGTGCTGGCGGTCACTCCGTCCTGCCTGAAATTTGTTGTTGAATGCCTCAAAGAATAGAACAGAAAGCCACTTCCCAAAGAAGGAATCTTTCGGCTGCCCAGAACCCTTATAAGCCTCCCAGAAGTGGCGAATGAATTGTGGGTCATTGCCAAGCCAGCGTTTTCTCTGGATGAAGTAGAGGAACATCAGGCGGTTAAGGAATTGCAAGGCGTAATCGTGTGCCCAGACCTTGTCTCCGTTGGCTTTGTAGAGATGCTCTTGCAGGTTGGCAAAGACGGTTTTATAGCCCTCGAAGAAGCTGCGGGTGACGGCTTCCACATTGAAGGCATTGTTGAGTTTGTCCAGCACAGCGGTGACCGTTGGCTCACCGGAAAGCCCCAGTTCATCAAAGGAAAAGGCAAGTTCGCCCAAGCGTTCAATCGTCGTGCGGGCGGGAGAGCCGACTTCATAGGGGAGGGTGCGTAGTTCCACTTTCCTTCCATCGCCACGCCTGCGTGCCCAGACGAAAGCGGCTTGTTTGCCGTCGCTCGTAACATAGCAGAGCAGGTGCTCCAGGTGGGTTCGGGCAAGGGCACGATGGACGGCTCTTCGCTGGGTAACATTAGGCAGGCTGTTGCTTCCCCAGTCCACACGGAAGACGGGCAAGCCACTTAGTTGGGCGACAGGGAAAGCTATGAGCGTGCGATTAACTGGTGCACCAACGGCAAGTTGTATTGGATGCCCTTGTGGACTTCCCCAACACAATGTCTCGCAAAACAAGGAGGTCAGGTTTTGGCGGAGTTCGGTGCTGTTCAGTTGCCTCTCAATATCCCTGAGCAATTGAGCGTCAGCCATGCCTCATACCTCCTTTAGCCCCAGTGAGCACAAGATTTGCGGCTCTGTAAGTTCTTTCATTTCTGTAATTTGACAGAGCCGTTCATCCTCGTAAAGTTGCCAGACCAATCTGAGAAGTGCATCATCTGGGATGCCAAGTCTCATCTGACGAGACAAGGTATCTCGGGCGCTTTCCTTGAGAGGGAAGCGGAACAGCAAATCAATAATGGTGTCAAGTTGGCGGATAACCTCGCCATTTTGCGGGTCTGACTGTTGAAGCCTTTCACGATAACTTTTGAGTCGCTCATAGACCCTCCTGCGAATGCTTCTTAAAGTGCCCAATTGACCACCCAGCGTTTGGATTTCCTGCACGGCATATTCCACTGCTTTTCTGACGAGTTCGTGGTGGTTGGGCAATCGTTCAAGGGGTGGCGTTTCGGGTCCACAGGAGGCAGCCTGAAAGATCGCAGTCAAGGATTGTGCAATGACATTGCCCTGCTCATCCAAACGCACTAATAGATCGTGCTTTTCACCGTTGCGAGTGAAGCGCAAGTAAACGAGCACACCTGTCGGGTCACCGACTTTGGGCTGATGCGGACGCGTGGCGTAGACGATAGGTGGCAGAGTCTTCGCCTTTTCTTGCAAATCCTTTGGCGCACTGTTCCAAACTTGAAGGGCAACGCTCGTAAGGTCAACATCTTCATCATCGCTGTCGTCGTCCAGAACACCAGCTTTTTCAGTGTATAGGTCGTGCAGTTTCTTAGCGGCTTGCTCGCCGAAGAAGGATTCATCGGTGCCAATGACTTCTTGGTTCTGTTGGAGCCGATAAAAGAGCCGTTGGCGCAGGCGGATAATCCGCTCAACCCCTTCGGCAGGGAGGAAGGAATAGACCAAAATTGTGTCATTTTCCTGTCCGATGCGGTCAACTCGCCCTGCCCTTTGAATGAGCCGAATTATTGCCCAGGGCAGGTCAAAGTTGACGACGATATGACAGTCCTGAAGGTTTTGCCCCTCAGCGAGGACATCAGTGGCGACGAGAATGCGAAGTTCGGTTTCACCCCCTTTCAAGCCACCATTGCTTTTTGGGCTAAAGCGACGGGCAAGGGCAGTAGGGTCATAGCTATCGCTGGTCACAACCTCAATATCCTTCACTCCTCGTGCTTTCAGTTGCTCTGATAGATAAACGGCTGTGTCGGCAAACTGGGTAAAGACGATAACCTTGTCTTTCGCATGCTTTCTGGTGAGCAGTTCGTAAAGGGCATTCAACTTGGCGTCGCGGTCTGGATTCCATTCTCCGACCTTTTTCAGGATTTCCAGCAGAGATTTGGCATCGCTGAACAGGTCTTGTCTAAGTTGGGGTGAAAAGAATTTAGGGTCAAGCCAACGGAAGCGATTAGCATATTGCGTGCGATAGGTCTGATAGATTTCCTTAGCACGGACTCGGTAGGATTCAAGTTCACCTCCATACAAACCTTCGGCAATCTCTAACTCGTGCTCATTCGCTTCGCTCACGAATTCGTCTTCTGTCCAATCCGCATCTTTGTCTGAAACTGCTGTATCCACCATCGCTACATCTTGCGTGCCGATGGGGATAGGCAATCCGTTTTCCAACGCATAGAGCGTGACCATATTGCGCAGAATGTGGCGCTTAACGGAGAGCAAGAAACTGTAGCCACACGATTCCAGTCTCTTGAATAGGTTAGTGCGGCAGAAACCGATAAGTCGCCTACCGGCACGATTCAAATTGTCAAGGATTTTCTTCTCGTCAGCGGTGGCCATCTGGTTGGCGTTGGCAACCAGATAATTTGCCAGGCCGTAGCGGGGAAGGGCAAGGTTTTCAATCACTTCCACCACATCTTCACGATAAAGGCGGGCATATTGGTCGTTAGGGTCGGTCTCATTGAGGGCGAACTTAAGCGTTTTCGGCTGGCGAAGGGGGAAGTAGAAAGGCTTACCGTTGAGAGTGACGAAATAGCGCCCTTTCTCTGGGTCATACTGAGCGTAATTTCTGATGATGAAATGCCTTGTGCGACGGACAAGGAACAAACGCATCAGGTCACGCCAGTCCTCAGGGAATTCGCTTTGCTCAAAGGCGCGCAGGGAGCGTGGCGATGTTTGAAATCGTGCGGAGAAGTCAGCCTCGTTATAGCCATTCATTGCCCATTCCTGGAAGAACCTTTCAGGTCGGATACCCAAATCCTCATCTTCATCCACAAACAAGCGAATTTGGTTGCTTATGTCGGTGAGGTGTTTGTTGTAAGGTGTTGCGGTAATTAAGATGACACGGGGCTCGTTCCAATCAATGTATTCCCGAATTGCTTGATAGCGTTTGCCCTCACGGTTGCGAAGGTTATGGCTTTCATCAATGATGAGGGTGCGGAAGCGAGGAAGGTTAGGTAACTCATCAATGACTCGCCCTAATGACAACACCCGCGCTGCTAAGCGAAACTTGTCCACATGCCACTGCCACAGTGGTTGCAAATTGGGTGGGCAAATAATGAGGGTGTTGCTCCCATCGTCTTCCTGAAATATTTTGGCGACAGCGGTGGCCATAAGCGTTTTGCCTAAGCCGACGACATCACCCAGCAAGACACCACCTCGCTTGTAGAGCAAGCGGGCAGCCAACTGCACAGCGGCTGTTTGGAAATCCAAGAGGACATCTTGGAGGTCTCTGGGCAATTTGAATTGGCGCTCCCCGATGCGAGCCTCTTCGGAAAGGTGATAAGCCATCTTGAGGTAAACAAGATAGGGTGAAACGAGTTCTTCTCGTGCCCAACTGGTCTCAATGAGTTCAGCAAGTTCTTCAGAGATGTCAAAGGCATATTTATCATTCCACCGTTCTTCAAACCATTGCTGCAACTTTTGGGCGGCATCTTGCTCAACCACATCTATATTCAGTTCGCCCTGTTCCGAAAGACCTGACAAAGTCAGGTTACTACTGCCCAAGTAGCCAATGATGGGAGTAATCGAGTCAGGACGCTTAACAAGGTAAAGTTTGGCATGAAGGGGATAACGGAGAAAAACCTTAATGCGAACTTTCTTTTCCCGAATCTGGTGGGCAAGTTGACGCAAAGTAGTCTCAGCTTCATTGGTTGGGACACCAAACTCAATTTGCTCTTTGAAACTTTGTGTCACCTCTCGCTTTAATCGGGCAACGGTTGGACCATCAAGGTAAACCTCTCGTTGGATGGCTCTTTGTGCTTCCCGCATCTGCTCTTCAGGCGGTCGGTGCATACCGACAAGAATGCGGCAGCACGATTCCTCAGTGCCTTTAAAGCGATCAAAAAGGTCTGCAAGCCCACTCCAACCACGCAAGTTGAAGTAACCGATGCAGAAGTCAGCAGCTATTGCTTTGTCAAGCACTCCCCGCAATGCATCCAACAAGCGGTTTGTTACATTGTCATAAATGGTGGGCATTTCCTATCCCCCCATTCGCTGGTGGTGTTCTATGATACTCCATCGTGGCATGTCCCATCTTGCCCGTCCACGGCAGATGTGGATCCTGATGCAGGTCATAGACATAGCAAGTGGTTTGGCGCTCGCGGACTTTGTATGTGGGCGCAATGTAGGTTGGCGGATTGCTCTTTTGACGAGCATCAAGGTGTTGATAGTCTCTCGGATTGTTTTGTTGCCCTCGCCTCACCATTCATCTCCTCTGCCTCCAGCGCATCCCAATTCACCTTATGACTCCCACCATCCCTAATGCTGATATTTGCCATCCCTCCCCTCTGCGCTTTTCGCAATTCACTCCGCCAGCTACAGCGTCGCCTTTTACGGGCGGTAGAACCAGGCGGTCAAAAATGCGGTGATGATGAAGCCGACGAAAATCCATGTGATGAACTTCTCAAGGAATGTCTCCATGCCGAACTTCGTTTGCACCGCCGATATGCGCCTACCACCTATCGTCCCCCAACCCATCCCGCCACCACCGCCAGTCTCGGTCTCCGTGATGTGAAACAGCATCGCCAATATGAGCGCTATCCCAAACAGGAAATTGAGCACACCAAAGAATGCGCCCATTGCTCTCACCCCTTGCCATGCGCTTGTGATACCTTACACTTTCGTGCGCTTGCGCTCAGTTAAAAGTTTAGCATCATCACTTACGAAAGCGAACTGACGCAAATGCACAACGCAAAAGCGTTAAGCCATCATCCAACAACTGCGTAACTAACATTTGTTTCGCCACACGCTACGCTGCTGTCTGCAAGCCAATCAGATTGGGACGAGCTTCGCTGCGTTTCTCCATGTAATCTTTTCAAACACTCCCTTTGGCAGGTCAAGTTCACGCAACAGTTGGATGTGTTTAACGCCGAAAAAGTCGCGCCCAAACAACACCCTGTCTTGAAAATCAATCAGGAACTTGCGCCCAAA
Source organism: Candidatus Thermosaccharophagus tengchongensis (assembly GCA_032161105.2). Taxonomy (GTDB): domain Bacteria; phylum Armatimonadota; class Fervidibacteria; order Fervidibacterales; family Thermosaccharophagaceae; genus Thermosaccharophagus; species Thermosaccharophagus tengchongensis. Next base: position 11,355 of record JAVHTD010000027.1, read on the forward strand.
CTCAATGTCCCTTGTAAGCGCATTGTATCCACTTGCCGCAGATATGTCTGCATACAGGTTTGGATATTCGGATAGCAGCCTTATGAGCTTGCCTCCCGGTGCAACCTTCCCTTTGGGATAGACCTCGGGTGATTCATCGGCATCGCCCGATATCTCTCGCCAAAAGCCGGGACCATGCCCAATGAAGTTAACCTTCGGAAAACGCGTTAGCACCCTCTCAAGGGCATCAATGTCGTAGCAATACCACGCCTGCCATTCCTTCATTGGCTTATGCCTCGGCAACGGCACATCCATGTGAAATAGCACTGGCAAACCGAGTTCGCCACACAAGTTGTAAATCGCCACTGCATCTGGATTGTCAAAGCAGATCCTGAACTTGAACTCGCCACACCCTCTTATGCCGAACATCTCAACAGCTTGGCGAAGGTCGCTCAATGCTGTTCGCTTCCTCGGGTCAGGCGCATAAAACGGGATGATGCGATCCGGATAAAGCCTTGTAGCCTCTATCACATCGGCAAGCGGCAATCCGTGACCATGCAGTGAAAACATCAACCGACGGTCTGAATCGGTCATCTCATCGCTTTGGCATTCCCAAGTCAATAGCCAGCACTTGTCAATGCCGACTTCGTTCATGTCGGCAATGAGCTTATGCACATCATGTCCAAGCCAGTTCACATGCTGATGGGCATCAATGAGCATGCCACCTCACCCCCGGTTAGTGTGCAAATTGCAAATGATGGATGGGCAATACCCACCGCAGCAAAGCACATTTTGCAAAAATGCACATAGAGGATGACGCTGAGCCAACCGAGGGAAAATTGAAAGTGCAGCTAAGTCAGCGTGGGAACGCCCTTACACGCTTAGCTATGTTGGCGATAGCGTCCCTAAGCTCCTTCAGCTTTATCGGCTTTGACAATACGAAGTCGGCTTCCTTGGGTATTTCTTCCCTGCCCCACCCGGTGAGGACGATCACCGGTGTTTTTGCAGATGCTCCCTTTACCTTGCGCACAACTTCAACACCGCTCACATTGGGCATTCCCAAGTCCGTGATGATGAGTTGGTATGGTTCTCCAACTGCAAGTTTGCCATAGAATTTCCTCAAGCCAGCCTCACCGCCATCTGCAACATCAACTGTGTGCCCGAGGCTCTCAAGCATGCCCGAGACGGTTGAGAGCACCCTCGGGTCATCATCAATGAGCAGTATCCTGAACTTCGGCACCTCCCTGCTCAGTTCCTCGGAGCTCATTGGGCGATCAATTGTGCGCATCGGGAAAAGAAGCCTGACCTTCGTCCCGACGCCAAGTTCGCTCTCAATCTCAACCATGCCCTCATGCCTCTGCATTATCCCATAGACGACTGGCAATCCAAGCCCGGTGCCCCTTTCACCCTTCGTTGAGTAGAATGGCTCAAGCGCCCTTTGCTTCGTCTCTTCATCCATGCCAACGCCATCATCTTCAACCTCAATGAAAGCCCATGTATCCTTTGAGCCAGTCCTGAAGATGATTGTGCCGTGATCGGAGCGCTTCGCAATTATGGCGTCCACCGAGTTGAGTATCAGGTTGACGAGCGCCTCACGCACCTCGGCTCCAATGGCGGCTATTGGTCGCATGCTCTTATCAAGCTCAAACTTGATCTCAATCGTTATCCCTTCACGCTGCGCCATGTCATACCACTTCGGTCTGGTCAATTCAACGGCTTCCATTGTGACACGGTTCAAATCAACCGGCTCAAGCTGCTCATCAGGCGCCCGTGGACGGTAAAATGCGCGCAGCCTTTCAACTATGTGCGTGATGTCCAAAGCAGCGCGATGTATCAATTCGGCGTATTGTCGGACTTCGCCTGAGCCAACTTCAAGGAGAAGCTCAGAATAGCCAACTATTGGGACAAGCGCATTGTTGATATCATGTGCGATGCCGCTCGCCATTTGCCCGAGCGCCCTCAAGCGCTCTTGTTGCATCAACACAGCTTGTGTTTGACGGAGCTCATCATAAGCCCTCTTCAAGTCGGAGAGCAGCCTGGCGAGTTCCAGCCCAGCCGAGATGTATACGGCAAACAGGTCAATCAGGTAGCGCTTAAATGCGCTGATGGCGTTTGGTTCATCCTCGGCAACCACAATAATGCCAAACAGCCTCTCGCCGAACACCAACGGCACAACATATGCGCTTCGTATCGGTCTATCGGCATCGGCTGCAAATGAACGCCACTCCGAATCGCTCCCACAATCTGGCACATAGATTGCCCTTCGTTCAAGTGCTGCTATACCGATGATGCCCTCACCGAGTTTAACGGAGGCATGCTCCTCAAGCTTCGCCTCTTCAAGCCTGCCCTCTCGAAAGCCAATGGATGCATCAAGGTGAAGCATTTCTTTCAAATCGTCGTAGCTGTAAAAATCAGCGCGCTCAACATCAAGCGTCTCTTTCAACCGCCTTAGCACTTCCACAGCGATTGCTTCTGGCTTCGCAGTCGCAATGGCAGTTTGCGCCCAGAGAAAGCGCTGCAAAGCCTGTGCCTGGTCAACTGCCTCACGAAACATCCTGATGTTCTCATACGCAACGGCTATTTGTGAGGCAAGTGCTTGCAAAAAATCAATCTCATCATCGGTAAATTCCCTCGGCTCACTCGTGAAGATGTGAAGCACACCAATGGCTCTTCCTTGAACGAGCAATGGGCTGGCAGCGCAGGATTTCAACCGCCTTCCACGCAATGCATCCGAAATGAAGCGCACCCTGCCGTCAGAATCAATGTCATGGATGAAGACCGTCTCACAACGCTTTGTAAGGCGCTCATGGAGAGTGCTATCAACTTCAAAAACTTGTCCATCAATCCTCTCGCCATCCGAGAAGATCATCATAGCCAACTCGCAGCGCTTATGCTCCACTTCAGCGCCGTAAAGCATCAGTGCTGCAGCATCAACATTCATGCACTCAATGATCTTCCTCAAGATGGCATCCATTGCTGCTTCAATATCGAGCTGCTGCAATATCACATGGTCAATATCATACAGTGTCTGAAGCTTGCAAACATCATCAATGCGCCTCACCAACTGTGGACGGGAGATGGTCACAGCAATACCCTCTGGGGCGCTAATGGTGAACTCAGCATGCGTTTCGCGCTGTGAGAGGGGAATTACCACCGAAACAACTCCGACAACTTCCTCACCGACTCGCAATGGCGTGCTACTCCAAAGGCAAAATATCGTGTGCCCATCCTTGGTCAAGTTCTCATTCACGCTGTGACGAGCTTCGCCGCTTATCAGCGCACGCCAAATTTGGCTGACATTGAGGCGTGCGCTCATCGGAACAAGCATTGTTCCATGCCTTCCAATGGCTTCTTCAGCGCTCCATCCGAATACCCTCTCCGCCTCTTTGTTCCAATACCTGATGATGCCATAAGCGTCAAAAACGATTGTCGCCTGCGGAAGCTCATCAAATATGCGCTCAACAGTCAATCCCTGTAAGCTCCCATTCAACCGTGTCATAGTTGAATCACCTGCTCACGCCAGATTTGGCATTGCACCGTTTGCCATTATACCATGCTGACTTAAAAAGATGCATCTTATCAAGCTTGCACGAGGCGCAAATGAGGGCGCTATGAGCATGCCAGCGGTATCGGTCGCCAACTGCGGATTACATCTGACCGCAACCGCCAAGAGGGGATGAGCCGCAAACATTCTCTTTCGCCAAACCACTTAGAGCTTGCCTGTAGATTGGCTTATACACATCGTCCCTCGTTGCGCATCCAACTGGGTATTGACCGAGCGGATGATGTTTGAACCTCATGAGCGCCGTGCAATGGCTATCTGCAATGCACACCTTACGGCTGTCGGCTTCGCCGAAATTCATGACATCGCATGCGAACTCGGGATAGGCTATCGCCATCCTCCCAAGCCCAACGACCTTGCAATAACCGTGCTCAATCATTCCAGCAGCTGCATATGCCCAATATTGGCGAAGCCAACTCAATCCAGTCGCAACGACTGGCAAACTGCCCACTGAACTTTGGATCTCCCTTGCCCCACGCAAAAGACGCGCAACGCCAACTAACGGATGCTCTGGGGATTCATAGCCATCAACTGGCGGATGCTCAAACGGACGCCCAATGTGCGGGTTGGCGTATGGATTGCCCATCGTCACATTGAGCAGGGAAACACCAAGCGAACACAAGAGCTTTGCAAGCTTGATTGGCTCATCATAGTCAATGCTCAGTGGGTCATCCTCTGCGCATCCAAAGCCGTAAATGTATGGCAGCGGAAATTGACACGGCTTTCCGATGCCAGTTTGGCTATCACGCTCGTATGGGACTCCATCATACATGTTGAATCTTGTTGCGATCATGATGCCATCGCCAAGCTCATGCTTCGCCTTCATGATGATGTTCCGAATGAACCTCGTTCGGTTCTCAAAGCTGCCACCATACTTGCCCGCACGAGACTTCGCTGCAAGCAACTCATTCAGCAAGTAGCCATGGCATTGCTTTATGTCAACGAAGTCAAACCCGATTTTCATTGCGAGCTTGATGGCTTCAACGAACTTGTCCTCAAGTCGCTCAAGGTAATCGTCACTGCACATTTGGTAGTCCGAACTTATGCCGCACCTAACATCAAGCACCGGGTGATGAAAGGCTATCACCGGCTTGCCGATGCTGTATCTTCCGGAGTGCGTGAGTTGGATGCCGCACAGCAAGCCGTCATCACTGCCGTAGATGGCTTTGTGCGCCCTTCGCGCTGCAGTGAGCAACGCCTCAAAGTGCTTTGCGTTTTCCTCGCACATCAGAAGCTGTCTCGTGTTAGCCCTCCCCTCGGGAACGACGGCGGTTGCCTCAAACCAAAGCAGTGCAGCGCCACCATACCCGAAGCGCTCATAACGGCGATATGTTAGCACATCCGGCTTGCCATCCAAAGTGCCATCACATCCCTCCATCGGATGGACAGCGAGTGAGTTTTTGAGCCGCTTGCCACCGACCTCAACTTGCGAGAAAAGAAGGCGAAGGTTGTGGCTCAGCTTGATGTCATTGCCCAACCCAAGTGATTCAATTTCCTCGGCGAGCTCGTCCAGTGAGCGGTAACGGAAATAACGCCTGCGCATAGCTATCACACCTTGCAGCTCAGCATGCGAGGGACTCACTATGGAGGAAAAATCCGCTCATAACCGCGCATGAGCGCCTTCAGCCACAAGCTTTCATCCGCAGCCAAAGCTGCCTACTCAGAGCCATCTCGCTTGCTGTCGTTTTTTAGCAGCCTTTGCGGTATAAGGTCGTTTCGCGTAAGGTCTTCCCAGCTCTCCCTTGCGACGATCAAGTCGGCATTGCCATCCCTTACGAGCACGACTGCCGGTCTTGGGAAGCGATTATAGTTGCTCGCCATTGAGTAGTGATAAGCGCCTGTGCAGAATACGGCGAGTATGTCGCCCCTCCTCGGGTCTGCAAGATGTATGTCTTTGATGAGCACATCCGCCTCACAGTGCCTTCCGACGACTGTGCACAGCAAGTTTGGCTGCTGTGAAGCTTTGTTTGCGATGATGGCACTATACCGTGCACCATAAAGTGCCGGGCGCGGATTATCCGACATGCCGCCATCAACCGAGACATAAACTCTCACTCCGGGTATCTCCTTCACAACGCCAATCGTGTAAAGTGTCGTCCCAGCTTCGCCTATGATTGACCTTCCCGGCTCAACAATGAGCGTTGGCAGCGGCAATGAATGCCTCTTGCACTCGTCCATGACAGCCTCGCATATTGCGCCGATGAATTCCTCAATCGTCGGTGGGTCGTCCTCATCCGTGTATCGCACGCCCAAGCCACCACCCAAGTTCAACTCGCTGAAGACGAAGCCAAGTTCGCTTGCGACCTGTGCGGCGAATTCAACCATGAGCTCAATCGCAATCCTGTATGGCTCAACCTCAAACACCTGCGAGCCGATGTGACAGTGGAAGCCGACGAGCTCAAGCCAATCCATGCTCAGAGCAAGCCTTGCGGCATCAAGCGCACAGCCGTGTGCAAGCGGTATCCCGAATTTGGTGTCCACTTGACCGGTGCGGATGTATTCATGCGTGTGCGCTTCAACTCCGGGAGTGACGCGAAGCATGACTTTGACCCTCTTGTTGAGCGACCCAGCGAGCGAATTGAGCACATGAAGTTCATCGGCACTGTCAACAACAATGCAATACACACCGACATCAAGTGCATACCTGAGCTCATCATCGGTCTTGTAATTGCCATGCAGGTAGATGCGCTCTGCTGGGAATTCGCTAACAACAGCCGTATACAATTCGCCGCCTGATGACACATCAAGCCATAGTCCCTCTTGGTCCACGAGCTTGCACATCGCCGTTGTGATGAATGCCTTGGCAGCGTATGCGATGCGAGCCTCCTCTGGGTAGTGCTGTGAGAAAGCAGCCTTATACCTTCGGCAGTTTTCGCGCACGAGCTCCTCATCCACGACAAACAGCGGCGTTCCAAACCTCCTCGTCAAATCAACGGCATCGCATCCGCCAATCTCAAGGTGACCAAGCTCATTTACCCTTTGCGTCCCGACAAGCCTCATTCCAATCAACCCCTCATTAATCAACTTTGCAGTGATGGCTCTCTCTGTCAGCCCTGTCAGCTTTAAGTCGCATGCATTGCGATAAAATTAAATGAGCACATCATCGGCTTTGCGGCGTGAGGCTCGTGAGAGCCCGTTTGTATCGCATTATGACACATCCATAAAGCATCAAAGCATCGCGCCATGAAAGCGTAGCGAGGTGGACGGAATGCGCACTTACAAAGTCGCAGTCGTCGGAGTGGGCGCAGTCGGAAGGGAAATGCTGCGGTGCCTGCGCAACTCAAAGATACCGATGAGCGAAGAGCCGCTTGTGCTTGCAAGGCGAGAGCGCGAAATTGAGGTTGACGGCATCACCTACAGGGTGAAGAGATGCATGCCTGAAGCATTTGACGGCGTTCATATAGCTCTCTTCGCCGGGACGGAGGGGGAGAAAGGAGCTGCTGTCACATTTGGACCGGAAGCCGTAAAGCGAGGCGCAATCGTGATAGACAACGGTGCTGACTTCAGATTGAAAGAGGGTGTGCCATTGGTTGTCCCGGAGGTGAACCCGGATGATTTGGACGCCGTAAAGGATGGTCAAAGGATCATCGCAAGCCCAAACTGCTCAACGATTCAAATGGTCGTGGCAATTAACCCGATACACAGGCGCTCAAGGGTTAAGCGCATAATCGTCACCACATTCCAAGCCGTCTCAGGCGCTGGGCAGGATGCCATTTACGAGCTTGATGAGCAATCGCTCATCGTGCTTCACGGCAGGCAACCGAGATTGAAAAGGGCATTCCCACACCAGATCGCCTTCAACCTCATCCCGCAGATTGGCAGCTTTGAAGAGATGGACTACACAACCGAGGAATGGAAACTCGTCAAAGAGACGCACAAGATAATGCACGACAACACCATACAGATAACGGCGACGACTGTGCGAGTGCCAGTGTTCAATGCGCACAGCGAGGTCATCTATGTTGAGACGCAGGAAAGGATTACGGCGGATGAGGCGAGGGAGTTATTTAGGCAAGCGCCCGGTGTCATACTCGTTGATGAGCCAACAGAGATTGACGGCAAGCCAACACGCACATACCCGATGCCAATTGACGCCTCTGGTAAGGATGAGGTTTATGTCGGCAGGGTGCGCAATGACCCATTTGTGGACAACGCCCTCGTCCTTTGGTGCGTGTGTGATAACTTGCGCAAGGGAGCCGCATTAAATGCCGTCCAGATCGCAGAGTGCCTCATTGAGCGCAAGCTAATTTGAACCATGCTGCGTCGGCTTTAAACCGACACGAAGCCTTACTGGCGGATTACCCATTGCCACTTCCTCAACAAGCTGCAAAGAGCCATGCAGCTGTGCCCGATGAAACGGAGCGAAGTTTCATTCTTGAGCCTCTGTCGTCACCGTGTGCTCAAAGGCATTTTCGTGTGCACGCTCTGATGCCTTGCTTCCTCCCACCCTTGCCTTCCTCGTCATAAACCATGCCTCTACCTGTTCACCGCGTGTGTCATCGCGAACGATGACCACATAGATTCTCCCCTCATCGAGCCTCCCAAAAACTTTCAACTTCCATCGGTTCTCCCCGGACGACTCAAGCTTCGTATTGATCGGGTTCAAATCGCCGTATTCGTCAATCTGCTTGAGCGAGACGGTGAAGCGTGAGGGCGGCTTGTAACCGGAAGACCAATAGATCTCTGGGTCAATATCGGTGTCAACATGGCGGCTGTGGTCGGGCGGTTCAAATACCAACCCTTGCAACGAACCCTGCCCACCAGTCTCAACTGTATGGCGAGTTGCGCCTCCGCAACCGCAAAGGAACAACGCCAATGCGAAAGCGAGCTTCAAGATCCTCATTGAAACAACCCCTATGAGCTGCTGGTCTGAAGAGCCAATTCATCGCTGTGCTTCAGATGGAATGCCGTAAAGCGATGGCGTCCATTCAGGCTCACCATCGTAACCCTTAATCGGGCGATACCAAATGTTTCGGAAGCGCACCCTAACACCGTGGTCTTGGAGTGACAACGGTCCAACCGGCGGATGCGGTGCGTATGATGCTAAGGCACCATGTCTCGCCGGACCAAGCAACGGCGTGTGATAATGGACGACCACGCCGTTCCAAAGCAAGGTCAAATATGCCGGTCGGATAAGCTTGCCCTTCTCATCAAACCTCGGTGCAATCCAAATGATGTCGTAAGTTTGCCACTCGCCCGGCTGCCTTGCGGCATTGACGAGCGGTGGATACTGCCCATAGACTGCCCCAGCCATGCCATCAGCATATGTTGTGTTCTTGAAGCTGTCAAGCACTTGGATCTCGTATCGCCCCATCAGGAAAACGCCGCTGTTGCCCCTGCCCTGCCCGCTGCCTTTCACATCCTCCGGAATGCACCATTCAATGTGCAGCTGACAATCGCCGAATTGCTCAACTGTTTCAATGCTGCCACTTCCGGGCACAACCTCCATATAGCCATTTTCAACTTTCCACTTTGCCGGACCACCACCGACCCTGCGCCACTTTGACAAGTCTGTGCCATCAAACAGCACTACAGCATCGGATGGCGGCTCGCCGAACACCCTCCCCGGAGTTATAACCGGAGGTTGCGGGCGCTCATTATCATGCACACGCCACTTTGAGTTTGGAAACACCGGCGCACCTTGATACGCCACGCAAAGGAACCATATGCAACTCACCACGATGGCAACCAATAGCGCCAACGCAACTTTTGACCTCAACATTGCGCTCACCTCCAACGCGCTCAGATGTTTCCATCATCCCCGGTTGCCTCATTATAGTTTGCCTCGGACATGGTGACAATCTGGCGATGCAAATTCGGTATGGTCAACCTGTGCTCCCCACAGATGTAGAAACTCTCACCGCCATCGGCTACAGTCCGAACAAGCATCGTCTTCCAAGGTCTGAAGTAGTATTCGGGAGATGACTTTGATGGCTCACGCTTCAAGTCGCCACTCAACCGCTGTATGTCAAACACCGCAACGGTGAAATGGCATATTCGCTCACCATGCTGGTGAGCAACATTGCGAGCCATCGCCAAAGCCTTCAAAAAAACTTCCGGCGCCATGACAGCGCTCCCGAAGCTGAGCAGGACACCGCCTTCAAGCTTGCTCACCGAGTGGGCGAAGATGAGGAAGTCATGATAGGATGCAGCTCCAATTGCAGCACCATCGCAGTTTGGGTGCTCGTGAACAATGTCATAGCCTATGCCCACATGCACTGTTATCGGTATGCCCAGCCTGTATGCATTCCCAAAGATGCTAAACTGACGATACGGCAAATTGCCGTCCCAAATCATTCTTCCGAGCGCCTCGCCAAACCCCACCCCATCTCTGTGCGCCATCTTTGCGGCTTCGTTCACAGCGCCGGTTTCCTCCCACAATCCAAACTGACCCTCGCTTATGTAGCGGGCAACGCTCTCAGTTGTTGCACCGATTAGCGATATCTCATAGTCATGTATTGCACATGCCCCGTTACACGCTATGTGCGATACGAATCCCCTTTCCATCAGGTCAATGATGAACTTTGAAACACCAGCCCGTATCACATGCGCGCCGAGCATCCAAATGATGATGCCGCCGCGCCCCTTCGCACGAAGCATCCTCTCGGCTACGGCTTTAAGGTGCGGATGGTCAAACTCCTCAAATGGTGATGTGAGTTCAAGGAACGAGGAGATATCAAGGTCATGCCTGCGCTCGCTCAATGGCTTTAACTTCAACTTTGATCGGTCAAATGTCGGAAACGGCATTGTGACTCACTGCCCCCACCACAAGGTGAATGGCTCACTTAAGCGGCGTGAGAAAACAAACGCCATCTATGAGGATGGTGTTTTGGGTCGGACCACCGGCAACGGCACTCATGTCAACGAGCGCTATTGCAAGCAGCTGGTCTGGGTCAAGCTTATCATTATCGTCACGCGCATCGGGGCTCGGAATGAAATCGCTCAAAGGCAAATCAAAGCGCTGCCACTTGCCACCCTGCAAGTCAATTTGCCTCTGATACCTCCCACCACCGCGCTCTTGAAGCACAATCAAAAGAGACGCTGCCTCCCTTGACTTAATCCACATGCGCAATGCACTCACATGCTTGAGCAGGGCACCACCTGAGAGCGTGACGAAGTGAGCTATACCTATAACGCCGTTTGCCGGCACATCGTAATCAACTCTGAGGTGATAACGCCCTTGCGCCTCGTCCGGGAAATGCTCTTCCCTTTTAACCATAGCTCTCATGGCTATGTCCAAGTTGAAGCCCGGCTGTATCGTCACTTCAAGCGGCACCCAACGCAACACATCCGATTCAAAGTTATCAAGCCATATGATGATGCCATCCTTATCTTGGGCAACGCCCTGCGTCATTGGCAATTCGGCGCTTGAGAATGCGATCCTGTCAATCCAAAGTTGCCTTTTGCCGTGCAGCCTCGTGATGAAGTCGGCAAACAAACCGCCCGCATCTATTAGGGCGATGAATTGCACTTGGTTTAAGTCAAGCCTTTCATTCTCGTCCTTTGCATCTTCGGCGAGTTGGAAGTCATCAATGCTGATAGCGATATCGTTCCATTCGCCGGGCGCAACATAAACGAATGTCTGATACCGAGAGCCGTCATTCTCAACGAGTGCCACTACAAGCCCTGTTGGTTCGGTCGCCTTAACCGACATAACAAAGCTTTTCGCATCAGTGATGCCCCTCGTAAGAAGGGTCATGAACGCCGGCATGGTGTTCGGCTTCAACTCATAGTGGATTGAGAGAGCGCCATTGCCATGCCTTGCAGTGCCAGCACCAAGCTCAACAGTCATATCAGCGCTCAAGTTGAGCTCAAACTTGCCGGGCGAAAAAGCGACCGGCGCCCAAAAGAGCGTTGTGCCCTCAAAATCGTCAACAAGTTGCAGCTTTGCATCGCCAACTTCAATTGACCTAAAGCGCGCCACAACTTCGGATGTGCTCACGAGAAAGTCATCTACCAAGATCGTGCGCTCCTGTGCGACGCCGCCTGGTTGAAAAAGCGTTATGGCATCGGCAAGCCCGATCATTGAAACCTGATCCATGTCAAGCTTGCCATTCTCATCCTGAGTATCCGGCATGAGCATGAAGTCATCAACGCTCAACTGCACCAACTGCCATTTGCCACCGATGACGCAAAAGGCAGCCGCATACCTTGAGCCATCATTCTCCTGCAGGGCAAGCAAAAGCACGGTCGTGCTTGACGGCTTTACCCAAAATGATATGCTGCGCGCTCTCGGCAATGGTGCAGTCGGCATAACTGCCACCGCAATCCCTTTGGCGTATGAGAAGGAGAGCGCCATCTGACCAGAGTGAGCGTCACCCTTAGCTATGCCAACCTTGCCGTTGCCTAAGACAAACCAGACTGAACGCCCCTTCTCAAAATCATCGTAAAAGAGAGCCTGCGCAGGTTGACCAAAGGCATTGGATGCAACCACAGCAAGACAAACCGCCGTAAGCAACTTGAACCACCACGCCATCACATTGCGCAACCAAAATGCGAGCATCAACATCACCCCCATCAAGTTGATGGATATGCCGCCCATGCATTTACCAACAAAGCGCCAACATTGCTGCACCCGCTTCATGAAGACCGTCCACTAACCCTTGTAGCCATTAAAGCATCCTTCTAACCTCGTGGCTAATCACGGTCATCAGCCTGTGATAGCTGCATAGCTACTATGAATTGCCCTCACTGAGTCGCAAGTATGCGTTCAACCTTTTCCAAGTCCTCCGGCGTATCAACGCCGATTGCCTCATACTTCGTTTCAACGACGAGCACCTTGACGCCGTGCTCAAGTGCCCTCAGCTGCTCAAGCCCTTCGGCAATTTCAAGCGGCGTCCTATGCCAAGATGAGAACTCAAGGAGGAACTCGCGCCTGAAGGCATACAAGCCGATGTGCCGAAGCACCTTTGCCTGCCTTTCACTCGGCAAGTTGAATTGCACAGCAGACGGCATTTTACCGCTCGGTCTGAAGAATGGTATCGGTGAGCGTGAGAAGTATAGCGCACGGCTCTGCAAATCAACGACCACCTTAACGACATTCGGGTTAAGGTAATCCTCAACCTGCCGTATGGGCGTCGCCAGAGTCGCCATTTGCAGCTTGTCATCACGCTCAAACGGCTCAATGGCTGCATCAACTGCCTCAGGGTCAAGGAGTGGCTCATCGCCCTGTATGTTCACAACGACATCGCAATCCAAACTCGCAGCCACCTCAGCGACCCTATCCGTGCCAGATGGATGAGCCGGCGAAGTCATCCATACATCCGCGCCAAATGAACGCGCAACATTTGAAACACGCTCATCATCCGTTGCGATGATGACCCTGCAGAGGCGCCTTGCCTTTATCGCCCTCTCGTAAACATGCTGTATCATCGGCTTGCCAGCTATTGGCATGATGACCTTTCCCTCAAACCTCGTTGAGGCATATCGTGCCGGTATGACGCCGATGGCTCTAATCCCCGCCGACAACTTAACGGCAGTTGCCGCAATGCCGCGCTTTATCCTCTCAACGATTTGCGTCGTTGACTCGCTTTCAATCAGCGGCAGTATGACTACCTCACCGCCATAAGATTTGACGAGTGGCGCTTCGGGGAGCTCAGCCTCGGTGTAGTCGCCACCTTTGACATGCACATGCGGCTTTATGAGCGATATGGCGCGGTGCGGGCGAAGCTCATCAAACACGAAGACAAAATCAACGCATGAAAGGCTCGCGATGAGGTAAGCCCTCGTCCGCTCATCAAGGATTGGTCTTCCCTCACCTTTGAGCTGCCTCACCGAGCTGTCACTGTTAACGCCGACGATCAAAACATCGCCGAGCGACTTAGCTCGGAACAAATACTCAACATGACCGCGATGGAGTATGTCAAAGCAACCGTTGGTGAAGACGATGCGCTTGCCGCATGCCTTTAGCTGGTTGGCTATTTTGGCTGCCTCCTCAAGCGGCTTTATTTTCTCATCGGGGTGAGGCATACTTGTCAGCACCTCAACTGAACGAATTTAGCGCACATGTCCCTTCCCATCCCGCCACTGACATATGTCAGTGGCATCATAAATGGTGATGCGACATTCAATGCTGCTGTCGCAGTGTTTTCCTTTTGATGTCGCCAAATTAAACTTGCCGCATGCCAGCTGATGTTGCATCTCCCAAAGCCAGAGAGCTGCGCAACGGGGTGATGCCAAGGTGACGGGACATGAGTTGAGAGCCATCTTCCTTGACTTCTTCGCTCGCAGGGGACACCTTGTCCTGCCGAGCTATCCACTGATACCCGATGACCCATCAACACTTTTCACGAGCGCAGGCATGCAGCCACTTGTGCCCTATTTCAAGGGTGAGAGAAAACCACCGCACCCACGCATCTCAACATGCCAAAAGTGCACGCGCACAGGAGACATTGACAGGGTCGGATACACATGGCGCCACCTAACTTTCTTTGAGATGCTCGGCAACTTCTCATTCGGCGACTACTTCAAGCGAGAAGCCATCCTTTGGGCGTGGGAATTGCTAACTGATGTCTTGCGAATACCGAGTGAGCGCCTTTGGGTCTCTGTCTACCTTGAGGATGATGAGGCGTTTGAGATTTGGGAAAGGGATGTCGGCTTGCCAGAGGAGCGCATCGTCAGGTTGGGCAAGTCTGACAATTGGTGGGGTCCAGTCGGAGATGAGGGACCTTGTGGTCCTTGCACCGAAATTCATTACGACAGGGGAGTTGAGTATGGCTGCGGGAAGGTGGATTGCAAGCCCGGGTGCGACTGTGACCGATGGGGCGAGCTTTGGAACTTGGTCTTCCAACAGTATGACCAGCAGCGTGACGGCACACTGGTGCCGCTACCAAAGCCGTGCATTGACACCGGCATGGGTCTTGAGAGGCTTGCTGCGGTCATGCAGGGCAAGGTGACAGTCTTTGAGACTGACCTCTTTTGGGCTGCAATAGAGCGCATCGTTGAGATGCTCGGCGGTGCATATCGCTATGGCGAGGATGCCGAAGTGGATGCAGCCATAAGGATAATTGCCGACCATGCTCGTGCTGCCACATTCGTCATCTCCGACGGCGTAGCGCCATCAAACGAAGGGCGTGGGTATGTCCTCAGGCGCTTCATAAGGCGCGCTTACATTCACGGTAAGAGACTCGGCATAGAGGGCGAGTTCGTGCACAAGCTCGCCCAAGTCTACGCCGACATCATGAAGGAACCATATCCCGAGGTCGCCGAGCAGGTGAACTTGATTGAGGCTGTGATTCGGCGTGAGGAGGAGCGCTTCTCTGAGACGATGGAGCGCGGCTTGCAAATGCTTGAAGAGATAATTGAACGCCAATCAGAAGCCGGTGAGCTTGTCATATCTGGAGAGGACGCATTCAGGCTCTATGACACCTACGGCTTCCCAATTGAGTTGACCGAGGAGATAGCACGCTCAAGGGGCTTTGATGTTGACATTGATGGGTTCAATGCGGCGCTTGAGAGGCAAAGGGAACTCGCAAGGGCGAGGAGCGCATTCAGGGTTGAAAGCGCCGAAGAGTTTGAGGGCGTTCCTCCGACGGAGTTTGTTGGCTATGAGACGACGAGGGAGAGGGCAAAGGTTGTCGCCGTAAGGCAGGTTGATGGCGATGTGTGGGTGGCTTTGGACAGGACGCCATTTTATGCCGAGGCCGGCGGGCAAGTGGCAGATGTCGGCTGGCTCAAAGACGATGATGGCTTGATTGAAGTTGAGGTGACGGATGCGCAATGGCGTGGCGATGTCATAGCGCACAAGGTTGAAGTCAAAAGGGGCGTGCTCACCGAGGGCATGACCGTCAATGCAATCGTTGATGAGCCAAGAAGGAACGCGATAAGGCGGGCTCACACTGCCACTCACTTGCTCCATGCCGCATTGCGCAAAGTCTTGGGCGAGCATGCCCGTCAGGCTGGCTCACTCGTTGCACCAGATAGGCTTCGCTTTGACTTCACGCACGGGCAGGCGCTCACCGATGAAGAGATTGAGCGAGTTGAGGCGTTCGTCAACGAGCTTGTGCTCAGTGACATACGAGTTGAGGCATTTGAGGCTGGCTTGCAAGAGGCAAAGCAAATGGGCGCATTGGCGCTGTTCGGTGAGAAGTATGGTGAGAGGGTCAGGGTTGTGCGCATAGGCGATGTCAGCATGGAACTGTGTGGCGGGACGCACCTTGACCGAACATCACAAGTCGGCTTCCTCAAGGTGATTAGCGAGGTGAGCGTCGCAGCGAATGTCAGGCGGATTGAGGCGCTGACTGGATTTGAGGCGCTAAGGTGGGTGCGCCAGAGGGAGAAGCTGCTCAGCGACATCTCCGAAATGCTTGATACACCACAGGACAGATTGAGGGAGGGCATAGCGGCACTGCTTGAGGAGAGGCGCACATTGCAAAGGCGCATTGAACAGCTTGAGGCGAGGGCTGCAGCCGCGCATGTTGATGAGCTGCTCAAAGAGGCAGTCACGGTCGGCAGCGTGAAGCTGATAGCTAAGGAAGTCCCAAACATGTCGGCGACGGCACTCGGTCAACTTGCCGACGCCTTGGTCGCAAGATTGCCATGTGGTGTCGCCGTGCTTGCGAGTGTCGTTGGCAACCGCATCTTGTTTGTGGCAAAGGTGAGCCCCGAGGCAAAGGCTCATGGCGTCCACGCAGGTGAACTGCTCCGCCAAGTCGCAAGCATTACTGGTGGCGGTGGCGGCGGCAGGGCTGACTTCGCGCAGGCTGGCGGAAAGGACACAAGTAAGCTCAATGAGGCGCTCTCCAAAGCTAAGGAAGTGGTTGAAGCGCAGATAAGCGGGGCAACGCGGGAAAGGGGACACACTAAGCGTCAATCATAGCCAGATAAAATTCAGCCTCAAAAGCGCCTGTGTGGTTTGAGGTGTTCGGAGAGGTGAGCAAATGGGTTTGGATGCTGACCCTGTTTGCCGCACTTCGCTGTGACGGATTAAGCGCTTCACATGCGAGTTTTTGCGGTTCAACATGGGACGCTCACTTCCGCTTTGAAGGGCGGTGTTCGGTCGTGCGCAAGGTGAAGATTGGCGTTGTGGGTGCTTGTGGCTTCATGGGTCAGACGACGCACCTTCATGCGTTTTCATCATTGGTTGATGACTGTGAGCTTGTCGCGGCAGTCGGCAGACGAGAGAAGTTGCTGAACATCGTGGCTGACAGGTTCGGCATAAGGAAGCGCTATGGCAGCGTTGATGAGCTTTGCGACGATGATGAAGTTGAAGCCGCCGTCGTCATTCTGCCACCAGAATGGAATTTGCCAACCGCATTGAAGTTGCTCTCTTCGGGCAAGCATGTGATGTGTGAAAAACCGTTAGCCCTTTCGGTTGAGAGCGCAAACGAGATAGTGAAGGCAGCCGAAGAGAACAAACGCCTGCTCATGGTGGCATACATGAAGCGTTACGATGCTGGTGTCCAAAAGGCTTTGGAGTTAGTTCGTGAGTGGGAGGCAAGCGGCGAAATGGGTTCCCTCCTTTATGCGCGTGCGCATTGTTTTATCGGGGGTAAGTGGACGGCGGGAAGGGAGTTGATTGCCCCAGTCATGCGGACCGATGAACCATATGGCGCTATGCCTGAGAGAGACCCAGGTCCAAAATGGCTTCCCGATGAGCTGCGCCAAAACTTGTATGGGCATGGCAACCTGTATTACCACTTCCTTCATGTCCACTGCCACAACATCAATTTGATGCGCGCCTTCTTGGGAGATGAGTGCGCCATCGTCGGCGTCAACTTAAGGCATAGGGTGCGTTTAGTCATGTTTGAGTTTTCAAGAACGCCAGCCACCCTTGAGGTTGGCGGTCCGATAAAGCACCACGGATTTGATGAGCACCTTGCGCTCTACTTTGAGAAGGGCTTCATGAAAATTGAGACGCCGCCACCATTGCTTGCACAAGTTCCAGCTAAAGTGACGGTGCACTATGGCGAGCAAAACAAGACTGTGCAACTGCACTCCGATTGGGATTGGTCGTTTAGAAGGCAAGCATTGCACTTCATTGAATGCATCCGAAATGGATTGCAACCGTTGACTGATGGGAGGGACGCTGCAAAGGACATCGGAATTGTTGAGGACATATTCAAAGCTCACATTGCCGCAGCGTGCCAGTAGCAATCAAAAGGTAAAGGTATGCGTATACCATACCTTGGATGGCATGGAAGGTCACGAACTGCACTCCGCTGAGCTGGTAGCAGTGTTGCAGTTAAACTTCTTGGCACACGCTCTTTGCTCAAGATGGCTTTGGGTCAATGTGAAGCGCAAAGCATCACCGCAACTCCCCTTAGGAGGTGGGCACTGTGAAGCTCTCATGTCAAGAGGGGCTCGTTAAAGGCGCATCAATTGAGGAGAAGATGGAAAAGCTGTCTCAGTGGGGATATGATGGGATTGAATTTTGGGGCAGTGGACTGAAGGAGCGCTCCGATGAGATAAAGCGAGCGGCAGAGCGCACTGGGGTAAAAGTGAGCACAGTCTGCGCTGGCTATCGTGGCACGCCGCTTGATTCAGACCCGCAGGCTCGCAAAATAGCTGTGCAGGACATCAAGGAACTGCTCTCAGTTGCTGCCGATGTAGGTGCTGTGGGGCTCATATTCGTCCCGATATTCGGCGCACCGAGGATCCCAGATTTGTCACCATACAAGAGCGCTGTTGAGCTTGAACGGGAACTGCTCCTATGCTTGCTTGACGATATCGGGAAGCACGCCGAGAGTGTCGGAGCTTACTTGCTCATAGAGCCGTTGAACCGCTATGAGACGCACTTCATCAATAGGCTTGAACAGGCAGTTGAGATTTGCGAGCGATTGGGCAATCCATATGTGCGCATCATGGCTGACTTCTTCCACATGAACATTGAGGAGGCAGACATAGCTGAAAGCATAAGGAAACATGGCAAATGGATTTACCATGTCCATTTGGCTGACAGCAACAGGCTGCTTCCCGGCTATGGGCACACCGATTTTAAAAGCGGCTTTGCAGCGCTGAAAGAGGTTGGCTTTGACAAATACATGGCACTTGAATGCGGTGTCCCGGGTGATTCAGACGAACTGCTGCCACAGACTGCCGCATACCTAAGGGAATGCATGAAATAGGGCAACCACCATTGTGTGGCACAAATAGATTGGATAACAGCCCATCAATCCGGCGAAGCATTCAATGTGCCTATCCATGAGAATTGACGGGCTATACCATCAGCACCTTCTCTTCAATCCCTCACGCAATCAGTATAATCGCACTTGCTTTAGTAACAACCCTTATTGGTTGTCCCAAGAGTTCATCGGGTGACCGTATGGCCAGCCACCGGGAAGCGGTCCAACAAACTCGCGAATCCTAAGCCACTTGGCATGCCCATCAAGATAGCCCACATTTAAGCCATCAAAATGCCTGCCGACTGGACGACGGCTGCGGTTGCCCCACTGGTCATCCGAATCGTAGTTATAAGTTGTGCCTGTAATGTTCGTTGGGGGCGTAAACTGCCAATCTGTTGCACCCGTCTCATACTGCACCCATGAATCTGCATCATTGTTTCCGGTGACGCCGGCAGAACTGCATTGTGCCGCATCACAAATGATAGCCGAGCCTGCCGGTGTTGGGAGTGTCGCAATGTGAATTGAGGAAGACCAACCCATGTAATTTCCGTTACACCCATAGCCGCGTGCGAAGGTTGGTCTTGAGGGACAGACAAGTATCTGCGTGTTCTTAACATAGGGCTGGACGAGGTTCCACCACCGCACAGGGGTGTTAATTGGCAAGAAGTCATCATAGTCTTGGGCATACATCAAGATGCCGCTTGTCAGCTGCTTCACATTGCTCAGACAACTTGACTGCCTTGCTTTATCCCTCGCCCTCGCAAACACCGGGAACAATATCGCTGCCAGGATCGCGATTATCGCGATCACTACCAGCAGCTCTATCAGAGTGAAGCCGATTGACTTTTCACTATATCTCTCCTTCACATGCATCATTTCATCCCTCCCTTGCATTAGCTACGGGGTTGACTTACCTTACACCCTCTTAACCCTATCCGCTTCCCTGCAATTTGGAAAAGCTACCTACCCATTGCACTACTGTTTCACCCATCACCTCCCTTGCGCGGCATTTGACTTTTCCCTAACCTTAGTTTTGCTGCATCACAACATGCTTGTAAAGTTCAACCCATAAAGAGCAGCGTTACTTTTCGCGTCAACCAAGCTGAAACTATCAATAGGATGCCAATGCTGCAAAGCGACGCAAACACACGATGCTCATGTTCAGTGGCATCAACAAGATGCTGATGCTGCAAATGCGACAGGATACACATTCACATAATCGCTGACAACAATCATAGCTCACTGACGGTAAAGGCACTTGTGTTTGAGGAAACCAATTGAACGAATGAGGTGGCGAGTGTGGGGTCAAACTGCTTTCCGGCTTCCAAAGACACCCTCCTTAACGCCTCATCAATTGGCAATGCGGGGCGATATGGTCTGTTGGACACCATGGCGTGAAAGGAATCAACTATTGCGACGACTCTCGCAAGGAGCGGAATGCCTTCGCCCTGCAAACCATTCGGATAGCCCTTTCCATCCCAGCGCTCATGATGATGAAGCACGATCGGAATAACATCCCAAGGCAATGAGACATGAGAGAGTATCTCAGCACCCTTTGAGGGGTGCATCTTTATCAGCTCATATTCTTCTGGCGTTAGCAAATGGGGCTTTCGCAACACTTCATCAGGGACGGCTATTTTGCCCAAGTCATGCATCAATCCACCGACATGCAATGTGTCAATTTGTGACGGTTGAAGGTTGAGCCACTTACCAAACATGACGGACCATTGTGTCACCCACTTTGAGTGATGCCTTGTGTATGGGTCTTTTGCATCAACCGCCTCGGCAAGCGCTGCTACAGTCTCAATAAACAAGTTCGTCAAACGCTCATGCAACACTATGCTGCGAAACATGAGCGAAAAAAGCAACCCGCTGATTGAGGCTGCTTCGTAATCGTCATGTGAGAACTCACCGTCATCCTTTGTGAGCACGAGTATCCCGAGCAATTGCTTCTCGGAACGAATTGGTATGAGTATGACATCGCACAGCAGCTGGCGACCAAATTGCAGCAGCTTGAATCTATCGCCCTCACTGCGCCTGATTATGAGCGGTTCAGAGCGGGTGAGAAAGGCGCGCCATACAGATTCGTTGATGTTGCCAGAGCGTATCTCACTAACTATGGATGGTTCTCCGTCCTCAATGCCAAGCGAGAAGGCATCATCTTCGGCATTGTAGGAGAGGACAACGCACCCGCTTGCGTTTGAAAGCTGCCTTATGTGACGGAGAGTCGCCTTCAAATCGCTTTCGGAGGTGGACTGAGTTTGAAAGCGCCTCAGCAAGCTAACCACATGTTCAAGCCTCATCTCAAGCCTCGTTCTCTTTTGACGCTCATCCTGAAGTTCTGAGATAAGCTGGCAAACGCCCTCTCCGAGCGCGCCCAGCTTGTAAGCTTGCAAGCGCTCAACCGCTTTTGCCTCGCCGCGAATGCACTCAGACAGAAATTGACCGATTACATTAACATGCCTTTTGAGCGCATCCGTAATGTATGCGCTTAATAAAGCTGCCAGCAGGATGCCAACAAGCACACCGATGCTGACTGAAGCGGCAAAGGAGGTTGAGAAAACATGCGAAGTTATAACTGATAATGCGATGCAAGCCATCGCCCCAATAAAGCAGCTCACAAACAGGCGCATCCAAGATCGCCCCGCGCAATGAGCAAACGCAAATGGCATTCACCTTACCCTCGTCCCCGGCGGGACTTCCCTGTCGGTCGTTATGAGCGCAAGCGGCTTATCCTCACCAGCTGCCAATATCATTCCCTGTGATACCACACCGCGAATCTTTGCCGGGGCAAGGTTTGCAACGAGCACAAGCGTCTTCCCGACCAACTCCTCGGGTGGAAACTCCTGCGCTATGCCTGCAACCACGGTCCGCTTCTCAGTCCCCATATCAACCTCAAGCTTGAGCAACTTCTCGGCGCCTTGAATTCGCTCCGCACGGATAACTCTGACCACCCTCAAATCAAGCCTGTTGAACTCGTCAATGGTTATTTGCTGTGCGCCCATTGCCCTCTCACCCTCCTCACCGATTCCCTTTCCCTCTTCCGAATGAGCGATAGTTGATGCGCTGACTTGCACAGCCCTCTCCTTCGGGAAGAGCACCTGTGGCTCGCCGATGCTCAATCCCTCGGGCAATTTATCAAACTGCGTGATGTGCTCCCATCGCCAGTTGACAAACAGTTGTGATGCACCGAGCTGGCGGGCAATCTCAAGAGCCGTTGATGGCATGAACGGGAATAGCATTATGGCGAGCGACGAAAGCACATCCATAAGCTCCCTAAGGGCATGCTGCAAATCTTCAGTTCGCCCCTCCTTGGCCAACTGCCACGGCGCCTTGCGCTCAACAAACCTGTTTGAGGAACGGATGATCTCCCACATCTGCGATAGCGCATGCGAAAATTCATACCTGTCCATAGCCTGCGTTATCGCAGGTGCCAACTCTCTTATCAGCCCCCTGAGCTCACCACCTTCGTCCCTCAGCGGTGGAACTTTACCGCCGACAAATCGGCGAACCATGGTGAGCACTCTCTGGACGAGGTTGCCGAGGTCATTAGCCAAGTCGCCATTGAATCTCGCATACAGGCTTGCGCGCTGGAAATCACCATCCAAGCCGAACGAGACCTCTCGGAAGAGGAAGTATCGTATGACATCAACTGCCCTATCAAATGTGCACCCTGTGCGTGATGCGATCTCGTTTGCGAGGCTCACAGGCTCAATCACATTCCCCCTTGACTTGGACATCTTCTCGCCCTCAATATTCCAGAAGCCGTGTCCGAAGACGCACTTTGGAGGCTCAAGCCCTGCTGCCATGAGCATCGCCGGCCACATCGTGCAGTGAAAGCGCGTGTAAATGTCCTTCCCGACGAGGTGCAAGTCAGCCGGCCAGTAGCGTTTGAACTTCTCAACATCTTCGGGTTCGTCACTGCCGTAGCCTATGCCGCTGAGGTAGTTTATGAGAGCATCAAACCACACATAAACGACCATGCCGCCCTCAAACTCGCTATGGCGAATTGGAAATGGAATGCCCCACCTTGAGACCCTCGTTATAGCCACATCCTTTAACCCCGAGCGGACGAACGAAATGACCTCTCGCCCTCTGAACTCAGGCGCAAGGAACTCCGGATGCTCTTCATAAAAGCGAAGCAGCCTCTCGGAGAAGGCGCTCAGGCGAAAGTAAAATGCGGGTTCACGCACCCACTGGACTTGCCTACCGCAATCTGGGCATTTGCCATCAACGACTTCCTCATCGGAGTAGAATGTCTCCTCAAACACGCAATACCAACCTTCGTAGTAGCTCGGATAGATTGCATCAGGGCTGTGACGCATCACCTGCTCTATGAACTTGACAACAGCCCTCTTATGCCTCTGTTGCGTCGTCCTGATGAAGTCATCGTAGGAGATGTTATAAGCCCTCCACACATCTTGAAATCGTTCTGCAAGCTCATCAACGAACTCCTGTGTTTCTTTGCCGTGCTCTTGTGCAGCCCTTGCAACCTTGATTGCGTTCTCATCCGTGCCAGTCAGGAAGAACACATCATCGCCAAGCAGCCTGTGATAGCGTGCGATTATATCGGCGGCGATTGTGCAGTATGCGGTGCCTATGTGCGGCACATCGTTCACATAGTAAATTGGCGTTGTGATGTAAAACTTGCGCCTCACATGCATCACCTTCTCATGATGCAATTCATGATGCATTTCATGCAGCCCGAAGTTACTTACCCTCATCCTCAAGCACAAGCCTTATGTGAGCATCCCTTAGGAGTTGCTCGCTGACTGGCGTTGGAGAGCCCGTCATTGGGTCATATCCGGTGCTCGTCTTCGGGAAGGCTATCACCTCGCGTATGTTCTCGGTGTCAGCTATGATGGCGATTATCCTGTCAAGCCCAAGCGCTATCCCACCGTGCGGTGGTGCAACATTCTCATAAGCCTCATGCAGGTTGCCGAATTTCTGTTAAGCCTCCTACATTGGCATATCTTTCGCCTT
>JAVHTD010000028.1:0-32864 GCA_032161105.2 Candidatus Thermosaccharophagus tengchongensis
AAGGTTTACGAGGTGACGGAACAGAAGTTGTGTCCTGGAAGTTACGATTTCACATGGGATGGGACTATGAACACTGGCAATTACGAAGGAATGCCTGATGGGGAAGAGCCAACAAACATAGCACCTGCAGGTTTATACACCTTTGATGTTGAAGTGACAGGAGTTGCCCCTTATGACCATGATTGGTTAAGGAGCAAGGAATTGAAGGTTGTTCCAGGACCTGTTGAGTATTGCGGTCGTGATGATGGAGGGACACCTGATGATGAGAGTGATGACAACTACCTTTACTACTTGAGATGGTATGCATTGCATAGCGGAAGGGATGCGACATGGGGAGAAATATGGTTGTATGACCCTGATTTGATGAGGGTATCAACATGTGCTGTTCCGATATTAAAATGTGTTGTTCATGGATGGAATGATGGGTTGGTAGCGAACCCGAATGGTGAAGTTCATGGTGTTATAATCCCAGTTCCAGTGAGTGTGATGGATAAGGTAGGGACATACAGGTTTGTTTTGCACTTTTATGATGACTATGCTGACGGTTACAAGAACCATAAAGTAAAACCTGCTTTGGAGGTGAATGCAAAGTACGATAATCCATTAATTGAATTCGTGCGTCAAGATGGTGATTGGCAATCCCAAGTCTTTGTTCGTATCGACCATGTCCATATTGCCCTTTGGGAAAACTCTTTTGACGCTAACAACATGGTCAGGCAATTCTTTACCCGATATGATGACCGTCGTTTCTTTGTTAAGGTCACCGACAAATCCCAAAATAGACCTGGAGTGTTGCACCTTCATTCTTTCAAACGTGGCGCTAATCCCAAAACGAGCAATCCCGATGACCAAATCAACAATATGAGTTTCCATTCGGATTTTAGCAAACCCAACGAAGGCATTTTCATCACCCGTCCTTTGATAGCGGTTGTAGACAATGACATCATTGATGATGACTTTGACGATGACCCTTCAGGTCAGAACACTGAATATGATGGCACAGATGACGGAAGTGATGACCGAACGATATGGGCAGAGTTAGAAGGGGTATTAAGGGCGAAATATTATCGTGGCGGGAAATTGGTAGCAGAAAGGCAAGTTACAGTGTGCACTAGGCAGCACCGGAGGTTGGTAAGATTGAACATTATATCCATGAGAAGCCGAACGAATAATCAACCTTATTGGACAAAACAGGAGATTTTAAGGGAGATAAGGAGGTTAGAGGGTGAGATAAATAGCGGTCGTGCGAATAAGGCATGGGCACAGGCGTGCATCCGGTTTGTGAACAGAAATGGACAGGAAATCACGGAAGCAGACATTCATGAAAGAGACCAACCGCAAGGGGTTAACCTTGACGACCAACATGGACTCGATGATTTCACACAAGATCCCTCTGGTAATATACAAGAAACCGATGAGGAGAGAGCTCTTATCAGCGCAGTCAAAGATAATGACGATTTAACAATAGATGTCATTTTCATAAATCGCATGCGGTCTGGATCTCGGGGAGAAGCTTTCAACGATGTCTATACCGTTGCTCCTAACGCAGATCCAAACCACAGGAGAACAATCATAATTGCATTAAATCGGACACCATTCACGACACCACATGAAATCGGTCACATTCTCTTGAATAGTGGTCACTTCCAGTCGCCAGATATTAATGAGGAATACAGAAACTTAATGAGGTCGGGGACTTCTGATACAGACGCCGTCAATGAATCTAAGAGACTTACAACAAGTCAAATCGACACAGCACGGCAAAGCCCATTAATGCAATAGGGGGATTAAACTGTGAGGATAATAACAGTCAAGGCGTTAGCCATTACATTGATGCTTGCCACCGTCGCAGCGACGACGGTATCGTTGGAGGTGAGTAATTTGGACAAAAGAAAAATTATGCAACTGCTCTCTGCCGAAGAGTTTAAGAACAGGGAGCGCTTAGAATTACTCAGGATGGGTGAGCGAGCGAAAATTGTGTTACGGGACATCATCAGAGAAAATAAGCCCCCTTCTACCTTGTAGAGCGAGCGGTCATCGTTTTAGGTGAAGTCTTTCGTGACCGTGCTTCGGTAGATTTGATCCGTCCTTTGCTCAAGCATCCAAACTCAGACATACGGGCGGGGGCGGCAAGAGCATTGCGATACATCGGCGACGAGAGCGACCTGCCCACGCTGTTGCAATTGCTTCAGGATGAGGAAACATTCGTCAAATTCTCGGCAATGGAGGCGCTCAGTTACATCGGCAGTCCCAAAGCCCTTCCAGCACTGAGGCAAGCGTTTGCCAAGTTTCATCCCTACTCGCGTCCATTGGTGGAACGTGCCATTAGGCGCATCGAGATTTGGAACTCCCCCCGGCGCAACGAGGAATTACAAACTGCCATCCTAAGCGAAGACAAGGAACTTGCCTGCTGGGCGGTTCAAAAGATTGCCCAGTTAGGCTTAAAGGAAGCCTTACCTACCTTAAGGAAAGCTCTTGAGAGTGTGCGACCAGCTTATGGGGCTGATAGATTGCGGATGGAAATGGAAATACTTAGTGCCATCAAGAAGTTAGGTGGTACACTGTCATCAGAAGAAATCGAGAAGTTAGAGGAATTTCCGCCTGAGACGCTGCGGTGATCTGGTGGGTAGGTTAAGGAGATAGCCTTTGGCGTAAGGTGGTATAGATTTTAGGGAGTTTGTTTTGTTCATTGGAGCACAATTGTGTTGGTTTGGTGGCAAGTTTGTGGAGTAAAGTATGGCGTTCTATTGCCCGTTCCTATTACTTTGATGGATAAGGAAGGGACATACTATTTTGTCATCTTTGCATGGGACAATCATGCTCACTTACACAAAGACCATAAAGTCAAACCTGCTTTGGAGATGAATGCAAAGTGGAGAAAATGGCAAATTACAGATGTCGGCTTTTATTATGACCTTAACGGTAATGGTAACCCTTACGAAGACCAAGAGAAACTCAAATGGGACGGCAACGACCCAAGTAACCCCCAACGTGGAGAATTCACTATCTTGCGGCAACAACCAGAAGGCAATGTCCTTTTCATCCTTGCTCACATCTCCTCTCCTGACCCGCCCCCTTCCAACGCAAAGGTGGTTGTCATGTTAAAGACATCTGTGACTGATCAAAAAGGGATTAAAGTGACCCTTCATTACAGTGGGGCATGTCCTCAAGGGAATGGCTATCACTTCCATAAACCTTATGGGCAAGAGATAAAGATGGTTAAACCACCTGAGCAAAGCATAGATGATATTCAAATCCAAGTTCACATGAGTGGGGACAACACGGCGGAAGTTACGACTTATGACCACGCTATTTCTCCTACTTCAAATTATCTGGATTCTGCAGCGATAGAGGTAGGTTTGACCGATCGTCAGAGGAGGGGGAGGGCAAGGGACAGTAATTGGGAGATGAAGACGCCGACCCTGCCAACCCTCCTTCGTTTCATCCAAGCAGCAGGGGTGGAGAAGATAAAAGTCTATGACCCTCATAAACCATCGGTGAACCATGAATTACCGGTTAAAAACCAAGCGGACATTTTGTATTACAGCGGGCACGGGAGTAGAGAAACAGGTGAGCTAATAAGCGTGTTTGACAGCGGGGGAACTATCCATCCTTCGGAGATTAACGCCGCCATCAACTGGGGAGAAGATTTGGAATATTTCATCATTTCAGCATGTGGAGTGCTTGACCCTGACTCCAAAGGCATTTCATACTGGGCAAAACCTATCGTCAAAAATGGACCTCTAAAGGGACTAACAGGCTACTACGGCTCAGCGCCACGAGATATTCCACCTCCTGGTAAGCCCTCCTCTGTTGAAGTTGCTGATAGGTTCGTTACTAACCTTAACTCTAATCCATCCTATGACTTTGATACCGGTGACTCGGTGTTAAACGCTTGGCTGGAGTCTAATGCATATTACCAGCTGCCTGCCGTTGCATATACTAAGACATCCGTTTGGTGGGTAGTAGAAGCATTTGAAGGGTGGTGGGGGTCATGAAGAAGAAGCAGCAGAACTATTAACATAATCCTGAGGTGAATGACAATGATGCGTTCCTTTGTCCTAAAACGGTTTGTGGCAAGCCTTTTTGTCCTTCCACCTATAGTAGTTTGCGCAGTGATAGGTCTTATAGCTCTTAAGAATGGTGGTGAAACAGTCGCCAAAGTCTTTGAAGCACCAAGAGGTTCTCGTTTCACTATTTTGTATCCATCTTCTGATGGACAGAAGGTTTGGGCTATGTTTGTTAGCGTCTCAAGAACTCAAGATTCCTCGGACGCAATTTTCTCGGTTATCCAACCAGTTATAGCTTTGGATGCCTTCTCCCATGCCATTATCAATCGAGTCAACATTAATGTATCAAATCCTTGGTCATCGTTTATTGGATTGGCACGTGGCATTTCTGCTGATATCTTTCCTCTTGTGGAACAGTTTCGTAATTGGGTGATTGATAAAGATGGCAAGGTAATATATGGAGTGGTGTCAAGTCACTTATGGGATGAGCCACCCTCGGATGATTCTGTCATCAAAGCTATTGAAGTTACATCCCGTAAGCAACTTTGGGAGAGGGCGATACCCAAAGTAAGTGCTCTTGCACTTTCCTCTGAGAGGCATCAACTTTGGGTAGCCTCTGACCAGCCGATCCTGGTTAAAGATATTGAAACTTTGCCTCGTGATTTTCCAAAATTTTATTATATGGATGAAGCACGAGTGATATATGTGATAGATACTCGGGATGGAGCTATACTAAAGCGCATCGGTTACATTAGTGGAGATGGTGCCGATAGCATAGTGTTCTCGCCCGATATGAAGAGAGCTATCTGCATTGCCCGTGGTGGGCTAGGTGGGCTGTTGGTCATAGATGCTGAACGCCTTGAGATTGAAGAGGGATGGTGCGAGTTGCGATTCAGCATGTTCTCACGGGGCATGGATGGATGTTGGAGTCAAGATGGAAAATATCTTTACATCTTGGATCGTGGCTTTGACAGTCCTCCATCTGTTCAAGTTTATGAAGTTCCGAGGAAATCGCTTATTGGCAAGATTACTTTACCTACGAAAAGTCCAGCCCGAACAATGGTGTTATCTAATCCAGCTAATAAGTTGTTCATTGGTGCTGATGATGGCATCTATGTTGTGAACCTCGCTAAATAGTCATCGTCTGTAGGAGTGGCTTTAGCCCCGAAGAAAGAGGATGGCTATTCAGGATTGTTCGCGGCTAAAGCCGCTCCTACAAAGGGGTGCCAGATGTGCAGGTCATGGCATAAGTTGAGTGTGACTATTCCTGCCAGGTGGAGAACTGTTGTGTCTGCTCAAGCAGCGGCTTGAGTTGGCTCTCAATTTCATCCTCATCTTCGCCCACATGTATGCCCTTGAATAGGAACCAATGCTCAACATGCTCAATGCATTCACCATGCTCAATGCGCTTTAGCGGGCTGAGCGTTTCAAGTTCAAGCATCCTCTCGTTGGTGAAGACCTCAGCGGAGCACCCGAAATCCGGGTATGGCATTCCATCAAAGTGCTTGTGCCGCTTGATGAATAGATGTCCGTTGCGCGCATATGCTAACCAGCCCTCGTGATTTGCTACGCCAAGCTTTAGCGGCTTAGCATTGTTCACATCCTGACGAAGGATGATGAACTTCCTTCCCCAGCGCCACCTTGAATCGCTCATATCCGTGTAATGCCAGATTGCCATTGCCCTTGCTGGAAGCAACTTCTCCTCGTGCGGTATGAATGGAGGCTGTGGTAGTATAGCCCTTCCGCCCGGTGCCATGACTGAGAGCGCCCACGCAGCAAGTTCAACAGACCAAAGGTTGAAATTGCGCAGCCTGTGGATAACCACCACATGTGTCCCGCCTTGTGGGAGCTCTATTTGCATTTCCTTCTGTATCCCGGTGAGCCTCTCAACTGGCTGCACGGCGAGGAGGGAGTTGTCTTTTGCGCTTACATCAACCGGCTCATTGTCTGGTGCATATGTTCTTGGGCGTGCTTCTGGAGCATGCCAAAGCCTATGTCCTCCGTAGATACGCCACTCATCACCGCCCCTCAATCCGAGCTGCTCTTCAAATTCGGCGAACTCATTCTCATCACCGATGAACCCGAAGCGGATAATCCTCGGACCGACATCCGCCGTCACTATTAGCTCAACATCGTCATTGAACAGCCTGTAGCAATTTTCCCATCCGCCATAGCTCACCCTCTCCGTTGGCATGATGTCTCACCCCCGTTAACTGCGCTTATCCTCGCACACCTTGAATTTGTCCGCGCCGCGCATGTGCAATGCGACCGCAGTTGTAGCCAAGTAAATTAACCCCCCCGGTAAAGCGGCAAGCCATGTGATTATGCGCCAAAGCAAGGACCAAAGTATTGCAGCCTCCTTAGATGCGCCGAGCATAACCCAAAGTTGTGATGCCGTTATCTCCCTGACGCCGAGTCCGTGTATGGCAATCGGAAGCGAGCTTATAGCTGTCAGGCTTGATATCATCGCCACATATGTTGCATAGCTCATTTGCATCCCAATTGTCCACCCGAGCGCAAGCAGCATAGCGTCAAGGCACAAATGGTATATGAGCGCTATGCCGAAGCTTAGGGCGGCATATCTTGGCTGCGCAAGGAACATAAGGGCACCCTCACCGAAGCGCGCAAGTCGCCTTCTCCAGATGCTCTTTGAGTCGCGCCATATCAACAGCGTTGCGATAACAATGGAAGCCATTATGAGCAGCGTTAGGAATGCAGTGAGCGTTGCGATGATGAACTTCTGCGTCGCCTTGCTCAACCAAAGTGCAGCAATGCATCCAACGAGTATCATTGAGGTAAACCCAACAGCGCGCTGCGCATACACAGTCCCCATGATGATGGACAGCGGTTGTTTGGAATGCTTGCTGGCAATGTATGCGCGCACCATGTCGCCGCCGACTATGCCCGGTAGGAAAAGGTTGAAGAACATCCCGACGAAGAAGGCAACGACTGCGCTCACCGGGCTCATTAGCATCCCAGTGGAGCGAATTATCACCCACCAATTGAGCGCCGATAGCGATTGCAGCAAGCAATATGTGAGGACGCAAAATAGGAGCAGGCTAATTGGCACCTCATGGAGTTTGCTGAAGATGCCCTCGCTGTAGCCGAGAACGATCACCCAAGAAAATAGCGTAAGCGAAACCGCCACTTGCAGGTGCAGTTGCAAGCGCTTAAGTGAGCTTGCAAGCTGTGCGGTTGATCCCTTTGCGCCGCTCTGCCCGTGTTTTCCCCCGTTCCCCTCTTTGACGCCCCCATTTGCTCCGCACACCGCCAATCTACCCCCTGTAAGGATGCAAACGCACCGGTGAGTTTGACAGCCTTATGCGACTTGTGTGGCGGCAAATTGGTGCTCCCCAAAGGAGCATTTCGTCTCCTCATAACCCTTTGACTAACCTTCTTCACCGTCGGCGCGTTGGGAAGCGCTTAGACAGCGATTAGCCTCTGCGAGGCAGTGTTGAAGTGGTGCGCTAATATTGCTGGCGAGCGGCAAAAGCGATTCCGTTGGAACATCATCGGGGGTGATGAAAATGTCGTCATCTGATGAGGGAAAAGGGAGGGCAAAGGTGCGCGTTGCAGTGATCGGGTGCGGTGCGCATGCCAATTCCGTTCACTATCCATCGCTCACCGAGCTTGAAGATGTTGAGCTTGTTGGTGTGTGCGACCTTATCCCGGAGAGGCTTCATTCAACTGCCGACAAGTTTGGCATTGATGGGCGCTTCACCGATTACAAGAAGATGATTGAGCAAACTGCACCAGAAGCCGTCTATGTCATCATGCCACCGCATCAACTGTTTGATATCGTCGTGCATTGCCTTAGGCAGAAGTTGCATGTGTTCATTGAGAAGCCTCCGGGGGTGTATTCCGAGCAAACGCGCAACATGGCTAAGCTCGCCGAACGCAACGGGTGTTTGACCATGGTCGGGTTTAACAGGCGCTTCATACCGCTTCTCAGGTTGCTCAAGCGCTTTGTGGGAGAGAGGGGACAGATGCAACAATGCGTAGCCACCTTCTACAAGCACCATGTGGGTGGCGAACCATACTACGGTGGTGCTGTGGACATACTCACATGCGACGCCATACATGCAGTTGATTCGCTCAGGTGGATGGCTGGCAGCGAAGCCAAAAATGTGGTGAGCAGCGTGAGGGCTGTGGCATGCGATTTCCCCGATAGCTTCAATGCGCTCATTGAATTTGAAAATGGCTGTGTCGGTGTGCTGTTGGCAAACTGGGCTGCCGGCAAGAGGGTGCACACATTTGAGATGCACGGCATAGGGATATCGGCTTTTGCCAATCCGGATCCGGATGGCGAGGGTGTGGTTTATGCAGAGAACGGCAAGTTCGTTAAGCGCATCACGCCACAGGAAGCAGCTATGAGCAATCAATGGCATAGGGTCTACGGCTTTTACGATGAGAATAAGCATTTCATTGACTGCATCAAATCTGGGACATTACCGCAGACGCATTTTGGCGATGCCGTCAAGACGATGGAGCTCGTTGATGCGATTTATCGCAACCGAATTTCACAGGCGATAATTTGACCGGCTTTATGCTCAGTCCGTCTGAGCTGCATGCAATTGCCCTTTCAGCCAATCACATGTTATCCTGATGACATGCTCTTCGTGGTGGCATTTTGCGAATGTGTGGTCAGCGCCCTCAATAATGTGAAGGTCTGCCCTGTTACCGAGCGCCTCAGCATAAAGTTGAGCATCATCAACTGGCACGACCGTATCGTAAGAGCCGTGCACTATTAGTGCTCGCCCTTTGAAATGCGAGACCAGTTCAACCGGTTTCACATTTGGCAGCTCATCAAAGAATGCCCTGGATACTTTCAACCCGCCAATGTCAATCCAACCCTTTTCCTCAAGTTCGTTCATGGCATCGCCGCACAAGTGGCGCCTGAGTATCTCATTGGGGCGTGCAACTGCAGCCCAAAGGGCAAGCGCCTTTATGCGCTCATCAGTGGGTGCATAGCATGCCGCAATGCATCCGCCGAGGCTCAACCCGAGTAATGCTAACCGATTCGCATCCACACCCCCAACTGATGAAATGAAGTTGACGGCAGCACGCAGGTCTTCAAGTTCGCTCGTTATTGTGATGTCACTGAAGTCGCCCTCGCTTTCGCCCGAGCCACGAAAGTCAAACCTGAATGCGGCTATACCATAGCGCACAAGCTCCCTTGCGGCTTTCACAAACAGCCTGTGCGCTTCAATTCTGTGCCCTGTAAAGCCGTGACAGAAAATAACGCACGGATAACAACCGCTGCCCGGAATGTGCAGCATCCCATAAAGGCTCATCCCGGCAACTTCAAATCTGACTTGCAATTCGCCCATCGCTTCAATCACCCGTTGGGTCAAAATGAATTGATGGCACTATGCCAAAGTATGAAGCAATGTGGGTGTTGCAGCTTGGAGAACCACAGAACTTGGGGGCGAAGAATGGCGATGTCGCAGATGGCATCCAGTTGGCGCGTTGCTGTGATGCTCGCCCTGTTTTCCGCTGTCGGTTGTGCGTGCGGGCTTGACCGGATCAAACTCTGCGATGAAGTGATGATTGACCCTGGGAGGACGCACACATGGGTTATCCATGTCCGAAAGCTTAATGGAAATGAAGCGGCTGCAGAGGAGCGTGCGAATGCCCTCATCATACCAGAGGGTAAAGCCGCTCTGCTTGAGATGTGGGCGAGGTTGCATTATGAGCGGTTGGCTGGCTCAACAACGGCGATGGTGATAAGAATTAACGGCATGACTTTGGATGCCGAGCAGCTTGTTAACAAGCCGATGTCCTTTCAAACTCGCGGCGGCGCTGCGCTCACATGGTATGGCAATGGCTCTTGGCGCATACTCTATAGCCACGACTTCAAAGCAGCCATTGAGGATGTATCAAGCCCATACAGCGTCATTGGCGCCGACCCTTACAGGTTTGCGTTTGACATTGCGGACCTGCTCACGGATGGAAAAAACACAATAGCAGTAAGCCATACCATCCCGAGCATAACGAGCAGGTTGATGCTAAGTGATGTTGTTGTGCGCGTTGGCGAAGTTGTGAAAGCCATGCGAAGGAGAGGCGATGAGCTGCCGACATATGTGCCGAGGGTGCCGCAGCCATTCGGCTATTCTGTGCAATGGCTTGATGGCGGCGGGATGAGGATGGACATTTTGGGTGAGCGCTTCCTCATAGGCACTGAGATATCCATTCCGGGCGGCGGTTGGCATATGCTCAGCGACGGCGAGTTGCGAGCACCTTGTCCCTTGCGCATCCAAATTGAGAGGCGAACGAAGCATCACCTCCTGATGAGGGCTGAGTGCGTCCATTACTCAATTGAGCGCGCTGCTGAGTGCTACGGTGAGTGGATTGATGTGCATGATGAGATAAGGAACCTCACCGATGGTGAGCTGGGTGTTTGCATACGGCATGTCGTTGAGCCGGAAGATGGCAAGCCGAACAGCGTTTACTTGGGTGGGCTGAGGATACAATCGCATCAGTTCAAGCGCCGCAGCAGCAACATGACGGCACTGCTTGTCGGTGAGAGGGCAATGGTTGGCATTCTACCGCTTGACGATGTGTTTCGCCTCCACTGCGTCAATTTCAAAGAGGGCGATGCATGCGGCATTTCTGATTCAGAGCTTGTCCTGCCACCGAATGGGAGCATCAAAATGCGCTGGCGAGTTCACCCGTTGAGTCGTCCGAAGCCGATTGAGTTTGAGCCCGATGCCGACTATTGGGTGTTCATCAACTCGGTGCGCAGGGGGTTAAATGTCAATTTCACTTTGGACGGTCCGTTCGCTTTCCTCTCGCCAAAGATGCTCAAGTGGAATGACGAGGAGCTATTGCGTTGGCTTGAGTTGCGCAAGGTGAAGTTTGTATCAAGCACCATCGGGAGATTGCCCAATGGAGGATATGCTCATGGGACTGCGTTCCTGAGCGCTAAGGGTGACCACGAGCTGTGGAAAGGGTTATTTGCGAGGGTGCGCTCGTTGCTTCCCAGCGTGAAATGCCTGATGTATTTTCACTGCTTCATCAGCACGGAGGGGGAGGCTTCGGAGAAATACCGTGACTCCCGCTTTCTGGATGCCTCCGGGAAGCAAGTTGCATATCCTCACTCAACTTATCTGCCGCTATTCTACCCGACACTTAAGAACAGTTATGGGGCAATGGTTGCGCGCTATTTTGATTTGGCTCTGGATTGGATCGGCGCTGATGGTATCTATTGGGACGAGATTGAATACAGCGCCACGATGTGGACTTATGACTGTTGGGATGGATACAGCGCCGATATTCATCCAACCACATTCTCAGTGCTGCGAAAGAAGGCAGCCATACCACTCCTGACACAGCAGTGGAAAGTGGCGCACGCTGAGAGGCTGCTCAAAGCCGGCAAGGTGATCATAGGCAATGGCATGCCGCTAACTGAGACGATGGCAAGGTTGTGCGTGCCGAGGTTTCGTGAGACGGCATCGCTCTTCAATTTGCTTGATAGCCACATATACACCCCACTTGGATTGGGCGATCACCTCACGCAGCGTGCCGAGCAGGATGTGATTGACCAGATAAGGAGAAACCTCAATTTCGGTGCGCTGTATTACTACTACTCCGCCGATGTTCCCCAATCGCATGCTAACTTGACCGAACATATGTTTCCATTCACGCCGTTGGAGCTACATCATGGCGTGTTAATCGGGCGAGAGCGCATACTCACAAATCGTTCGGGCATATTTGGGTGGGGCGAGAAAGCCAACATTAAGGTGTTCGTATACGATGACAGGGGCAGGCTCGTCCAATTTGAACCGACAATTTACGATGACCATGATGCGACATTTGTCAAACTTAACTTGCCGCCTCGCTATGTAGCGGCGATAGTGAGGCAGCAGTAATGCCGTTGCATGAAGCCGATGGAAAGCCCGATTGCAGTTGCTGGAGCCGCTTTTGAATCTTGTTTGAGCGGGGGCAAAGTCACTCGTGATGTGTGGGCAGTTGCCATCGTGGGCTATTATCGGCGCTGGCGGGATAGGGCTCACATTCGCAACGATGCTCCGAGAGAGCGGTCACATTGTGTATCTCGTCTGCCGCCCCTGGCAGGTGGAGGCATTGCAATCTGAGGGCGCATTTGTCGTCGGTCTATTCGGTGAGCATCACTCTCACCCGCTCGTGGTTGACGATGTGGCTGCATTGCCATCTGGGCTTGATGTTTACGGCGTGGCGACAAAGGCATATGATACCGAGGCAGTGGCTGCATCGCTTGCGAAAGTCATTCATCAAAGCGCTATCGTGGTGTCACTCCAAAATGGTCTTGGCAATGTGGAAGCTCTTATGGCTGCATTGCCGCATTGCCGAGTCCTCGGCGCCCGCATCATCTTCGGAGCTGAGCGAATTGGCGCAAACAGGGCTAAGGTGACGGTGTGCGCTGATGATGTAGTTGTTGCCCCCCTCGGAAGGAGTGAATGGGTTGAGGATGCGAAGCTTGTGGCATCATCCTGTAGTTACTCTGGCATACCGTGCCGAAGCGACCTTGACATAGCGCCATGGCTGTGGGCAAAGGTGCTATACAATGCCGCGCTTAACCCATTGGGTGCCCTTCTTAACATGACATACGGTGAGTTGGCTGAGAACGAAATTACCCGTGCAGCGATGAACGCCGTGATTGAAGAGGCTTTCTCTGTTGCAAGTGCAGTTGGTGCGCCGCTTCAATGGCACAGCGCCAAAGAGTATATTGAGCACTTCTATGGCAGGCTTGTGCCACCAACTGCCGCGCATAGGTCTTCAATGCTTCAGGATTTGGAAGCTGGGAAGCGCACCGAGATTGATGCGCTGAATGGCGCTATAGTCCGCCTCGGGGAGCAACACGGCATACGAACGCCGATAAATTCGGCTTTGGTAAAGTGGATGAAGAGGCGTGAGAGGGGTGAATGGATTGACGCAGAGCAGCTGCAAGCTGAGCTCAAGTCCGTTCTCAACTTGTGATAACACTGCAGCTGATGCTGCGGTGGAAGTGCTCAATGCCATTTTTGCTGCGGCGCTTATCATGCTCATCGCCATCGCGAGCTTGGGCTGCGGGAGAAGGGACATCGTTGCAAGTGTTGACGGGGAGGCAATTTACAGGGATGAGTTTGAGGTTGAGTTGCTGAAAAGGGCAGGTGAACATGTGCTTAGGGAGATCATCACCGAGAGGCTCATAAGGCGCGAGGCTGAGAGGAAGGGCATTTCCGTTAGCCGCTCAGAAGTGGATGCCGAAATTAAACGCAGGCAATTGAGGCAAGGTGACAAGGCAAGTTTGGAGGAGTTGAAGCGTGAAGTTGAGCTCAGTTTGTTGCTGAGGAAGTTGTGCATGAGCGACCCGCAAGCCATGCCGAGCACGCATGAGGTCATCAGCTATTACGAGAGTCACAAGGATGAGTTCACAATCCCTGAGAGGGTGAAGCTGCGCTGCATCGTCGCTGATGATTTGAGCAGCGCCATGAGCATATACGATGCTGTGATGCGCGCCAAAGATAGCTTTGCCGAATTGGCTTGCGAGTTGTCCGTTGATGAGGCGACTAAGGACAAGGGCGGAGATATGGGCGTTTTAATTGTGCGCAATCTTTCGCCGAAGCTGCGCGCCGCAGTTGAAGGGATGAGTGTCGGCGATGTGAGCAAGCCGTTTGAGCTTGATGGGCGTTGGTGGATAATCAAACTTGAGGGGCGCATGCCAGCACGACAACAATCAATTGATGATGTGCGCGTGATGATATCGCAAATGCTGCGCGAGCAGAAGGCACAGGCGTTGCAACCGATTTACATACGCAGGCTATGGGAGAGGGCTCGCGTGGAAGTATACATTCCAGAGCTCAGCAAGCGCATCTTGGGAAATCGCTCACGGGTTGGAGGGCACGCAAGGTAATGGGTGTGGAGGATAACCCAGCTGATGAATTGTCCAATGGCGGGTGCCATGTCTCCCCCCAAAATGCGTGGTGATGGGATGTGAGCGATGAGCGCTCGTCAGGCGAACTTACGCCAGAGGAGCTTGAAGCGCAAATTGAGAGGTTAATTGATGAGGTTCTCGGTGGGGAGCCGAGGGCGGAGCAGTGGCGTGAATGGCGTCAGGCGCTTGAAAAGCGATTGAAGCATTTGCGAGAGATGCGCTCAAAGGGCATCAATGAGTTTGAGAACATGGACGAGGTCATACGGGACATTGAGGAGAAGGTGAGGGTATTGCGTGAGGAGGAAATCATCACTGAGTTCGTTGAGCAGCAGGTGAGGGCGATCATTGGCAAACTTAGGCTGCAAAGGAGGCTTGGCGAGGAAATTGAGCTCATTTGAGCGGCGCTTCTTCGCCGTCCATCTTCGTTACGACTTTGAATGGGAGGCGCTAATCTGGACGTTCAGTTGAGATATCTGTTTCTTCGCTCGTGGAAGCAATCTCACGCTCAAGCTCTTCACGGCTGTTTGAGATGATCTCCCTCAACTTGTTCACAGTCTGCTCAAGCTTGTTCAAGACCTTCAACGCATACTCAAGCGCTTCACTTCTCCTCCTTGATGCCTCTTCACTGGCTCGCCTGCGCTTCTCATCAGCCATTTGCTCAGCTCGCCTGAGCAACTCGTCAGCCTTCTGCTCGGCTGATTTCATTATCTCGCTCTCCGCGACTTTTCTCTCAGCCTCACGCTGTGCACGCTCAAGTATGCGCTGTCTCTCCTCCTCGGCTTCACGAACGATTCTTTCTGCCTCCTCCTGTGCGGCTCGTATGCGCTTATCGCGCTCTCTAACGATCTCTTCAGCCATGCGCAACTCGCTTGGCAGGGCAACTTCAATCCTCCTGAGCAGCACCGATATCTTTTGCTCGTCAACTAAGCGCCAGTGTCCAAACCCTTTGCTCCGCTCTATTTGCGTTTCAAGTTCCTTGAGCAGATTTCGGATTTGCATTTCATAGTCCTGAATGGCTGATGCACCCCCTTTCAACCAGCTTCTCCCTCAACCTCGGCAGAACTGGTGGCGGGACTAATCCCTCAATGCACCCGCCAAGCATCGCCACCTCTTTTATGAGGCTTGAGCTGAGATAGGCATACTCAAGGCTTGTCATGATGAACACCGTCTCAATATCGGGAGCGAGCTTTCGGTTCATGGATGCCATTTGAAACTCGTAATCAAAGTCCGAGATGGCTCGCAGCCCTTTGACTATGACCTTCGCGCCAACGCTGCGGGCGAATTCAACGAGCAAGCCATTGAATGTCTCCACACTCACATTCGGCAAATGTGCACATGCTTCCCTAACCATCTGTGCCCTCTCCTCAAGCGAGAACAAAGGCTGTTTGGCTGGGTTTGTGGCGACAGCAACGATGAGCTCGTCAAATATCCTTGCAGCTCTCTCAATCACATCCAAGTGACCGTTTGTAATGGGGTCAAATGTTCCCGGATAAACTGCTCTTGCCACCATTATCACCCTGTGCCAATGTGATGACTTTCAGTATGACCGTTGGATGATGAAAATGTGCCTTGCACACCAAACTCAAGCCATACCGTCGCTGCGATTGACAACATAAAAGCTGAAAGCCGTCTCACCGACGCAGTGCCTCTTGATGAGCCTCAATAGACCGCACTCAACCGGCAAGGATTGCCTCACCGAATGTTGAATGATGACAAGACCGCGCTCGGTAAGCAAGTCAGCGTTATCCGAAAACCATTGCAGCAGCTTCATTGTGAGCTGTCCCTCATAAGGTGGGTCAGCGAAAACGATGTCAAACCTTTCCCCAGCCTTCATCAACCGCTTGAGAGCCAATAGCGCATCTGAATGCATCACCGTTGCCTGCCGTTCACAATTGCATCTGGCGATGTTCTTTTTTAACGCCGCAACGCATGCGGCATCGCGCTCAATGAACACAACATTTTCAGCGCCCCTGCTGAGCGCCTCCAAGCCAACGGTGCCCACACCGGCACACACATCAAGGAAACGGCAACCGACGATATGCTCTCGCAAGATGTTAAACAGCGCTTCTCTTGCCATGTCGGATGTTGGGCGCAAACCCTTTAATGCTGGTGCTGTCAACTTCCTGCCGCGCAGCCTCCCAGAGATTATGCGCATGCCTCTCACCGGGAGCAGTCAGACTAACCCATAAATTGGCAGCGGTATTTTCATCCCAAAGATGATGCAAAGGCGAATCACCCAACACAGCAACAAGCACACCATGAAGGCAATGAGTATCGTCCTTATCGCCCTCTCGTTAAACCTGAGAAGCCTCTTTCCCGTCATCGCCTCAAGTGAGAGCGCAAGCGCGCCTCCAACTTCGGCTGCAAACAAAACTACTCCCATAGGGTGCCACGAAAATGCCTCCTTGAATCTCCCGTGAGCTGCTGCAAACAGCGACCTCGTCATGCCGCATGATGGGCATGGCAACCCGCTAAATTTGTGAAACATGCACTGCCACAGCTTAGGTGGCTGGCTTAGAAACGCCATCCAAGTTATTGTGCCAAACAAAACCAACGCCGCTATTAGCCTCTGTCCTCTAAAGCTCAAAAGCCACTTAGCCATGCCTTAACCCACCGGTATACACGACCCCCATTTCGCCCGTGGTGAAGCTTAATGCAGTTCTTCAACGGTGTGTTCGCGCAGCGGACAATTCAACTTCACGGCAATACCCCCTCCCCCTCTCCGTGTTGAAGCCACCTCATCACCGATAA
Organism: Candidatus Thermosaccharophagus tengchongensis; assembly: GCA_032161105.2. GTDB lineage: Bacteria > Armatimonadota > Fervidibacteria > Fervidibacterales > Thermosaccharophagaceae > Thermosaccharophagus > Thermosaccharophagus tengchongensis. The sequence goes on from JAVHTD010000028.1 coordinate 16,657, forward strand.
CGCGGGCGCATTGTTGGATGCAGCGATGCTGACCTATATGGCTCATCAATTCATATGGTGACAACATTTCGCTGTGAAGGGAAATGGCTTGCATGGCTGATGTATCATCAACACTTGGGTGGACAAATCATGGTCGGCAGACTCGCCAGAATAAATCCTTGGGATGAGTTTGTGAGTGCCCTATCCGAGTGTGAGGATATAGCGCAGTGTGCGGCTGTGCTCGGGCGCGAGTTCTACAATGATGATGTGCGTCGTGTGGCGATGCGCATTCTGGGCAAGCTCCTTATGCGCGAGATTGATGGCACGATTTGCGGCGGCATAATCGTTGAAGTTGAAGCTTACCTTGCAAGCGGCGACCCGGCAAATCATGCCTATCGCGGTTTGACCGAACGCAACCGGTCAATGTTTGGACCTCCCGGATGCGCCTATGTTTACCGAATCCATCAACAGCACTGCTTAAATGTGGTCACCGAACCAGAGGGGATACCGAGCGCTGTGCTCATACGAGCCATACAGCCAATCTGGGGAGTTGAAATGATGCTATCCAACAGGGGTAGAAGAACCGTTTGCGGCTTGACTGACGGACCGGGTAAAGTCTGTCAGGCGCTTAAAATAGACCTTCGCTACGATGGGTGGGATTTGACCCTCGGGAAGGAGTTATGGGTTGCCGAGTTGCCATGCGAGATCAATCCGCCGGAATTTGTGATCGCCGTTTCGGAGCGAGTTGGTGTCACCGCGGCAAAGGAGCTGCTTCTTCGCTTCTTCGTCCTCGGGAATGAGTTCGTCAGCAAGCCAATAAATGCGCGCAAGTTCGTTAGATGCAGTGACCTTTAGCCGGCAAGGTTTTTATCGGGTTTGCTTCAGCTGGTTCTCGTGGCGAGAATGGTCTGGAGCGCGTTGGCATTCAATTTGGCGTGCTTGCGGCGTTAAAATGGTCAGCTTGAAGCGGGACGCAGTCAGTGGTAGCAGTTTTCAATTTTGATGTGCTTGCCATCCCAAGGGGTGATCGGATTGGGCACGCATGGTGGAACTGAAGCTATAATCCCGATGCTGATATATGTGGCGGCGTTGTTCTTCTTCATTTACATCTTCCTCATTCATCCGCAAAGGAAGCAGCAGCGTGAGCGGCGCCGCTTCCTTGAATCGCTAAAGAAGGGTGACAGAGTTGTGACCGTGGGCGGCATATGCGGGCAGATAGTGAACCTTGACGAGGACATAATCACATTGCAGGTAGCCGACGGGATTGAGCTTCAGGTATTGCGCTCCGGTATTCATCGCCGCCTTGAACAGGACGAAGCCGCTAAGGTGAAGGAGCTCTGGAGCAAGCGTCGTAGGCGATAAGGTCATAGGGAGTGGTCTTGAAATGCCCGTAAGGTGGCGAGGGCATCTCAGTTCATTCCCGATGGTGAGGGTGGCGATAATTTCTGCGCTTGCCTTGATGGCTTTCATGAGCGCATGCATGCGCCTTATCATCCAATCAACCAGACCATCACCAATGAGCCGTGAAGCCGATAGGGCGCAACTGTTGACAGCGATGCGCATTATCGCAAAGTCCATCGTCATCATTGAGCCGGCATTGCCGAAGGTGGGGCACAGCGAATATGCAAATGCAATGTCCAGATTGGATGACCTTCTCAGAAGCATCGTTAAAAGCGGTGATGCGGATGCGCTGAGAGCGGTGGGCATACTTTACGGCTACTTGGGCATGCAAGAGCGCGCTAATGAGTGCCTCAATGAATTCATTCGGTTGAAGGAAGCCGGCGGTGGAATCACCGAGGGAGAGCTAAAGCTGTGGCGCAGGATGCTTATGGAGAAGCCGGTTGCGCTGGATGAGCTCAAAACGCTTGAGCGCGGAATTGATGGGCTGCAGCTCGGCTGGCTTGGGCAGGTGGCTAAGGCTTGGCTTTACGAGAGGGCTTTTATGTTCGTCCAAAGCGAGCGGATGAAATCAAGCTTGCGCGCATCAGCTATCAGAAGCCTGCTTCCGCTGTTCTTGCTTCTCATGGTGGTTGGCATGTTCTGCCTTTTTGGAATCGTTCTCTCACCTGTGTTGCTCATCTTGCTCTTCAGGGGGTTGCGTTTGCGCCGACGAGGCACTGGCGATGTTTCGGCAAATCCTCATTTGCTCTTTGAGGCGTTTGCCGTTTACCTATTCCTGATGGAGATCGTGACGCCGATGGTTGTTCGTGCCCTTCCACATCGTGTCGCTGCTCAAGATGTCACAGTGAGTTTGATTGCAGTGATGATTGCCAATGAAGCGATCAGCGCCTTGAGCATTCTTTGGCTTGCGATGCTGCTATATGCCCGTTCTTCCAATATGTCCGCTGTCGGGCTGAAAGTGGATGCCATTGCGAAAGATTTGCTACACGGCTTTATCACATACATTTCCATGTTGCCATGGGTATGGCTTGCGTCAGCGCTCAGCATGCTCATTTCAAAGTGGCTCTTTGGCAGGTTGAGCGAGCCAGCTCATCCAATCGCGCAAGTGATGATGTTCGCAAGCTCAAAGGCGTTCATCATCACCGTGTTTTTAACCGGCGTGCTCGCCGCACCGGTGATTGAGGAATTGATTTTCAGGGGTGCGCTTTATAGCGCTTTGAGGCAACGCATGGGTGTGCTTTCGGGGGCTGTCTTAAGCTCGTTGCTGTTTGCCATCCTCCATCCGCAATCAATTGTCGGTGTGCCGCCACTTTTCATCGTCGGCATTGCTCTCTCACTGCTATATGAGCTGCGCCGCTCCGTCATCGGGTGCATTTTTGCCCACGCTCTCATCAACTTCTTCTCGCTGTTGATATTAACGCTGCTCACATCCCTTTAACGGATGGCACATAACCACGATTGCTTTGCCTTGTCCCGAAGCGGGATTCTGAGCTGGCATAATTAGTTATGGACGGCTTCGCCCGAGGCGAAAAATGGAGTTGATACGGCGCCATGAATATGAAATGGTGGACAATCTGCCTCATTGCGATGTGCGCCACAATGGCTGATTGCGCATCCCTTGAGAGCCTTTGGGATATAGCGAAGCGGATACCGGACGAGTTTGATGGCTGGAGAGCCGATGGCAATTGGAGGCGCTATGACCGTAACACGCTCTTCCAACACATAGACGGTGGTGCGGAGCTTTACCTCGCGTATCGCTTCAGGGAGGCACTCGTGAGGCGATATTTGAGGGATGGTGGGATGGAAATTGCCGTTGACATTTATGACATGGGTTCACCCGAGGACGCCTTCGGTGTCTTTAGCGTTGAATGCTATGGTGAAGAGGTTGGCATAGGTCAGGGTTCGGATTACATTGAGGGCTTGCTGCGTTTTTGGAAGGGGCGCTTCTTCGTCTCATCTCTAACGCGCCTTGAGACGGATGAGAGTAAGGCGGCAGTGCTTAAGCTCGGTAAGTTGATAGACGGTTCCATAACGACTGTGGGCAAGCTCCCGGAGCTCTTGTCATTGCTCCCGAAGGACGGCTTGAAGGAGCGGAGCGTCCGTTTCTTCCGCAGGCATACGATCCTCAACCGCATATACTTCATCGCCGATCAGAATGTCCTTCAACTCGGCGACGATACTGAGGGTATTGCTGCGGAGTATGAGCGTAAGGATGGTAAGGGGCTCTTGTTGGTTGTGCGATACACGGATATAAAGAGGGCAAGGGCAGCACTGAATGGTTTCACTAAGGCGCTCATACCGAGGGCTAAGCAGGCGAGGATGGCAAGGCTTAGCGATGGCAAGTGGATAGCCGTTGATGCGGTTGGCGAATTTTTATTTGCGGTGCTTGATGCAACAACGAGGGACCTTGCATCTCGTTTGATTGGAGCAGTTCGGGATGCCGTAAAGGGGGTGAGAAAGTGATGGATGGCGAATTCGTCAGGTCAAAGTTAACGAGGCGCGACTTTATTCGCCATGCAGCATATGCGGCGCTTGTGACGGCATCGGGAGCTGAGATGTTACATGCTGGCGATGCCGGGGCGAAGGTTAAGGTTGTCTTGGTGCGCGATGAGGGTGCGTTGGACAGGAGCGGGAACCCAAATCCTAAAGTGATACTGAGCATGCTTGATAAAGCCGTTTGCGAACTCGTCGGGGTAGGTGACCCGGTTGAAGCATGGCGCCGTTTGGTCAAGCCAAATGACCTCGTCGGTATAAAGACGAATGTTTGGTCTTACCTCCCCACCCCAAAGGAGGTTGAGGATGCAATAAGGCGGCGATTGAAGGATGCGGGTGTGCGAGATGATAGGATCCTGATGGATGACAGGGGCGCATACAGGACTTTGGCAAATTGCACGGCGCTGATAAATGTGCGTCCGCTGAGAACGCATTACTGGGCTGGCATTGGTGGGTGCATTAAAAACTACATCCCGTTTGTGCCAGACCCATGGCGCTATCATCCGGACACATGCGCGTCTCTTGGGCATGTATGGACATTGCCATCGGTGAAGGGTAAGACGAGGCTGAACATACTTGTGGTGTTGACACCGCTGTTTCACGGGATCGGTCCGCACCATTTCTCACCGAAATACATATGGAACTACAAGGGCTTGATGGTCTCATTTGACCCAGTTGCAATAGATACCATTGGTGTAAGGTTGCTCTTAGCCAAGCGGCGCGAATTTTTCGGTGAGGAGAAGCCGCTGCCATACAACACCCACCACATCATTTATGCGGACAAAAAGTATGGCATTGGGACAAGCGACTTGAGCAAGATACAGCTTGTCAAACTCGGATGGCTTGAGGGTGTGCTCATCTGATGAACTGGTGCCGGTGACACTCAAAGTGAAGGGGGTTAGCACAGTGCCCGAGGAAGAGGATGTAACAGCAATGCAAGGACCCGAATTGCGCCGTGACCCAATAGTTGGTAGGTGGGTGATAATCGCGGCAAGAAGGGCTAAGAGACCCATGGCAAAGGTAAGTTGTTGTGAGGGGGAGATGGATGTTGAGCCGGGCAGCTGCCCATTATGTCCGGGCAATGAGAGCGAGACGCCGCCGGAGGTGTTTGCGATACGCCCGGATGGCAGTAAGCCAAATTCGCCGGGGTGGTTGGTGCGAGTTGTTCCAAACAAGTATCCGGCATTGGTAATTGAGGGCGACTTGCAAAGGCGCGGGCTTGGCATGTTTGATTTGATGAACGGCGTTGGCGCTCACGAAGTCATAATTGAGACACCGAACCATGAAGCGCTGCCGGATTTATCGGTGGAGCAAATTAAGCTCATTCTATTGGCATACAGGGAGAGGATAATTGACCTGCGCAACGATAAGCGCTTCCTTTATACGCTCATCTTCCGAAATTACAGGGCGGCGGCTGGTGCAACGCTTAAACACCCACACTCACAGCTCATCGCCATTGCCATCACTCCAGAGGTTGTCAAGAGGGAACTTGAATCGGCAAGGTCACACTTCATGGAAAAGCAACGCTGTCTGTTTTGTGACCTGCTCAATCAGGAGTTGAGGCTTGGAGAGAGGGTTGTGCTTGAGACGGAGCATTTTGTTGTCCTATCGGCTTTTGCGGCGCGCTTCCCATACGAACTTCACATTTATCCGAAAGCGCATTGTCACGACTTTGTCCTGATGAACGATGAGCAACTTGAGGACTTTGCGAAGACGCTGAAGCGCACCCTGCGCTGCGTGAGAAGTGCATTGGATGACCCACCATATAACTATGTGCTTCACACATCCCCAAATCCTGTTCCTCGTCCCGGCAGACCTGACTACTGGCAGACGCTCCCATACGACTATCATTGGCATCTTGAATTCATCCCGAGACTCACGATGGTGGCTGGGTTTGAGTGGGGAACTGGACTTTACATCAACCCAGTTCCGCCGGAGTTGGCTGCAGAGGTGCTCAGGGACGAGCTAAGTCGCGAGGGTGCTTCGCACGATTAAGCTCTGCCGTGTCAACAGGGGGGCGTAAGGATGGCATTGAAGGGCGGTGAGTTGAGCCATCTTGAGTTAATGCTGAGGGACAAAATGGTGCGCCTCCTATCAAGGCACAGCGGGGAGTTTTTGAGCAAGTGGCGTGAGGAGCTCAACTGGCGTTTGTCGGATGATAGCTACAGGGAGCGCGCTGGGAAAGTGATAAACCTAATCTTCGCACACATGTTGGACTGGCTCGCAGACCCGAGAAGGCACTCATCGGTAAATTCGCTCAAGCGGGCGCTCAAAAGATACATCGCTGCTGGAGTCAGCGTGGGCGTCAGTATGGCTCTCATGTTCGCTCTAAGGGATGCGTTAACTCAGACGCTTGAAAGGCACATCAACGAATTGCGCATGGATGCGGATTGGAACAAAGTTGTTCGCATCATTGATGCCTCAATTGAATCAGCGGTGCAATTCATCGCCTTGTGCTATGAGGATATGCTCTCAGAACGCCTAAGCGATGCGGGTGAAAAGTTTGCGGCGCTCTTTGAGCATGCCGGAGATGCGATATTGCTTCTTGACCCAGAAGGGAAGATACAGATGGCAAACATGGCGGCGGAGGATATGTTTGATCGCGAAGTGGGGGAGATAGTGGGCAGGAGGATCACCGATTTTGTGTCACGGGATGCAGTTTCGGAGGTTGAAGGGGCGATAGAGCGCTCCCTTAAAGAGGGCTCAGTTACATTGCATGGGATCGGCATTCAAAGGGTTGATGGGACGGTTATACCAAGCTGCCTTTGCATAGCGAGTATCCCGACCTCTGATTGCCCACAACTTGCGTGCATCATACGGAATTTGTCCGAGGTCTATAGCCTTCAGATGGAGCTTGAGGCATCAAAGCGCTCACTTGAAGAGCAGGTAAAGGAGCGGACACGAGAGCTTGAAGAGTTATATGAGCGCCAGCGCAAGCGCGCTGAGCAGTTCCGTTTGCTTGCGAGGATTGCTCAGGAGGCATTGAGCGTCTTTGATACGGACAGGCTTTTTGAGTTTGTAGTGAAGGAGTTGCACGGGCACTTCGGATATTATGATGTGGCACTGTTTGAGGTTGATCCGTTAAATGGTGAGCTTGTGTTGGTGGCTCATTCTGGGGCGTATGAGGGTTCGTTGCCAAAGGGCTATCGCCAAAAAATCGGCGTGGGGGTTGTCGGGTGGGTGGCACAACATGGTGTGCCACTTTGCATTGGCAATGTTCTCTCAGATCCAAGATATGTGAAAGCCTCCGAGGCAGAAGAGGCGACTCGCTCCGAATTGGCAGTGCCGATAAAGGTGGCGAATGTCACTAAGGGCGTAATTGATGTTCAAGCTCCGATTGAGAATGCATTTGACACAGATGACTTGGAGATGCTTCAGGTAGTTGCCGATCAGGTTGCCAATGCCATCCAAGGTATACGGCAGTTTCAGCGCGCACAAATGCTGCGGGAATTGAACGAACGCATAATTGATAGCTTTCCCGAAAGCATAGCGGTGTTGAACAGGGCTGGCATAGTTGTCGCCGTCAACCCTAAGCTTTGCTATGAGGTGGGGTTGAAAAGGGAGGAAATCATTGGCAAGCCAATTTGCGACATCGTTGACCAGTCGCTCGTTGAGGAGCTCGGTCTCAAATCGGCAATAAAAGCGGTTGTGGAAACTGGTGAACCGAGACATTATCTTGGTGTGCATCACTTTTCCCCGAAGCATCCGGCAAAGTTGCTTGACATACACATAATGCGCCTGCAGGCAGCTGGGGATACAAGGGTGCTATTCCTCGCTGATGATGCAACTGAGCGTTCAAGGCGCGCATACAAGCTTGAGGTGCTACTCCAAATCACGAGAGCATTGGGGGAGACGCTTGAGCTTAACAGGTTGCTGCATGCCATACTCAAGTCGCTCACAGCTGGTCCGGGATTGGGATTCAACAGAGCCATTTTGTTCCTCATCAACGAGAAAGGTGAAGAGATGGAGACGGCAATGGCGGTCGGACCGGCGACGAGGGAGGAGGCTTTTGAGACTTGGGCGAGGCTCGCTCGTGAGAAATGGACACTGCGCCATTTCATTGATGACTATCCGGGGGAGGATGGGATGTGGGAATCACCATTTCCACAAGCCGTGCGCGGCATACGGATATCGTTAAGCGACAGCGAAGATTTGCTTGTTCAGTGTTTGATGAGTAAAGAGGTGCGCAGGATTTCACGCCCAATTGAGTGCCCAAATCTTCACCCCAAGTTAAAGGAATTGCTCGGCGAGACAGAGATTGTATGTGTGCCACTTGTGGCAAAGGATAAATTGCTCGGGCTAATCATCGCTGATAACGCTTTCTCCAGACACCCGATTACTGATGAAGAGATTGAAGTGCTCAAGTTGTTTGCCACATCGGCAGCGCTTGCCATAGACAATGCAAGAGCATACCAACAGATTCAAAGGCAAGCGCTTGAGCTATCAAATGCTTTGAATGACCTGCGTGAGGCGCATGAGAAGTTGATACGCTCAGAGAGGCTTGCCGTCATCGGTGAGGTTGCCGCAAGGGTTGCCCATGAGATAAGGAATCCGCTTGCGACAATAGGCGGATTTGCGAGGGCAATACTTAAAACGCCGTATGACATAGAGCGCGTGCTGCGGAACGCGAACATCATCTATCATGAGGTGCGAAAGCTTGAGGAGTTGCTTCATGAGCTGCTTGACTTCGCCTCTCCAAGACCACCCCAGCGTAAGCCGGTTAACTTGAACGAGTTGATCTGGACAGTTTGCGCCAAACACAGAAGCGAGTGGGAGAGGGAAGGTGTTTATCTCGTTCTTGACTTGGCTGACGACTTGCCGACGGCTATGCTTGACGAGAACCAAATTGAGCGCGTGCTGATCAACCTGATCCAGAATGGGTTGCATGCCATCGGCAAGAGCGGTCAATTGACGATAAGGACATGGTTTGAAGAAGGCAGCATCAAACTCTCCGTCTCAGATACAGGGCATGGCATACCGCCGGATATGCTTCAGAGGGTTTTTGAGCCCTTCTTCACAACGAAGCCGGAAGGCACAGGGCTCGGGTTGGCGATTGTCAAAAGGACCGTTGAGGATCACGGTGGGAGTATAGATGTCCGAAGCCGAGTTGACCACGGAACGACATTCATAATTTCGTTTCCGCACGGGTCGGAGAGTTAGATGACAGCGATGGCATTGGGGGAGGAAAGCCTTCATGGAGGTGATGATAGTGGCTGGAGAGAAAATTCTCATAATTGAGGACAACGACATGCAACGCCTTTTATACCGTGAGGAGCTTGAAGCACTCGGCTATAGCGTGATTGAAGCAGCCGATGCTATGAGAGGGATTCAGTTAGTTGAGGAGGAGCAACCGCATTTAGTCATCCTTGACATCTGCATGCCCGGCATGGATGGTTTGGAGGCATTGACGAGGATACATAACATCAATCCGAGGCTGCCCGTCGTCATAAACACAGCTTACTCAAGTTACCAAGACCAGTTCATCTCTTGGCTTGCGGATGCTTATGTTGTTAAGTCATCAAATGTGGACGAGCTGCTTGAAGTTGTCCAAAAGGTGCTGAGGGAACGATATGATGAGGAAGCCAAAGGGGGCAGATGAGTGAATGCACCAAAAGAAAGATGTGCTCACTTTCATCCTATCGGGAGGCGCCGGGCAAAGGCTATACCCACTCACAAAGAACAGGGCGAAACCGGCAGTCTCATTTGGCGGCATTTACCGCATCATAGACTTCACCCTCTCAAACTGCGTTAACTCGGGCATGATGCGAATATATGTGCTCACACAGCATAAATCAATCTCGCTCAATAGGCACTTGAGGGAGGCGTGGCAAATATTCAGGTCCGAATTTGGCGAGTTCCTTGATACGGTCCCGCCGCAGCAGTTTATCGTCTCACGATGGTATGCCGGCACTGCAGATGCCATCTTCCAAAACATTCACCTGCTTGAAGAGGAGCGCCCAAAGTATGTGCTCATCCTTTCAGGAGACCATGTTTACAAGATGGATTACAGGGTGCTGCTTGATTGGCACATCTCAAAGGACGCCGATTTGACAATAGCGTGCATTGATGTTGAGCGCAGTGAGGCACCACGGTATGGCGTCGTGGAAGTGAATGATGACTTTCGCATTGTGGGCTTCTCTGAGAAGCCGCGCAATCCAAAGCCGATGCCGAATAACCCTCAACGGTGCCTTGTCTCCATGGGCGTCTATGTGTTTCGGACGGAGACGCTCGTCAGGGCTGTCATAAGGGATGCAAAGCGCGACAGTGAGCACGACTTTGGAAAGAACATCATACCGGATTTGGTTGCATATGCGAATGTCTTTGCATTCCCAGTGAGGGAATGCATGCCGGAGTCAATGCATTATTGGCGCGACATCGGGACAGTTGATAGCTACTATGACGCTCAAATGGAGTTACTTCACCCATCACCGCCATTTGACCTGTTTGACCAATCTTGGCGCATAAGAGCGCATATTGGGCAGCAAGCGCCGACGCTCATCAGCGGGGGCAAGTGCAGGATTGAAAGCTCGCTCCTCAGCCCCGGCGTGGTCATAGATGATGCGGTCGTCATCCGTTCCGTAATCTCGCACGGTGTGCAGATCAGGTGTGGCGCAACTGTGAAGGATTCCGTATTGCTGCCCGGTGTAGTGGTGGGGGAAAATGCTTCACTGCAACGCACCATCGTTGATGAGGGCGTCACCATACCGGCAGATACCGTCATCGGAGTTGACTTGGAGAGGGACTCAAAGCAATTCTTTGTCACAAAAAATGGTGTGGTCGTAGTCCCAACAGGCGTAGTGGCATTTGAGCAACAGCATGTGCAGGCGATGAAAGTGCAGTGGTAAGCGAATTGCATGGTGAGCAGCGCGGGCATCACCACCTATAGCGACATCGGTTTTTGAAGGTGCAAGATGCTCCCAACCATTGAAGTTGGTGAACAGCAGCTCCACGATTTAGACCGAGCGATAAAACTTGAGTGGCTTGAGACAAACGGCATTGGCGGTTATGCTTCATGCACTGCCGTTGGAGCGAATACAAGGCGTTATCACGCCCTCCTCGTCGCCTCACTTAAGCCGCCGAGACAAAGGATGGTGCTGCTTGCAAAGCTCTCCGAAAGCTTGTGGGTCAATGGCATTGAGTATCAACTTGACACTAACCTCTACCACCCGAACGCCGTTCATCCGCAAGGCTATTGGCTGCTCAAGTCGTTTAAGCTCTCGCCATTTCCAACGATGCAGTTTGCCGTTGGAGGTGCAACTCTCACAAAGCAAATCATCATGCCACACATGCGCAACAGCACGATTATCTCTTATAGACTTGATGCCCCAAAGGATGCCCTCATGAGGGTTCGCATATTCCTCAACGCACGCGACCATCACCACATCACACGCTACGATGCCTCATGGCTTAGGGAAGCCGAATTAAGCGTGCTGTCTCGGTGCGTTCGCATCAAGGCGCGCTGGTATGCGCCGCCGCTAACAATATCGTTTACGCAAGGGCGCTTCATTGAGAGCCGTGATTGGTATTACAACTTCCGCTATCCAATCGAAGCCGAAAGGGGTTTGGAGGATGCCGAGGACTTGCCCACAATCGGATACATTGAAGCCCGCCTTTCTCATGGCAAACCTTTGCACATCGTCGCTTCGGTTGACAGCCTTCATGCCGATGATGCTGAGGAGGTCATAAACGGTGAGCTTGAAAGGAGGGCAAGGCTGCTTAACACCATCCCGCACGAGAAGCTGCGAAGTTCGGTTGATGAGCTCACTCGCGCTCTCAACCTGGTGGAAGGCGAACAGCTTGACGCCGGCGATATTGGCAATCTCTCGGATTGCCTTCTTAGGAGGCTATGGCTCTCCTCCGACAGCTTCATTGTCAGGCGACCGGGTTCATTCACCTCTGTGATCGCTGGGTATCATTGGTTTGCCGATTGGGGAAGAGACGCAATGATATCGCTTCCCGGCTTAACTCTCGTTACAGGGCGATATCAATTGGCGAGGGATGTGCTCCTGCATTTTGGGGAGCACATGGATGGCGGAATCATACCCAACTTTTTCTCGGACGACGATATCCCAGCCTACAACACGGTTGATGCCTCCCTTTGGTTTGCGCATGCTGCCTATAGCTATCTCAGGCACACACGCGATTTCGGATTCATGCGCTCGTTCGTTTACGAAAGGTTGCGCCAGTTGCTCCATTGGCACATTCACGGAACGCGGTTTGGGATAAAGGTTGATGACGATGGCTTGATTAGTTGGCACGCTGATGGCGTGGCGCTCACTTGGATGGATGCAAAGGTTGGTGGCGTTCCAATCACGCAGAGGCAGGGCAAGCCTGTTGAGGTAAACGCGCTGTGGCTGCACTTCTTGTGGTTTGCCTCACGCCTTTCCGAGGAGCTCAGGGACACGCCAACCAAAGCCATTTCCAAACGCCTTCATAAAATTGCGACTGAGTCATTTCACAAGCTGTTTTGGAATGAGGAGCTCGGCTGCCTTTACGATGTGGTGACCGATGATGGCGCCGATGCATCTGTGCGCCCAAATCAACTCATAGCTTTGATGCTTCCGAGCATTAAATTTGATGGGCACCGCGCCCACAGTATCCTCAGGATGGCTGCAAGGCATTTGCTGACACCTATGGGCTTAAGGACGCTTGCGCCGGATGACCACCGCTACATCGGAAAATACATTGGCAATCAAGCTGCGAGGGATGCTGCATACCACAATGGCACTGTGTGGGCGTGGCTCCTTGGAGCGATGTGCACAGGCTATGCAAGATATAACGGGCGCTCAATCGGAGCACGCTTAACTGCGGCTAAGTGGCTCTATGGCATGCTCAGGCATCTGAAGGAGGCTGGCATCGGATACATCTCCGAGATCGCCGATGGTGATCCACCACACGCACCACGAGGGTGCATTGCACAGGCTTGGAGTATCGCCGAAATCCTGCGTTCACTCGTTGAGGATGTCTTCAACATCCGAAAGCCAAAATTATGGGATGAGGATGATTGAGGAGTAAGGTTGGCAGCGGCAAGGAGTGAAACTCATGCGCTACATGAGGCATCTCATCGGGGCTTTCCTTCAGCAACTTGCGGTCTTGATTGGGTTGGGATGGCTTGTTGTCGGCGTTGCAATGCTGGTGATGAGTGAACATCCGAAGGCATCTCTAAGCGGCTCCGCTGTAAGTTCCGTCACAGGCAAGCCAATACCCAAAGCCTTCGTCAGGCTGCGCCTCGTGAAATCGTTGGACGGTAAAGGCTGCAGGGCATTTTTCACACGGTGCAATGAGCATGGTGAGTTTTCATTCCGCTCAATACCAGCGGGAGTTTACGAGATTGAGGCTCACACATTGGCGCACTCGCTATCTCCAACTCAGCTTGAACTCAAAGAGGGTGCCGAGGAGAAAGTCACACTTGAGCTGTCACCGAGGGAGCCATGGATTCATTTCATATTGCCACAACGCACATTCATATGGGCTGAGCCGGTGCGCATCAAAGTGACCGGATTTGTGCTTGAGGATGAGATGACGCTGCGCTTGTGCGAAATTGACGCACAGAGCTTGCTCGCCTCCGGGAGGCGTGAAATGTTAGAGCAGATAATTGCACCATGGGAGAGCAGAGGCTGTGATGCCACATTGAGGGAGTTCCTAAACCGCTATAGCGGGGGTGTCCTCATAAGCGATGTGCCGATAACTGGGCGTGATAGCGAGGGCATCTTCACGCAATATGTGGATGTGCCAGTCAAGCACAGCGGGATTTACCTCGTTGAATTATCGGCAGGCAAAGTGGAAGCCTTTACAAGCATCATCGTCACAAACATAGGGGCACTGGTCAAATGGGGTGGAGGGAGGGCTTTAGTTTATGTTTGTGACTTGCGGAGTGGCGCACCACTCCCCGGCGCAAGGGTGTTTGGCGCAGGCGGAGCAAATATGGGATTGAAGTTGCTCGGTGTCACCGGCAAGGATGGTGTGGCGCTCATTGATGCGAATAAACTCACCGATGAATCAGAGGCAACACTGTTCGTGAACTTTGATGGACAGTTATGCGTTGTAGGCTTCTATGGCGGCATGAGCTTGTCCCACAAATACAAGGTGCACATCTACACTGACCGCCCCGTGTATCGTCCCGGCGATGTCGTTTACTTCAAGGGGATTGTGAGGTTGCAAAGTGCCAATGGTTACATTGTTCCGAAGGCGACAAATGTTGAGCTTGAGTTTCGTGACCCGCGTGGGCACAGGATTTGGTCTGATGCGGCGCGCACAAACTCATTTGGAACTTTTCACGGAAGCCTCGCTCTGCCACAGGAAATAGCCACTGGCGATGCTACAATTGCGGCGGCAATTGACGGCGAGCAGCATGAGTGCACGGTGAAAATTGCATCGTATCGGAAGCCGGAATTCACGGTCAAAGTGAAAGCGAAGCGAAAGGAGTATCTCCCAAACGAAGTTGCGCATGTTGACATTGAGGCTCAATACTACTTTGGCGTGCCGGTAAGGGGTGCAAAAGTGCAATATGTCGTGCACCAAGTTGAGATGCCGGAGTGTGAGATGGTTGAGGGCGATAGCGCCGATGAAGGATGGTGCGAGTGGGAAGAAGGTTATGGGAGCGAAGTGGCATCTGGGGAAACGGTGACCGATGGGAATGGCAGGGCAAGGATAAGCTTCAAGATGCTGTATCCGAAGGAGTTGGCCCATGTCGCCATAAGCGGCGCAGGTGAAAAGGTGCAAGTTGTCAAGCCGGTGACATATCGCCATCTCGTTCGCATAAGCGTGACTGACATTGGGCAGCGGGAAGTTGTGCAGGAGATTTCTTTGAATCTTCATCCGGCATCGCTTCGCCTGTCCATTGAGCCTCAAAGTCATCTTGTGAGTCCGAATGAGCCTGTCAGAGTGAGCTTCAAAGTGACCGATTTGAGCGGTAAGCCAGTAAGCAGGGCGAGGATAGAAGCCGCGTTTGGGGAAGTGGTGTGGGAGTCAGATGAAAAGGGCAATTGGAGCTCATACCTTAAGCCGGTTAAAAGCATAACGCTGACCACATCGCAATTCGGCACCGCCACTTGCTCCGTCAAGCCAACGAGTGAAGGTGAGTGGTGCGTATACGCCATTGTTGAGGACGAAATGGGTTGGCGTAACGCCGATTCGGAATACATTTATGCTTGTGGCGGCGTGTTGTCGTTGCCGGCTGGTCGTATGGAGTCTGAGATAGAGCTTGTGCCGGCGAAGGATTCGTTTGCGGTTGGAGAGAGTGCAAGGGTATTGCTTCGCTCCGGGAAAAGGGATGCACATGTGCTCGTTACAGTTGAGGCAGAGCGTGTTTACCGCCATTGGGTCGTCAGGCTTGATGGGAAGCCGAAGTTAATTGAGTTTGATGTGCAATGCAATTACATCCCCGGCGTTTGGATATGCGCGGCGCTTGTGGAATCAAAAAAGCTCTCCGAGGCGAAGGCGTTCATCGGCGTCTCAAGGGCTGCGAAGGAATTGAAAGTCAGCTTACATCCGAGCAAGAGTCAATGTGCGCCGGGTGAGAGCATTGAATGGACTATTAAGGTGACAGACGAATCAGGTGAGCCAGTTAGAGCCGAGCTTTCGCTATCAGTTGTGGACGAGGCTATCTATGCGATAAAGGATGAGCCGTTGGATGAGTTAGTGAGGGCATTCTATGGGCGGAAGCAACATGAAGTTATGACGATTTGCTCTTTCCCCGAGCTATACATGCAGGCGAACAAAGCCGGTATAGCAAGCATACGGAAGCACTTCCCCGACACCGCATTTTGGGCGCCGTCACTTTACACCGATGAGAACGGCACAGCGCGCGTCAATGTGAAAATGCCGGATGCGATTACTACATGGCGAGCCACAGTCAAAGCGGTAACTGTGGATACATCACTCGGTGCTGCGCTCAGCAGGGTCATCGTAAATAAGCCATTGATGGTGCGCTTGCAGCTGCCACGCTTCCTCGTTGAGGGCGATGAAGTGAGCATTGTTGGTTTAGTCCACAACGAATCTGACCAGCGAAAGGATTTAACAGTGCGCCTATCATGCGATGGGTTGAATGTTGACGGCGATAATAAATGCCATGTGGTGGTGAGACCGCATGGCGTTGCAAAACTTGCATGGAAAGCGAAGGCAACAAAGCATGGTTGTGCGAAGATCACCCTCAGTGCGGTGTCAAACGACGGCTGCAGCGATGCCGTCCAAAGGCAATTGCAAGTGCTGCCGCTCGCTGTCCCATACACATTCACGAAGTCAGGTAGGTTAAATGCCGGTGAGACAAAGAGGCTCTCCCTTTTCATCCCAAGCGATGTGGTGAGGGATGTCGGTGAGCTCAAGATATTGCTTTC
>JAVHTD010000029.1:0-31516 GCA_032161105.2 Candidatus Thermosaccharophagus tengchongensis
CTTCACTCGCTACACAAACTTGCGAACGAAGGTGATTGAAGTTATGGCGTTTGCTCCCGGCAGTTGAAACAAGGAGGGGATAAAAGTGCTTGAAAAGACGATAAGCAAACTCTTCATACTTCTTGACGATGAAGGTTGGATGAGACATGCAAACCCGTTAAGTGGTTGGACGAGGGTTCCGTGCTTTGGGCTACTTGTCCTTGCTTTTTGGAGCCGGGTTTGGTTGGGATGGTATTCCACAATTCCGATTGTCCTTATTGCGCTATGGACATGGGTGAACCCACGAATTTTCCCAAAGCCAAAATCAACCAACAACTGGATGTCAAAAGGCGTTTTGGGTTTACGAGTTTGGCTCAATCAGGACAAAATCCCAATTCCGGAGCATCACAGGTTGGTTCCAAAAATTTTGTTTCTGATCGGAACGATCGGCTTAGTCCCTACGATTTGGGGTTTTTGTTGCCTTAATGTCTGGATGACGCTCTTGGGAGTATCGTGGTGCTACTTCGGCAAATTTTGGTTCATGGACAGAATGGTTTGGCTGTTTGAGGACATGAAACACCTGCCCGAATACAAAAACTGGCTGTATTGATTTTGCTCTCAAGTTCGTAGTTAGCCACGAAGCGTTAGCGAAGTGGCGTCCAAAAAGAACGGCACTTCACTTTGCTCCGTGCCTTACTACGAACATGCTTTCGCTCGTAGTTTAGCCACGAAGCGATAGCGGAGTGGCGTCCAAAAAGAACGGCACTTCACTTCGTTTCGTGCCTTACTACGAACCTTGTCAAAGTTCGTAGTTAGCCACGAAGCGTTAGCGAAGTGGCGTCCAAAAGGAACGGCACTCCGCTTTGCTCCGTGCCTTACTACGAACATGGTTGCCGTTAGTGAGCCAAGACAATCATATAGCGCGTGCGGATTTTCAATAAGGACATTGCCACCGATGCAGTTTCCTACATTTGCCCATCGTTATGGCGCATCCTGAGTTTCACAAATTGATGTAACTTAGTCATTGCGTTGCACATCTAATGTAAAGCGGGGCGCGATAAAGGCGATTTATTGGCTGCTTGCGAGTTTGCCGGCAGCTGGGGAAGCCGGAAAATTTGGCATAAATTGGCAATCTTTCCAAAGGGGGTGTGCCTCATGGGTAGGTGTCGCTTGTGCATCGGTGTAGCATTAGCATGCATATCGGTGATGTGTTCGCCTTGCAGGTTAGGGGAGGAGTGGATAAAGCCGGCAGATCAACCGGCATTAGTCACGGTGGGTGAGAGGGGCGAATTGCGTGTAAATGGGAAGCCTTTCCTGCCAATATTCGTCTGGCTGCAACCGATCCAAAATTTTGACTTTTTGGCATCACTTGGCATCAACACCTTCATGGGTGAGGGAGCAAGAGGGGAAAGTGCCCGTGAATTTTTGGATGCGTTGCAAAAGCGAGGGCTATGGGGCATCATCCACAGCCGCCCCGAGAATTGGCAGCTTAAAGATCATCCGGCTCTCTTAGCTTGGATGTTCAGCGATGAGCCAGACTTGCCGGCTACCTTGCCCTATGAGCGTCCTGTGGCAGTGCCGCGTGATGAAAAGGGCAACATCAACATTTGGTGGGAAGGTGAACAGCCAAAGGAAACGAATTTCCCTAAAGGGGGGTGGATGGAGAGTGAAGCCAATCGTGTGCTTTTAAGTGGTGGGAGTTGGCTAACGCTTGATGCTGATGAACTACCGCCGGAGGGGTCATTCTATGCCCGATATGAGATAGAGGTGCCACAAACAGCCCAATACAACCTCTGGGTGCGTGAATTCACCAAGGCTTGGGCTTCGCCAACGCGATGGCGTTTTGACACCAGTGAATGGCAACAAACTCCGCGTGACCTAAAGGGCTTAGAGCTACAGCGTGTGCATAGGGTTTTGACAGTGGGTTGGCATCACTATGGCACAGTAGAGTTAACGGCAGGGCGTCATGTCTTTGAGTTAGTCATCAACGAAAGGCGCACTGCTGGCTCGCCAAGCAAGGTGGGCAAGGAATTCATGGCAGGCTTTGACGCGTTCTTGCTCACCACTGGCAGTGAAGCTCCATTGTCACCGCCTCGTCCACCACGCCCCAGAATACCTCCAGAGGAGATTGCGCGACAATATGCCGAGCTAAAGCGGGCAGATACATCTCACCCCATTTACCTCAACCTCACAGCTGGTTTCTTCCCACAATTTGCCCGCTATGATGAAGCTACCACTGCTGCCATATATCCCGCATACTGCAAAGCTACCGATATTGTCGGTTACGACCTATATCCTGTCACAGGGTGGGGTAGACCAGAGTGGGTCCCACTTATTGCCCCTGTTACTCGGAAGTTGCGCGAGTTGGCGCCGCCGCGTGTGCCAGTGTGGGTCATTTTGGAGTGCACTAAAAAGCTCCGTTGGGTGAGCCAAGAGCGCCTTAACCGTATTGGTCGCCCTCAAGGTGCAACAGCAGCTGAACTTCGTGCAATGGTTTGGATGGCACTAATTAACGGTGCCAAGGGCATAGGTTACTTCCCACATCGCTGGGATCCTTACAACCCTTGCGATATTTCGGAGGAACTCCAAGCCGAGATGAAGCGGACAAACCGCCAGCTAACTCAACTGGCTTCGGTGCTTCTCGGAAATGATGTGACAGGGGTAGTGGAAATGGATGCTATTGAGGGTGGTCCAGTGGAGTTTATTGTGCGCAGGGCTGAAGATGGCGGCATGCCACACCTTTTCATGGTAAACGCAAGCACTGCTGCAGCCAGCATTAGACTGCGTTCTAAGAAGATCAAGAGCATGATGGATTTGGAGAGCGGTGAGGCGCTCCCAATGAAACACGATGGGATTTTGCTGAAGTTAGAGCCGTTGCAGGTGAGGATGTTTGTTTTAAGGGATTAGGAGCTGAAGGGCAAACCTTTGCAAACTTTGGGTGATGCGCGGCTTTAAGAGTCGTCCTCAAATGTTGCTCAGGGTGGAAAAGACCAATTCAAAGGCAGCTTGGATTGATGAACTTTTGACAGGTGAGCATAATTCCCCATATTTTGCCCACAGCTGTTTTGCTGAGGGTATTTTTCAATGCCTCATCTCAATTCAACGATAGCCCATAAGCCCAGATGTGGCACAACGAAGGTCAGCATATTGTTTTCAACGCGAACCGAAGCCTGTTGTAACTCTTGCTTAGGCGCATGGATAATGGCGGTTTTTGGAACGATGCTTCTGGCTCGCTTGATCAGCGACAGGTTGATTGAGATGCTCACATTGGCTGGACGGGCATCGTCAAGATGAATGTCGTAATCTTGGTTGAGCAGGTGGCAAACAATAGGGGCATTGGGAGTGTTCGGCTTATATCGCAGTGAGACGCGGATCTTTTCGCCACCCTTGACGATGACTTGCTTGTGCAGTTGCTCGGGCAAGCTTTCAAGTCCACGCCATTGGAGGCGCATTGGCTTCGTTGCCCTCAATTGCCTTTCAATCTCTGTGGACAAACCCTGCTTACCAGTGAGCAAAAAATCGTAAGCTTCAATTTCCGATGCCGAAACGCTCGTTCCCAAGGAGGGTTCAGCAATCACGATGGCGAAAGGCACATTCGCTTTAAGGAGTTCAATTGCCGCCGAGCGGATTTCGCCAAAATCGTGGTTAGTATAAACAAGTGCCAAGTTCGCTAACGAGCGGTAACCGTCAAGTAAGCTTGCCTTCTCACGGACGAACCGATACACGAAAGCAAAATCTTCTGGTTTGCCTCTCCACCAATGCGTTCCTTTCTCTTTCGTGTAGCACCATTGCCGATGCGGGACCATGAAGGCGCTGCCAAAGGCGTATGCTTGTGCAATCCAACTTCTGACCAAGCCTGGCTTTTCATTTGCAGCAATCCAAGCCCAATCGTAACCTGAAGCAGTTGCCGCTTGTCGCTTGCCCAAACCCTCAACAACCTTAAAGACAAATGCGGGTTCAAATGACACTTGCGCCGTTGAAGCATGATGGTTCATCTCGCCGCAGAAAAAGTCAATGAGTGGGGCAACAACGAGATCTTCGGGAGACGATGCGCTTGAGTTGACGCTCCTGAGAAGCGGTTTGCCGCACAACTTTTCGGCATACTCAAAAGCTTCGCGAATAACGCTCAAGGCTTGCTCAGTTTGGAACTGCTGGAAGAGCTCCCCAAAGGGCAGTTGGCGTCGCCTCCTCTTCCAATCATCTGCGGTTACACCCTTTGCTCTCAAAAATGAGCGCAAATCAAACTCATCAATGTTGTTAACCTCCATAGCCTGCAATTGCTCGCGTGAGAAATTTCGCTTTAACCAATTGCGGAAGCCTTCCATGCAATGGTGACAGAAGCATCCACCATTCCATGCTGAGCATGCGGAAGTCCCACGCCAATCATCAATGTGCAATCCGTCAATGGGCGCAGCACATGCCCGCTCAACTTGGTCACGCAGGTAAGCACGGTAGTCAGGGTTGTTAGTGCAAAACCAGTATGCTGGATGACCTTTGTGTTTGTGATCCCAGAGCCAAGGGACAGTTATCGGGTTATTGTCAAGGTCTCGGCAGATTGCCTCAGCGAAACTTTCGCGGCTAAACTCAATGAACCCAGCAAAGTCAACTACGAAATCAACGCTGCCACAATATCGCAGGTTGTGCCTTTGAGCCTCTACAACTCTTTGGCGAAACCGCAGGACATCTTTCGGGCTCTTTGACATTGCTCGTCCAGCCCATCCGACAATCGTGCCCGAATAAACTTCGTAAAGCTCGGCTTCGGGCGCATACATGAAAACGACATCGCTTGCATTTAGATTTGGGCGTTCAAGTAATGAACCCGCAAGAGCCATGCAAGCCATCCACCATGCCATATCGCATCACCATGCCTTCAGTTTGTTAGCGGCATCCTCATGATGAATTTCTCCCCGTCTTGCCAGACACTATTGGCATTGCGAGCGATCCAATAGGCGAACTATCGTTGCGTCATCTATGCCATTGCATCCAATATGATTGTGCCCTGCCAGTTGGATGCTGCAAAGTCATTGGTTGGGTAAAGCGCAGAAGGCACATTGCGGATGAATGGTTTGGCAATGTGTTGCAACTTGCATGCGGAAGGTTTAATCTATTCTCGCGAGGATGCATGAATCATGTGACATAGAGTTAAACGCGCATGAGCAAGGGGTGAGCCAATATGGGAGAGCACACTATTGACCGCCGTGAGTTCATCAAACTTGCAGTCGGAGCAGGCGCATCCTTCAGTGCGCTTAGTTTGCAATCTCAGGCAAGCAAGCAGGTGGACACATCAAAAATACTGAACTACAACCCAGACATGGAGTATAGGCGATGCGGTAAAACTGGATGGATGGTTTCTGCGGTGTGTTTGGGTGGACATTGGAAGCGAGTTCATGTCATCATCGGCGGCGAGCCAATGGGTGGTTGGTTTGGCAACATAGACAAGCCCGAATTCCAAAAGAACCGATACGATGTTGTCACAAGGTGCATGGAGAGGGGCATCAATTACATTGATGCATGCTCAACAGCTGAGGTAATCGCATATGCACGCGCTCTTAAAGGACGACGGGAGAGCATGTATCTTGGTTGCTCGTGGTATGAGAGGGAAGCACGCTCCCCGGAATATCGGACAGCTAAGGCGCTCCTTAAAACGCTTGATGAGGGGATGAAAGAGGCAGGCTTGGACTATGTTGACTTGTGGCGCATAACATGCCTCATGGATGGGCGTCAAGGCCCGGATGGCAAGTGGATTTATCCGCACACAGAAGCTGAATCCGAGGAGATTGCCAAGGCGCTTGACATAGCCAAAAGGTCCGGGAAGGTAAGAGCAGGCGGTATATCAACTCATGACCGCCCTTGGGCTGAATACATGATGCGCACATTTAGAGACCAGATTGATGTTGTCGTGCTCCCATACACGGCTAAAACGAGGGCAGTCCCTACTGGGAGTTTCTTTGATGCCATCCGTGAATGCGATTGCGGTTTCTTCGGCATCAAGCCATTTGCCGATGCAACTATCTTTAAGGGCGATGGCTCCCCGAATAATCCGCACTATGAGGAGGATAGTCGTATCGCGCGATTGGCTATCCGATACATACTTTGCAACCCCGTGATCACAGCGCCCATACCGGGACTCATCTCAGTTGAGCAAGTGGACAATGTTGCACTTGCCGTTAAAGAGCGCAGGGAGCTTGACCTGCCGAAGAATGAATTGCCACCTCAAGAGAAGGCGGAGCTTGAAAGGGCACTTGAGAGGGCATGGGCTAAGTTGCCGATGGAGTATGAGTGGCTCAGAAAATGGGAGTTGGTGTAGGTGAGTTATGAGTTAGGTGCACCATATTTTGCGGTGCTGAATGTTTCCCTGCATTTGAGCTGCTCGCAAGGGCGTTGCACTCCTCACTGATGAGATGCGCTGCATCCTCAAAGTGGTGGTCATTCGCTATTGCGTTTGATTGAGGGTGGTTTGCGTGTATGGGGAATTGACAATCTGGGATTATGCCATTGTGGGAGCATACCTTGCTTTTGCGCTTGGAGTTGGTGGCGCGTTAGCGAAGCGTGCCGCACGCAGCATGGCAGAGTATTTTGCAGCCGGTAGGGAATTGCCGTGGTGGCTTGCCGGCACAAGCATGGTCGCAACAACTTTCGCCTCTGACACGCCATTGGCAGTCACTGGCTTTGTCCGAGGGCAAGGCATAGTTGGGAATTGGTTCTGGTGGAATGCGGCGATAGCCAATATGCTGAGCACATTTCTGTTCGCACCGCTTTGGAGGCGAAGCCAAGCGCTGACTGACTTGGAATTCATCGCCATGCGATATGATGGTGCACCTGCAAACTTCCTTCGTGGCTTTAGGGTGCTCTACACCTCGCTGATCGCCAACTCAATCGTGATGGGTTGGGTCATACATGCCATGGTTAAGATTGTCCGAACAACATTCGGCTGGGAGCCCACAACAGCACTTGCCGTTCTGATCTTCGTCGCATTTGCATACACAATCACTGCCGGCTTGTGGGGCGTCGTGCTCACCGACTTTCTTCAATTCGCACTCGCGATGACGGGCGCAATATGGTTGGCAATTGCGTCACTCAAGGTGATCGGTGGCGGTGTTAACTTAGTGGCTCAGCTGAGGGATGCCGGTCTTGCTGGGCGCCTCTCATTTATGCCGCCGAGCTATGACCGCCATTTGTGGGTTACCTTCCTCACATATATGCTCGTGCAGTGGTGGGCAGTTGGTCGCCCGGATGGGGAGGGCTACATTGCACAGCGCATACTCGCCACAAGGGATGAGCGCAATGCAACCCTCTCCGTGCTTTGGTTCTCATTCGCACACTATGTTTTAAGACCTTGGTGGTGGATAGTTGTTGCGCTCGCATCTTTGCTGCTCATACCGAAGATGCCAAGTGCGCTTGGCGATGAGGGTGCATACCCGGCTATGATGCTTAGGCTTCTCCCAACAGGCGCGCTTGGGATTATGGTTGCTGCAATGCTTGCTGCATTCATGAGCACAATGGACACGCACATGAATTGGGCTGCGAGTTACCTCGTCAATGACTTTTACAAGCCATTCATCAAGCCGGAAGCCAGTGAACGACATTATGTCGTGGTTGGGCGGCTCGCAACGGCATTAATACTTGCACTCGGTGTAGGCGCATCGTTAGTTACGCAGCAAATAAGCACGGCGTGGATGTTACTTGCCGGGTTAAGCGCGGGCATCGGACCGGTTTCAATACTCCGTTGGCTCTGGTGGCGCATAAATGCTTGGAGCGAGATAAGCGCAATGGCAACTGCGCTTATCGTGAATAGCACCATTTACATCCTCGGTTGGTGCAAGGTTGCTCCGTTTGATCTCTTCATCACTGACAGGGGCTTCCCATATCGGTTGCTCCTCATAACCGTCTGCGTGCAAGTCGTCTGGGTGGCAGTGACATTGCTCACAAAGCCCGAACCCATGGATAAGCTTGCTCAGTTTTATCGCAGAGTTCGCCCACCGTGTTGGTGGCGCCGTGTGGCTGAAGTTGCGTCATTGCCGCCTGAGCCAGTTGGATGGCATTGGGTGCTCGGATGGATCGGTGGAACAATGCTCATCTACGGTGGGTTGGTTGTGCTCGGTGGGCTATTGCTGCTGCAGTTCAACTGGATTGCCATCGGGATAGCGCCTGCTGCGATTGGGTGCATTGCTGTTTTATGCGCTTTGCGCCGATGCCTTTCATCATCCGCGTAGGGTGAGCTCCCGAAAGGTCATCGCATGTGCGGCAATGCGCATTCACATGAAAGTCAGATGCTATTGCGGGAGTGATTTACCATGCGCCAATGGGGATGTGCTTGCGCTTTGCAACCGATTAAGCTATCGGCATTCGTGATGGCGTGTATCATAGCCCTTTGGGGCTTGATTGATGTGGCTGCAAGGTCTCAAAGCGGTGGGACTAAGGGTTTGCCACCTCTGGAAGTGAAGCCGGGTGCACCACGCTTGGAGGAAGTTGCGAAGGACATTGAGGAGCCGCCGAAGGTGAATGCGCCATGCTATGTATGCCACTTGAATTATGCTGAGGAGACGCTGTCACTAACTCACGCAAGGGCGAATGTGGGCTGCATGTCGTGTCATGGGGAATCGGAGGCTCACAGGGGCGATGAATTTAACAAGACACCACCCAATGTGATGTTCCCAAGGGATGCCATCAACGGGTTTTGCACTTCTTGCCACAAGGCTCATGACGCACCGGCTCAATCTGTCATACGGATGTGGTTTGAGAGAGCATATGGGACAAACCCGAATGAACTTGTGTGCACGGATTGCCACGGTGAGCATCGCCTCATTAGACGCAGGGTTATGTGGGATAAGCGCACAGGCGAGTTGCTCCCCCCTGCGAAGACCAAACCACAAGCCGATGTAAAGCCCAAAGTCATTGTGAATGCCCTCATTGTCACGGGCGTTGATCATCCAGCGCACAATTGGCGTGAGACGACGCCGGCACTCGTGAAACTGCTTGAAGCCGATAAGCGCATCTCTGTCCGCGTTGTTGAAGACCCGCATATGCTTGATTCACAGGCGTTGCATCGCTATGATGTCATCATCTTGCACTTCATGAATTGGGAGACACCATCACCGGGTTGGCTTGCACGCGAGAACATCAAAAATTTTGTCAGCAGGGGAAGAGGGTTAGTCGTGCTCCACTTTGCATGTGGTGCATGGCAGGATTGGAGCGAGTATGTTGAGCTTGCTGGGCGCGTTTGGGATCCGAAGCTTCGCCCGCACGACCTGAGGGGTAAGTTCAAGGTTGAGATTGTAAACCCGAATCATCCGATCACAGCTGGCATGCAATCGTTTGAGACGGATGACGAACTTTACACATGCCTCTCTGGCGAGCGCCCA
The DNA here is from genome assembly GCA_032161105.2 of Candidatus Thermosaccharophagus tengchongensis. Lineage (GTDB taxonomy): Bacteria > Armatimonadota > Fervidibacteria > Fervidibacterales > Thermosaccharophagaceae > Thermosaccharophagus > Thermosaccharophagus tengchongensis. The sequence goes on from JAVHTD010000029.1 coordinate 9,342, forward strand.
GTTGAGTTGCTTGCAGTTGCGCGCTCAAAAGTTGATGGGCTTACCCACCCAATCGCCTTTGTCCACCGTTATCGCTATGGGCGCATCTTCCATTGCACGCTTGGGCATGATGCAAAAGCCCTCTCAATACCACAGGTGGGTGAGTTGCTGCGCAGGGGTGTCCTTTGGGCGGCTGGGCATTTATCAGCGGGGGAGTCTCGCATGTGATACAGTCGGTTCAACGGCATATAATCAACCCATTGGCTGTGTTGCCTCAAAGCCATGGGTGAGGTTGCTACAATACTCATAAGGTGAAAAGCGTTTTGCCATAGGAGGGTGATGTGGGATGCTTCGCAGCGTGCGAGATATGGATGTAACCAACAAGCGTGTGCTTGTGCGGGCTGACTTTAATGTGCCTTTGAAGGATGGCGAGGTGGCGGATGATTGGCGCATAAGGGCAACGCTGCCAACAATCCAACACTTGATTGAGCGCGGCGCAAAGGTCATTCTGATGTCGCACCTTGGGAGACCGAAAGGGAAGGTGGTTGATGAACTTCGCCTTGACCCTGTAGCAAAGCGCCTCTCGGAATTGCTCGGCAAGCCAGTGAGGAAACTCAACGACTGCATCGGGAGCGAGGTTGAAGCCGCAGTAGCTCAGATGCAACCCGGGGATGTCATCCTGCTTGAGAATGTGCGCTTTTACAGGGGCGAGGAGGAGAACGACGCTGAGTTTGCAAGGCGGCTTGCGAGCCTCGGCGACCTTTATGTCAACGATGCTTTTGGAGCTGCGCATAGAGCACATGCATCCGTGCACGCCATAACGCAGTTCCTTCCGAGTGCAGCCGGATTGCTCATGGAGAAGGAAGTTGAGAACTTATCACGCTTGCTTGAGGCACCGCAACGCCCATTTGCGGCAGTCCTCGGCGGTGTCAAAGTCTCTGACAAGATTGGCGTCATCAGGAATTTGATGAAGCGGGTTGATAGCTTGCTCATAGGCGGCGCTATGGCTTACACATTCTTCAGGGCGCAGGGATTGCAAACAGGGCGCTCGCTCGTTGAAGAGGACAAGATTGAGCTCGCAAGGCAGTTGCTTGATGAGGCAAATCAGTCCGGCGTTAGGCTTATGTTGCCCGAGGATGTAGTCGTCGCCGATAGGGATGCCGAGGATGCAACAACTAAAGTTGTGCCAAGCGATCAAATACCCGAAGACATGATGGGCATGGACATTGGTCCAAACACAAGGCAACGGTATGCAGCTGCAATTCGTGAGGCAGCCACTGTCTTTTGGAATGGACCAATGGGGCGATTTGAAGTTGAGATATTCTCGGAGGGAACAAAGGCAATCGCACAGGCACTCACCGAGTGCAAAGGCGTCACTGTAGTTGGTGGCGGTGAGACAGCAGCGGCTGCAATCCAATATGGCATTGCCGAAAAGGTAACGCATGTCTCCACAGGCGGTGGCGCTGCGCTTGAATTCCTTGAAGGCAGACAACTACCCGGAGTTGAAGTCCTGCGAACTTAAGGCTGCCTCAAAGCCCGCTTAAATTCAGCGATGTGAGTTGCGCAAAGATAAGGCTTGATGGTGCCACCAAGATGCGCGATGCCATCAAGTATTGCCGCGACATCATCACATCCCTTGGTGCGGAGAGCTGCTTTGTAAATTGCGGCAATGCTCAAATTCACTACGCCCGGTCTGGCGCTGGCGATGCCGTTGTATTGCTTCATGGCTTTGGTGCATGGGCATATGGATGGCGAAACCAGATTACGGCACTGAGGGATGAGTTCCGCTTGCTCGCGGTTGATTTGAAGGGGTTTGGGCTGTCAACACGCTCGCTGCGCACAAGCTACTCAGTTGAAGCACACGCGGAAGCCGTAATGTATGTCCTTGAACATGAGGGGATTGAGAGGGCTGTCATAGTTGGCAATTCATTTGGCGGCACAGTTGGGCTCACGATGGCAGCACTCTTTCCCGAGAGGGTGAAGGCGCTCATATTGCTCGGGGCGCCGTTCAGGATTGAGCTCCCAAAGTTGCCACCGTTGCTTTTTGTGCCACTCATAGGACCGAAGCTTGCCGAGTGGAAGTTGTTCAACGAAGAGGGTGTGGAGGATGTGATGCGATTCAATTACGCTAACCACAGCATCATCACGGAGGAGGCGATCAAATCATACCTTGCGCCATTGCGCATAAGAGGCACCGCATATGCATGGGCTAAGATGCTCCGCCAAATTGATGGCTTTGATCTCTCGCAGAGGCTGTCACAGGTGACGCAGCCTTCCTTGCTCATTTGGGGCGAGCTTGATAAAACTGTGCCAATCCAAGTTGGGGTGGAGTTGCAAACACGCTTGAAGGGAGCACACATGAGGGTGCTCCGCGATATAGGGCATGCGCCACATGAGGAGTGCCCTCAACTCGTGAATGAATTGATGCGCGAGTTCATTGCAGCTGTTTAACCGAATGATTTGCCAAACATTGGCTCGTGTTAACATAACCTGAAAGGGGTCATGTGAGGGCATCTTCAAAAGCAGGCTATCAATGCTACGGGGGTGGATTATCATGCGCACGCTCGTCATTTATGAGGATGAGATGGCTCGCAACTTCTTCCCGATGACATACCTTCGTCCAGTGTATGAGCTGCGCTGCGGTGCGCTTACATTACGCCAGAAAGCCGAAATGCGCATACCGCACGATGCCGAAGCGCTCTTTTGTCGGGGTTACCTGTCGGAGGTGATGCGGGAGCGCTCGGGAGCAATCGTTAATGACCTTTCACAGGTAAGCGGCGATGTCGTCCTCGTAAATGGGCGAGCTGTCGTCTCCAATGATGTGGCGAAGAAGGTGGCAGAGTTGCAGCATGGCGAGGCGTTGGTCAATTCCAACGGTGAGCTTGTGGTTGCAATCGTTGACAGCGCAAAGCTTGATTGGTTGCGCAATGAACCAGTTGGGGCGGATGAATGGCGTCAAATGAACTTGCGTGAGGTTGCAACGGAGGCAGTAGTGCTTGATTACCTATGGCGCATACCAGTGCTGCTTGAGGAGAGCGATGTCATCGCCGATGACATAGCTTTGCTATCATCGCAAGCCAGGTTAAGCGCGCCGCCAAGCGGCGTCCTCACATACGGCGATGACATCTTCATTGAGGAGGGCGCACGAATTTATGGTGGCGTAGTCATATCGGCTGAGGATGGACCGGTGTTCATCTCCTCAGGTGCTTCAATTACTCCGCCCACTTTCATCCAGGGACCTTCATTCATCGGCGCAAAGACACATGTTGATGGCGCTAAGATACGCCCCGGAACTGTCCTCGGTCCGGTTTGCCGAATTGGCGGGGAAGTTGAGGCAACGGTCATACACGGTTATTCAAACAAGCATCATGACGGCTTCATTGGGCACTCATACATCGGTGAGTGGGTGAACATTGGCGCAATGACAACATGCAGCGACCTCAAGAACAACTACAGCAGCGTGAGGGTGTGGGTGAACGGGGAGGTGGTTGATACTGGCGAACTCAAGATAGGTTGCTTCATAGGCGACCATAGCAAGCTCGGTATCGGTGTTATGCTCACCACTGGCGCCGTCATCGGAATTGCATGCAACATCTACGGGGCTGAGGTGACGCCCAAGTTTGTCCCATCATTCTCGTGGGGCAATTCTGAAGAGGGCTTTGTGGTCCATGAGCTTGACAAGGCGATAGCTACGGCGAGAAGGATGATGAGCAGGAGGAAGGTTGAGCTGACGCCGGCTGAGGAGGCTTTACTGAAAACGGTTTTTGAGCTGACGGCTCGCGAGAGACAAAAGTGAACTTTCGCATGTGAGTGCTCTTCGTGCCCGCCGGCGTGTGATGCTCTCCCTTCGCCAATAGAGGCAGGCACAGCATTGCTGCATTTGCAGCCAACCGATGAGCTTGAGGGGGCAGGGTGATGTCTTGGTTCGTCAAGCCGGGAATGCCGTTTAAGCAAGTGAGTGAATTGCTCAACAGGCACTACAAGGAGATTGAGGGCGGCGGTGGTGAAAAGTTTTACCTTGTCTGTGGTGAGGAAAGTTTCCTTGTGCATCGCGTTGCGAGACGACTTGCATCGGCATTCACATCGGAGGAACTCAGCCCGGAGCGCGTGACGGTGCTTGAAGGGGATGAGGCAACTGGTGCGGCAGTTTCAAAGGCTCTCTTGGGAGGGCGCTTTGATGCGTTGTTTGGGGAACGCCATGTAGTTATTGTGCGCAACCCAATTTTCATTGAGGCTTCGGTTGCGGATGGCGCAACGCGCAGGAAGATAAGGTTGTGGCAATCTGAGGAGTTGTCACGCGTGCTCTCGGTGATTCAAAGCGGGCTCCCAGATTGCACTGTCTTGATACTCGCAATTGATGCACCTATGGATGAAAGCCATCCAGCCGTTCAAGCCGCATTTAAGTGTGGCGTTGCGATTTTTCTGGGCAAGTTGAAGCAGCGTGAGCTGTCCTTTTTCGTTGAATCAATTTGCAAGCGCTTGGGTGTGCGCATACAGCGTGATGCCATCGGCGAGCTGCTCCTGAGAGCTGGGGATGACCTTTGGCAGATAAATTCCGAGCTTGAGAAGTTGGCGTGCTATGTTGGTGAGCGGCGCGAGATAACGGTTGAAGATGTGCGTGAAGTTTCACCATCGCTAACCGGTGATGTCTTTAAGCTCATCGGGTTCCTGATGAGTGGTGACCTGGTTGGTGCTCGTTCCTTAATGGCAAGGTTACTCGCTTCAAGGGAACCGTTGGTCAGGATAATTCATGTGCTTGCGCGCCAATACCGCCTGTTGCTTCAAGCGAGGTGGCTAATTGACATCGGGGCTGTCACAAGGGCGCAGCTTGCGCTTTTGTCGCAGGATCTGCAGGAGCACTTGCACAGCAAACTAACAGAAGTGATACGATCACGCCTACCAAAGGGTGAGCGATTAAGCCTGCTTTCGCAACACCCATACGCCATAAAGGTTTTGCTGGAACAGGCGTCATCGCACACCATGAGCCACATCGTTAACTCCATCATGATATTGCGCGACGCCGATGTCGCTTTAAAGACGAGCGGCATGAAAGAGGAAGAGGTAGCTGATTGGCTCGTCATCAGGTTGTGTCACCTCTCGCACTCATAGGGGAGCATAAACCCATAGCCGTATGGGGGCATCCAAACCGATATGCTCGCAATAAGATACGATAGAAGACCGCTTTCCTATTTGCTTATCCGCCTCATCGGGAAGCGCTTTCCGCACCTCTGCATTGGCTGGTGGGCGCCAACGCGCTTAATGGATGTCCCTGAGCCAGCTTTGCCGTCGCCACATTGGGTGAAAGTGAGGACATTACTTGCTGGGATATGCGGCTCGGACATGGATGTGATTACGGGGCGAAGCAGCTTATACTTTTCGGCATTAACCTCTTATCCGTTCATCTTGGGGCACGAGGCAGTTGGTGAGGTTGTTGAAGTTGGCAGCATGGTGCACAAGGTGCGCGTCGGCGACAGGGTTGTGCTTGAACCGGTGTTGAGTTGTCCTGTGAGGGAGACAAAGCCATGCTCGTATTGTGAGTGTGGGCTATATGGCAACTGTGAGCGCATAACGGAGGGCATCATATCAAAGGGGGTTCAGACGGGATATTGCCGTGACACTGGCGGTGCGTGGGGGAAGTTCTTCGTTGCACATGAGCATCAGTTGCATTTAGTCCCCCATGATATGCAGGATGAGGCAGCAGTGCTGGCAGAGCCGCTCGCATGCGCGATGCATGCTGTCTTGCGAGCGCGCCCACAAAAGGGTTTTAAGGTTCTCGTTATCGGTTGCGGAACTATGGGTTTGATGACGATAAAAGCGCTCAGGCTGTTCGGATTTGATGACCATATAACTGCTGTGGCTAAATATGCGCACCAGCGTGAATGGGCAAGGCGGCTTGGCGCAGATGCCGTCGTCAAGCCCGACGGCAAACAAGATGGCGAATTGAGCGCTATCACAGGCGCAAAGGTGCTAAGGGGGGAGCTCGGCAGCAAGGTTGTCATTGGCGGGTATGACATTGTGTTTGACTGCGTGGCTTCGTCAAAGACAATCAGTGATGCTTTGCAGTGGGCAAAGGCTCGCGGCAGGGTCATACTTGTTGGCATGCCGGCGATCCCGAGGGGAATTGATTGGGCACCAATATGGCATAAGGAGTTGCAGGTGATCGGAACATACACATACGGTGTGGAGAGCGTGCGAGGAGCGCGCATCCGCACGATTGAGATGAGCATCGAAGTGCTAAAGGAGAATTGGCGTGAGCTCCGTCAACTGCTAACGCACACATTTCCATTGACCAGCTGCAGGAAGGCAATAGCTGTCAGCGCCCACCCGGGCAAGTATGGAGCGATAAAGGTCGCGTTTGACATGCGGGTGTAATGAAGCCTTTCAAATTCACCCCATTGGAGGTTGAGCTTGCGCTGTGGGAGGTATCGTTTGGATTGTCGGTGCCGGTCCAGGCGATGTCGGTCTTATGACGATGCGCGCATATGAATGTGTGAGCCAAGCCGATTGCGTTGTATATGATAGGCTCGTGAACAAAGCCATATTGCGATATGCGAGAAGAGATGCCGAATTGATCTTCGTCGGGAAGGAGCCATCAAGGCATTCGCTTTCTCAGGAGCAGATCAATCAGCTCATCATAGCTAAGGTCAAAAGCGGCTTGAAGGTTTGCAGGCTTAAGGGCGGTGACCCATTCATCTTTGGGCGCGGTGGTGAGGAGGTTGAAGCGCTTGCCGATGCGGGGGTGGCTTTTGAGGTTATCCCCGGCGTCTCTTCATTCCATGCAGTGCCAGCATATGCCGGCATACCGCTTACCGATAGAAGGTTTTCATCATCGGTGGCGATCGTCACCGGGCATGAGGCGGATGATGGGAAGGAAGTTCGTTGGGAGCAAATTGCCAAGTCAGTTGACACCATAGTCGTGCTCATGTGCGTTGAGCGACTCCATGACATCACCTCAAGGTTGATGTGTGGCGGATTAAAGCCGTCAACTCCTGCGGCGTTGATTGAGCATGGCACATTGCCATCGCAAAGGGTCATCGTCAGCGTGCTCGGCTCAATTGCAGAGGATGCGCGTAGGCAAAATGTTCATCCACCAGCTGTGCTCGTTGTCGGGGATGTGGTCAATCTGCGCACAAAGCTTTCATGGTTTGAAAAGAGACCGCTCTTTGGCATGCGCATACTTGTGCTGAGGGATGAGGAGAGGGGCTTTGAAGTAGCGCGAATGTTTGAGATGCACGGCGGCAATGTCATTTGCCTTCCGGTGTTGAACATTGAGCCGCTCAGCGATACGCCAAAGATGCGTTCCGCAGTTCGCAGGCTTTCTCGCGGGCATTACGACTGGGTTCTCTTCACGAGCGCAAACGGAGTCAGGTCATTTTTCACAGCGCTCTATTCACTCGGCATGGATGCGAGGGCATTTGGCTCAACAAAGGTGTGCGCAATTGGGGATGCAACGGCAAAGGAGCTGTTGGCACACGGAATCATAGCGGATGCAATCCCGCAGCAATTCACAACAGAGGCTGCAGCATCTATGCTCATGGATATCGGTATCAAAGGGACACGCATCTTACTCCCGAGGGCTTATGGCACCACGAGAGAGCTTGCAAATCGGCTGTCAAGAGCCGGCGCTGTCGTGCATGAGGTGGCTGCGTATCGCGTTAACCCTAACAGGTCCCTCAGCCCAGATGAGATTGAGGGGGCGTTATCAAGCCGGATTGACATCGCCTGCTTTACAAGCCCCTCATCTCTAAACTTCCTCTTTGAGCTTGCCGGGAGGGAGAGGGTTCTTTCTGCGTTGAGCAATGCAGTGGTTGCGTGTATCGGTCCCGTAACTGCAGCTCATGTAGCGAAACACGGCTTGCCGGTCAGCATCATCGCCTCAAGTCATACAGCGCAAGGGTTGGTTGATTCAGTGATTGAATTTGCTAAGCGGTTGAGGGAGCAGTAAGCGGTTGTGAGTTTGAGCGATTGGTTCCCATCACTTTTTTGGGATTGGGAAGATGCCCTTCTTCAAAGCCTCTTGCAGCATTGTGCTCCATTGCTGTATTGCCGCTGCTGTAGCAGCGTTGATAACTTCTGTAACAGTGCGCTTACCGTTGATCTTCCACGAAAGACCTTCGCGTGTGCAGATGAAAGGCGCTTCAAACTCAAGCTTTATCGGTGATGCGATCTTGAACTTCACCTTCACAGTTGCTTCCGACCCTTTTATTTCCGCCCCGCCAACTTCAAACTCCACATTCTGCAGCGGCGCAAATTGTGCCGTCCCACCAGCCTTCTCAATCTCCTCGCGATCGCTCTTCGTTACCAGAGCTTTGATTCTCTCGCTATCGCCAGCTTTAACTGCGCTCAGAAACTCATTGACCACCTTCTGTGGGCTTTGAAACATCTTCGGGATCAGAATGAATGCGCCGGTGATTATGATGACCACAGCAGCACCCGCAAGCGCAAATGGGATTGTGCTTTTCAACCTAACCTTTGCCGGCGCGGCGGCAGCTGGTGCTCCCCTTACAGCCTTTGGCGTAGGTGCAACCTCAACTGGCGCGGCAGCTTTTGGCTTTTCCTTCGCTGCCTTCATTGGCTCAACTGCCAACTCTGCAGTTTCAACGGCTCCTTCAGACAAGGATTCGCTCAAAGCTTCTGTAGGTAACTCTTCTGCGCCAGCCGCAACGCCAGCCTGTGCCTCTTCAACGATGGTTGTTGTTTCCGGCAGCGCGCCTTCAACAGCAGTTGTTGGAGTGGCTTCTGGTGCTTCCTCACCTACCGTTGCTGCTTCCGGCGGCATCTCTTGGACAGCAGTTGGGACAGTTTCCGAGGGCAGCATCCTTGGCTCCCTACCAGCTTCAGCTTCCCGCCTTCTACGAGCTATCTCATCGGCGACTTGAGGTGGATAAACCGGGTATGCGCAACGCCAACACGCAATCATGTGCTCCGCATTCTCAGCGTTGCATCTCGGGCACAGCGGCATGTTACATCCTCCCTCCGGAAGCTTCTCTGTAACTGCCTTGCTCAAATGCATTATGCATGCGAATGCGGAATCAGGGCAATAGCTATGCCGACAAACCAGCCCACAGCCAGTTCTGAGATGTGTTAGCATCATTGAAGGTGATGGAACTGCACTGTGAAGCTCACATGGCGCTTTATTGCGATTCTTTAGGGGCGGTCATGCAGCCATCATCAAAGTGCGTTCGGCATCGGTGGCTATTTCATCTTGAGCGATGATTAAGGTCATCGCAATAGCGAAGACGAGGTGGCTTTGATGGCGTCATTTGAGACGGAGCTGCCGTTGCTTGAGATTGGCAATGTGCTCTTCCCGCATGCCAGAGTGATGATAGAGGTGAAGGAAAGGCGAAGCGAATTGATGGTGACAAGCTGCTTGGCAAGGCGCATGCTGTTTGGTGTTGTGCTTGCATGCCCTGATGGCATTCATGTGCTTGCTGAGCGAAAGACCGCTGGAACTGCTGCAAGCATCATCTATGTCGAACGCTCACCTGATGGCATACTTTTGGTGCTCACGCGCGGGTATAGGAGATTTCGCGTCCTTGAAATAATGCGTGAGGAGCCATACCCAATTGCGAGGGTGCAATTCCCATCCGGGTTCATAACTCTTCACAGTGGCATGTTGGCGCTATCAAATCGCGTTGCTGCTACATTTCAACGCTATGTTGAGCTTGTCTATGAGCCGCGAGTTTTTGGACAGCGTGAGTTTGCCCTGCCAACGAGCCCGCTTGATTTAGCCTTCGCGGCTGCTGCCATGCTGCGCATCCCGCCGTCGGAGAAGCAAATGCTCCTTGAAATTTTTAACACCCATGAGCTGTTGGCATCTCTGCTCAAGATACTGCAGCGTGAGATAGCCCGACTGAATTCCGACGAGGATTACAAATTGCGTGTGCGCAGCGAGGCAGCCGTTGCCTTCCACATGATGTCGCCGATGGATTTCATCAACGGTGGAAGTGCATGAAATGCATCCACGGATGTGGACTGGATGCCATCCATGCACGGTCTAAATCACATTCTCACTTCGCGGCGAAGCCTTTCCTCAATGGCGCTGAAAAGTTGTTGATGAGCCCCGCATAATTCGTAGTCGCCATTGAGCTGTGCTTTGAGCATCTCATGTTGCCAGTGGGCATTGTAAAGCCTGCAGGAGGCATCATGACAAAATGGGACGAGGGTCGCATGGTATGCAATGGCTTGTAACAGATAGCCCTTTGCCACATCCGTTAAACGCTCATCCTCTAAGCCGGTGAGCGCGTATTTGCGCAAGGTCGGTGCAACTGCCTCAGCTGTCAGTCCGCTCTCAATGGCATTCATCATCCGCTTGAGGATGTAGAACTCCTTCGGCTTAGCTGGCGCTTCAATTAAGCCGCGGAGTGAGATGATGTTTGGGAAGCCAAGTGCGATGGTGCGTGCGTGCCACCTTTTGGAGTGTGTCTCAAATGTGCCGATGAGCAGCTTCGTCACAACCACATGCACATTGGTGAGGTTGCGCTCCTCGCTCGGTATCAGCTTCCAATAGACATTTTGCAGGTGATGTGCGCTGTAGAAGGCGCCAAGCAAATTTGGCATGTCATACGCCAAGCGCCTGTATTCGTAGTCAATCTCGGCATTGAATGGCTCCCCAACAACCTCATCGGCATCTATGCGGAAGACCCTCGCAGCTGCCACTGATGAGGCGAATTCGTAAAGTGCCTCATCGGCGCTCAAGAAGTGCCTCGCAGGCTCATCACGCACTTCCACGCGAAGTGACGGGAGCAACGATGCAATGTAGTTGGCAAGCTCAATGCTGTCAAGCGCCGTGCCGGATACATCAAGGTAAAGTTTCAGACACAGCGGGAGATGATAGATGGGCAGTTGCATGTGGCATTACTCCCACGGCATTTTATGGGCATTTGATGTTGACCCGCAATCAGGGTGAACGCTTCTTCACAGCTTCCTCAACCTGCATCTGCTTCAAGATAATGTCGGCGGCACGCTTTCCAGAGAGCAACATCGCTCCAAATGTTGGTCCCATCCTCGGCAGCCCATAGACTGTGGTGACTGCCATGCCGCAGACGATTAAACCGGGGTAGACTTCACCAGTGTGCTCAACAACTAAGTCCTCGCTTCGCTCAACCCACATAGCTCCATAGCCACGAAGTTTTATTAAGCCTCTCTCCTCAAGCCTTCGGCAGACTGCAGCATCATGCCCGGTTGCGTCAACTACAAATTTGGACTCAATCGCCACGGGGTCAACGCAAGTTATTTCCCTCGGGAGAGCTGTGATTGGAGTCCAGTTAATTACAGCCCCCGCAATGCGCTCGTCTCGTATGACAGCATCTTCAAACACGGTCATTTGCAGGAACTTGACACCAGCATCACACGCAGCTGCGATGAGCTTTGAACATGCATGCGGACCGTCGGTGACAAACAACCCCGGTGAGTGCTCAATGTATGGAATGCCGAGTTCATCCAAGACTTCATTGGCGGGTGCTCGGAATGTCACTTTGTTCATCAGGTAGCCGCCAATCCAGAAGCCACCACCGAGGTAATTGTTGCGCTCAATGAGCAGCACTTTTACGCCGTTGCTTGCAAGCTGCCTTGCAGCCATGAGACCGGCTGGTCCGCCGCCGACTATTATCACATCGGATTCAACATAGGCGCTGAGCTGACTGGCAAACTGCTCAATTATAGCCCTCGTTATCTCGCGCTCACCTACATCGGAGAATATTGGCTTTGTCACTCGGCTTTCACCCCCCTGACCATCTTGGCAGGTTGCCCAACTGGTGGGCTTCTTGGCATGAGCCGGTGGCATGCTATTTTCTGGCTGCGCTTGCTATGCACCCTCCATTAAAACTTGTGTGCCGCTGCCGTTTGGAGCCGACATTGTGACGATAGGATAAACGCCACATCGGCAGGGTCATAAGTATAGCGTAGCACGACCTTTTGTCACGGCAAGCCCATGGGAACTAAAACAGCTATATTGCTTCGGCAAGCTTGAGGAGGTCTTCAATGAGGTTTACATCGCCATTAGCTTTGTGCTCGCCACCCTCTCCTGAACTCCATTCAGGCTGGGTTTGTTGTCCCTCCGGCACACTTGGAGGTGCATTCTGCGCTTGAGGAGTTTCATTAGCGTTCATCGCAACTGACTGGTTGGGCATTCTTGAGCGCAAGGATGCCAAGCGAGTTTGAGCGTATGCGCGCAGTGATGTCGGATAAGTGGAGTGCTCCGCAATGGCTGCATAAAGTTCGTTAGCGAGCTGACTATCACCGTCTGACTCACACACTTGTGCAACCCAAGCGATGAGCCTGACATCATTCAGCGTTTTCAACTCAGACGCGATTTGCTCCGCCACCGATTTTGCGAGCAGCCATTCGCCCATCCTTTCGTAGCTCATCTTCAGCAGGCAGAGTGCACGATATCGTGTCGGCTCACCTACAGCAGTTTTGCGAATCAATTCTGTGAGGCGTTCCACTGCATGTGATAACTTCCCGGCGCTTGTAAACTGCTTGACATCGGTCAAGGGAAGGCTTAAGAGCTCCTCACTTAGGGCACCGGCCGAGATGGTTGGAGTTACACTCTTTGGCTCAGCCGCAATGGCAGTTGGCAGCGTTCTCAAGCTGGAGACACTTAACGCCATCTCGGAAGCGCTGCCAATGGCATTCACATCTGAGCGTGCAATGGTAACCGTGTTACCAGATAGAGTTGGCTTAACCATCGGGCAGTATACCCGATGGGTTATCAAACCTTTACCGCCGTAGCGAGTTGAGTTTGCGTTACTTCCGCGATGCACATGGGTTGAAGCAGCCAATGCCTCCTTAGGTTTTGCGGCGGCAATTTGGATGTGATTTTGCGGTGAGCCAATTGGTGGCTCTTCAACATGGAGCGGTGTCAAATCCGCCATTGTAACGCGCGTTGGATGGGGGTTGTTCGTGTTGCTTATTGTCATCTTGAAAGCCATCCAGCCGGCGTAGAAGGCGATGATCAGGATGAATGCATATGCTGGTGCACGAACAAATTGCAACAACGGATGCCCGAAGATGCCACTTAGATGGGCAGTCGCGCCTTTTTGAGCTTGTAGCTGTCTGATGCGTTCAAGCGTCCTCTCGGTAAAGTCTGGCGGCGCCGGTATGTATGGCATTGAGCGCAAAACGGAGCACAGCCACTTCTGCCATTTGAATTCGTTCATGCAACCCTTGCAGTGATTAAGGTGGTGCTCAACCCTTGCTGCAGTTGCCTCATCCAACTCGCCATCTATGAGCAGCGGAATGAGCTCACGATACTTTCGGCACTGTCCCTTCATGCGCATGTTTGATGCCCTCTCAGCGGATGCTCAGCGCTCCTCTTTTTCCCTTTGGTGCTTGCCGAACCAGTAGCTTTTGAGCTTTTCTTTGAGCATGCGGCGTGCTCTAAAGACCTGCGACTTTAAAGTCCCAACAGGTATGTTGAGGATGCGTGCAGCCTCATCGTAACTGAGTTGGCGCATGTCGCACATGATAATGGCTGTGCGATAGATGTATGGCAGCTCATCAATTTTCTTCCGAACGATCTCACACAACTCCTCACGCAGTGCGGTTTCTTCAGGCGTCGGCATATCCTCATCGCAATCCAGCAACTCCTCCCAATTTCCCTCTTGGTCATCAAGCGACTCCCAAATAGCTCTATCGCGCTGGCGTATGAAATTCAAGCAGGCATTCTTGGTCACCCTGTAAAGCCATGTTGAAATGCGCGCGTCGCCGCGAAAGCTCCCAATTGCCCTATAGGCGTTGATGAAAACCTCCTGCGCAACATCTTCGGCATCTTCCGGATTGCGCAACAGGTCATAGGCAAAGCTGTAGACCATATGCTTGTAAGTGTCTATGAACTCTCGCCATGCGTTCTCATCGCCGGCTTTGCATCTCCTGAGCAACTCACGCTCGTGCTCGGGGATTGATGTGCCAATCCGTTCATCCCTTGTCAAACTGAGCCTGCTGACCAACGCTGCCATCTTGCCTCCGTTTCTTTGCCGCTGCCCCATTTTCACCACCAGCACATCTTCCCATTGTTGTGTATTTGAGTCACAACTTTAGACGCTTGCCGTGGAGTATTCGTTGCGCGTGCCAGCTCACAGCAGCTCGCTTTTACGCTACCGATATTTTGCCGTCCTTTGGACGGTGAGTGCTATCTTGGCTTGCGGGGCTTTCAAAAGATTTGACCGACACTCGTATCAAGCAATTGTGAGCGGTCGCTTGTCCCGAAGAACTGCCTGAACGCCGGAAATGCCTTGATGTTAAACTCAACTCGCCATTCCTTCGTCAGCGAGTTGTAGGTCAGGGCGAGTTCATAACAGTGGAGATCCCTCGTCAACCTCGCTTGGACATAGTCCATGCGCCTCATGATCCCGTTGTAACTTGAGAGCAGTTGCAGTCTCCACGCCTTACCAATTCGCCAATCAATGAATGAGCGCAGCAATGCGAACTTGTGCTCCATCGTGCTATAGCGTGTGCTCAAATTAATTCGCACACCCCACCTCGGTAACTCTTCCATTTCACTCCATGCATGCTTTGAGTATGCCGAATACGCCGAGATGTATGAGGCACCATAGCCGTAATACGGCGATGGATATGGGGCATAGCCATTTGGTCGCCTCGCTGTGAGTAATCTTCCGGGCACTGCAATTGACGCCCACACAATGACATCCCTCATTTGACCGCGCTCAATGTCGTATCCGGTTGATGTTGCCAACCAGAGCCCGCTAAGCGGACGCCATTGCGTGCTCATGGCGATGTCCCTAAAAATGTTGTTTTGAATGTCCAAGCCGGTTGTAAGCGCAGCTTGAAAGCGCTCCGATGGCTCAATCAAGAGTTGTAAATCCGCCGATTCATAAGGCGGGCGCAGGTCAAATCTGAACGGTGTGTAGCCGTGTTGCTTTTGCAGGCGGTATCCAAAAAGCAGCCTGCTGCGCTGACCAATTGACCATTCAAGTTGGGTGAACATGCCGTATGTGTATTTGGCGGTGGCATCGTCATAAAAGCACTGCTCAAACTCACCTGATGCAGTCAGGTTTACTTGTCGTGAGAGCCTGATTTGGCAGTGCTGCAGCTGCGAAGCGAATGCAAGCCGAACACGCCTTACACCCTGCGGATGTTCAATGAGCCTTCCGAGAGCGAGTGAGAAGGAGATTGGAAGACCGCCTTGCAGAGATGCGCTGCGCCTTCGCAGACCAAAGTTAACTGTGATTTCCGGGAGCCTCTCCAACCCGAAGTATGTATCTGCGGTATTTCTCGCCTTGTCCAGATCAATGCGCTGTTCGTATGTGAGCATCCAATTGACAGCAGCGCCGCTGTGCCTTAATTCAAACCTGTGCTGCAGCTCCTCATCCGGTGCCATGCCTTCCCCAAAACCAACATAGCTTCTCTCAAACCGGCGGTATGTGCTCGTGAAGTTGGAGCTCCAACTTTTCCTCTGCCATGAATTGCGCAGCGCCATATAGGTGTCCTTCGTCTCGCCATAGCCAATGTAGCTTGACTGGCGCAAGTCAAACATGGTGTTAATGTCCTTTGCCATCCAGCGAATGGATGCCCCGAGGGTGCTTGTCCGAATGCGCTCAACGAAGTAGGCGCTGTTTGAGCGCGCCTCGTATTGTAAGTTGGCGGTGAGCGAACGCGAGAAACGAAGTGAGTGCCTGAAACTCCAATTGAGCTCGGTGCCACGATACCTATCGCGCATCCAGTAGAGTGAGAGCGCACCGATGGCGGCTTTCAAATTGTAGTCCTGCTCAATGCCGAGTCCGATGCCACGCTTCTCAGTCCATTCAAACCGCCCAATCCCAGTGAAGCGCTCATTTGCCATGTATGTGTGAGCGTATTTGAAGAACCAGCCCTCAATCTCATTTCTCCCGACATCGGGCATGATGGATGTCCGTCTCGGACGCGGCTTTATTGAGACGGTCAGCGTGGGCAGCGTTACAAGCCTTCTCTCGCCAAGGTATACGCCGACACGCCTTGCAATGACTTTATCATTGGCGATTATGCTCACCGAGTCAGACCTTAAGCTCCAGTGCGGCGCTTCCCTATCGCAAGATGTGAAGAGCGCCGACTTGAGCAATGCCGTATTTTCATGCCCCTCGGCGTAGGTCGCCCTCAGGTAGACTGGTTCGCTAACACCCTGCGGGAAGAAAGCCGGTTCAAGCCTCACGCGACCATCTCGCAACTCCAAACGCCTCTCCCTAATGTGGTAGTTCAACTCACCAGCGTAGAAGCTGAGGTTGGTTGCGCTTCCATTGACTCTCGGGAGCAGGCTCACAACGCCATCGTCCAACCTATACCGCGCCCTGCCTGCTCTGGCTATCAGGTCACGAACCTTTATCTCCACATCGCCACCTTTTGATTGGATGTCCCATTCATCCCCGCGGCGTTGCATGATCAATTCCGCATTCGGATTGGACACCTCTACGGAGCGCTCATCCGCAAAGCTGCTCACAGTTTGCTCACGGCTCGCCGGCTCGGGTTGAGCATCCCTTTTCCGTTCAATCTGAGAGGCGGGCGCTTCAAGTGTTTGATTTGCCTCAATCGCTTCAGCATGCTCTTGTGCGTTGCCCTGAGCGACTTCTGCGATGGCACCGCCAAATTGCATGGCTAAGAGCATAGCGATGATCACGACGACGAGCGGTTTCAAGCTACGCACAAGATTGCCAATGGGCGCTCTTGCGGCAATGGTAACCTCAAGCGAATTGCATTCCCTCATTGCGCTCATCAAATTTCGTCCCATGCATTACCGCTCCTTGAGGAGCATGATGAGCCCCATTAACCCGAAGAAGATGTTTTGTGACCATGCCGATAGGAACGGCGATAGGTGGTATTTGATGCCGATGGCTCTTGACCATCCCATGAAGCCCTGATAGAGGAAGATGGCAAGTATGGCTATGAGCATGCCGGCGTAAGTCCCGCTGCGCGAGAACCTCATGCTGAGTGGGGCTGCCCACAGCGTCATGATGAAGCTCGCTGCCGGCAGGGAGAATTTGAAGTGGTAGTCAATTTTCATCGCATGGGCATCTATGCCGCTTCGGTCAAGCATGTCAATCTGCTCCTTCAGCTCCTGAGAGGACATTTCAAGGGGCGTTTTTGATGCGGTGATGAACGCCTCAATGTTCTCCTCAATGTTCAATGTCATCCGTTCTGTGAGCATCTCAGCGATTTGCCTGCCTTGGTCATCATACTGGTGAATGACGACATTGTGAAACCACCAGACGCCATCCTTGTGCGTTGCGTTCCTCGCAATGTATACTCTCGGGAATGAACCGGAGCGCGGCTCAAGCTCGTAAATCATCACGCCATAAAGCGTTTTCGTCTCCGGCTCAACGCGCCTCACATAGGCAAAGTAATTGTTTGAAAGCCTCAGGAAGCGATTCTCCTCAATGAGCGGTATGGTGTAGGTGAGCATTAGTCTGCGGAGGATGCTTTCTGCGCGATAGTTCGCCTCCGGCGCTAACCGCTCGTTTATCCATAAGTCAAGCGCGCTTACGAAGAGCGCCACCACCAGAAATGGGTATGCCAGCCGAACGCCGTTTATACCGCTGAGCCTGAATGCCATTAGCTCGCCTTCACGCCCAAGCCTCGTGAGCGCTATTGATGTGGCTATGATCATCGCAATCGGGAGCGAAAGGACAAGCACTGATGGCAGCCTGTAAACCATCATGAGCAGCAGATCCTTTGCGGGCACATTTTGGTTGATGATTTTGTCAAGCGCCCAATAAAGCATATGCCCCGTCAGTATCACGACAAAGATGAGCAACCCCGAGACAAACGGCATGAGCATCTCTCGGAAGAAGTATCTATCAACTTGAGTTGCAAACGGAATGATGCTGACAGAGCAGCGCAACACCTTCACTTTGCTATGTCGGTTCAAGCGGTGCTCACCCCATCCGATTGGCAGTTTGCGCAACCTGAGCATCCGTGCTACCAACAACGGCAGTCGGTCAAACGCCCGTCACGATGAGCTCATCAAGCACGCTGCAGTTTGATCGGGGCAAATATCGCTGCCCCTACAGTTCCCATCAAGTGAGCGAGCCTTCATGCGCCTGCCCCAATAGGGCTTCGCTCATCTTGCCCCATCATCTTCGTTGATTCACGAGTGAGCAACTCATGCCTCACTCAATGGGCTCAACTTTGACCTCTTCACCATCTTTAACGCTCCTCAACACAGTCGCGTCTCCGATGACTTTACCGAATACATTCACCGGGCTTGCGGGGCGTATTTCATTTCCCCTGCTTGCCGGCGTCGGTCCAAAGAAAATGCAGAATGCGCTTCCGGGAGCCCAGTAGCCAAGGTCACCAACATCCACAACTTCCTTTTGGTTCTCTTCAGCACATCGGACTGGTATGCGGAAGTAAATTTCATCGCCCCACCTGTTGGCTCTACCGGTTATGGGTAATGCCTCCCAAATCTTCCTCGCCGTCTCGGTCTCGTTCAGTTCGGCTTCAACGGCAACGCTGCCAGCGGTGATGCGTATCCTTTTGCCCATGCATTCTCTCCCCCTTCCAAGTTCAAGTGTGCATACGCTCGCTGCATCGTTTGCACAGACGGGTGTTTAGTTTCACCAAGTTTGAAGTATGACATTGCGAGCAAACTCACTCGCCCAAGCGTTACAATGTGCCATTGTGAATTCCCGCGGTGAATAGGCACTGAGGGGGTGAGCTCAAATGGGGATCAAATTCAGCTTCATGACATGGGTGTGTCCAAACTGGACTTTGAGCGAGATCGTTGAGGCGGCGAAGCGCTACAGGTATCACGGAGTTGAGTTGCGCACTGAGGTCGGACACGCTCACGGTATTGAGCCGAAGACAGGTGACGCAGCCATTGAGCGTGCAAGGAAGCTGCTTGAGGACAACAACATTGAAGTGAGCGCCATTGCCAGCTCATGTTCGTTCTCGCATGCTGATGCATCGGAGCGCAGGAGGATGATTGAGCGAGCAAAGCAGCACATTGAGCTTGCGGCAAAGATGCACTGTGCTAATGTGCGGGTGTTTGGCGGCATGATACCCCAAGGCGTTTCAATGGATGATGCGAAGCGATACATTGCAGATGCGCTTTGCGAGCTCGGCGAGTTTGCCCAACCGATGAATGTCTATGTTCTGCTTGAGACGCACGATGCATTCAGCAGGTCAAAGGATGCAGTTGAGGTTGTCAAGCTCGCCTCGCACCCCAATATTGGCATTCTTTGGGATGTGCAGCATCCATATACTCACGGCGAAACGCTTGAGGAAGCATTTGAGAATGTGCGCCAGTTTGTGAGGCACTGCCACATACACGATGTGCGCCGAAGTGAAAGCGGTTGGGAGCTATGCTTGCTCGGCGATGGTGAGATATCGCACGAGTTCGTTGTTCGCAAGTTGCACGAAATAGGGTTTGATGGACACCTCTCAGGTGAGTTCATAAATCCGCGGTGGGAACCTGACCTCATCCTCAAGCAATATTCCGAGACACTTTATCGGTATTTAGAGGGGCTTGGTTGATTGGGTTGCTATGCTGCCTTAGCTCACTTTGGATGAAGATGCGCTGCAATTGATCTGCGATGGCACTCGCCCTCTCAATGCAGCAGATCACTTCACTCATGTCTCAAAGCCTCAATTGGGTCAAGTGACGCCGCTTTGTGAGCGGGGTAGATGCCGAAGAAGAGACCGACAGAGACAGCGAAGAAGAAAGCGAGTGCAATGGAGTAAGGCGGTATCACTATAGTCCAACCGGCTGCTCTACCAATCACTTTCGCAGCACCGCTGCCGAGCAGTATCCCGATGATGCCACCGACGACAGTTAGCACGACTGCCTCAATTAAAAACTGCAGGAGTATATCGCGGCGCTTAGCGCCAACTGCTTTTCGTATCCCAATTTCCCGTGTGCGTTCAGCAACACTCACGAGCATGATGTTCATTATCCCTATTCCTCCAACGAGCAACGAGACGCCAGCAATTGATGCCAGCAGTATGAGAAACATTCGGCTCGTTGACTGAGCCATTTGCATGAACTCGCTCTGGCTGCGCACCGTGAAGTCATCCTGACCATCTTGGCTAATTCGGTGCCTCCTGCGCAGCAGCTCGGTGACTTGCTGTTGAGCGAGCGGCAGAAGTTCCATTGACGGCGCTTGCACGCCTATAGCTGTCACATAGTCTATGCCGAACAAGCGCCTCATAGCGGTCGTTATCGGTATGAATACCTGATCGTCAAAGTCCATGAATCGCAGTGCCCCTTTCTCCGTGAGCACCCCAACGACCTCAAACGGTATGCCGCGTATCTTTATCGTCTTTCCGAGCGGTGGCTCATCACCAAACAAATTCGCTATGACGGTTTTCCCGAGGACGCACACCTTTCGCATGCCGTTCAAGTCGGCTTCCGTTATGAACCTGCCGCTTTCAACACGCCAGTTTGCAACCGCAAGGTAATCCGGAGTGACTCCGACAACGGTGGTGAATGCATTCCTGTTGCCATACTTGACCGGCATTGCGCGGCGGACTTCGGGTGAGACACGGATGACCATTGAGCACTTACGGGATATTGCCTCAGCATCATCCAGTGTTAGGTTGCGCTGTGTCGTGCCAATTGCCACGATGCCCCTTCTCGCCTGTCCGGCAAAGACCGTCAATGTGTTTGAACCGAAAGCATTGACGAGTTCAAGTTGCTCCTTCTCAGCGCCCTTCGCCACGGCAATCATTGCAATGACTGCAGCAACTCCTATGAGCACACCGAGCACTGTGAGCGCTGAGCGAATCTTATTCGCAATGAGCGAGTCAATGGCGATCTTCATGCATTCCCATATCAGCATGGTCAAGCTCACCCCATATGAACATCAAGTTCGCTCATCATCCTGTCGTCCACAACGACTCCATCCCTGAACATCACGATGCGCTTTGCCCATCGGGCTACATTTTGGTCATGTGTGACAAGCACAACAGTCATTCCGCTCTCGTTCAAGCGCTTGAACACGCTGAGGATTTCCTCACCGGATCGGCTGTCCAAGTTTCCAGTTGGCTCGTCTGCGAGCAGCAGTTTTGGCGAGTTCGCGATAGCGCGCGCAATGGCGACTCGCTGCTGCTCACCGCCGGATAGTTCCGCGGGGCGATGGTTAACCCTGTCGGCAAGCCCAACCCACTCAAGCAATTGCATTGCACGCCTGCGCCTTTCCTTCACATCAACTCCGGCGTAGATCATCGGTAGCTCAACATTTTGCAGTGCTGTCAGCCGCGGCAGCAGATTGAATGACTGAAAAACGAAGCCGATCTTGCGGCTGCGCAACTCAGCCAATTGGTCATCATCAAGTTTGCTCACATCTACACCGTCAAACCGATAGATGCCCTTTGTTGGGCGGTCAAGGCAGCCGAGCAAGTTCATGAAAGTTGATTTGCCCGAGCCAGACGGTCCCATAATGGCTATAAATTCACCGTCGTCAATTTGCAGCGTGACGCCGCGAAGAGCATGCACCTCCACCTTCCCGAGGCGATACACCTTATGGATGTCAATCACTTCAACGAGCTTTCTTTGTCCGCTCATTAAACCGTCGCCCCTTGCCATTCACCTTAACACTCCATGTTTGCGAGCTCTAATGCCCTCTCATCGAGGTTGGCGGCGCTGCAGCCTCGGTCTTCCGAGCGGCCCAACTGCCTGCATCATTTGCGGCTCAGTGTATGAGGTCACCACAAATTCGCCCTCACGCAATCCATCAACGATCTCGGTATACTCGTTTCCCATGAGACCAATGCGCACCGGCTTGCTGACAACCCAAAAGACCTGCTCACGACCATCAACGAAAGCACGCACACACTTAACTTCCCTGCGCGGCGTGAACCCAGCTTTGGATTCCTTTGGTCCGATCGCCATGCGCTCTTTTGCGGGTGGTCTTCGCTGCCCGGCTGGCGCGAAGTTGCGGATGACTTTTGGTCTCTCGCCCGTCAAAACATCAACGATGGTAACCCCTCCAAATTCCTTCACAGCCTCCGTTGGAACCCTGAGGACATTCTTCCTGTAAGCCTTGATGAACTCACAACTTGTTGTCATGCCCGGCTTCAAGCGGTTATCAGTCTCAAGCAGCTTGACTCGCACATGCACATAAACGACTCCTTGCTCCTCGGTCGTCCTCGGGTCTATCCGCACAACCTTGCCTTTGAATTGCTTACCGGGTATTGCATCAACGGTGACAATCACATCTTGCCCAACATGGACACCAGTGATGTCCGTCTCGTCAACCTGAGTATCC
>JAVHTD010000030.1:0-3268 GCA_032161105.2 Candidatus Thermosaccharophagus tengchongensis
GTCCCCCGTCCCTCGTCCCGCGCCCCATTCTAAAACCGTCGCCCCGTCAATCCGAAACGATGGGTCAAAAATCGCAAATTGGTCGGGGTCAATATGCATGGCATCGCGGGCGTCGCCCCAGCGGGCGTTGATGATGGGCTTGACAACTATATCGGCAAATTCCGCAGTGCCGTGACCGTGCACAATGGCGTTAATTGCGACCTTTGCTGTTCCCTTCGGGATTTGCAAGACGACCCCTAACTCCAGCCAACCTTCCGTGCGCTTGACAATCTGAGTTTGTTGAAACGAAATGCGGTTGCCATTAGCGTCAAGGTAATCGGCAGCGAGATAAGCGCCGTGACCGTTTGAGATGCCATCGGTGCGGACTTTGCCTGTCAGCAAGTATCGCCAGTCCGTTCGCAGTGTCACGAACGCACGAACCCGATGCCAATCAATGGGCGCATCTTCGGGCACAGCGATGCGGATGTGATTCCCCTTGACACTCACTTGCACCTTCTCGTGAGCGACTTTTTCCCATTGAAGGGCTTTCGGCTCGGCAGGAGCCTCGCCCTCCAATTCTCCTCCGTCCCCCGTCCCGCGCCCCGCGTCCCATACTTCATCAAAGGCATATCCGCCCAAACTGATGAACTTTCCGCCTGCTTTCAAGTAACTGCGGAAGTTTTCAACAGCATCGGCGGGGAAATAAGCACCGTAAGGCAGGATGACAATAGCGATTTTCTGCGGCGTCATAATTTGCGGGTTTGTCAAGTCACTTGACGAAAGCAATTGCACTGTGAAGCCATTTTGGCGGAGCAAGTCCGCCAACCCTTGTGGGTCAGCATGTCCGATTTGTTTCGGCATTGACGGTTCGCACCAAACCCCGATGACGCCTTGCCCAAACGACCAGCTGCTTACCAGCATAATCATCACCATCAATATCCAAACTCGCACTTCCCATCGCCACCCTTTACGCGTTCAATTTCGTGACTTGTGCGTTTGGCGCCTTTTCATATGGGCGTGTGAAACACGCCCATTTTTCTGGCGCATTTCATGCGCCCCGCGCGGATGGCTTAACAGCCGTCCATCGTTCAACTGCGTAACTCCAATTTCCACAGCGGCTTGATGCGCTCAATTTGGTAGCCCAAGCCAGTGCCAGTGAGTGTGTGCGTCTTTAGGAAGCCGTCACGCCGCTCAACAATGTCGGGGTGAACTTGCCTTTCTGCTTCCGATGCCGATGGGAAGAATTGCCTGCTGTTAGCTTCAACTCCCATGACTGGGTAGATGCGTGCAGCCATGCCGACTGAGTGCAGCAATGCAATTGATGGGTTGGTCAAATCCTGAACTGCGTAAGGTATGCCATCGCTTGCAGCCTTTGCCACCATGAGCATGCACATTGAATGCCCCTTGCAGGTCTTCAGCGCGATGCCATTTGCTCCAAGCTGCTTCCCAAGTTCATACATCTCAAAGTCGGTCAAACTCTCATCCATGAACACGGGCTTGATGCTTGCCAGCTTGTGCATGTCAAACGGGTGCGAGCGCAAGTCACGATGCGTTGGCTGCTCAATGTAAAGCAGGCTGTCAAATGCTTCTTTGCTTGCCTCCCTCAACTTGATGAGCAGCTCAACCATATACTCTGGCGTCTCACACATCTCGTTTGTGTCTGCGGTCATGAAGACGCGTTCCTTGCCGCGCCTGCGATTGCATTCAATGCCAATCCTGTAGACATCAAGCAACCGTTGCAAGTCCCAATACATGTCGTTGCCCCTCAACTTTACCTTGAGGCAGTGGACACCGTCAAGCTCAATCCATTCCTCAAGGCAGTTGGGCAAGCCATCCTTCGGGTCGGACTCGTCAACTTCAGCTCTCGTCAGCTTGTCCAAGCCGCCGACGAGGTGGAATACGGGGACTTGTGGCGCATACGACGGTCGGATGTAATCGGAGATGTATTTTCCCTCAAAGCCGTCGCCAAGGTAGTAGCTCAGGTCTTGCATGCATTCCTTTCCGTAGCCGAGGTATGAATCAATGCCGTTGCAGTTTCCGAAGGCGTCATGCAATGCTGCATCAATTGCGCTCGCCGAAACGAGTGCCGCAAGGAATGGCATCTCCTCTTGCAATCCCATTTGTTGGCTGACTCGCTTAGCGATGTTTTTAAGTTCGCCCTCCGTCTCAAGGAAGATGTCAATCGGGTGCGCATAGCGATTAAAACTCTCGACCGTGCGCGCATACTCAATGCTCACGCGCTTCATCGCTTCCTCACGCGTTTCATGTTCAACGATGCTGCTCGGCCATGCCCAAAAGTCGGCAAGGAATATTCCGCCCCAACCATCGGCTACATTGCCGCGCCTGTTTTCAACCCTTGCTCGGCAGCGCAGCAGCAAAGCCTCTGCCATGACCACACCGCCAAATTTCAAAGGCGTCCTTGCGCGCTCCTTCGTAAAGTGCGTTTCAACTTCAAGGACTCGTATGTCGGACGGGAATTCCCCTTTGCGCAGCTGAAGCATATTGCATCACCCCTGAAAGTTTCAGCATCAAATTTGTCACGCATAGGCTGCTCGTGAAAGGTTGCACTCCCAATCCATTCAATCGGGCTCAAGTCATACTATGCCCCAAGCTGGTGGAAAACTTTACTTATGACGGCGCATTGCATGTGTCTGAGTTTGGGTTTCAAATTCTGAGGAGCTCATGCGGGGTGAAGTCTGATGCTTGATTTGCGCCTGATAAGGGAGCGCCCTGAATGGGTGAAGGAACGCATACGCTTGAAGGGCGACAATGTTGATGCGGAGATTGACCGCATACTTGAGCTTGACAGGGAAAGGCGTGAGGTCATTGCTGAAGTTGAGGCGCTGAAGCACGAACGAAACATCGTCTCTGACGAAATAGCGAGGAGGAAGCGGCTTGGCGAGCCAGTTGAGGAGCTCATTGAGAAAATGCGCGATGTGAGCGATCGCATAAAGGTGCTTGATGCGAAGCTCTCGGAGAATGAGCGTGAGCTCAATTCACTCCTACTGCTCATCCCAAACCTGCCGCACGAGAGCGTTCCAATTGGCGAGGATGAGAGCGGCAATGTTGAGGTGATGCGCTGGGGTGAGCCGAGGCAATTTGACTTTGAACCGAAGCCGCATTGGGATATCGCACAACGGCTCGGGATAATTGACTTTGAGCGCGGCGTAAAGCTATCTGGCTCACGGTTCTATGTGCTCACTGGGCTTGGCGCAAGGCTTGAGAGGGCACTCATATCGTTCATGATTGACCTGCATGTTGAGAGGCATGGCTATACCGAAATCTTTCC
>JAVHTD010000030.1:3278-30401 GCA_032161105.2 Candidatus Thermosaccharophagus tengchongensis
TCATGGTTCGGCGCGATTGCATGGTTGGAACAGGGCAGCTGCCCAAGTTTGAGATTGAGGCATATGTTTGTGAGCGTGATGACCTTTGGCTCATACCGACTGCCGAAGTGCCAGTCACAAACCTTCACAGGGATGAGATACTTGACCGTGAGATGCTTCCGCTAAAATATGTTGCATACTCGGCTTGCTTCAGGCGTGAGGCTGGCGCAGCTGGCAAGGATACGAGGGGCATAATACGAGTTCACCAGTTCAACAAGGTTGAGTTGGTCAAATTCGTTGAGCCTGAACGCTCATATGAGGAGCTTGAGAGCTTGGTCAGGGACGCAGTTGAAGTGCTCGAATTGCTTGGCTTGCCATACAGGGTTGTTGAGATATGCACTGGTGACTTGGGCTTTGCAGCGAGCAAGAAGTATGACCCAGAAGTTTGGATGCCCGGGCAAGGCAGGTATGTTGAGGTCTCATCATGCAGCAACTTTGAGGACTTTCAAGCGCGCAGGGCTAATATACGATATCGCCCAGCGAAGGGAGCAAAGCCGAGGTATGTGCATACGCTGAATGGTTCTGGGTTGGCTGTCGGAAGGACGCTTGCTGCGCTCCTTGAAAACTACCAGCAGGAAGATGGCTCCGTCATCATCCCGGAGGTGCTCCGCCCATACATGGGCGGCATTGATAAGATTGAGCCGCAAAGCGGGCGCTGATTGGCAGATTTGACATTGCCTTCCCTTTTGCACCTCAAGAGTGACTTGGGCGGCAATCGGCAATGCGCACACAACACGCTGGCGAACCAATAGCAATCGTCATTCGTGAATTCCCAATGCATACTGAGCGCTTCGTTTTGCGCGAGCTCTTTGCCATGCTTGAGCTCGGCTTCAAATTGCGCATCTACGCCATGAGGAGGGGCAAAGTGCACAAGGATGATGAGTTGGCACAGCGCGTAGCGCCATATGTCGTTGAGCTTCCGAGCGCGCATTCATTGGCATCACTTTGCTCATTCTCCCGTCTGCTCAGGTGTGACTTGGGGGTCATTCTCAAACTCTCATCGTTTGTGCTTGTTTCGCCCATAGCCGAGGAAAGCCGCATACCGCTTTGGAGGCGTCTGCGATGGCTGCGTTGGCACTTAGTCCACCTCGGTAGGGCGTTTTGGTTGGCTTCGGATTTGGAAAGGCATGGCATTGCGCGATGCCATGCGCACTTCGGGCATGTAACTGCGAGCATTGCAATGGCTGCAACGATGCTCTCTGGGAGGCTATTCTCATTCACGGCGCACGCATACGACATTTATGCTGAGCCGATTGCCATGCGAAAAAAGAGCGCCAATGCGCACACAGTCATCACATGCACGAGAGCCAACTTGGAGCACATCAAAAGCGTGTATCCCGAAGCTGCCAACAAAGTCCGTCTCGTCTATCATGGCTTGTTGCGCACCGAGATAGCCAAGTTTGGTGAGTGTGTTAGGGGAGGGGATGCCCGTCAGCGCCGCTTATTGCTCTTCGTCGGGAGGCTTGTCCCGAAGAAGGGCGTTGATGTGCTCATCAGAGCATTGGCGAGATTGCGCTGTAAAGCGAGGTGCACCATAGTCGGTGACGGTCCAATGCGCCAAAGGTTGGAAAGGCTCGCAGTGCAACTTGGTGTGGATGATTGCGTCACATTCATTGGCAGCATTGAGCATACCGATGTTGCCAAGTATTATGCGAGCGCCAGCGCTTTGGTTGTCCCGAGCATAATCGCAAGGGATGGCGATAGGGATGGCTTACCAAATGTGATCCTTGAGGCTGCCGCCTCATCGTTGCCGATTGTCGCATCTAACATAAGCGGCATACCGGAGTTCGTTGAGGATGGCAGGACTGGTCTCCTCGTTCCAGCTGGTGATGAGGAGGTGCTCGCTGAGGCGATTGACAAACTGCTTTCAAATGATGAGCTTGCAAAGGCGCTCGCCGATGGGGCTTACAGAAAACTGCTATCGGATTTTGTCGCCGAGGAGAAAGCGCTGGAGCTCGTGAGGTTGCTTTCAAGCTGATTCAGCACTTCAAAGGTGTGCTCTCGGCGGGAAATGAATCTATCGCAATTGGATGGCTCCGCCGAGCCGAATGATTGAGCCAAAGCTTGGTTCGGCACAAATCATTTTGTGGGGGCGATTGTGGAGATGTCGGATGACGGTGCAACTCTCATTGAGGAAACGAGGGAAGTTGTGGATAGACGGAGGGGCATTGCAAAGTATGCGGCCGTTGTCAGCGGCTTTAGGGCGCTCAACCCGATACTCGGCATCTTGCGCGAGGTCATTATGGCGCAGCTTCTCGGAGTCAAAGCTGGCGCTGACATTTACCGCTTCGTCGTTGATAGGGTGCTCGTTGAGCTATACACGAAGGTTGAGAAATTGCTTCAGCCGACATTCCTGCCGCTGTTTGTTGCGCGCCAGACGCTTGAAAGCGATGCGGCGGCATTTCGCTTTGCGAATGTAATGGGAACATTGCTTGCACTCGTTTTGGCTGCGATAGCATTTGCGGGCGCACTGTGGGCTGATAAGTTCACCGCCATCATGCTCCATTACCTGCACGAGAATGTTGAGGACTTCCGCCTCGCTGTGCTTGCTTTGCGCTTTGTGTTTCCGTTCCTCGTCTTCTACTGCCTGTCAAACTTGCTTGAGCTGATCTTGCAATCGTATGCTAACTTCACATTGCCGGCGCTTGCAGAGACGATTCGGCGCTTGTGCGTCGTGGTTGGCTTTGGAATCGTAGCCTTGATATCTCGCCATCCAACGCAAAGCGAAATTGTCATCACTGCCATACTTGGAGCTATATGCGGTATCATGCTTAGGTTGCTCGTGCAGCTGCCCGGTCTCAAGGGCAGGGTGAAATACATAAGACCGTCGTTGCAGCTTTCCAACCCCGATTTGATCAAAGCGGGCATTTTGATGCTCCCGCTAATCGCCGGAGTGCTATTTGCGCTTGCTCGCAGCTGGGGCGAGACGCTGATTGCCGGCAGAATCGGTGAGGGTGTCCTTGCAGCGCTCGGATACGCGCGCAAGCTGCTTGATCAACCCTGGCAAATAATCGCCTACGCCGTTAGCGTTGTCATATACCCGTTCATATCGGAGCTGAGTGCGAAGAGGGAACGCAATGAGCTCGCCGAATCACTCCTCAGCGTCTTTCGCATCATGGTTTTCGTTTTCGTCCCAACGACGATCATCATGATGGCGCTTGGTGGTTCTTTGGCGCGCGGCTTGCTCGGCTTCAAAGGCGAGGACTTAAAGCTCGTCCTATCGGCGCTCCTTTTCTACCTGCCCGGCTTGACCGTCTTTGCGCTTGAAGAGCCAACTCTAAAGTGGTTCTATGCGCTCGGAAACACGCTTGTCCCGACGCTGCTCGGTATACTTTCAGACTTTGTCTTCTTCGCTGTGCTGCTAACTGGCGTCTATGCATTTGGGGCTGGCTTGCCGGCATTTGCGCTTGCGCTCGTCATCTCAAAGGCGCTGAAGATGCTCATCGTATATGCCATATTGCATTCATGGCTCGGCGGCTTACCGTGGGGCAAGCTGAAGCAATTTGCAATTCACATGGGGATAACATCGCTTGCGCTCTTGCTTTTCATGATGACCATTCACATGCTCACGCCACCTTATGAGGCGAGGAGGCTCCTTCACCTTTTAATTGCCGTTGTGGGGAGCCTACTTGGCTATGCCTTTTTCGGCGTCTCTGCATGGGTGCTGCGCATGCCTGAGGCAATAACCGTCGGTAACTTCCTTTTAGATGCCGCACGCAAGCGCCTTAGAAAGGTATTCGCTCTGTCGCGCTGATGATAGCTATCTGCCACCACAAGCCAACCCATTTTTGGCGGGACTATTGCCATGCGCCCTTCAATAACACATGTCCTTGAAGCGACGGTTGGCGGCACAAGACGCCACTTGATTGACTTGATGCGTCACTTGGACAAAAGGCGCTTTAACCTGTCGGTCATTTGCTCAACGCTGCGTGACAGGCGCTTCGTTCACGATATAGCTCTGATGCGCTCCGCAGGGGTGAGGGTCTTTGTCGTTCAAATGGAGAGGCGCATATCACCACATGCCGATTTCATCTCGCTCATCAAAGTGTGCGCGATGCTCAAGCGCCTGCGCCCGCAAATAGTCCATGCGCACAGCAGCAAGGCTGGTGTGATTGCTCGCCTTGCAGGGCGAATCGTTGGCGTGCCAATTATCATTTATACACCGCATGCATTTGCGTTTTTGATGCACGAGGGCAAGTTCATGCGTAAGGCGCTCATTTGCGCTGAGCGTTTCCTTGCGAAGTTAACCGATGCCATCATCGCCGTTTCGGATGGCGAGAGGCAGCTCGCCGTTAAGGAGCGCATTGCTCCGCCAAAAAAGATTCACCTGATTGAAAACGGCATTGACTTCTCGCCGTTGAAGCATCACCCAAAGCATCGCTTGCATTGGCGCAGCAGGTGGGGAATACCAATGAGCGCATCGGTCATCGGGTGCGTCGCTGATTTCAGGATGCAAAAGGGGCATAGGTATCTCATCGCCGCAATGCCAATGGTGCTCTCTCAGGTGAGGGATGCATACCTTGTGCTTGTCGGGAGAGGCGAACTTGAATGGCAGTTGCGCTCGCTCGCCGTCAAGATGGGAATTGCCGAGCGCGTCATCTTTGAGGGCGATGTGCGCGACGATTGGTCCGTCTACAGCGCCTTTGATGTCTATGCTCTCGCGTCGTTGTATGAGGGCATGCCTTACACGCCGATTGAGGCGCTCGCATTCGGCTTGCCCGTCGTGTTGAGCAATGTCGTTGGCAACAGGGATGTGTTTGAGGCATGCGCAGCTGAGTGCGGTGATGCGTTCATCATCGGCAGGCTCGTTGAGCCAAAGTCCAGTGAGGCTTTGGCGCAAGCCATCGTTTGCCTGCTGCGCGATTGCGAAATGAGTGCCGAGCAATTGCGCAGCTTGAGGAGGAACGCAGTCATAGCGCGCTTTTCAATTGCGAGGATGGTTGAGCGCACTGAGCAGCTCTATGAGGAGTTGCTCTCATGCGTGGTGAAGTGACATTGCGTGCGTCTGGCACAATTGAAGTCCACGACTTGGGAAGGCATGTGCCATACATTGAGTGCCTATCGCTTCAGGAACGCTTGCTCAGCTTGCGCTCGCACGACCTTGTGGCAGACAAGCTCCTTTTGCTTGAACATGAGCCGACGATAACGATTGGGCGCAGCGGCTCGGTTGATGATTTGCTCTGTGCGCCCGATGAGCTCACCCCTCTCGGCATCAAGTTGGTTGAGTGCAATCGTGGTGGCAGGGCTATGCTTCATCTTCCGGGGCAAGTTGTGGCATACGCCATAGTGCACTTGCGCAAGCGCAAAATTGATGTGATGCAGTTTGTGCGCTCACTTGAGCTTGCCCTAATAAGGGTGCTCGCAAAGTGGCGCATAAATGCGGCTATGATTGACGCGCATCACGGAGTTTGGGTCTTTACCGATGGCAGGTGGATGAAGCTCGGGTTTGTCGGAATTGCCATCAAACGCTGGGTGACGATGCACGGGATCGCTTTGAATGTATCGGTTGACTTGAGCCTGTTTGGCTTGCTCAAGCCGTGCGGGCTTTCTCCATCTTCGGTCACGGACATGGTCAGCATATTGCAAACTGATGTTGACATTGATGGGGTGAAGCGTGAGCTTGCGCTGCAAGTCGCATCAGCGTTAAATGTCCAGCCGATGTTTGTCAGCGGTGGCTTTGAAGAGTTGTGCGCCGAAGCGCGCAGCCGGATGGAGGATTGCGAGGCAGCATTTCGGGCAGCTGAGATTTGGCAGCGCAGCTCTCGGTGAGCAATTGGCAACTCAAATGTGGCGGCGAGGTGGCGAAGCGATGCATTCCGAAGTAAGCGAAGTTGAGAGCAAAGGCGGATGGCACAGCTTTCTGGTGCTCGTCTATGACCTAACGCTTTTCTCCTTTTGCATCCTGTATTTGCTCTCCGGGTTGAAAGTGCCCATGTCCGAGCAGCTCGCCATGCTTGTTGTGAGCGTTGTAGCAGCCGTATTGTCGTTTCGCTGGATAAAGTTCGGTGACAGGTTGTTGGATGCGTCATCCCGTTGGCTGTGTGCGCTTGCATGTGCTCTCATCTACTGGCAAGCAAGATGGGTTCTTTTGCCCGAGAGCGTTGTCCCGGCGCGTGAGGGTGTGCCTTGGCAGATTCCCTGGGCGAGCTTGATTTTGTGTCTGCGGGTCATTTTATTCGCATTTGCATTCCCAAGCGCAGTTCGCTCTCCGCTTACAGCGGTCCAATCATCCAGTGAGCCTTCAAGCGCCACAGGCGTTCAATCGGTTGAACTTCAAATGCGCTTGGCACTCGTCATCACATGTGCGCTTATTACCTCATATGCCGTTTTTGCGTTCTTGCTTCTCAACGCACGCTATCCGGCTGACATGCGCATCGGCTACACCATTTCTGTGCTCACAAAGACATGGGAGATGACAGCCCTGCTGCTCATGGGCAGCCATCATCCGACTGGCGTTGTTCGCCGTGACATAGCCATGTGGGTGCTCGCCATCACAGTTTTGGTGAGGATTGCAATCTGCTCCATTTACAGGTGAGGTGAGTGAGATGGCGCATGAGGTTGTTGGGCAGTTGCTTGCTGAGGGATTGCGCTTCGGCATCGTTGTCAGCCGATTTAACGAACTCGTGACGAGGCGCCTTTTGAGCGGTGCGCTTGATGCGCTAAAGAGGCACGGTGCAAGGGATGAGGATATAACCATCGTTTGGGTGCCCGGCTCTTTTGAGATACCGCTAATTGCGCGCAAGCTCGCCGAGGGCGGGAAATACAACGCCATCATATGCCTCGGATGCATCATACGGGGTGATACACCCCACTTTGAATATGTGGCATCGGAGACGGCTAAGGGGATTGCACAGGTTGCGTTGACGACCGGAGTTCCAACCATCTTTGGCGTTGTGACAGCTGACGACCTTCACCAAGCACTTGAGCGTGCCGGCGGCAAACAGGGCAATAGGGGTGCCGATGCTGCGTTGGCTGCAATTGAGATGGCAAATGTTTTGCGCTCGCTCTAAGCCAACGGTGTGAGCGCATCATTCATTGTTGTTCATTTGCTGCTGTGTTGAGGCTTGTCCATGAAGCAATTTCATTCGCTGGAAAACATATGACGCAAAGCGCCATGAGTGGCTTGCTACGAATTCACCAAAGTGATGGGGTGAAATGCGATGGTGCCAGTTACAGTTGAAGGTGAGGCGAGGGCGAGGATTGCCATCGCTGGCAACCCATCTGATGGCTACTTTGGCAAGGTGATAGCTTGCACGATAACGAATTTCAAAGCGACGGTGCGTGTATGTGAGAGCGATGCCATTGAGCTTGTGATGCACCCAAAGTTTGACCCAACCAAGTTTAAGAGCTTGGATGAGCTTGAGGCGGTCGCCGTAAGAGATGGCTACTATGGCGGGCTTAGGTTGCTCTTTGCCGGTTGCAAGCGCTTCAGCCAATACTGCCGTGAGCACAACATAAAGCTGAGGGATGGCGGATTTCGGGTTGAATATGAGACAACGATACCGAGGCAAGTTGGCTTAGGTGGTTCAAGCGCGATCATTGTGGCGCTGTTTCGTGCGCTGATGAAGTTCTTCAACCTGACGGAGGAGCACATACCCAAGCCGGTGCTCCCCAACATAGTTTTGAGCGTTGAGCGTGACGAGCTTGAGATAACGGCTGGCTTGCAAGATCGCGTCGCTCAGGTTTACGATGGTTTGGTGTTCATGGATTTCTCTCGTGAGCTGATGGAGCGCTATGGTCATGGGAGATATGAAAACTTGGATGTGTCGCTACTTCCGCCGATGTTCATTGCGTGGGTCAGTGTGCCATCGTTTTCCGGCAGGGTGCACAGCGGCTTGCGCTTCCGATACGAGCATGGCGATGAGAGCGTCATTGATGCCGTTAGGCAATGGATTGAGATCGCCGAGGAGGCTCGTGAGGCGCTATTGCAGCGTGACTATGAGCGTCTCGGTAAGCTCATGAATCGCAACTTTGACATCAGGCGCAGCATTCTCGGTGATGAGGCAATCGGCAGGGAGAACATTGAGATGATTGAGCTCGGAAGGAGGCTCGGTGCGCCAACGAAGTTCCCCGGCTCGGGTGGTTCGGTCATCGGCATCTACTGGGACGATGAGCACCTTGAGCGCCTGAGGAGGGCATATACCGAAGCAGGTTACTCATTTGATGTCGTGAAACCCTACACCAATGTTTCAAATCGGTAATGGCATGCCTGTGTAGCAGCTTGCGTCATCATGAGGTCGCTCGTTGGCGTCTTCATCATGTTTCGTTTGAGGGCGCTTAAAGTGACATGCTCAACCCGACTTGCATGGTGATGAGGATGGCAGCGGTATCATTCCGCATTCGCAAGCTGGCATTCATCGGCATCGTCATTGCAATGGCGCTTTTGCCCGTCGGGCATGTGGTTGGCAATGAATGGCAATATCATTTTGGGAGAGCCATCTTCCCGATTGCTTCGGTGAGCGTCACCTTGAAGGATGAGGCATTAGGCAGAGATGTGCCCGTGCGCGTCACCGTGCCGCAGGCTGATGGCAAGCACCCCGTCATAGTTTGGTCGCATGGCGCATTTGGTTCAAAGGATGGCTATCAGCCGCTTGTCAGCGTATGGGCAAGCAGCGGTTATGTGATAATTCAACCGACGCATTCGGACTCATTAGCTCTTATGCCAGTTGAGGAGCGGCGCAAGGTCGTTGAAGCAATCTCGCAGGGGAAGTTCCCGTTCTCAGTCCTCAAGAACTGGAGGGAGCGTGCGAGGGATATTTCTTTGGTGCTTGACTCGCTTGCGCGGCTTTGCGAACTTGTGCCCGAATTGAAAGGGCGCATGGATGATGGCTGCATCGGCGTTGGCGGGCATTCATTTGGCGCATTTACAACCCAACTTGTGGCTGGGGCTTCAGCGCGCTTACTGGGCGGTGAACGAGTCATCCTTTCCGACGAGCGTCCAAAGGCTTTTATAGCCATCTCGCCGACCGGCATTGGTGGTGTTGGCATCGGCGGGTTGTTTGACAAAAGCTCCTTTGAGAATATCAAGCGCCCGATGTTGCTGATTACGGGGAGCAATGATTTTGGAAGGGGTTTCCTGCCGGCTGAGTGGCGCAAGGCAGCATTTGAGCTCCTCCCCGAGGGCGATAAATATTTGCTCTGGATTGATGGGGCATATCATGACTTCGGTGGGATAAGCGGCATGCCAGCGGCAGCAAGGCAGTGGTTCATGCCGAAGTTTATGGGCAGATACAATGAACGCCACCTTGAGATTGTTCGCAGCATGACGCTCGCCTTCTGGGATGCGTATTTGAAGGGCGGGGCGGAGGCGAAGGAGTTCATCGCATCTAAGATGATTGAGCGCGCCGGTGGGGTTGAATTAAGCAAGCGGTGAAATGCAGCGTGCCTTTTGTGCCGTGGTCAAAGAGCCACATGATCACGAACGGGGGTGGTGAGCAGTGAGGGGATTAATAGTGTCGCTCGGAATTATTGCACCCGCATCACTTTGCGCCTCAGCGGTGCTTGGCGAGCCGTTCGTTGCTGAGCGCAACGGCAATGTCTTCATCTGGCAAGAAGCGGAGTTGTTTAACGACAAGGGTGGTTGGACTGTGGACACGCAGTTCATCATGCATGTCGGCTCTGCATACTTGCTCTCTGTTGGGCTCGGCAAGCCTGTGGCTGACGCAAAGACGACGGTTAAGATACCGAGGACTGGCTCATATCGCCTTTGGGTGCGTTGCAAGAATTGGGTGCCGGAGCATTCCCCAGGCAGGTTCGGTGTCATCGTTGCTGGAAAACAATCCTCAACTGAGTTTGGCACTGTGCCAACGGATGAGTGGGTTTGGCAGGATGGCGGCATCTTTGAGCTTGAGCGTGGCGATGTGCAGATTATCATTCACGACTTGACCGGATGGTATAGCCGATGCGATGCCATATTGCTCACAACCGACTTGGCATTCAAGCCGCCGGATAAAACTGAGGATGTGCGCAAGCTCAAAGCGGAGCTGTTTGGTGAGCCTGCACCGAAGGAATTGGGCGAGTTTGATGTCGTCGTGATTGGTGGCGGCGTTGGTGGCAGCTGTGCGGCAATTGCGGCTGCGAGGCTCGGCTGCAAAGTTGCGCTCATACAGGACAGACCAGTCCTTGGAGGAAATGCGAGCTCGGAAATACGAGTTGGGATTGAGGGCGCAACCGGCGGTGGGCATCGTTATGCGCGTGAGTCCGGCATCGTTGAGGAAATAAGGGAGGCTTCGCTTCAGCATGGGAGCGTTGATGCTGGGATACTCTCGCTGATGAAGCGTGAGCCCAACTTGACACTCT
Source organism: Candidatus Thermosaccharophagus tengchongensis (assembly GCA_032161105.2). Lineage (GTDB taxonomy): Bacteria > Armatimonadota > Fervidibacteria > Fervidibacterales > Thermosaccharophagaceae > Thermosaccharophagus > Thermosaccharophagus tengchongensis. The sequence goes on from JAVHTD010000030.1 coordinate 13,617, forward strand.
TCCTCGGCATGCGCGCTGTTGAGGCGATCATGGAGAGCAAGAGCAGGATTGCAGCGGCTAAGTGCGTTGATGTCGTGACGATGCAGCCATTCATCGTCAAAGGAAAGTTGTTCATTGACTGCAGCGGTGATGGTGACTTTGCGGCAAGTGCCGGCGCTGAATTCCGCATGGGCAGGGAGGGTAGAGACGAATACGGTGAGAGCATGGCTCCGGAAAAGCCAGACAAGCTAACGCTCGGCAGCTCACTGCTTTATGCTGCGAGGGATGTCGGAAAGCCGGTTGAGTTTGTTGCGCCACCTTGGGCTTACAAGTTCCCGAATGAAGCCTCATTGGCGCATCGCAACCATGACAACTTTTGGTCGGGTCACTGGTGGATTGAATACGGCGGAACATTGGACACGATACGGGATGCCGAAAAAATACGCGACGAGCTTCTGCGTATACTGTTCGGCGTTTGGGATCACATCAAAAACCACTGCGTCCACAGCCAAAGGGCAAGGAACTACGACTTGGTTTGGGTTGGGCATGTTGCCGGAAAGCGTGAATCAAGGCGCTTCATCGGCGACTATGTGCTCAAGCAGAGCGACCTTGAAAATGCGGTGCTGTTTGAAGATAGAGTCGCATACGGCGGTTGGACGATAGACCTTCATCCGCCACTCGGCATCTTTGACAGGGGCACGCCATCAATACACAAGCAAGTGCCACTTTACAGCATTCCATTTCGCTGCCTTTACTCACGCAACATTGAAAACCTGATGTTTGCCGGAAGGCATATAAGCGCATCACATGTGGCATTTGGCTCAACAAGGGTAATGGCGACAATCGGCACTATGGGGCAAGCTGTCGGAACTGCTGCATACCTGTGCTTGAAGCACAATGCTGCGCCGAGGGAAATAGGGCAGCGCCACATAAAGGAGTTGCAACAGTTGCTCCTCAAGCACGATGCATACATCATCGGTGTGCGCAACGAAGACCCGAATGACTTGGCATTAAAGGCGAGAGCAAATGCATCAAGCCACTTGCGCTTTGAGACATTTGATGGCAGGCGAGTTAAAAGTGCCGGGTTGCATCGCCTTGACCATGCGCGCGCACAGCAATTTATCGTCAGTGGTGCAAGGCTTGAGGCGGTGTATGTTTGGTTGCGCAATGAGCTTGATAAGCCGGTTGAGGTCGTTGCGCGATTGCGTGAGGCAAAGGAGTTTGGTGACTTCACATCACAGGTTGATTTGGCAACCGCTAAGGCGACAGTCCCGGAGAAGGGCGATCATTGGGTGAGATTTGATTTTGGCGTTGATGTAAAGCCGCAGGGGCATTACTGGATTTGGCTTCCGCCAGCCGAGGGGCTGAGTTGGCATTTGGCTGACAAAGTGCCACCAGTGGGTTGGTGTCGCGCCTATAAGTCAAAGGGCAACGGCGAAGTTTGGAACAGGATGCCGGGCAACTACGCGATTGACATTGTGCCGCAAGTCAGCATTGACTGGGGTGACTTGTTCCATCCGATGAGCGCAATCAACGGGTATGCGCGCCCGACGGAGGTTGTGAAGGGACAGTGGCAACCGAATCAGTGGCGCTCTGACCCAACGCAACCTATGCCGCAATGGCTTGAACTTGACTTCGGGAAGCCGGTGACATTCAACACCGTCCACATCACCTTTGACACAGACTTGGATGAAAGACACAGGAGGAGCTTGCGCGTGCCAGAGTGCGTCCGTGATTATGAGTTGCAGTGGTTTGATGATGTCGGAAATCAGTGGCGAACAATCCTCAGGGTGATGGACAACCACAGCCGAAAGAGGGTGCATAAATTTGAGCCGGTGACATCAACAAAGCTCCGCATACTCGTGCATGCCACAAATGGGGACAAATCGGCGAGGATTTATGAGGTGCGAGTTTACAATGAGCAGAATTGACCCATGAGCGCCCGGCAAATCCAACCTGGATGTGCACGAGATGGTTGGAAGGTGTGGGTGGCTCGCCGAATTTGACAACCAGCACTTGATGACAGAGCGCACAACAGATTGCAACTGCATTGCAGTGGGAGTGAGAGCATTTGATCCAAACCGCTATAACAGCTTGGATGCCCGTTGCAATTGCATCAGCGCGCGGCTGAGGGGGAGGGGAGGCTTTACCTCACTGCTTCTTATCCCGCTGCGGTTGCGCCGTGAGGCTTGATGGGCGCTGTGCTTGTTTGTATAGCAAAGTTGGTGCGAAAGGGGCGAGTGCTATGTGGGATGGTGAGCTGACCGAGGTTGTGAAGTTGAAGGCTTTTGAGCTCGGCGCTGATTTAGTCGGGATAGCATCAACTGAGCGATATGAACATGCTCCGGAAATGATGCGTCCTCAGGCGCTTTTGCCGACGGCGAAGGCGGTGATTGTCGTTGCAATTCATCACCCGGATGCGTGCGTTGAGCTTGGTGGTGAGCCGACACCACACGACATCGGACCTTACAACATCCAAGGCGTAATGAACAGCCGTCTTGATCACATCTCATTTGAGCTTGGTCGGTTCATTGAAGGTTTAGGACACGATGCGCTGCCATTAGCCTCAACGAACATATGGCGGTATCGCCGATACAAATCAAACGAGACCGAGTTTGCTCCCGACCTGTCAAACATACACGCTGCAGTTGCAGCCGGCTTGGGCGAGTTCGGTAAAAGCGGCTTGTTACTCACGCCAGAATTTGGACCGCGACAAAGGTTATGCTGTGTCATCACCAGTGCGCCGTTGAAGCCAGACGAACTTTACTCGGGTCAGAGGCTGTGCGATGACTGCAACCTTTGTGTCAGGGCATGTCCGATGGATGTTTTCACAAAGGAGTGTGGCGAGGCTGTCGTGCGCATTGGCGAAAGGGAGTTCAAATACATCGCCAAGAACAAATGGCGTTGCGCGTGGTGTGAGCACTTCGGATTGAGCATTGACCTGCCGAAGCCGGAGAGGATTGATGAGGGCGTGATTCTGAGGATGCTTGATGAGCATGGTGTTCGTGGTGGCGCAATGGGCTACTGCCTGCGTTTCTGCATGCCACCACACCTTCGCCACATGGATAAAGCCTTCACACGCGTTTGGCGCAGGAAGCGAATGGGCATCGGCGAGCGCCATAACGCATCGGTGAGGAATTTGAACCTGCTCATGGAGCTCAAGTCATTGTCATTCAAGTCTGGTGCGCAACTGCTTGCCGTAGCCGATGCTCAAGCGTGCGCGCAGAATGGCATCAACTTGAATGAACATCTTCCCGGGGCACAATCGCTCCTGCTGTTTTCAATGCGCTACCCAAAAGCCTGCGTGACAGACGACGGCAAATTGGACGTGCCGGCTTCAATGGCGCTCTCAATTCGTTCAGGTTGGCTTGAACTTGACTTGGCGCGCTTGCTTGAGAGGCGCGGTTACTCGGCATTGCCATGTAGCGGGGTTGATGTTGAGCGGGCTGGAGATGCGGTTGGTTTGGTGGGACAAGTTGGTGATATGGGTGGTGCAATGAGGCAAGCCAGTCGGTGCATACTGACGGATGCGCCATTGCCGAGTGGCTGTTGGATGAGCGCTGTTGACGGGCTTTGGAGGGTAAGCAGCGGTGATTTGACCGAGGCGCTCGTCGCTTTCGCTAAGGAGCGCGGTGCGGATTTAATTGGGATCGCCGACGCTAAGGATGTTAATGAGCTGGCGAGGCAACTGAGGCAAGTCATTGATGAGAGGATGCTCGGTGAATATGTGGTTGATGTTGGCAGGATGCACGGTGAGGTTGTCCCAAGGATTGTGCGCACAGACGCGAAGGTGAAGGGTGCAAGTGATTGGCTCAATGACGCTTCATCCGTCATCGTGCTCGGCGTGCATTATCCGAGCGCCAATCTGCGCTATGCTGCAATGCCTCCGGCTGAGGCTGTTGGTCCGTATGGATTTGTGAGCTACCAATCCGTTTACGAGCTGCACTTGCTTGCGCTTGATGTTGCGCTTTGGCTTGAGGCGAATGGCTTTGATGCGAAGATTGCCCCAGACATATTTGGCATTGGCATACCGACGGCGAGCCCAAGGGGTTTCCTGCCGGATGCGACATCAAATGCGCTTCTTGGGGCGCTCTCCGGGGTTGGGTGGCTCGGTTGGCATGGCGCTCTCATCACAAGGCGATATGGGGTGGCGCAGAGGTTGATCTGCGTGGTCACAAATGCGCCGCTCAAATCATCACCGCAGTTGAGCGAGCCATCGCCGTGTGATGATTGCACAAAGCCGTGCGTTGATGCCTGTCCAGCTGGTGCGCTCCTGAAGGAGGCAACAGAGATTGCGCTTCAAAGGACAGGCTCAGCGGCACAAGTTGTGTGGCATGTTGGGAAGCTCCTCAGGCGAAGATGCGAGTGCGCAAAGCGCTATGGGCTCGTCGGTGAGGAAGGACCATCATTCATGGGCGATATGACGGATGTTGAGTTGCCCGATGGTGAGCCAACGATTGAGGAGATTGCCGAGTTGGTGAAGCATCGCGACCCAATACAGAAGCATTGGATTTGCATCATTGAGCGCTGCCTTCAAGCATGCCAATTAAGCGGTGCGTGGAGTGAAAGTTAAGGTTTGGTGATGAGCATGAGCTTTGCTCAATCGCTGTTTGATATTTCTGGCAGGGTTGCGGTTGTGACTGGTGGTGCAGGTGTGCTATGTAGCGAGATGTGCATTGCGCTTGCAAGGTGCGGCGCATGTGTGGCAGTGATTGACATTTCGGATGATGCCGCCAATGAGCTTGTTAGGCGAATTCATGCCGATGGCATGAAGGCAATAGCCGTGCATGCGGATGTCACTTGTAAAGATGAGCTTGAACGAGCCCGTGAACGCATACTTGACGAGTTTGGGCGAGTTGACATCCTCGTCAACGGTGCAGGTGGGAATGTGCCGCAAGCCACAGCCACTGATGAGATATCGTTTTTTGACCTGCCAGAGGAGGCGCTTCGCGCCGTCGTTGACTTGAACTTTTTTGGCACGCTGCTTTCTTGCCAGGTCTTTGGGCGAACATTCGCAGAGCAAGGCGAGGGCGTTGTAGTCAACATCTCATCGGTGAACGCCATCAGACCGCTAACGAGGGTATCGGCGTATGCGGCTGCGAAGGCTGCTGTTGTCAATTTCACAAAGTGGCTTGCAGTGCACATGGCTCAAAACTATTCGCCAAGAATTCGTGTGAACACGATTGCGCCCGGCTTCTTTATCACGAGGCAAAATCGCTACTTGCTCATTGATGAATCCGGAAGGTTGACCGAGCGTGCAAAGACAATTCTCGCACACACACCGTTGGGGCGATTTGGTGAGCCGAGGGATTTGATTGGCGCTCTCATTTGGCTCTGCTCTGATGCGTCATCGTTTGTCACCGGCGCGGTCGTTGTGGTGGACGGTGGATTTACCGCCTTTAGCGGTGTGTGAAGCCGTTGGCAAGTATGTGGGCATTTCTGCGGTTGTGTGTGGCGTGTCAAAATTGGGGTGGCTTGAAATGAGTTACGAAATCGGCATGAAAGCACTCAGGCTTGAATTTGCCGAGAGGGTTGCCCACACGGAGTATTGCTCCAACTATGCCCTCGTCCGCAAGGTGACCGGGCTTGACCCCACAAAGGATGAAAACGCGTGGCGGGCATTTTACGATGCATGGCAATATGACTTGATTTGGCTCACTAATGACGGTCCAGTTGGCTGGGAAAAGCGCGGCAGGGTCACCGACATGGGGCATGCGGAATTCCTTGAAGGTGGCATTGACAAGCGCGAGACTGTCCATTGTCCATTTAAGGATGTTGAGGAAGTGCTCTCTTTTGACGCCGTCAAAGAGTATGGATTGCCAGATTTTGACGGGCTTGTGAGGTATTACGAAAACTGGCATGCGCAAACTCAAGCGGCTTACCCAAATCAAGTTTGTCCCGGCGGGTATTACAAGACGATCGTTTCCGGAGCAATTCAAGCCTTCGGATGGGAAATGCTCCTGCTTGCAGCTGCTGACAGGGAGAGGTTTGACAGCGTCCTTGAAAGCTTCTTTCAACTTTCACTGCACCATTACCGTGCGTGGGCAAAGACATCCATAAAGGTCTTCATCTGTCACGATGACATGGTTTGGACGCAGGGTCCATTCATGCATCCCGATTTTTACCGCAGGTCAATCTTCCCAAGATACAGGAAGCTTTGGGAAGTTTTGCACGAATCCGGCATAATTGTGCTATTTTGCTCCGATGGCGATTGGACGATGTTCGTTGATGACATTGCTGAAGCGGGTGCTGACGGCTTTATCTTTGAGCCGTTGATACCGCTTGAGTATGTTGTTGAGCGTTATGGGAAAACGCATATTATCGTCGGGAGTAAGGTTGACTGTCGCACATTGACATTTGGCACAGCCGAGGACATCAAGCGAGAAATTGACGAAACATTAAAGATTGCCAAAAATTGCCCCGGCTTCGTTTTCGCGGTCGGAAATCACATCCCAAGCAATGTCCCCGTTGAAAATGCCGAGTTTTATTTTGATTACCTCGCTCGCAATTGGTGGAGATAATCGCTTGGCTTTGTGGGAATTCCATCAGCCGATGGCTTGTGGCAAGCCACGAAACGAATTGAAGTGGCGCTGTTTTACAGTGATTTTGAGCTTTTCCGGGTGGCGAATTTCCCCAATTTTGTGGCCGGTTAGATCCATAAAACGCAGTTAAAGTCCAGCCTCTTCAATGACTGCTGGGACATACTTGTCCCAACCAAGCGGCATTATGTGAACTCCCTGGCACATATCCTTCATTTGCCTGATGAGCCTTCCGGCAATTTCAACGCTCTTTTTCGGTCTATCTTCCCTTGAGACCGATGCGAGTTCGTTTATCAATTCATCCGGCACAGTGACCCCAGCGACATTCTCGTTCATGTAGCGAGCCATAGCTGGCGATTTCAGGAGCACTATCCCGAGCATTATTGGCACGCCAAACTTGCCCGCTTTCTCCATAAAGCGCTCAAAAACTTTTACATCATAGACTGCCTGAGTCTGGAAAAATTGCGCGCCAGCTTCAATCTTTTTCTCCATCTTTATGAGCTGCAATTCAATGGGCTCGTATCCCGGGCTGACTACAGCTCCGAGGAAGAAATTCGGCTTTCCATCAAGTTCGTTACCCATCATATCACGCCCTTCTGTCAGCCCCTTTGCCACTTTAAGCAGTTGCACAGAATCCAAGTCAAACACTGGCTTTGCTTGCGGGTGATCACCAAGCGTTACATGGTCGCCAGTCAGGCATAGCACATTTTCAATTCCGAGAACAGCTGCGCTCAATAAGTCGGATTGTAGGGCGATTCTGTTCCTATCTCGGCATGTCACTTGGAGAATTGGCTCAAGACCGCGCTGCTTAAGCAGGTAGCATGTGACGAGGGAGCCAAGCCGCATCACGGAACTTTGCTGGTCTGTGACATTGAATGCATCCACGCAGTCACGCAACTCTTCAGCCTCTTTCAAGACCGGCTCAATGTTTGTTCCCTTTGGCGGACCAACTTCGGAAGTGATGACGAACTCGCCCCTTGCGAATTTTTCCGAAATTTTGCTCATATTCTCCGCCCTCCCTTCACTGAGCAGTGCAGTTTGGTGAATATCTCACTCCGCTTCAGATTGCCATTGGCTATATGCCCTTTTTCTCAAGTGCCCAAAGGCGAGAATTGCGCAATTCGGCACTCGGCATATACTTTTGAAAGTCCTTTGGCGGGACATAGCGCTTCAATATATCAAGTCTGCCAATGCGCTTTAGACGCTCGTAGATGAGATACCACCCGCAGTCAAGCTGTGGGTCTACCTCACATTTGCCGTTGTTAGTTCCACCGCATGCCCCGTTTAACAGCGACTTTGCGCACAATGTTACTGGACAAAGCCCGCCGGTCAGATAAAGCAAGCAATCGCCGCATTGATTGCACCTTTCAGTTGATTGCCAAACTCCCGGAGCACCCCTCATTGGCAGCGTGTTGAAGGCTGGATATGCTGGCTTATCTACGGTGTTGGCAATGGCTTGCACGCCCACGCCGCAGGATAGCACAAGTATGCAGGTGGCTTCATCAATTTCGCTTATGTGCCGTGCAAGGTGTAAGCCAGACAATGCCTTGTTGCACAGGAATTCAATTGCCACAAGCCCTGTCACCCTTTTCCCGGCGTCTTCAATTCTTGCCTTCATTTCCAGCGCCTTTGGCTCTCCGCCAACTTCAGCCCCAACTGGGCAACCGTTACATGCGACGATGAACACACCAGCCTCACCGTCAAGGAATGAAAGCACCTCTTCAATCGGCTTTGGCTCAACAATTAGCATCACTTACACCCCCGCATGCAGTGCCATTTAGCTTTATCACCCACATTCGCAGTGTTTTGTAGGTTCCGACCATGGTCAGCATACTTGTAGGGGCGGGTGAAACCCGCCAGTTTTTCGGGCGCATTTCATGCGTCCCTACTTTTTGCGCAACTCCTATACATCGGTGGATAACTTCAAACATGCCTCCTTGACTGCCGCAACATACTCGCCCATACGCTCGCTTAGAGCCGGCGAAATTTCGCACGATGGCTTGATTGACCCAGCTTGAATTCCGATTAGCAGCACCTTTTCTGGGCATTTTCCGAGCAATTGCGCTGCGTGCAATGTTTGCCAAATGTCAAACTCATGCAGTGACAATGGTGCTGCACGATTCATCATCGCTTCCTTGGCAGCCATATGCGAGATGTTGAGCGACACTTCCACCATCTCTCCCGGCTGCAAATCGGCGTCAATTGCATCAACAATAATGAGCGCCTTGGCGTCCACAATCAACGGCAGTAGGGAAATTCCGAGTGTGCCTCCATCAATGACCTCCACTTCGTCCGGCAACTTTTCCCGAAAGAGCTCATTAACGACATGCACGCCAATTCCGTCATCCCCCATGAGAACATTTCCGATGCCAAGCACCAATACCTTAGGCAAAAACCTTTACCTCCCCGATTGGCATGCCCTTCAAATTTGTCATGTGGACTGCACATGCAAGGCAAGGGTCAAATGAGCGGACTATTCTGACAATTTCTTCCGGATTTTCCCAATCCCTCACCTTTGCCCCAATCAAAGCAGCTTCAATTGCGCCATGTTGTCCATTGTCATCCATCGGCGAGCCATTCCAAGTTGTCGGCGATATGATGCTGTAGTTAGCGATTACGCTGTTTTCAATTCGCACATGATGCATGAGACAGCCCCTCGGAGCGTCAACAATTCCAATGCCCTCAGCATCGCTTGGGAGCTCATATGGCACAAAAGTTGGCTCATCTGGGCTCAGCTTTAGCACCCACTCGCAAAGCGCCTCAGCTATCACCTTTGCCTCAATTGCTCTGGCTATATGGCGTCCCATGACAGAAAGCATCTCATCAATGCCGATTGAGAGTTCGCTCATGACGGCTTTCAGTTCTTTCCTGACACTTTCGTTGCCAGAGGCATAGTTCACAAGCAGGCGTGCAAGCGGACCGACTTCGTGAGTTAACCCCTTGTATCGTGGCGCTTTGATGAATGAATATGCGCCCTCTTTCTGTGGGTTTGGCGTGCCATCGTCATCATACCATGAGTAGCGGATTGCCTCGCATATTTGGCTCAGGTCAAGTTCCTCATGTTTTAGCGACTTGTTGGTTGTGCCCTGCACAAGAAGCCTTTTACGCCTCGCGTAATCGGGCTTGCTGCCGTCCAAGTCAAAAAAGCCAAAAGTTATGAAATTACCGCAACCAGCCCCGATGCCAAAGTAATCGCTATAGGCTTTTGCCACCCTGAGCACATCGGGCAGGTATGCATTCACGACAAAGTCGTAAAGTTCCCTTGCACGCCAATAAAAAGACACCATTTTCTCGGTTGTAGGGCGACTCGTGACACCGCCTGGGACTATGCCAGCTTGTATCGGTGTCCTCCCGCCAAAAAGGGCGAGCATATCGTGTGCTTTGCGGCGCATTTCAAGTGCCTGAATGTAGTGGAGCACTAAAGCCTTGTTGTCGTCGTCATTCAGCCTGTAATCACCCACATATCTCGGCAAAAATGGCGCCAATTCGCCACGGGATGCAAATTGCCTCAATGCCTCAAAATCATTCTCGGGATAACTCGCTGCCCTCACGACATCGGCATAGTCAAGGCTGCACAGGTGGTAAAAATGCAGGATGTGGTTGTGGACATATTCCGAGCCGAGGATCAGGTTTCGCAATATGAGCCCATTTTCCGGTATTTTGTCCGATATTCCGAATGCCGCATCCAAGCATAGCGCTGATGCAGTCCCGTGTGGCACCGGACAAACACCGCAAACCCTTTGTGTAATCCTTGCAGCGTCCCTTGGGTCTCTACCGCGCAAAATTAGCTCAATGCCGCGATAAAGCACCCCCGAACTTCTCGCATCAACGATAGTGCCACTGTTATCAAGCGTTGCCTCAATCTTCATATGCCCCTCAATCCTCGTCATCGGGTCAATGACTATCTTGGGCATTTGCCTCATCCCCCTTCATTGGCAGCATCTTAATTTTTCCCATGCTACATGCCGTCAACTTAAGGTCAGTTTGCCGGTTGCCTCATCCAATTTGAGTTTCGGTAGACGCTCCTCAAAAAATCGCTCATACAGTGGCGACATGACATCCGGAAAGCCCGGCTCACAGCACCCAATGCACGGGTGACCGTTGTCTATGCACCAGTTAATCCCGCCATTCCACTTTCGGTATGGGCAGTCAGAAAATGTGACATAGCCCTTACATCCGACCTCATATAGGCATCCTTCATCGCTGAGCTTGTGCGCCATCCGACCGGTGTCAAAATAGCCCCTTCTTGGGCAATTATCATGTATTAGCTTGCCATAAAAAAGCTTCAAACGCCCGAGCTCATCAAGTTCTTCAGCCTTTGGCAGCCCATAAAGCATGATGTGCGCGCATGTCCCAACAAACCAATCCGGGTGCGCCGGGCAGCCGGGAACACGAACAAAGGGCGTATCAATGCCATTTAAGCGCATAAATTCAACGATGCTCATTGCGCCAGTTGGATTTGGTCTTCCTGATGGTATGCCGCCGAAGGATGCACAAGTGCCAAGCGCAACTACCGCCATAGCATTGCCTGCGAGTTCTTTCGCCAATTCCGTCAGTGGCGTCGGTTTCCCATCCCTTTCACCGATTGTGCAGAATAGCCCATTATTTGCCGTCGGTATCGCACCCTCCATAACGAGCAAATAGCCGTTTGGAAAACTCCCCTTCGTCTCCCTAATGATTTCCATGGCAATCTCGCCAGAACCAGCCATAATTGTCATGTGGAAGCGCAGATTGATGTGCTTTCCCGGAAGAAGTTCCTCAAGGAGCAAGTTGGCAATTGATGGTCGGACGGAGTTGAGCACGGATATGCTGCACCCCGTGCAAGTTGCCCCTTGCAGCCAAATGACGGGGATTTCAACGACCTTTTCCATAGTCAACGCCACCTCCGCTGGTTGGGTGGATACGGCATCTCAAGCTCAGGGTGCACTTATTGCCCCCGATGCTTTCGCTCCCTCTCCAAGTCGTCAATGAATTGCGAGACCTTGCTTTGCCATCTTTCAAATTCGCCCTCAACATCCAACGGCAAAGCGCGCCTGTAAAAGATGGCGATGTGCAACTCCGTGATGATCTCACGAAACCTTTGTTCAATTTGCGGCGGCAGTCTGCCAAGCAATTGCCCCCACCTTGTTTCCTCCGTCGCCAAGTATGCCATAACCGCCAAGCGTGCCGCATCAAAAAGGGTGTTGAATGCGTTGCGATAATGCGTCTCGCGCTCTACCAAGTCAGTTGCTCTAATGGCATTGCCAAGGTAAGCGCGGGCGACTTCTGAGACTCTTTTTGCCTCATCAAATGTTGGCGGCGGCATGTCCTTTATTGCCTCCCAAACCAAATCGGCATCGCCAAAGAGCACCCTGCCAAAGGACTTGACTGCCACACCAATGTAACCAACTGGCTCACCAACTTGAACTGGAACAATGTCCACACTCAACGGGCAATTGGCTGCCGCATCGCAGTAGACTTTCATGTCTTTCTTTCGCCTCGTCAGGATGAGGAGGTCAATGTCGTTTGCAAGGTCTGGTGCGTAAACTGAGGAGCCAAACTGAACGATTGCGACGATGTCGGGGTCAGCTTTAAGCAAAGCCTCGGTCAAGAATGATAGCCATTCTGAGTTGGCAGACAACCCTTCGCCCTTTATCGGCATCACAGTGGCTTCACCGCTTTTGCCTGCACGGCGTCGCTCAACACCCAGCCTCATTCACAGGCCATAGGCTGATAACGCTGGCGCATCAACACAGCCGTGCAAGCTAATTTTCGCCCATGCCTGATAAGATACGGCTACAGTTTCGCACGCAGGGCGATAGCAATCATCCAAATTCATATGATGTAGGCATTGCGCGAAAAAGTATGCTCCATCTTCCACTGCCGATTTTATCGGCATTGCGGCTCGCTGTGGAATCTCGCACCTATCGCTACCCTCAGAATATACCTACCACCTTCCCCTCCTCATCAATGTCCACATCCATGAACGCCGGTCGTGATGGCAATCCGGGCATAGTTTGCATTTCACCCGCAATCGGGTAAAGGAAGCCAGCACCAACTGATGCCCTTATATCACGAATCGGGAAGATATAGCCGCTGGGGACATTCTTCCAATTCGGGTCATGCGAGATTGAAAGGTGTGTCTTTGCCATGTTGATTGGGAAACGGTCCCAACCAAACTTAGTATATAGCTCAATCTTGCGCATTGCCAGTGACGAGAACTCAACATCCTCGGCGTTGTAAATTTCGCGAGCCAAGATGCGTATCTTTTCCTCAATTGACAGATCGTCCGGGTATAGCAGGCGCATTTGTGCCGGCTTCTCATCAAGCACCCTGACGACCTCCTTTGCCAGGTCAATTGCGCCCTCACCACCCTTTGCCCAACACTCGGAAACTGCAAAGCCATCTGCACCAGCCTCAAGCGCCTTTCTGCGCACGACTTCAATTTCGCTCTCATGGTCGCTTGTGAACCTGTTGAGCGCAACAACTGCAGGTATGCCGAGCTTCTTTGCTATGCCAATGTGCCATGCCAGATTCTCGCAACCCCTTTCAACCGCCTCCGGATTTTCTCGCTCAGCAAGCTCTTTGATTGATTCGTATGATTGCCCCGGACGAAACTCAAATGCGCCACCGTGCAGCTTGAGTGCCCTTATTGATGCGACGATGACAGCGAGGTCAACCTTCAATCCGCTTAAACGGCACTTGACATCAACGAGCTTCTCAAAGCCGCAGTCAGCGCCGAATCCGCTCTCTGTAACAACATAGTCGGCAAGCTTGAGTGCAACCATGTCGGCAAGGACTGAATTATTTCCATGGGCAACATTCGCGAATGGGAAGCCGTGAATGATTACCGGATGATGCTCAAGTGACTGGCAAAGGTTTGGCTTGATTGAGTCCTTCATCAAAGCCGTCATTGCGCCGGCTACTTTCAAGTCCTCTGCGGTTACTGGCTTGCCGTCGTATGTGAAGCCGATGACTATCCTGCCAAGACGCTGTCGCAAGTCTTTGAGGCTTGTTGTGAGTGAGTGTATTGCTGCAGTCTCAGTTGCAACCGTTATGTCGTAGCCTGTCTGCCTTGGATAGCCATTCGCTCTACCACCCAAGCCAATTACAACTTGCCTTAACGCTCTATCGTTCAAGTCAACGCACCTTGTCCATGTGACCTCAAGCGGGTCAATGCCGAGCTTGTTGCCATGAAGTATGTGCGCATCAATCGCTGCAGCAAGCAAGTTGTGAGCTGCTTCAACCGCTGGTATGTCACCAGTGAACATCAGGTTGATTTCAACCATTGGGAGAACTTGTGCATAGCCGCTGCCAGTTGCGCCACCCTTAATTCCGAATGTCGGTCCCTTTGATGGCTCTCGCATCGTGTTGCACACCTTTTTGCCAAGGCGATGAAGCGCCATGCCCAAACCAAGAGCTGTGACGGTTTTACCTTCACCGAGCGGTGTTGGAGTTATCGCCGTTACGGAGATCAACTTCCCATTCGGTCTGTCGGCGAGCCGCTCAAGCACCGACAAGTTAATCTTTGCAATATACTTGCCGTGAAGCTCTATCTCGTCCTCTTCCAGACCGAGTTGGTGAGCTATCTCAACAATCGGCTTCATCTCGGCGCGGTAGGCGATCTCAATGTCACTGAGCATCATCCAACCTTCACCTCCACGAGCTGGTTTGGTGGTTTGAAGCATCGTCATGTTGTGGAGCAATCTGCTGCCAAATGCATCACGATGTAGCAACGCTTTTGCCAGCTTCAAACACTTGCAGCGCTTGCACATTCGGCATCTCTTGTGGGGATGGGCGGGAGTCCACACAAGATTGATCTGCTGACCGAAAAACGCGGAGGCTATGTGGTATACAACATGTTGAGTTTAAAGCCGCCATCACCAACTACATGTTGTATCCAACTCATGCACCGGCAGCTAAGCTGGTGGCTTCCAGAGATAGGCATTTGGGTTGGGGTTACGATTTTGCGAGGCATTCACACGGCTAAGCTGATTGCGTTACGAGAGTGCCTCATCAAATTAAGCCGTTTCATTTACCCCGAGCGCATGAAGCGCTATATTGTCATTAGCCTGTAAAAGCCTCAGCAGCGGATGAGCGTCAACCGTGGGCAGCCTTGCTGAAGCAGTGTTGACATTCTGCCGATGAAAAGCAGTGCGCAAAAATAAGCCGTGCAAAGATAGAGGCTGACTTGGACGGAAGGGGCAGGGTGGTAAAGCCGTCTCATTTAATCGCGCATGGCATGGAGGTGGGTGCACATGGTCAAACTCTCCTTCATTAGCGATGAAGCCTCTCAGGACTTCGCCACAGCCATTCAGATTGCGAAGGAGTTCAACCTGCACGGTCTTGAAGTGCGCTCAGTTTGGGAGAAGGCGCCTCATGAGCTTACGGATGACGAAGTCAGGCGCATTGCCACAATGCTGAATGAGGCATCACTCAAATGCCCGTGCATTGCATCTCCATTCTTCAAATGCGATTTCGGTGACGAGGAGCAATACAAGCAACACATGCAGATACTCAGGCGATGCATTGATATTGCGCACCAACTCGGAACCGAGCTAATTAGGGTGTTCACATTTTGGCGCAAGGAAGGATGGCAACCATCTTGGGAGGCAATAGCTGACATGTTCATAGAACCGATAAAGTTGGCAGAGGATGAGGGAGTCATCTTGGGCATTGAAAATGAGCCATCAACAAATGCCACCAACGCGTCCAAGGTCGCCGAGTTGCTATCCATCATAAACCATCCACGAGTGAAGGCAGTTTGGGATCCCGGGAACGATGTCTTTGACCCAGATAGGGAAGTGCCATACCCAGATGGATACGAACGCATCAAGGACTTCATAATCCACATTCATTTGAAGGACGGAGTTTGGGTTGCCGATGAGGGTAGGTTTGAGGCGGTCAAGCTCGGTGAGGGCGAAGTTGATTATGTCGGTCAGTTCAAAGCGCTTAAAAGGGACGGCTACAATGGTTGGCTATCGCTTGAAACGCATTATCGCCCGAAGGTTGCGCTCCCAGAGGATATCGTCCAAATGCCCAAGGGTAGCCAATTCTCATTCATGGGCGATGTGGCTACAAGGGAATGCCTGCAGAACTTGCTCAAGCTGCTCCATGAGGCAGGTGTTGAAGTCAAATGAGCCAAGGACAGGCAATACCGATAATTGATTGCAACACTGTCGTCGGGTTCTGGACAAGGAGGCAAGTTGATACATCGGTGGATGCCCTTCTCAAGGTGATGGAACGATACGGAGTTGCAAGGGCACTCTGCGTTTCAACGACCGCCATCTTTTACGACTACAGGCAGGGCAACGAAGAGACACTGTCAATTGCGCGCCAAACAAACTTCCGCCTTTTTCCAGTGGCGACTGTTGACCCAAGGGAATATGTTGGCTGCTTCAACGAGATTGAGTTAAGGGCAAGACAGGGCTGGAGGCTATTTCGCTTCTTCCCGGACTTGCAAGGGTGGTCAGTTAAGTATGCACCGTTTAGGGACATTGTCCAGTTGCTGGGTGACTTGAAATTGCCGTTCATGATATCAGCACACGCGCCCGGGATCGCAACTGAGGTGGCTGAACTTGTGAGCGAGGTTCAAGCACCGGTGATACTCACGGCGGTCAATTACAACAACTTGAGCGAACTCATCTCGGTGATGAAGCATGTCAAGCATATCTACATTGAGACGCACAAACTCTTCTCAGTTGGCGCATACGAGATCCTGAAGGAACATGTGGGTGTTGAGCGCATAGTCTTCGGTTCATTTGCGCCAGTGCAGTATTTCGCCAGCTCATACTTGCCGCTCATCCATTCCTCACTCACCGATGATGAGAAGCGCAAAATACTGTGCGAGAATATCAGGTTGATGTTGGGCGCAAAAACGGAGAGGGTAGAGCAAACTCAGTTGCAATCGCACCATAGTGGGATTGAAAGCTGAAGCCAATATCAACGCCGTCCGCCCAATCTGGTTGCAATCGCACCATAGTGGGATTGAAAGGCGATTAGCGCTAACTGAGTTGCTCGCTATAATGCAGATTGAAGGTTGCAGTCGACCCATGCGGTTTTAGCACCTTGAAAACGGTATAGGGAGGGGGTGGCTCAGTTTTCCGAATTTATCCCCATTATTTTCATCGCAGGTTGCAGTCGACCCCCTTAGCCTTTTTAGGTTGCAATCGCACCATAGTGGGATTGAAAGCACGACAAATCTCCAACACAATGACCACCACCTCTCCCATTTCACCTTGGTTGCAATCGCACCATAGTGGGATTGAAAGCTTGTTCAAAAAATGCA
>JAVHTD010000031.1:0-27075 GCA_032161105.2 Candidatus Thermosaccharophagus tengchongensis
GGCGCTATGTGGTTGGCATGAATTGGTCAACGTATCAGTCCAAGTTGTGGGATGGTTCAGGCACCTTTAATATCCATGGTCGGTATATCCCTGGGATAGTGAAACCCTACTATCACGACAAGTATCGGCAGGGCAGCGAACCCTTTTAAGGAGGCGATAGACCATGAAGACACTCGGCAAGCGCACTTTACTCATCGTGGCGATAGTCATCGCCACACTGTTAGTCAGTTACTGTGCCTTCTACGTCGGGGCATTGGGAGGGCAAAAGGAGATGGCACAACATGAGATGGCACAACATCGAACCCCAGACGAAGTATGGGCGGGGGAGTTGAAAAGAATACAGAACTCAGGGCGCCAACCCTCCCCTGACGAGGAAGAGGTCATCAAGATGTGTCTGTGGATGAGTTATTTGACCGACAAGGAAGTGACTTCATGGCTCAAGCAACTGGACAATCGGTGGTATCCTCCCCTTTCCCGATACGAACCGACATGGCCTCGGTGTTGGGGAGGGATTAGCCGATTCTTGGACTTGAATCCACCACCGCGAAGGTGGGGGGTTGGTGAAAAACTTCGCTCCTACGTTTTTGTGGATGGCAAGAAGGGGGAACTGGTCGACGAGCCAACACCCGTTCCATGGTCAGGAGGGTGGGGGATAGACTGGCGAAACGATGCGACTCATAAAACTTTCGAAATTGATGCTAAATGGTTGCGTTATCCTCACGCCCTGGGAAAACTTGATGAATGGCCTGCTGGTGATGAAGCCTCTTACCGCCAAGTGCACGGCGTCGATGTCGCTGTCATCATGCGTTACGCCATTAAACATGGCTCCTTTTCCGGTCCTGTCATCGGGGATGACAGTTTCTTCATTGTCGGCAGTTGGTTCAAAACACCAAAAGGTGAGAAATATTATGATTTTCGAGATGAATGGTTAGCCTTCAGATGGTTAGCCTTCAGGAAGTA
This sequence comes from Candidatus Thermosaccharophagus tengchongensis, assembly GCA_032161105.2. Classification (GTDB taxonomy): domain Bacteria; phylum Armatimonadota; class Fervidibacteria; order Fervidibacterales; family Thermosaccharophagaceae; genus Thermosaccharophagus; species Thermosaccharophagus tengchongensis. Next base: position 961 of record JAVHTD010000031.1, read on the forward strand.
TAACTTTCGGGTGACGATAAACATGATGCCTACGAGTGGCAAACTCGAACCTGCCACCGATGAGGAGCGGGCGATGATAGAAAGGGTTGCAAGATTTGTGGAGGCTGAAATCATCGCATATTCCTTGCTTGGTTTGGAGAAGTTCACAATTTTACAGGCAAAGTTGGGTAATGAGGACTTCTACCTGCCAGCAGGACGCACAGGGGTTGGCAGTTACATAGTCCCCGTCGGATATGTCATAGGACTTGTGACAGGGAAGAGACCTGTCTATGATATGAACCTTAAGCAGATGAGAGTGGAAGTGAAAGGGCGGGAAGAGATAGTGAGAGGGGAGTTAATAGAGGCAGCCAACAAGTATTTCCCGATTCCTGAGTGTGAGAGGTTAGTTGCGAATTGGGAAGCAATCCAATCGCTATTAGGGTTGAAGAAGGTTCGAGACATTCGCTTTGAACGGTGAAGATAAGGGAGAGGATAGTTGAGAATTCATGGGCAACCATGCAAACTTGCACAAAAGGCCATAAAGTCAAACCTCATTTGGAGGTGAATGAAAGGGAATCTTTGGCGGTGATTAGCCTTCCTTTCTCTGTCAACTGCTTTTTCCTTTCACATCACCCATCCCAATCCTCCTCATCTTCTCCATGTTCACTAATCATGCCAGCAATTCTACCGTCTCTTCATATCCCTTCCCCACCCACGACATCTCCCACCAAAAATCTCGTTCCTCTTCATCGCCAGTATCTTGTGCTCCACCTTTACCCTTTCCCCTCTGTTTTCTCTGTTCCTTACCCTCTCTGGCAAAGGAAGGTGTTATTTCAAAAAAATCTTCATCATTTCAAAATTGCGATAAGCATTGCTCTCGTGAAGTTCAAAAAGGAAACCTAAAAGGGCAAAGGTAAGATAGTGGCGAAGAAAGAAAAGGGTTATAAAGACCTTTCTTTCAAAGACAATTTGAACTTTCCCCCGCACCTATTTCTCTTTCCCTCCTTGACAACCTTTTCCTTTCAAATTCAGGATGGGCTTCTTTGAGGACAGTCGTGAGTTCCTCAAAGGGTTGAGGTGAAATCCCAGTAAGGCGACGGAAGATGGTGGGAGAGTTTTGCTCTTTCCAAGTTAAACATGGTCGCTCTCACCCCTTTACATGGTCTTTGGCTTGGTTATAGTAGCAGTGTCAGAATAAAAAGGCTATGGCATAATAAGTTTAATGATGACCGTCTCCAAAGGGGGTGCATGTGTAGTGGGCGTCAAACCGGATTGGTGGATACGCAAGATGGCACTTGAGCATGGCATGATTGAGCCATTTGAGGAAAGGCAAGTCACGAAGGGCGTCATATCCTATGGGCTCTCATCATACGGGTATGACATGCGTGTCTCTGATGAGTTTCTCATATTCACCAATGCCTTCTCAACGGTCGTTGACCCGAAGAATTTTGATGAGCGCTCATTCGTCAGGCACAAGGGAGAATATTGCATCATACCGCCAAACTCGTTCGTGCTTGCGCGCTCCGTTGAATACTTTCGCATACCGAGGAATGTGATAACCATCACCCTCGGAAAGAGCACATATGCTCGCTGTGGCATCATCGTCAATGTGACACCGTTTGAGCCTGAGTGGGAGGGCTACGCAACCCTTGAAATTTCAAACACGACACCGCTACCAGCTAAGGTTTATGCCGGTGAGGGAATAGCGCAGGTCATATTCATTGAGGCTGATGGCGTTTGCGAGGTCTCATATGCCGACAAGAAGGGTAAGTATCAAAAGCAACAGACGATAGTCCTTCCAAGGGTTGATTGAATAGAACGCATACGGCTGGCTTGACTGGCAAGCGATAGGCTGCTGGGGGATGGTGATGGATTGCCCACTCCATGATGGTGGTGAAGGAATTGAGCAGGGAGGACTACATTCTCATCATGCGCTCAATAGTGAAGGACTTCCCCGGCGTCAGGGCAGTTGACCATGTTGACTTGTTTGTGCGCCGAGGCGAAGTGCATGGTTTAATCGGTGAGAACGGCGCTGGCAAGTCAACGCTGATGAAGATACTCGGCGGCGTATACAGCGATTATGATGGCGAGATAATTGTTGATGGCGTTAGGGTCAGGATTCGCTCGCCAAGAGATTCAATAGCTGCGGGGATAGCTGTAATTCATCAAGAGCTGAATCTCGTCCCGCAGCTCAGCGTTGCCGAAAACATCTTCCTCGGTCGCGAGCCAGTCAGGGGTCTCTTTGTTGACTTTGCCAAGATGAATCGCATGGCTTATGAGTTGCTCTCACCGTTTGACCCGACGATTGACCCGAGGACGCCAGTCGGTGAGCTATCCGTTGGCAAGCAGCAACTTGTTGAGATAGTCAGAGCGCTGTCACTAAACGCCCGCATACTTGTGATGGATGAGCCGACATCGGCGTTGACGGAAGCCGAGGTTGAAAAGCTGTTTGATGTCATCAGACGGTTAAAAGCCTCCGGGACAACCATCATTTACATCACGCACAAGCTCAAGGAAGTGCTCACCATAACCGACCGAGTCACAGTCATGCGTGACGGTAGAGTTGTCGGGACGATTAACACATCGCAAGCTGATCATCGCATGCTTGCGCACATGATGGTTGGGCGCGAGATTGAGGAGGTTAAGAGGGAAGCCGTTAAATGCGGTGGAACTGTCCTTTGCGTCCGCAACTTGAGCCTCTTCAGCCGTGAGAATCCATCAAAGCGCCTCCTCAACAACATAAGCTTTAATTTGCGCTCGGGCGAAGTCGTCGGAATATTCGGCTTGATGGGAGCCGGCAGGACCGAACTCATGTTGACGCTTTTTGGCTCGCCGTCGGGCATCGTGGATGGCGAGATTGAGCTTGAAGGAAAGCCGGTCAAGTTCAGGTCACCGATTGATGCGATAAGACACGGAATTGGGCTTGTCACCGAGGACAGAAAAACAAGCGGGCTTATCCTGATGATGGCAGCCGGATACAATTCCACGCTGCCGCTGCTGCCATCCCTATCGCTTGCAAACTTCATCAGACGCCGAAGGGAAAGGGAATTGATTGAGTGGCTATGGAGCAGGTTGCAGATTGTTCCGCCAGATCCATTCATGCCGGCGCAGAACTTGAGCGGTGGCAACCAGCAGAAGGTCGTGCTGAGCAAGTGGCTCGCTATGCGTCCCAAGGTGCTTTTGCTTGATGAGCCGACAAGGGGTGTGGATGTCGGTGCGAGGGCTGAGATTCACAGGCTCATCAGGGAGATGGCTAAGGAGGGCGCTGCAATTCTTTTTGCCTCATCTGAGTTGCCTGAGGTGCTCTCACTTGCTGACCGAATTCTTGTGATGCACGCCGGGCAAATAGTGCATGAGTTAAGAGCCGATGGCGCAACTGAGGAAGAGGTCATGTTTTACGCAAGCGGTGCGCATGCATTGGAGGGGCAGTGACAATCCACTTGCGCCACTTTGAGGGGCTGCAACTCTGCCAGTTGGCAGGCACCCTGCTCCATCCGCAGTGGCAGGATGGATGATTGGCTAAGGGACTTTCCCAACATCTTCAGTGTGGTGCCTTGAGGTGTGTGCAATGTTGCCCGAAAGAATTAACGATGTTGAGCAGCTTGAGGATTTGCTCAGTGAGCCGACAGAGGGCGTGATTGAAACTCTGTCACGCATGGATGGCGATTTGATGGTCTTGGGTGTTGGCGGCAAGATGGGTCCGAGCTTGGCTCGCATGGCTCTCAGGGCATTCAAAGCCGCTGGGGTGAATAACAGGGTCATCGGCGTATCAAGGTTTACATCGCCGGAGGTGGCGGGGAAGCTCTCCCAATGTGGTGTTGAAGTGATAGCGTGCGATTTGCTTGATGAGAAACAAGTTGCGTCTTTGCCGGATGTGCCGAACATCGTCTTCATGGTCGGGATGAAGTTTGGGACAGTTGGGCAGGAATGGATGACTTGGGCTGTCAACACAGCTCTACCGGCGATGGTTTGCAGCAGGTTCCGAAGGAGCCGTTTCGTCGTTTTCTCAACCGGCAATGTTTATGCCCTGACCAAAGTCGTCCATGGCGGCTCAGTTGAGACTGACGCACCGTCGCCGATTGGCGAGTATGCAATGAGCTGTCTTGGGCGTGAGCGAGTCTTTGAATACTTCAGCCGTGAGCATGGCACCGAAGTCGCTATAGTGCGCCTCAATTACGCAGTTGAGCTGCGCTATGGTGTGCTCGTTGACCTTGCAAGGAAGGTTTTGAATGGCGAGCCGATTGACCTCACAATGGGCGCTGTCAATGTCATTTGGCAGGGTGATGCAGTTGCTATGGCGCTGCAATGCTTCTCGCATGTTAGTGCTCCGCCGTTTGTCATCAACATCACAGGTCCGGAGACATTGAGCGTCAGGAGAGTGTGTGAGGAGTTTGGGCGGTTGATGAACCGAAGCGTCACATTCGTCGGGACCGAAGCTGAGGATGCGCTGCTGAGTAATGCTCAAATGGCGCACATGCTGTTTGGCTACCCAAGGGTGAGCGTCAAAAGGATGATATGGTGGATTGCCGACTGGCTCATTCGTGGCGGCGAAGTTTGGGATAAGCCAACCCACTTTGAGGAGCGTGAAGGGAGATTTTAATCCGCGTGTGACGAATATGATGCTGCTGCATCGTCGCTGCTATTGCTGCACACGGTGACTTGTAAGCCACGCGCTTTGGGGTGAGCGGCGATGCAAATTGACACTCAGCTCTGGATGGCGTTGCGTGACGGGATAGCCATAGTTGCGTGTCCATTGGCGCTCACTAAGGAGCGTAAGTGGGATGAACGCCGCCAAAGGGCATTGTGCCGATATTACAGCGATGCCGGTGCTGGCGGAATTGCGGTTGGAGTGCACACAACGCAGTTTGCAATACGGGAGCCGAAAGTCGGTTTGTATCGCCCGTTGCTTGAGTTGATGGCTGAGGAGATGAACAGGCTTGACGGGAAGCGCCGCATGCCGCTTTTCAGGGTTGCCGGTATCTGTGGCGATACAAAGCAAGCCATCATGGAGGCAGCTTTGGCGAGCGAGCTCGGATATCATGCCGGCTTGCTCAGTTTGGGAGCGCTGAGGGACGCCGATGAAAACATGCTCATTGAGCATTGCCGCGCAGTCTCGGAAGCCATCCCGCTGTTTGGCTTTTACCTGCAGCCGGCAGTCGGCGGAAGAGTCCTTCCATACTCGTTTTGGAGGAGGTTGGCTGAGGAGGTTGAAAGGCTTGTGGCGATCAAGATTGCGCCATTTAACCGTTACCAAACCATTGATGTGGTGCGGGCGATTGCTGACTCAGGCAGGGAAGATGTGGCGTTATACACCGGGAACGATGACAACATCATCCCCGATTTGCTCACCCCATTGCGGTTCAAGGTCAACGGGCGTGATGTTGAATTGCGCATAGTTGGCGGATTGCTTGGGCAGTGGGCTGTGTGGACGAAGAGGGCTGTTGAAATTTTTGAGTGGTGCAAAAATGTGGCGAGGGGTGATGAGCCAATACCGAAGGAGTTAATGCGCTTGCATGTGCATTTGACCGATGCCAACGGGGCGATATTTGACGCAGCGAATAACTTCGCAGGGTGCATTCCGGGGATTCAGGAAGTTCTGAGAAGGCAGGGCTTGCTCGAGAGCAACCTCTGTGTTGACCCAAATGAGACTTTGAGCCCGGGACAGCTTGAGGAGATTGAAAGAGTTTGGAATGCCTACCCGCACCTTCGTGACGATGAGTTTGTGGCTGCCCATATTGATGAGTGGATGAGGGATTGAAAAGGCGCCGCTTCATGCATCGGCATTCGCAATCAGAGGCGGTGAATGTAACCGAGCAAATTCATCACTTTGCAGCGCCGGGATCAGCTGCTTAACCGTTATCGTTCCTCTCTCCCTTCCAGAACTGGGATGGGCTTTATTACAATGTCAACGCCCTCTGTGACCTGTGCCGGCTTAACAAAGATGCCGCCAACCCTGACTGGAGCGTAGAGCCAAGCGCTAACTTCAATCTGCACTTTGCCAGATGGCACATTTACAGCTTTGTATCTTCCTTCCGCATCGGTAGTGAGCGTGAGGTATTGAATGTCTCTCCTCTCGCCGTTTTCTCGGATGATTCTGAACGAGAGACGCGCATTCGGCAACGGTAAAGGTTCCATCCCCTCTTTGAGTTGAATGAACACTATCCCTGTGATCGTTCCCACTGGCGTTAACATAATGACTGTCTCTCCGCCCGGATCAAGCACCACATTCTCGTTAGCTTCCCTATAGCCTTCGCTAAATATGCGGATAAAGTATCTCCCACCCTCTGCTGGCACAATTGCGATGCCGTTCTCGTCCGTCTTGATCGTCATCGGTTCGGGCGGGCGCTCTACGCCACCACCCCTTTCGGTTGGGAACATTTGTATCGTGATGTTGCGCCCGGAAATCGGCACCCTTGTAAATGCATCAATCAACTTCAACTTTGCCGTTGGTATTGGGCGCGGGGTGAACTTGATTTTGCCCACTTCAAAATGGATGGGCTTACCCTGCTCCAACGCGACCCCACCTGCGATAGCCTTCCCAATCTCCTTGCGCAATTCAGCTATGCTGGGTAGGGTTACTTCAACTCTTTCTGTGGCAACGGCTGGCTTAGCGCCGAATGTTACCAACCGAAACAGCAGCACGCCTTTCAATGGCTTGAGTTCGTCAGGCGCTGGCTCCACACGAATCAATGGCATTAGCGTTGCAAAAGGTATGGTGATTTCAAACTGTCCCTGTTCATCAGTGTTTGCAGCCCCAAAAAGCGGTATGGAGCGCATTAAACCTTCTTGAACCATAAATTGAGCACCCTGAATTTGAACCAGCGCTTTTGCTATCGGATTGCCATTCTCGTCCAGCGCAATGCCTCTAAAGGCAAGCCTGCCTTCAAATGGGAATCTTTCGGGAAGGGGTGGTCCTACGGGCACTTGTTGTATCCCGCCAACATACCTTGCCGCTTCAAGGCTTAGCTTTAAAACTTTGCCTGCCTCAACTGTGAGCGCAAATGAGTTTGGCAGCTGAGCTCTTGGCACACGCATAAGATACTTTGCCATTTGGCTCGTCACCCACGCAGCTTCATACTCGCCCGGCTCAAGCCCGCTCCAGATAAGCATCCCGAATTCGTCAATTGCCTTCTGCTCAAATTTCCCCTCGCCCTTCTGACGAAGCAATAAGACGATGTTGTTGACAGCCCTTGCCGGATTGTCAGTGACCACCGCAACTATTGCTCCTTTATCTCCACTCGCTACCGGTAGCAAAGTCAACCATGCTCCGACCCGTTGGTTCGGTGTAACCAGCCGCGTTGATTGCGTGATTATGAGTTCGTTATCAACCACAGCCCTGATTGCATACTCACCCTCGGGTATACCTTCAAACCTGCAACGCCCGTTTTCATCGGCTTTCTTCTGGGACGGTAAACCTAAGCGCTCACGGAGGTTGCCATCGGGGGATGACAGGATTATCGTTGCATCTTTTGCCGGCGTTTGCTTATCCGGCATAAAGACTTGAACCGAAATCTCGCCGCACTTGGCAGGCTGAGTGAACGCAAACGCACCTACAACGCAAGCCACAGTTGCGATGGCACCCCAAATTAGCTTGTGCCTTTCCACTTGATTTGCACCTCCTCGCTCAAACTGCCTTAAGCTGCGCATTGACTTTTATGACTCACTGTGCATCGCCATCAGTAATCATAGACAATTGTGCGTCCATCAGTATAGACGGCACACAGCATCATCCTGTTCATATGCAGCGCGCAGTTGATAGCTAAGCGCTGCGCGCGTTCATCGTGCAAAGATTGATGTGGTGTGTGCACTTAATCGGTGCGAAGGGTGTTGAGGATGATCCGTTGTCCTTTAGTGGCGCATTTGCACGCACTGTAACTTTGCACCGCTACAAACTTGCGCAGCGGGGTGATGCGCCGTGCTTGTTCCAAAAGTGATGCAAGCTGGTGAAGGGCTCATCAATGACATCAATGGGGCGAGTGTGAGAGATGGCGAAGTGGGCATTTGGTGGCTCGGGCAGAACTCGTTTGCCATAAAGTGCACCGGTGCTGTGGTCTATACAGACCCATACCTTTCAAGCAATCCCCATCGCCTCATTCCACCGCCGGTCAATCCAGATGAAGTTACGAATGCCGATATCGTCACATGCTCACATGACCATTCAGATCACATTGACCCTTTGACGATACCGCGACTTGCCGAGGCTTCACCAAATGCCAGATTCGTCATACCGAGAGCTACGGTGAGACGCTTGCTTGAGCTCGGCGTGCCGGAGGAAAGGCTCATACCAATGAACGATGGCAGTGAGGTTGAGCTATGCGGCATTCGTGTGTGGGCGATAAAAGCGAGGCATGAGCGCTTTGATGAGCATCCGCAACATGGCTTCCCATACTTAAGCTATGTGTTTGACATGTCCGGGGTGCGCATCTATCACGCCGGCGATGGCATACCTTACGAGGGCTTGATAAGCGCGTTGAGAAGCTACAAGCCCGACATAATGCTGATGCCGATAAACGGAAGGGACGGTGAACGCTATAGGCGCAATTGCATCGGCAATTTCACATTTCAGGAGGCTGGAGACATAGCCGCTGATGCAGGCGCAAGAGTCGTCATACCCATGCACTGGGGCATGTTTGCCGACAATAACGAGGATGTCTTAAAGTTCGTTGACTATGTGACGGCCCGCTATGGCAACTTGAGCGTCAAAGTCCTTGCCATAGGCGAACGCTTCATATACTCAGCTTCCGACTCACCATTGGGCTTATAGGTTCAGCCTTTTGTAGGAGCAGACGGCGATCCGCCCGCGAGCATTCCTCCATGCATCCCGAGCTCGAAAGCAGCATTGAGTCTCAACGGCTAACCACAGCGGCATTTATGCGCGGGAGCGCACACCACCTTCCTATCAAGCAGTTCGGCAGCTGCCAGCAATGTGAGCTTCGCTATGCCGTGCAATTGCGCATAGCATTCCAAAAGCTCGTTATGCTCGCCTCGGACGAGCACCTGGTGGTGAAATCCCCTCAACTTGCGCACATCAATCACATCGTCCAATTTCACAGCGACCGAAGTTCGGCAGCCACCCCATGGCGGTGTGTTTAGATTCTCCACAACGGTTCCGGTGCCGAACATCAAATTGCCCGGACCGAGGAAGCGAAGCACCGTCGCCTTGCGCCTTGTCTTCCAGAGGACTTGCATTGCTACACCTGTATCGGACTCGGCGTGGCTTCGCAGGATAAATTCCGCTGGCTCATCGCCAAAGCCGGTCAGGAGCAGCGGGCATGTGCAGTGAGCTGTAATCAGCGTTTGCTTTACGGTATCGGGCACCGGATTGCCCATAAAGCCCGGTCTGTCAAGCAGGTATTGGCTCAACATGAGCGTCAATGTTGCATCTCTATCTGCCTCGCATCCGGCAGGGAAGCCCTCATCACGAAGGTGTGTAAATGCCAAACACGGTGGTGGGACTTGCCTGTTAGCGACGAGCGGCAAGCAGTCCGTTGCCACTGCGTCGGCATCGTATGCCGTCATAATGCTGCGGTGAGCGAAGTAAGTCCGAGCCGCGTGAATGATGTCTTCCTCCTTCGGCTCAACTATCTTTCGTGCATTGCGTTTGTATCTTGAGGCGAGCTCACGCACCGCCTTATCGTCCGGTGAGACCTTATTGAACTCCTCAACATATCGCTTAACCGGAACTAAAACGACTTCCGTGCCGAGTGGATCAACCTTTGTTGTCTCCTCTTTGTCACCGCGTATGATTGCCAAGCGGCTGCTGCTCATGAGCTTCCCGGCTTTGATCGCCTTAAATGCTTGCCCTATGCCGTTAAGGTCAACTGATGAAACATACCAAACCTTTGGCTGCGTCGCATAAGCGTGCATTGGTCCAATGAATGAAGTCCCGACAGGTGAATAGATGATCGTTTTGATGCCCGTTCCGACAAACAGCTTGACCAAGTCCCAAAGATAGATGTGATGCAAGACGATGAGAAGAGCATCTGGTGGGTTGGCTTTGAGTCTCTCAATCAGTGCCTTTGCTTCGTCGGCATTAGCGACAAACTTCGGTTCAACGGACAGGCTAACCCCAACTTTGCTGGCGAGCTTTCTAAACTCAATCGCAAGTTCGCTCTCACGCTGTTCAACTGGGTATGCCGCTCCCGGCCAGCCCATCCACCAAGGTGTTGGAAGGCGAACAAACACAGTGGTGATTGTTGGGATGGGCTTCAATGATTGTCGCTTTAGCCCGTCAGGTAACACCTCCGCGGAGAGTGCCTCCAAGGTGGAATGCAGTGATGATGCAGCTGTGCACAATCCGATGGCACACATGCTTCCGATGAATTGCCTTCTGCTTAAGCGCCCATCGGATTGGAATAGCAGCTCACACTCCTTTTGCCTGCTATCCTCACTGACACCCATTGTCCGCACCCCCTTGTGCTCAGGTTATGCTGCCGTGAAGCAATTTTTGCACGCGTGCGTGAGCTGGTCAAACTATAATGGCACATGAAACGATGTGAGTCAGTTGGAGGTGATGCCTCCGGTGAAGTATCTTTCGCAAGTTGCCCTGTTCCTTCTGGCGACTTCAATGGCACTCGGACTTGACATAGTGCGCGATGGCAAGCCTGTAGCTCAAGTGGTCGTTTCCTCATTGCCAACTGGTGTGAAACCCCAACGCGTGTTTGAGCCAAGCGATGTAATGGCAGCGCAGGTTTTGGTGAGCTGGATCAAGAAGATGACCGACGCAGAATTGCCCATCACTGCCACGCCTGCAGATGAGCGCCAGACCATCTACATTGGCGAGGCTGCAATTGGCGCTGGGCTTAAGTTGAACGATATACATAGCCAGACCAACGAAGGGTTGCGAGTGATTGTAGTTGGTCAAAAGGCTCTGATTGCCGGTCAGTCAAGCATAGCCACAGTGAGGGCAGTATGTCGCTTCCTCGAAGCCATCGGTTGCCGCTATCTCATGGAAGGTCCGTTGGGTGAAGTTTATCCGCGCCTTAAGACGCTGAAGGTGAATGACTTCACATTGACGGAGAAGCCCGGATTCCTATCACGAAGGATTTGGGGTTCGCAATGGTCAGGCGATTCACTTTGGAAGATTTGGAATGGCGCAGGCGGGTTGAATTTGGAGACGGGGCATTCCTGGGGCAGCTACATACCTCAAAGCCTGTTCCATGAGCATCCGGAATACTTCCGAATGAATGCCGAGGGTCAAAGGGTCATGAGCGAATGGCTTTGCACATCCAATGCCGAATTGAGAGCGCTCTTCGCTCAAAGGGTCATAGAGGCTATATGCAAGGGGCGGACACACCCGTCAATCTCACCCCCCGATGGGACAGCTTATTGCCAGTGCCAAAGTTGTAAGGCTCAGGACAACCCGAACTCCATTGAACCCTCCTCTGGGGCTGTAAGCATGACCGATAGGTTCATTAATTTCTTCAACGACATCGCAAAAAGGGTTGCCAAGGAGTGCCCACAATCCATCCTCAACTTCTACTGCTATGCCGATTACACCCAACCGCCGAGCCGCCAAATTGCGCTCGCCACAAACCTTTGCCCATGGCTGGCTCCAATTCGCTATTGCCGTTTCCATTCCATCGGGAGCAGCAGCTGTCCACCAAATCAGCAGTTGGCTGAAGTGATTGAGGGATGGTCAAAGGTGGCAAAGCAAATGGGCTACCGGACTTATAACTACAACCTCGCTGAGTGCACTGTGCCATTTTCAAAGCTCTCCGTTTGGAGCCATGACATACCTTACCTTTATCGCAAAGGTTTCATCGGTATCAACATTGAGACGCTCCCGGCATGGCACATCTATGGACCGCACATCTACCTCAGCATCCGCCTATCATATCAACCAGATGCTGATGCCAAAGCGTTGATGGATGACTACTTCACCAAGTTCTATGGCGATGCAGCGGGTCAAGCCATGAAGGAATACTGGCTAACGATTGACAACGCCTTCGCCAAGATGAGGTGTCATTCGGGCAGCTTCTTTGCTCTGCACTTGGCGTATACACCAGAAGTCATTACCCGCTGCCAAGCCCTGCTGGAGAGGGCAAAGGAGTTGGCTCACGATGAGCCTGTCTACTTGGCGCGAATAGCGATGGCTGAGGAGGGCTTCCAAAACGCCGTTCAGTATCTTCAACTGCGTGATGCCATCAACCGCGGCGACTTCGCCAGCGCAAAAGCAGTGTATGAGAAGTTGCTTTCACGCTCTGAAGCTCATGTCAAGTCCGGTTATGGCAGCCAATACACTGCCATATACCTTAAGCGCTTCTTAGGGACAGTGGTGGAGAAGGGCGCCGCAGCCACTTCACCACCACGCTGCCTGTTGCAAGTGCTTCCAGATATGTGGCGCTTCACATGGGACGAGAGGAATGAGGGATTGCAGCTTGGTTACCACTTGCCACAAACGGACGACTCAAAATGGTTGACGGTGGCTACCTACAGTCAGACGCTTGATGCTCAAGGCTTGCCCGACAAGAAGACCATACTTTGGTATCGCACAAGCTTTCGCTTGCCACAGGATTATCGTCGCTTATACCAGCGCCTATTTCTTTTCTTCGCCGAGGTGGATGGGACGGCTACAGTGTATCTCAATGGTCGTCAAGTCGGTGAGCATAAGGAGAGGCGAACGCCATTTGAAGTTGAGATTACCGACGCTGCTCGTGCTGGCGAAAACCTTCTGGCAGTGCGTGTGGACCATTCAAGGATTACTGAGCTCTTCCTTGGCGGCATCGTCAGACCGGTATTGCTCATCGCCGTAAAGCATGAGGCTGAGTGAGGGGAAGAAAGTCATACCCACCTTTGCAATTCTGGGATGGCACAGCACACCCACCGTGATTAATGGTTTGAAATTGCCAGCTGCTTTGAGTCATGAAGTTAAGCTCGGTTGTCATTTGGGATGGACTTTGTAGCTGCTGCGCGGTATATTCATTGTGGTGATTGCAGCGCTACAGCAGGCGCATTGAGGGCTTGTTTGGCGGACATGCATTGACGCATCACAGCATCGCAGTTGCCGACGAGGTGGGCATGAAGATGGGGCAGGAGTGCATCTTCTGTGCTATTGCGAGCGGTAAAGTCCAAAGCCGTATAGCCTATGAGGACGAGGATGTTGTTGCGTTCCACGATATCAACCCACAGGCACCAGTTCACATCCTCGTCATACCGAGGAAGCACATAGCCAGCTTAAACGAGGTTAGCAATGAGGATTTACAGCTCCTTGGCAAGTTGCTCCTTGTGGCGCGTGACATAGCCAAAAGCGAGGGCATCAGCGAGGGTGGCTACCGAATTGTCCTGAACACGAACAGGGGAGCTGGGCAATCGGTCTTCCACATCCATTTGCATCTGCTTGGCGGACGCTTATTCAGCTGGCCACCGGGCTAATTGAGCGCTCTAAAGCTCGTTTTGGTGGTGGGCAATTTCGGGTCAAGTTGATGGGGGTGATGGTTATGTGGGAAGGTCGTTTTACGCCTCTGCTTCTGTGCGCGCTGTGCTGCACCTTGCAGCTTTCTCAGGGTGCCGATGCAGTTGATGGTGCAGCGCTAAAGATTGCCATCGCTTATGTTGATGACAAGACTGGCTATCCGGACAAGGCGCTCTCAGATGCTGCTCAATTTATGCTCGCGCAAGCCCTGCGTGATGTGAAGGGATTTGAAGTCATATCAGTTGACCTCGTGAAAGAAGCTATGGCAGCCTTAAAGTTTCGCACGCCACTTGGCGATGCCGAGATGTGTCAGCTTGCCTCTGAGTTGAAAGTTGATTGGGTGATACGAGCCACGCTTGAACGAGTGACCATAGACAGGCGCGCAAACATGGTTTCCATACCGATGACTGCAGAGGCTGTTGGGAAGGATTTGGGCATCGTCGTTAGCCGTGCGAGTGCGGTTGGCAGCTGCTTAGCGAAGGGCGATCTGACGAATTCGCTTGTGCTGTATTCAACGCTTGTTAGCGCGATCAATGACGCATGTGCACGCGTTGCCGGGCAGCTTGAATACTCAGCAAAAGTTAAGGGGTTGCTTTTGCTCCCTCCGATGGGCAACCACATCCGCGCAAACATTGGCATTCATCAGGGGTTAAAGGTCGGTGCTCAATTGCTTGTGGTGTGGCGCAACCAACCTGTGGCATGGGCAAAAGTTGTTGATGTGAATGATGACGATTGTCAGGCTCTGCTGACACAGGTCGCCGTTGGCAAACGCCTTGAGCCGAACATGAGGGTGCTTGTCGTCAGCAATCCAGCTGCTCATGAAGCCCCAACTTACAGGGAGCAAGTTGAGCGCGAGCTCAAGAGGGCAACGAGGGAGCTGTTCATAGCGGTAGCTGTAACATTTGGTGCCCTTCTCGCCGCGGATGTGATCAAGTGAGATGAGTGATGTTGCAGCGGGAAACAGCCGCCAACTCATCTGGCACACTGGTGCGCCTGTGTGCAATGCAATCCGCTCAGGCGGTTGAGCTTTTTATCAAAGCGCGTTTTGTGAGGTCATGCCCACACTCCCGGTATGCTCTCGCCGCAGAATTTGCACTTGCCTTTGTTAAGGTTGTTTTCCGCTATGCCGATATAGCCGACACGCTTTACGAGCAACCGATTGCACCGTGGGCAGTATGTGTTCTCGCCATCGTGTCCCGGGACATTCCCGATGTATGCGAAGCGCACACCCGCCTCCATCGCTATATCACGGCATAGCTCAAGCGTCTTTATCGGGGTTGGAGGCAAGTTGCGCAACCGATATGACGGATAGAACCGAAGGAAGTGTATCGGCACATCTTGTCCCAAGTTCTTAACGACCCACTGGCACATGCGCTTTATCTCGCTCTGGCTGTCATTCATTGTCGGGACGACGAGCACAACCAACTCCATGAATGTGCCGGATTGATGAACAAGCTCTATAGCCCTTAGAACTGGTTTCAAGCTCCCGCCAACGACCGTCCGATAGAAATCCTCGCTGAACCCTTTCAGATCAATTCGTATGCAATCAAACAGTTTGCAAAGCTCCCTCAATGGCGCATCATCAATGTATCCGGCAGTGACCATCAGGTTTTTCAGCTTGTGCTCCTTTGCGAGCTTTGCGGTGTCAAATGCGTATTCAAAGAAGATGACCGGCTCGGTGAATGTGTATGCGATTGCACCGCATTCAAGCTCCTTCGCCAGCTCCACAACTTTGCTTGGTGGCAGGTCGTAGTTTTTCGTCTGCTCAGGACCAACCTGGCTTATCTGCCAGTTCTGGCAATACAGGCAGCGCAGGTTGCATCCGGCAGTAGCGATGCCGAGGCAGCGCATTCCGGGCACAACATGGAATATCGGCGTCTGCTCAACTGGGTGGTATGAGACGGCGCACGCCAGTCCGTAAACCTTTGTGTAAAGCTTCCGCTCATAGCAGACACGCACCCTGCACGCACCAGTTTGACCGTCATCAATCATGCAGAACTTTGGGCACAGCGTGCATTGCACTTGCCTACCAACCGGTCGCCAATACCTCGCCGAGTGATGCTGTATGCCCTTTGCCCTCGGCAAGTCAGTTATGTCCTTGACAGTTATCTCCTTGCCTCTGTAAATTGGAGCACCGGCTTCGGCATCAATGGCGCATGCGCCACACAGTGTGCACCCGATTAATGAGCTTATGAATTGGCGCCTCGTCATATCGTGGCGCATATGGCTTTCACGCCCCACAGTGAGGTTCAACATGCGCTTTTGAGATGTGGCTTATCATCTTGTCGGTGAAGCGCTTGCGAGTCCAATTGCGGATGATTTGACATACCGCATCTCATCAAGCCACAATGTGAGCTTATCGCCAGCCTGCGCTCTGCCAAACACAAATTGCACTTCAATTGTGGCGATTTGCGCAAGCTCAAGGACGCGGTTGACGACATGGTCGTTGTTCACATTCAGCTCTTCAAACGGCACAAATACTTTCGTCCATTTTCTGGCTTCACTTATTGAGCCGGCTCTGCCCTCCCAAACTTCGCCGTTGCGCTCTCTTATGATGAGCCTCATCGTTGCCGGCATGTTTGCTTTCACCCAAAAGATGACGCCGTCAAATTTGGTTGCGTCAACGAACTCAACCCATTGCGTGATTGTGTGTATCCTGCCGTGCACCACATCTTCTTCTGGCACAGTCCATTCAACTCGCAGCGACTTTGATGTGTTGCAAGCCCCGTCGGTATCATCAATGCTGACCGTGAACTTCTTTGCGCCGGCATTAAACTCACCTATGATTGGCGGGTAGAAGATCTCGGTTAGACGCCTGTCCTCATAATCGGCGATAAGTTCAGATGGTGAATTTTCAAGCGCTCCCTTATCAAGCCGCCAAAGACCGTCATTCGTTGCCACCCAAAGATAGTTCCCATGTGGGAGCATGTCCAAGACCATGCGTTCTCCAAGTTGCGTTGATGCCTCACGACACTCAAGCCAGCGCAGCCTCTTCGTGTCAAACCTCGTTAGGTCTCTCTTGGTTGCCACCCAAAGGATTTCACCATCGGCAGCTATTCGCATCGGTGGGTTGGGAACGCTTTGATGGAAGTCACTTCCAAAGCGCAGGTCAAATGGATGCTTTAGTTCATCTCGCTTTGCCACATTGAACCTTTGAATGCCACCTATGCTTGCCACCCAAAGGTCATTCCCAACCCAAGCCATTGAGAGAATGCGTGAATGGATTAAGCCATGCCCGCAATGGTATACTCCAATCACCTTCCCATCCTCCGATGTGTGTGTCAGGTTAAATGCGGCATGCCACACAGTTCCATCCGGAGCGACGAGCAATGAGTCACAGTAGATGGCTTTCCCAGAGCTTGCTGCTGGGTTGACAGCGCCGCTTCCAGCCTCCGGCGTCCATCCACCATACCTTCGGAAGTTGGCTATTTGCCTCGTCGCTTTGTCTATGCGAGCAATGCCCGTATCCATGCCGAGCCAAACATAGCGCTGGCTCACCCCGATTGCGAGCACTGCACCATCCATCAAACCGTTTGCAGCCGTGTAGTTTGTGAATGTGCGCCCGTCAAAGCAACTGACACCGTTGTTCAACCCAATCCAAAGCAAATTGCCATCAGCGCACAGCGATTGAATGTCGTCATCAAGCAAACCATCTGACTTTGTGAACTTGAGTGGAGCACTTGATGGGTTGTTCAGCGACAGCCTGATCAAGCCCTCATTCGTGCCAAGCCAGACGAAGTTCCCCTGTATGGCGAGCTTGTTGATGATTGTGCCGCGCAAATAACTATCCCATAACTTCGGTTTGATGCCCTGCTCAGCAGCGCCCATTGCAGTCCATGCAGCGATTAGCATAAATGCAGTTAAACCAATGATGCTCGTGCATGCTTGAAGCGTGCACCAAGCTAAACATCGCTGCACCTTAAACATCGTTCCTCACCTCGTCGTGTGAGTGGGGTAGAACATGGGTTTGCTCTGCACCTTTTGATGCCGGGCATTTGCTGCAGGTTGCATCCTTTAGTCCTTCTGCGCGTTATGAGGATGTCTTTCGCTCGTTGCAGCCTCAGTAAATGGGCAGCTGAAGATGAGGAGCACAAACTGATGCGGAGATATTGACATACACCATCTATCCAACTTGCGCTACATGTGCTACACTGGATAGCGATGGTGGATGGCGATATTAACATAAGGGAGAGGTGATGAAGTCATGCGTTTCGGTAAAAGGTTAGTTTTAAACGGGCATAACTCCAATGGCTTCACGCTGATAGAGCTGTTGGTGGTGATAGCCATAATCGCCATCTTGGCAGCGATTCTGTTTCCGGTGTTTGCGAGGGCGAGAGAGAAGGCAAGATCCTCAAGCTGCCAGAGCAACCTGAAGCAGCTGGCTACAGGAATAGCAATGTATGTGAGCGACTATGATCAATTCTTACCGTATCGCCCATGGGGTGCTACAGTGAATTACTGCATAGTTGAGCAACTTTACCCCTATGTGAAAAATGAGCAGCTTTTCGTGTGCCCAAGCCTGCCAACTGGACATGGCAGTTATCCGTCAAACCATCCTCGTGCTTCGTGCCTCTCGCAGCAACTCGCATATGGGATAAATGAATACCTCTTTGGAGACGGTGTTCGACATGAGACATCAATAATTTACTCTGGAAAAGCTTACACCGTTGCGGATATCAATCACTACTTCTTCCGGGCAGAAGATGCAGGGCATAGGGGACGCTTGCCAGCTCGCCATACGGATGGCTTGAATGCGGCTTTTTATGATGGGCATGTGAAATGGTTCAAGTTAGAATCAGCGTTTAATGAGCTAAGGCGGGGCTTAACGCCGTAGAGCCGGACCTAAAAAGCCGGAGGTGATAAATGATATGCGGCAGCGTGACATATCTTTAAATGGGCGCAACTTAATTGGCTTCACACTGATAGAGCTGCTGGTGGTGATAGCGATAATCGCCATCTTGGCAGCGATTCTGTTCCCGGTGTTTGCGAAGGCGAGGGAGAAGGCAAAGGCATCCACATGTCTGTCCAATTTGAAGCAGCTTGGACAGGCTTGGTTGATGTATACGCAGGACTACGATGGCTACTATCCCCGCGCGTGGAATGGTGGCGCTGGCTACGGCTTTGACTTTGAGCTTTATCCCTATGTCAAAAGCATGGGGGTGTATGATTGCCCAAGCGCTGATAACCCGCCACGCACATGGCCATCAGGTTGGTCATTCCCGGGTGACTATACAGTTAATGCAGCAGTTGGATACGGCAGCGGGACATTTACACCTAACGAAAGCACTGTTCGCTATCCAGCAACTACGATCATGCTTTGCGAGATCAGGAACACTCGTCCCCCACAGGGTCCCGAACATGAGGTTTGGGTCAACAGCAAAGCCGATGTCCTCAGGAGAGTCGCGTATGACCGTCATCTGGATGGCTCAAACTACGCTTTCTGCGACGGTCATGCAAAGTGGTATCGTGTTGAGCAAACATGGACGATGTGGCGTTTGGATAACCAAGAGCTGCCATAAGAGTTGATAACAGCATCTGTGTAATGGTGGGCAATCCATTGGCGTGCAGATGAGCAGTTCATTTGATGAAAATCACTGAAAGATATCTTTTGCCGGCTGGCTGAACTTCTTCACATGACCATCAAGGAAGAGCACATTCGCTGACATGAATGCGCTTTCGTGTGGGACAGTTCCACCGGCATCCTTGTGCGGTCTGCAATACCAGTCTGACATCAGCCAATATGTCGGCAACCAGTGCAGTGACATCACTCGTGGCTTATCTCCCCAGAACTGACGCAGGAAGCCCCAGTCAATCCAACGGGCACGAGATGGAGCTGCTTGTGACGGGAGGTTGTAGAAGCTGAAGTAGTAATAGC
The DNA here is from genome assembly GCA_032161105.2 of Candidatus Thermosaccharophagus tengchongensis. Classification (GTDB taxonomy): domain Bacteria; phylum Armatimonadota; class Fervidibacteria; order Fervidibacterales; family Thermosaccharophagaceae; genus Thermosaccharophagus; species Thermosaccharophagus tengchongensis. The sequence continues at coordinate 20,229 of JAVHTD010000031.1, forward strand.
TGATGTTGCCCTTTGCGACGTTGGTGGGATGGTATTCTATGTCAATCACTCCATCCCCATCTGCATCGCTCCATATTGTGCGCCCAACTCCCGGCGCGCTCGGGCAGTAAAACAGCTCAATGTTCTTCACATAGGGTTGCAACACCGCCATAAGCTCAGGGTGAGGATTGCCCGCATGGGGTTCTGCTGGGAGCCATTCATCGTAATCTTGAGCATACATCAGGAGCGCCCTTCCGAGCTGCGCTAAATTGCTTCGGCAAGTTGTTGCCCTTGCACTCTCCCTTGCTCGTGCAAAAACCGGAAACAGCATTGCCGCCAAGATGGCAATGATGGCTATCACCACAAGCAGCTCAATCAGGGTGAAACCCCTCTGGCGCATTATGCCCACCTCCTTTGATTCATGTTGTCATCAGGAAGTATACCACACAACAACTTGCGTTGTCACCAAAAGGGTAGCATACAGTTGGATGTCACGCTATCATTGCCTCAGCATGGCGAAGGCGGGCTCAGTTTTGGAATGGTTGAAACTGCTCCCGCCTTCCCGGCGAGTGACGAAGCTGCGCAACTCCTGATACAGTGCCAGGATTGCTACTCTGGCGACATCGTGAGCGCCACATCAGTGATGTGGCGATGTAAGTCAGTCGGGTCGGTCAGTATGAGATATGCGTTAACCGGTTCATCACCGCGCATCACTTTAACCTGCAGTTCGTTCCAACCGGCTCTCAAGATTGCATGTGCGTAATGGCTCTGAGGACCTTGCTGAGCAGGTCGCACATGATAGTTTGGCTGATGAGCGCTTAGCAGCACAGTGCTGTTGAGCGAGAGTTCGAACTTCGCGTTGCATGGGAAACCGACGACGGCTTGCTTCCTGTTTGGGGAGTGAAGCCATATCCGCGCCTCAATCGCTCCCGGCTTGCCGCCAAACCATTCTTCAAGCGGCAACTGGCTGTCCCTAACCCATTCAACGCGCCACTCACCGTTCGGATACCTGATATGCCACTTCCGTTCACCGATGAGCGTCACTGGAATAGCCACTTCGTTCGGGCGTTCACGGATGTTCAATAAGAGCCAAAGCGTTTGCGTTTGGCGCAGCGCCAATGGCGCGGTAACGCTGACATCAACTCCAGCAATCCCATTCGGCTCAAGAACAACATCTTGCCTTTGAGGTTCAACCAGGTAGCCTGCGTCTGCGTGCCATTGAAGTTGCACTCGCATCGGAACCGGTTGCCCGTTTTGAAGCCACACAGTTAACGGCTTTGGCACTTGTGGATTGATGGTTGGTGTGCCATGGTAATCCACGCTCACCTTCAACGCCGATAGCTCAAAGCTGCATTGCCATGGATATCTGTTTCGCTCCCACAACTCATAGACTCCATCATCCGGCATGAGCCAATCCTGCGGCAAAGATTGCAACTCTGTTGGCTCGTCCGAAATCCGTATTGGCGCCCCATAGAATGGAAGCAGCATACTTGCAGCCTCAACGACTCGGTCTGCAAGCACCCTCACATCTGGTGGCGGGGTGAAGTTCCTCAAACCACCCCAACTCATCGTTGTGGCGATAGTTTCACCGAGCGGCTCAACCCATCGCTTCGGCAAGTCGCCGAGCAATATGCCCATGATTGCACCCGATGTTGCACCGGTGCAATCTGTGTCCTGACCACAGTTAACGGCTGTGCATATCGTCTTCCCGAAGTCGCCATCGCCCGCGAGCAATCCGAGCACGGTGAATGCGATATTCTGCGGCGCATGGGTTGGTTCACGATTCCAATACTTCTCTGCGATACGCTCTCGCACCTTCTTCCAGTCCTTCAATTCAGCCCACCAAGAGCGCGTATCAGTGACGGCACGATGTATCTGACAATCGTTCGGTATGTAAGTGAGAGCAATATCAAGCAGCTCATCAAGCCTCTCATAACTGCCGATGGCGAATGCAGCGCTCTCAAGCGCTGCAAAGAACATCTCACCCCATACCCCCTCTCCGCCTGCATGGTCAACTATTGCGTCCTCAAATGCGAATCGCACCGCTATTCTCGGTGATGCCGGTGCAAGGCAAGCCCATATCTCCGAGCGTATCGGTGAGCCCATGCAATCCTTGAAGAAGTCGTTATCGTATGCTCCCGAGAGGGGCGGCTGTAAGCCCCAACGCAAGTTGCGCTTTGCAATCCCATATTCGCACCAGTTATAACCGATGTGTGTCAGCCACGCCTGTGAGAGTGTGAGGGAGTTAATTTTCCATCCGGCTCTCCTGACAGCGTCAAACCAAACGAGTTGCATTTCAAGGTCGTCATTCGGTATCCCGCCCTCTTGCAGCTTTGGATACCAATCAAAGTTGTGTGGACCGGGTTGACCCTCAACTGGTGCGCCAAGAGTGCCACCAGCATTCTTCCCCATAGCGCACGCATATATGCGACGCCATAATTCATCCCTGTTTATGACCGCCATCTATGACCACCCCCAAAAGTTTGCCCGCCATCCTCTTCGTGGCGGGGTTGAGTTCTTTCAACTGCAAACCATTTTAGCATGGCTCCGGTTGCGTGAGCTTGATAGCATGAGTGGTGCAAAAATGCAGTGGAGCATTCACGGGATACTGGTGGCAAGCTTGTGCGTCACTTGGTGGTGCACCTTTTCACGCGCTGAAGTTGCGTCTTTGTTTTCGCTTGCTCAGTGGAGTCTCGTCATCTGATGAATGTCCAGTCAACTACGGCATGCCCAATGGGTGAGTTAAGCACCATGCTGGCTTTACAAATTGATCAATGTGAGTTAAACTGAATGACAGCCTGCGGCTTAAAGCGCTGTTGAAAGATTTCACAGCATCGTAGTTGAGCAATGGGCGGCAAAGCATAGTTAAGGCAATGTTGAAAGATTAAAGCACAGGTGACAGCAATGGGTGAAAGGCGAGTCATAACGCTTGCATGCACTGAATGTAAAGCGCAAAATTATGTGACGACGAGAAAGCCACCTCAGGGTGGCAAACGCGAGAGGCTTGAACTTAAAAAGTTCTGCCGCCATTGCCGCAAGCACACGCTTCATCGTGAGACGAAATGAATGCGGTTAATTCTTTGGCAGGCCCGTAGCTCAGCCAGGGAGAGCGCGGGACTCCAAATCCCGTGGTCGGGGGTTCAAATCCTCCCGGGCCTGCCAAAGTAGTGTGTTATGATAGTGCACTGCGCAAAGGGTGAATAGCGTAACGGGTGAACAAGATACTATCTGTTGCCCGCTTGAGTGTGGCTTCAGATGCAAACTTAACCCCAAAGATGAGTAAAGCTCGTTTTGGGTTTGCTGGGGTGACATGAAATTGGCTGCGAAGTTTTTTAACGCACTTCAGCGCCCGATAAACTTCATCAAGGAATCGTGGGAGGAGCTGAAGCGTGTCTCATGGCCTTCGTGGCATGAGACATGGACATTCACGAAGGTTGTGATCGCTATCATCGTAGCAGTGGGCGTATACATGGGTCTGCTTGATGCCTTCTTCGGATGGCTCATGCGTTCACTTGGGATTTACAGGTTTTAGAACCGCGAGCACCATAAGAGGGGAGTGCCCTCAAAGCCATGCAGAAGAAGTGGTATGTTATCCATGTGCTGACGAGTCATGAGGAAAGAGTGAAGCGCGCTATTGAGAAGCTTGTTGAGGCGAGGGAACTTTACGAAAAGATAGGGCGCGTCATCATACCAGTGGAGCGCGAGAAGCGCTCATATGGTGGCGCGCGTCAAGTTGAGCGCAAGCTTTTTCCGGGTTACATACTCGTTGAGATGGTCGCTGATGATGACACGCTTTATTTCATTCGGCGCATACCCGGTGTGACTGGCTTTGCCGGCTCGCAAACTAAGCCAACCCCACTGCGCGACCAAGAGGTTGAAACGATACTGAAGATCGCCGGCGAGGAAGTGCCCAGGCGAAAAAGCATTTGGCATAAGGGTGAGAAGGTTAGAGTGCACTCTGGTCCATTTGAGGGCGCTGAAGGGATCATTGAGGAAGTCAACCAGCAGAAGCAAACCCTAACCGTAATGCTTTCGCTGTTTGGTCGTGACACACCAGTTGAGCTTGATTTCTCGCAGGTTGAAAAGGTTGAGGAGTAAGGCGGTGCATTTTACATTGGAGAGCAGTTACGGCATAATGATGATTTTGACTGCGCCAAGATGGACGGGCGCCCTTAATCAACGATTCTGCAGCACGGCTGATTGAGAGGGGAAGGATAGCTGTGGCAAAGAAAGTCGTTGCGGTCGTTAAGCTGCAGCTGCCAGCAGGGAAAGCAATGCCGGGACCGCCTGTAGGTCCAACACTTGCGCCGCATGGGATAGATGTCATGGGTTTCGTTAAGGCGTTTAATGAACAGACTGCATCTCAAGTTGGGACAATCATCCCAGTTGAGGTCACGATCTATTCGGACAGGTCATTCACATTTGTGTGCAAGCGTCCACCTGTATCGTTTCTCCTGAAGCAAGCAGCCGGGATTGAAAAGGGCTCTGGTGCTCCAAGGCGGGAAATCGTCGGGAAGATAACGAGGGAGCAAGTTCGCCAGATCGCTGAATACAAGCTTCCCGACTTGAACACGAATGACATAGAAGCTGCCATGCGCATCGTTGAAGGAACGGCAAAGAGTATGGGCATTGAGATAGTGGACTGACCCTCCATTGGATGTCCCTTCATTGACATCCTGCAAAGGTGATTCTGCGTGGGTGAACGCTTTGCGAAAAATTTTGCGCCATCAGGAGCAGGGAGAAAAATCGCAATTCCTGATGGAGGGAGTATGTTGAGATGGCGAAAAGAGGGAAGCGATACAGAGCGCTGATTGAAAGGTATGAGCGTAATCAGCTGTATGACCCTATGCAGGCGATTGAGCTCGTTAAGAAGTTGGCTACAGCTAAGTTTGATGAGACGATTGATGTCGCATTCACTCTGAACATTGACCCGAGGAAAAGCGATCAAAGGGTAAGGGGCTCAATTACCCTTCCGCATGGGACTGGGCGTTCGCCAGTTATTGCAGTCATTGCGAAAGGTGAACAAGCCCGTGAAGCTGAGCAAGCTGGCGCTGATTATGTTGGTGCCGAGGATTTGGTTAAGCGGATTGAGGATGGATGGAAGGACTTTGATTACCTTGTAGCCACTCCGGATATGATGCGCATAGTTTCGCGGCTCGGAAGGAAACTCGGTCCAAAGATGCCAAGCACACGCACAGGCACTGTCACTCAGGATGTTAGGAGTGTGGTTGAGGAGCTTAAGCGCGGGCGAATTGACTTTAGAAGTGATCAAGGCGGCGTAGTGCATTCAGTGATAGGTAAGGTTTCATTTGAGACGGAGAAGTTGGTTGAGAACTTTAAGGCGCTGCTTGACTCGTTGCTTAAGGCTCGTCCGGCTGGTGTCCGTGGACAGTTCATAAAGAGCATATCGTTGTCGCCTACAATGGGTCCGAGTGTTAAAGTTGATGTCCAAAAGGCGCTTGCGCTGCTCAGGTGATGAGGTTGAGATGTGACGCCGAAGTGAGCAAGTTTTGAATGGGCGGTTAGCATTGGGGTGTTGTGCGATGCCGAAGCCGCAAAAAGTTCGCATGGTCTCGGAACTTGTTGAGGAGTTGAGGAAGGCTTCCGGATGGGTGCTTGTCAATTACACCGGTATGTCTGCGGAGGATATGGGTTCACTGCGGATGGCGATGCGAGAAAAGAAGCTCAAGGTAAAGGTCATAAAGAACACGCTTTTCCTCAGGGCACTTAAGGAGGTCAATCTTAATGGCAAGCTTGCCGAATTTGTTGTCGGACCGTTGGCGCTAATCATCGGGTATGACGATGCAGTTGAAGTTGCAAGGGCAGTTGTCAAAGCTGAGGAGCAATATGAGCCGCTAACAATCAAAGGCGGTTGGATTGAGGGTTTGGTGTGCACTCCAGAGTTAGTGGCGGAGCTCTCAAAGTTGCCATCAAAGGCTGAGATGTTCGGCATGGTGGCGGGGGCGATAATTAGCCCTTTGCACGGTATAGGAATGATGGTGCAATCGTTGCTATATGCAGTCACGGATGCTATTCGCCAAATAAGCGAAGGCATAGGGCAAATCCAGCAAAGCATAGCACAAGATGGAGGGGTGAGCACGATGGAAGTGTCGGAAAAGGTAAGGACGCTGTTTGAGGAGATAAAGGGGCTTACGCTCATTGAGGCAAAGCAACTTTATGAGCTCCTCAAGGAGGAATTTGGCATTGCCGCTGCGCCGGTAGTGGCTGCTGCAGCGCCGGCTGCAACAGTTGCAGCGCCGGCTGCGGAAGCTCAGGCTGCTGTGGCTGAGAAGACAGAATTTGATGTCATATTGCAAGCCGTTGGCGAGCAGAAAATACAGGTCATCAAAGTCTTGCGTGAGATAATTCCAGGACTTGGCTTAAAGGAGGCAAAGGACCTTGTTGAGTCTGCCCCAAAGCCGATAAAGGAGGGCGTGTCAAAAGAGGAAGCACAGCAGATTAAGGAGAAGCTCGAAGCAGTTGGTGCAAAAGTGGAAATTAAGTGATTGTTTATGCATATGTGGCAAAGGAGTAACTTTGAGAGGTATAATGAAAAGCATGGGCGGTTAAATGGCACATTGAAGTTTAAGACAATGTGCCTAATGGGGGTCATGATGCCTCAGATGGTAGTGTCCTCATTTGAAGCCTTCAAAGTGAGCTGTGTTACCTTCAACTTCTCGCCTTTTTACAGCGTCTGGCGGGGGTGAAACCTCATTGTGTCACTTTCGCCGTATCTGCGGGCATGAAAATGCCATCCATTCCCGTGAGCGGCAGGTGCTGTGTTGGAGTTTTTCCGGCTCTTCTTGGCAAACATCCCATAAAACTTGCTGATGGAGGGGAAGCCTATGCCTCTGGATGGCTTTCAGAA
>JAVHTD010000032.1:0-27066 GCA_032161105.2 Candidatus Thermosaccharophagus tengchongensis
GTGAACATGACGGCGGTGCTCCTGCTTGATGAGCGCGGCATCACTTACCGAGACAGGTATGTGAAAGTGAATTTGCCGTGGGAAGATGTTTGCGAACTGACGCTGCGCTGGATCAGGGGGAAGGGCGGGAAGACAATCTATTTCAAGCTTGGGCTGCACTCAATTGAAGGATGGGAAGAGCTGCAAAGGCTCGTCTTAGAGAGAGCCTCCTTAAATGAAGTGGTGAAAAGGAGACTGCCGTTCGTCGGGGAGATAATAGTCCGTGCAAGGCGCTCAGCGGAATTAACCACAGCCGACGGCGTGGAGGGTTAAATCCGATGCAGCAAACAGTTTCCACCTCGCCCACCTACTTGTCGCCCATTCACCCATCATGTTGCCGCGCTTAGCGTTCGTTCCCTGACATCTTTTCGGCTTGCTTAGCATGCGCCCTCTGTAGCAACCTCAAAGCGCGCTTTGTCCTCCTGTCATCCGGTGATTGACGCATCATTTGAGACACAACGGCGTGCGCCGCATCCAAGTTACCCAAAGCGATATATGAGCGTGCGAGGTGAAAATGCGCCTCCAAGAATGATGGCTCAAGCTGAATCACCTTTTCAAGCACCTGTGCTGCAGCGCCCCACCTGCGCAACATAATCAACGCCAAAGCGAGGTTGTAATGAGCTGCGGCATCCTCTGGATGTTCATTCACCCGTTTGCTGAACTGTTCAATCATCTCAACTATCGCCGGGTTGACTCCCTCACGCCCCTCATGCTCAAGCCTTGCGCCGCACATTGGGCAAAAGACCGCACTCTGCGGGACTGGAGAGCCGCACACCTTGCAGGTGTCATTCCCGTTTCCCATGTCGCCGTTCTCCCCTCTGAGACGAGAACGGAAAATGTTAGATGCATCTTCTCTTCGCTGTGTCTTCGGCGAAGCGCATAATACGCTGTCAGCTTGCGAACGACATCGTTTGCGGGCAATCAACCCCATCATTGATGAGCCTCGCGCTATACTAAAGTTTACTGAAACCTTTCTGCAAAGTTTAATTCGCAACGCCGGTTGGAATTGCCATTTTCTCAAACGATGGGAGGAGCACAGGATGTTGCCCCAGCTGGACGAAATGTTAGTTGAAGAGCTGATTGAGGCAGCACTGAGTGAGGACATAGGCGATGGCGACATAACAACGGAGGCAGTGATTGATAACGACCTCATTGGCACGGCAGTCATCATCAGCCGTGAGGAGGGCTGTATTGCCGGATTGCCAATTGCAAAGCGCGTGTTTGAGAAGCTGGATCCGAAAATCCAGTTTGAAATGCTCGTGAAGGAAGGCGAGCGCGTGCAAGCCAATACACACCTTGCAAGGCTGCGCGGCAGAATCAGCTCCATACTCAAAGGTGAGAGAGTCGCCCTGAACTTCCTTCAACACCTTTCAGGGATAGCCACTTTAACTGCAAAGTTTGTTGAGCGCGCTTCCCCTTACGGAGTGACCATAACCGACACGCGTAAAACGACACCATGTCTTAGGGCGCTTGAGAAATACGCAGTTAGGGTTGGCGGCGGTTCAAACCATCGCTTTGGGTTGCACGATGCAATTCTGATCAAAGACAATCACATACGCGCTGTTGGGAGCATATCTGAGGCGATAAAGCGCGCTCGCAATTATGCCCCGAATGAGAAGATAGAGGTTGAAGCACAAACGCTTGACGATGTCCGAGAGGCGCTTGAAGCCGGCGCCGACATCATCATGCTGGACAACATGGACATTGAGACAATGAGGGAAGCCGTTAAGCTGATAGGTGGTAGGGCTATAGTTGAGGCGTCGGGAAACATCACATTGGAGAATGTGAGTGAGGTAGCCTCGTGCGGGGTCAATTTTATCTCGGTCGGAAAGATAACCCATTCGGCACCAGCGCTTGATTTGGCTTTGGATTTGCTCTCGGTTGAGCGAGGGGGCGGGGCGAACCATTGCGGCTCGTTGAATTGGCACACTGACATTTGAACGGAGCGCGCTATCCTTATTTTATGGCTGCGCAAAATGAAGTGCAGGGGTACCCAAGTCTGGCCAAAGGGGCGAGACTGTAAATCTCGTGGGCGCTGCCCTTCGGAGGTTCGAATCCTCCCCCCTGCACCACAAATTTTATGCCCCCGTAGCTCAGGGGTAGAGCGCCTTCCTGGTAAGAAGGAGGTTCCCGGGTTCAATTCCCGGCGGGGGCTCATGCCATCGCAATTTTCGAGGGTGACTTATGCAATCACAGTTTCCCCAAGTGATGGAGCCGCATTGTGTCACCATGTCTCATCCACGCTTGAGTTTGGTGATCGCAGAGAGTGAGTCTGAAGTGGCGTTGTGCTCGCAGAGGTGAAAGCTCATGCGGCTCAGCCGTGAGGATGTCCTGCATGTGGCGTGGCTCGCCCGCCTTGAACTTGATGATGACGAGGTTGAGCGCTTCACATGGGAACTCAACCAGATACTTGAGCACATGGAGAAGCTTAAGGAACTGGATGTCACCGATGTTGAGCCCACATCGCATGTGATACCGATGGTGAATGTGTTTCGCGAGGATGTAGCGGGCAATCCGCTCCCAAGGGAAGAGGTGCTCGCAAACGCCCCGGATGCCACCGAGGAGGCATTCCGAGTCCCGAGAATTGTTGAGGAATCGTAGAGAGCCAGGGGCGGATGCTCAATGAGGCAATGGCATGAGCCATACAGAATCACTCCCTCGGTGGCGGCGCTTCCATCAAGCCTTTGAACAGCCTGCAGAGCCATCAAGCGCAAGTGAGCCTGAGAGGGTGGATTGGCATGGAGCTATGGCAACTGACCATACATGAAGCGCATGAGTTGCTTGTGCGCAGAGAGCTGTCATCGGTTGAGCTGACAAAAGCGGTGCTTGAACGCATCTCACAGGTTGAAAAGCTCGTGAGAGCATTCATAACGGTCACAGATGATATAGCCATTGAGCAGGCAAAGGCAGCGGATGAGAGATTGAGGCGCAACGAGGATGTGACGCTGCTAACCGGCATCCCGATAGCCATCAAGGACAATATATGCACAAAGGGCATTCTGACGACCGCCGGCTCGCGCATACTTTACAACTTCAAACCGCCATATGATGCCACTGTGGTTGAGCGGCTCAAAAGAGCTGGCGCTGTGATAGTCGGCAAAACGAACCTTGATGAATTCGCCATGGGCTCATCAACTGAGAACAGCGGCTTCTTTCCGACACGCAACCCATGGGATCTGACCAGGGTGCCGGGTGGCTCAAGTGGCGGCTCAGCAGCAGCTGTATCGGCGGGGGAGTGCCTTGGCGCACTCGGAAGCGATACAGGTGGCTCAATAAGGCAGCCGGCCGCATTTTGTGGCACTGTGGGATTGAAGCCAACTTATGGGGTCGTCTCAAGGTATGGTCTCATTGCCTTTGCATCATCGCTTGACCAAATCGGTCCGATAACCAAGGATGTGACGGATTGCGCAATCATACTTCAGTTCATTGCGGGGCATGATGCAAGGGATTCAACATCCATAAACATGCCCGTGCCAAACTACTTAGATGCGCTCATACCCGATGTGAAAGGGCTGCGCATAGGCATACCGAGGGAGTTCTTCGCACAGGGCATTGATGGGAGAGTGGCGGAAGCCGTCATGAATGGCATCAAGTTGCTCACCGAGATGGGCGCAGAGGCTGTGGAAGTTTCAACGCCGACCACTGACTATGCCCTCGCAGCATATTACATCATTGCACCGGCTGAGGCGAGCTCAAACCTCGCACGATATGATGGTGTCCAATACGGCTACAGGTGTGAGCCAACGCCAAATGACATCGTTGCGATGTATTCGCGGGTGCGTAAGGAAGGCTTTGGTAGGGAAGTGAAGCACCGAATCATGCTCGGCACATACGCATTGAGTGCCGGCTACTACGAGGCGTTTTACCTTAGAGCGCAGAAGGTGCGCACCCTGATAAGGCGCGACTTTGAGAGGGCGTTTCAAATGTGCGATGTTTTGATAACGCCGACATCACCGACAGTGGCATTCAAGCTTGGTGAGAAAGTTGACGACCCCCTCCAAATGAAGCTATCGGATGTGTGCACAATACCGGTCAACATGGCAGGGCTGCCCGGAATATCGGTTCCGTGTGGCTTCCAAGATGGCTTGCCCATCGGGATGCAGATAATCGGCAAGCTGCTTGATGAGCCGACTGTGCTCAGGGTAGCATACGCATATGAGCAAGCAAGCGGCTTGCGAAATCTTCAACCGCCGTTAAAGGTGACCGCAGTTGGAGCTGAGGAACGATGACGCAGTGACAGCGTCAAAGACGCAAGCGCTAAAAATGTGTAGCTTATTGTGACAACGAGCCCGGGCACAATAGCCAACGCACCGGTATCATTGAAGATGAGCATCCCCCATAACCCAACACATGAGAACAAAATGGCACCCCAAGAAGCAGCTGCCAAATTGAATTTGAGTAACATGCCCAGCCTCGGCAGCGCAGCAGTCAGCGCCAATAGAGTGATGATGCTGATCAAGTAAAGCCGCTGCCCTTGAATGACCTCGGCATGCACGAGCACTCTGCGCACAGCGGCATCGTGTAGCGCTCTTAACCCATTTAGGCGAACCTGCATGAGCAGCTCACCAATGTGCGTGGTTACGCCCTTTCCCATCGCGAGTTCAAGAACACTCACAATCAGCGGCACGAAAAGCATGGATGCGACGATAGCGCACAAAGTCAGCATCCAATTGCCATTGCGCCACATGCGAGATGCGCTCAATCCAATCAGCGTCATCCCAATTGATACAGCGCCCCCGAAGTTTGCTCCAAGTGTTGGTGCGCCAACTGCAGTTATAGCGGCGAGGCTGAAGATGAGAGCAATGGCGAGCCTATACGCTCGCGTGGCTCTCAACGCAAGCAGCCATGAAAGCGTCAAAGCCGAAAACGGGATGAGCGCTCCAACAGCCTCATTGCCAAGCCCGTAAAAACGCCATCCGTTAATGGGAGTGTAAGTGATGAAGGAGTTGCGCAACAAGCCATTCCCAAACGCACAATCAATCGCAACCAACGCAAACATTGCTGCACTAATGATGTTGGCGCCACGAATTGCACCAACAGCTGCACCAAGCGCTCCAAAGAGAATGCTTGCCGCGATGACAAACATCATGGCATGCACAGGTCCTTGGAACTCAAACGCGCCAGCGATAAACAGCGACATAGGTGTGGAGAAGCTCATCAGCGCCGTTAACTTTAACACCTGAAGGTGCAGCGGATTGCTGAATCTCAATGCGGCATTCATGCCGATTACAATGAGGGTGAGGATGCACAGCGTTACAACACCGATAACTGCGCCGACATAACTTTTGAAGTGGCGCGTTACCCTCTCGCTCAACTTGAGCAGCGCACGGTGAGCATCGTCAACCTTGACGAAGCGAATCGCATGTCCAGTCATGTGGGATGGCGCTTTTAAACCGAGCTGATACAGCCAAGTGACAGCCAAATCCGTCGCCGAGACGATGCCGAGCAAATGTGTTGTCTTGGATGTGAGCAAGCCATTATCTGGCTGACCCAATGCTGCAACCAATGCCATTTCGCGCTTAAGCGCTGTCGGCGGCAATGGCGCAACCAGCCAAGCGAACGCCCCGTTAGCATCGCACAGCTCAACGAGCATACGCATTACCTTGTCAATGTGGTTGAGCGCCAGTCGGCGCGCTTGTGGCGGCGCTTCAACAGCGCAAAGCGCATCGTCAATTTCAACGGCGACAAACCTGTGCCACATTATTGCTTTGCCGACGAGCTCTTTCAACTTGCGCTCATCCGTCAGCGGGATGAAAAGCCCTTTAAGCGATGTCAACCTGCAAAGCTCGTCATCAATGATACCGTGCCTTACGCATCCATCTTCATCGGTGAGCAAACAAACGCCGTAGTCTGACGGCTCGGTGAAAAAGTTCCTGCCACCAATGAATGCCGCCGTGACGCCACCAACCCGAAGCGCCCATCCCAACCCGCGAAGTGTGTCTGCGCCATTCAGCTGCGCAATGTGTTTCCATCCGAGATGGACGATCTCACCCTTAGGCGCTTTGCCATAGATGCGCCTATAGGCATCTGCGGCTGACTCACCATTGACGCGCTCATTCAGGTTAAACGCACAGCTTGCCATCTCATCCCCAGCTGAGCGACAGCCGAGAGCCATCGTGACATAAACGCTGCCCTCCTTTCCCCTGCGCCTGCAATCGCTGCTCATCAGCCCAATTGGGCACTCACTCAATCGCCCGCTGAGATAGGGCATTTCAGATGACAGGGCATCAGCGAGCCTTAAGGCGTTGACGAGGATGACAACAACACGCTCTGCCTTCGCGCCGTGATGCAGGGAATGCGCATTGACGACTTTGCTCCCGCCGAATGGAGAGCCAAACAAGTAAACGACAACGCGCTCTCCACTTGCAATGGATGAGCGCATCTGCGCTGCGCTTGCACTGCTCTCACCGCAGAACACGAGCGCCATCAATGGAAATAACACACTTAGGGGAGCGGTGTGGCGAAATGACCTTCGCTTCATGGGTCGCTTAGGGCTTGTCCATCATCGCAGCAAAAATCTCAGCCTGAGCGCCCCGAGGACAAGCTCATCGCCATCATTCAACTGATGCGGCACTTTCGGCTGTATGAATTTGCCGTTCAGCTTTGTGCCATTCGTGCTCTCCAAGTCCTCAACTGTGAACTGCCCGTTAGCGTATCGTATGATGCAGTGCTTGCGTGATACACCCGCTTCGTATCCGCCATGTGGCGTAAGGTCAACATCGGGGAAGACCCTGCTGACTGGGTCTGCGCGCCCTATGAGCAACTCCGACTTCGTTCCAAAGTTAAGCTCTATTTCAACACCCTCATCCGTGACAAGCTTTGCCGCAACAGCTGGCGGCGCAACTGGCGGTTGTGCAACTTCAGCTGCAGGCGCTTCTGGGAGCGCTGCACCACAGTTCTCGCAGAAGCTGGCATCCTGCGGATTTTGGTGACCACAATTTTGGCAGACCTTTCCAACGGCAACTTGTTCCACCTCAGCTGATGGCACCCCCTGCGGTGCTGCTTGCTCCTCCTTTGGCACTTGTGGCGCCTGTGGGACAGCAACTCCGCTCAGCTCCGCACCGCACTCATCGCAGAACAGTGCGCCATCTATGTTCTCAGTCCCGCATTGTGGGCATCTTATGCCCATCACATCTCACCCCCGTCATTCACTCTGCGACCTTTCATCGCCCTCACGCGGCAGCTGCCGCGTCAGCCTTTGTGTCTCGTAGCGCAACCGCTTTGTGCCAGTTGAGGACATCCCCTCGCCCTGTTCAAGGCGCCTTGCCTCTTCAAGCGCAACTGTGGCAAGTTCCCTCTCGCCGAGATTTAGTAGGCGCGTTGCTGACTGGCGGAGCAATTGCGTGGCGCGTTGATAGTCACCCGCCTTAGCAGCTTGTAGCGCCTGCGTCTGCAGCCTGAAGGCTGTAGCCTTTTCAACGAAGTTCATGACGCGCGCATTCACCTGCTTTGCCGCCGCCTCGTCGGCGGTATACTCAACGATGATGTCCGAGCGCATTTTTTCTCCGAACACATTCTTGCTCGGTATGTCGTAGCTAACCTCGGCTTGAGCGAGCCTGTATCTTCCGGGTGGCTTGGGCGGTATTGTCAACTCAACGAGCACCGCCTGCCCGATATCCCTTTCCAAATCGCCAAGCGATACTTGCACATCCCTATCGGAGAGCGGCTGGTAGCCCAAGTTGGATATGAGCGGTAGGACACGCCAAACTTGCCTCGGTGAGACACCTTGAACAAGCCTCAAAGTCAAATAGGCGTTCTTTGCGACCGTGCCCTTCATGCTGCGAAGCACATCTTGGAAGTGCGTCAGTATTTGGCTTGGCTCACTGATGAACTCGGAGAAGCCACCGCTGTATTTTGTCGCTTCCGCTATCTCGTCAAGCAGCTCCTCATTCCAATCCTCACCCAATCCGAATGCGACAACTGGTATTCCGAGCTCTTGGCACTCCTTCGCTATGCGAACGCACTCATCTTCGTCTCCGAATGTTTGACCGTCGGTCAAGAGCACCATTCGGCTCACCATTGCCGGAGAGATGTTTTTGCGCAGCTCGCTCAAGCCGAGCCTCATCCCCTTTGACATCTCCGTCCCGCCCCTGTCAGTGATCCTGTCAACGAGGCGTTTCAAGCCATTTATGTCGGTTGCATGTTGGCTTGGAACGAGCACTTCCGCCCTGTCATCAAAGATCACGATGGAGATAATGTCGCTTGGCTCAAGCTGTTCAATGACGAGCTTTACAGCCTCCCTCAGCTTCTCAATCTTCTCACCAGCCATTGAACCGCTCCTGTCAAGGACGAACGAGAGATTGAGCGGCATGCGCTCACCCTCACCGGCACCAACCGGAATCACCTCAATCAGCAGGTAGCATAGCTGAGGGCTTTGTGTGGCGAGCACCCTATCCCTTGCGAGTGTGCATTGTAACTTCACAACCTGTTCCATCATGCCATTGGCACCTCCAAGACAACATCCTCCCTTTGGCATGGGACGGGCAAGATGAGAGCATTCCTGCAGGCGCTGATGAGCATTGCCAAGCAAACTGTGACATGCACGGTTCACAATTCATTTTGCGACGATGCATATTCAATGTTAAGAACAAACGGCGCTGGTTCAAATCAATTCAGCTCAGAGGCATAATTCAAATGTCGGCTTCCAAGCGCCTGTCAGGGTGAAACGAGATGGCAGCAAAGATACGCGTGCTTGATCCAGACATAGTGGCGCAGATTGCCGCCGGAGAAGTGGTTGAGCGCCCGGCATCCGTTGTCAAGGAGCTCGTTGAGAATTCACTTGACGCAGGTGCAACAAGGATAACCGTTGAAGTTGAAGCCGGTGGGAGGAGGCTTATCAGGGTTTCAGACGACGGATGTGGCATGTCGTCCGAAGATGCCGTGCTTGCCTTCCAAAGGCATGCCACAAGCAAGATACGCACAGCAGATGACTTACATCGCATAACGACGCTCGGATTCAGGGGTGAAGCGCTGCCAAGCATAGCTGCTGTCTCACATGTTGAGCTTATGACGAGGGAGCATGATAGCGATGTCGGCACAAAGGTGGTCGTGGAAGATGGCGTTATAGTTGAAGTTTCACCCACAGGCTGTCCAGCTGGGACAATTGTGAGCGTGCATAACCTTTTCCGGAATGTCCCTGCGAGGCTGAAATTCCTGCGCTCGGCAACATCTGAATTCAATCACATTGCCGATTTGCTCACGAAGTTCATCCTCGCCCACCCGAATGTATCGTTTACGCTGCGCCATGATGGAAGGGATGTGATTCACCACTCCGCAAAAGCCACAGGCGGTGATTTGCGCTCAACTGCTGCAACTGTTTGGGGGAGCGAAGTGGCAAGGGAACTTGTCCCAATTGAGCTATCAACGCCGAAGGTGCGCCTGAGTGGGCTAACTTCAAAGCCATCATTGACTAAGGGCAGCCGAAGCCATCAAGTCATTATCGTGAACGGGCGCTGCATAAAGCATCACGGCTTGTCACTCGCTATAAGCCATGCCTACCGAGGCATGATACCGAGCGATAGGCATCCCTTGTGTATAGTTCGCATTGAGATTGACCCGTCGCTTGTGGATGTCAATGTGCACCCGGCAAAGATTGAGGTCAGGTTTGAAAACGAGGCTGAGATTCAGAGGCTCGTCATTGAAGCAATACAGCTTGCGCTTGGAAGGGTCGTGGTATCGCCCGGCATAGCCCTAAAGCCGATGGCTGCAAGTGAAGCGACATCTCAAAGGGCGTTGAGGCGCAAGCAGGATGCGTTTTCAAAACTGCTCGGAGCAAAGCTTATTGCGCCATCCGACCTCACCGCCAAAGATGCCGTTCAACCCTCAAAGGGCGCTCCAGCACAGGCGTTGCAACCAACGCCATCACAGGTGAGCCACCCCCAAAGCGAAGCGCAATTGGCTGTGCGCCGTCCTGAGACTGAACTTGAGAGTGCAGTTTTGGGTGACGCTGTTCATTTGCTCTCCGCACTGCGCCCGGTGGCACAACTCCATCTCACATATATCCTCGCTGAGGCACCAGATGGGCTATACATCATTTCGCAACACAGGGCGCATGAGCGCATCATCTATGAGACGCTGTGTGAGAGGGCAAGCGATAGGCAAGCCGTGCAATGGCTTGTGACGCCACTGACGCTCTCGCTCGGTCAGGCTGAGGCGAGATTTGTTGAGGGGCATTTGGAGGCATTCAAGTCCATCGGAATTGAGATTGAGCCATTCGGCGGGAACTCATTCGTGGTGCGCTCAATGCCCGCTGTCATGATGCACCAACCATATGCTCAGATGCTGCGCGACATAATCGCCGAACTCATGCTTGAGCAGCGTGCGAGGACGCTTGAGGAACTGATTGACGAGCTGCGAGCGAGCATCGCGTGCAAATCGGCAGTTAAAGCCGGAGTGACGCTTTCAATGCCGGAGATGGAGAAACTCATTTCTGACTTGAGCAAAACAAGCAAGCCGTTGCTATGCCCTCACGGGCAGCCAGTCATGCTCGCCCTCTCAATCAACGAACTCAACAGGCGATTTGAGCGCTGACGAGAAATCGCACAAAAGATTCCCCGCCAACGCGATGGCGCAAAGGGGTGGCTTTGAGATGGCAACGGTGGGCAGGGAAGAGTTGCGCCAGCTGTTCTTCAGGCATGTGTGCCAAACCTCAAAGGAGCCAATTGGATTGGTCGTAAAAAGCGCGGCGGGATCTTTCATCTACACAGTTGACGGTGAGGCATACCTTGATTTCATGTCCGGCATAGCAGTCTGTAACATCGGGCACACGCATCCGAAGGTTGTCTCAGCCATCGTTGAACAAGCGCAGAAGTATCTCCATGTCATGGTCTATGGTGAGTATGTGCTTGAGCCACAGGTGATGCTCGCAAAGCGCCTGAGCGAACTCCTCCCAGAGCCACTAAATGTCGTCTACTTCACAAACAGCGGCACAGAGGCAAATGAGGGCGCCATCAAAGTGGCGAAGAAGTTCACTCGCCGAAAAAAGCTCATCGCGTTTGAGGGGAGCTTTCACGGTGACACGCACGGCTCACTGTCCGTGACCGGAAGATGGGTTTACCGTGAGCCATTTGAACCGCTTCTCCCAAATGTCGTCTTCTTGCCATTTAACGATATTGATGCCCTCAGGGAGATAGACGAACAGACGGCAGCCGTAATAGTTGAGCCGATACAGGGTGAGGGCGGGATACGAATACCGAGTGAGAGGTTCATGAAGGAGCTGCGCAACCGTTGCACGCAGGTTGGCGCCTTGCTCATATTTGATGAGGTGCAAACTGGCTTTGGGCGCACGGGTAGGATGTTTGCGATGGAGCACTTCGGTGTTGTCCCCGACATCGTTACGCTTGCCAAGGCGCTTGGCGGCGGAATGCCAGTTGGGGCATTCGTCGGGAGCGCCAATGTGATGGAGACACTCTCAAGCGAACCACCACTATCCCATGTGACCACATTTGGCGGTCACCCAGTTTGCTGTGCGGCTGCACTCGCATCACTTGATGTGATAGTCGGGGAAAGGCTGTGGGAGAGGGCAAGCACAATTGGCGAGTATATCCTCAGCAGGCTGCGCACCCTAAAGGAGCGCTCAAATCTCATATCGGATGTGCGCGGTCTTGGCTTGCTCATCGGGATTGAGTTTATCTCCGCTGACGCCGCCAGAAGGTTCGTCTCGGAATCCCTCAAACGCCACCTCATACTCGGTTGGACGCTGCACTCCGACAGGGTCGTAAGGGTTGCACCGCCACTTAATGTGGGCGATGAGGAGGTTGAAATGGCGATGAGCACGATGGAGGAGGCATTGCTGCAGTCGGAGGGGTGATGCACCTCTTAACCGAGAGAATGAGCACTACCGCTTTATACCACTGGGATTGGTTGTTTCGCCTTGAGCAACGAGTTAATGCACTCAATTAGGGATTTGATGCTGAACGGTTTTCGCAACAGCTTTTTTGCGCCCGCTTTCTCAGCTTGCTCTTCGCTCAGGCACCCGCCAGTCATGAGGAGCACTTCAATGTCCCTCGTTTGTGAGTCGCTCTTTAAAAGCTTGCAGACCGCAACGCCGGAGATATCCGGCATGTTCACATCAAGCAGTATTAGGTCAGGGTGAGCAGAGCGAGCGAGCATATAACCTTGCTCGCCACTTGAGGCGCTCAAGACATTGTAACCGGCTTTGGTGAGCGCTATGTTGAGCAACCTGAGGATGTAATCCTCATCATCAACTACGAGAATCGTTGCCATTGTGGTCACCTCCTTTCCGTCATGGGTCCTTAACTCCAACAGGAACATTCCATAAGCGTCCAATGGACCAACAAGTTAACGGCAAGTCCGTTTGAGGTCAGTTGCGAACTGCAAAGTCAACTCTTGCCCCTCAGGAGGAAAGCGATGTCAAGTGCCAGAAGGCATAAACCGATGAATGCGATGAGCATGTATGGTGAACGCTGTGAGGCTGTAATCTGCGCTATGAGCCCGCCAAGTATTGGTCCGAGGACTGAGCCAGCACCGACACTCGCCTCATGGCGAGCGCTGCCACGGGTTGTTTCGCCCTGCGAGAGGATTGAGTAGTATGTGCTTGCTGTGCATGCCAATCCGGCACACACACCCACAAGCAAAAATGAGAGGCAGAACTGCCACCCCGAACTGCTCACCGAGACGAAAATGGAGCTGAGTATGGTTGCCGTCTTAATCGCCATGAGCATCCTCGGCTTTATCCGCGCATAGACCATCGGCGCAACGATGAAGCTGATGAGGTGACCAACAAACAACAGGAAAATGAGACTGCTCACCTGAGCCGGGTTAAAGCCCAATGCCGAAGCCCACTTTGGAAAGAGCGCAACCACAGTCCCAACTGAGAGCGTGCGAAGCAGGTTCCCGAGCTGAGCCGATGCTACAACGAGGCTGTCAAACTCAGTTCTGGCGCAAATGGGCAATCGCCTTGATGGAGGTGTGCCATCGCCACGAGCGCGAACTGCGCGTATCGTCGCAATTGAGAGCGCCACAAATAAGCTGACAAACCCGCTGACGATGAATGGGGTGTTCGGGGAATGCATGAACAAATTCCCTGAGAGCTTCATTCCGAGCAACCTTCCTGCGCTCCATGAAAGATTGTAAACGGTGATGAAGGTGAGCAACCTCTCTGCCGGCGCTGAAGTCCCCATGAGCGCTTGCACTGGTGGCCAATAGAAGCCGATGGCTATTCCGGCAACTGATGAGACGACCAAAAGAAGCGCTATGCTGCGAGTGTAATATGAAATCGGGATTGAGAACGCCACAACGAGGTAAATCACAGCCCCAATTAGGGCGCTATTTTCCCTGCCAACACGCCCGCTCACCTTGGGATTGAGCATTGATGAAATGGCATACCCGAGCGGGCTCATGGCGCCTATTAAGCCGATCTGGACATCGGTTGCCTTGAGCTCAACGCCGAGCAATTGGATTGAGAGCGCCATCATACCACCACAAAAGTCCATAACAAGGGCGAGCGCACACCATACCCATACCACTCTTGCATCCCCTCGGTCGTCAAAGTCTCCCAAGCAAAAACGAAGCGCCTGCCAAGTGCTACAATTATACTTCCTTCATGAGCAGTGGCTGTTCAACTGAGCACCTTGGAGGTGGGGTTAGGGATGCGCATCTCCACAGGGCTTGTGCTATGCACTTTGTTTGTTGCATGCATGCTACAACCGTTGGTCGCTCAAAGGACGCAACAGGAGCCACAGCCACCAATCTCGTTTTCCGGCGTGGTCAACATAGCTGCAGCAGCGAATGGAGGTAAAGTGATTTTCGTCACGAGCCAACTTGATGAACATTGGAAGGCTGAATACCTGATTGACGGCGTTGTAAACAAGACAAATGGCTGGGCATCAAGCAAAGCTGTGTTCCCTCAAGACATCGTCATAGCGCTCAAGGGCGATCAACCAAAGCTCATCAACAAACTTGTCATAGACCCAACCACCCCAGATAGCCCGTTGCCCGGGCGATGGATAAACGAGTTTGAACTCTTTGTCTCGGACAAATATCCGACCGACAGATGGAAATTCGTCATGCACGGTGCTGTGCGAAATGAACCACGCCCGCAAGCATTCTACTTCACGCCGGTTGAAGCGAGGTTCGTCCTCATCAGGGTGCTCAGCAATCACGGCAGCGATAGGTATGTCTCAATGGGCGAAATTGAAATTTACGAAGCCATACCGGCGATTGGAATACTTGACCAGCTGATAGCGCGCTTGGAGCAACTCCTTCGTGAGTTGAAACAATACCGTGACACGGTGGCGCAACTCGGACCGATACTCGCCGAGATGCCACCAGATGTGCTAAAGAAGTTTGATCAGATATGGCGAGAGCTTATTGGCTCGTCAGGTGGGCAGAAATAGCCCTACCAATCACCCATCAAAGAGGTGAGGATGATGGACAGGAGGGATTTTTTGAGGGCGGCAATCGGCATGGTTGGTGCGTTCGCGGCAGCAAAGATGGTGCGTTGTGAGAGGCAAAAGCTTATAAGCCCGGGGTGCAGGCGCTCAATGGTCAAGGTGGCAAAACTTTACCTCGGTGTCCCGAGGGCTCATTGGCCAACACCGCTGCTTGACTTAAATGCAGAAGTGCAGCGATATGAGGCGGAATTTGAGAAGCTCAAGGGCGGCGAGTTGAGGGATGTTAATTTCACCGTGACGAAGCTCATAACATCCGTTGAGGGCGCAAGGGAGGTTGCAGAGCAACTCAAGGATGTTGACGGCGTGCTCGTCATTCATCTCTCAATGGGCATCATGGGGATGCTCAACGAGATACTCCGTGCGAAGCGCCCAACAATGCTCTTTGCAGCACCATACTCGGGACATGAGTGGACCGCATTCGGAAGGCTGCGCAACAGCCCTGAGGGGGCATTGCTTGATTGCATTCTCAGCAGCGATATGAACCAACTCGCCGTAGCCATACGCCCGTTTAGGGCTCTGCACCACCTGCGAGAAGCGAAGATCTTGGACATAACAAAGCGAGATAGGACAGCCTTTGCTGGCGAAGTGAAGGAACGCTTCGGCACGGAGATAAAGGTCATTGAGCGGGATAGAGTCCTCAAGCTATACGAGAGCATCCCAGACAACGATGCAATTGCTGAAGCCGAGGTCTGGATCAACCGTGCTGAGAAAGTCGTCGAGCCGTCCAGAGATGAGATAATCCGTTCGTGCAAGCTTGCCCTGGCGCTTGAAAAGTTGCTGGATGAAGAGGACGCAACTGTCGTGACAGTGGATTGCTATGGGACAATGTGGCGTCAATTGCCCGCGTATCCATGCCTCAGCCATTGCAGAATGAACAACATGGGCTTTGGCGGGATATGCGAATCCGACTTGCAATGCGCTTTAACACACATCATCTTCCAAGGGCTCGTTGGCAAGCCCGGCTTCATAAGCGACCCGACGGTTGACGAGAGCCGAAACAGCATCATACTCGCACACTGCATGGGCACAACCAAGATGGACGGACCTGAGGGCGAAGAAGCGCCATACAAGCTGCGCAGTGTTATGGAAAGGCAAGAGGGCGTCGTTGTTCAACCGAGGATGAGGATTGGACAGAGGGTCACTCAGGCAATATTGCTTGGCACAAAGGTGATGCGCTACTTCACCGGAACGATAATTGACACGCCGGATTTGGATAGGGGCTGCAGGACGAAAATAACGGTCCAAGTTGATGGCGATGTGGTGAAGCTGTGGCAAAACTGGGCAGGTGGGTTGCACAGGCAAACGGTCTACGGTGACATAGTGACAGACCTCAAACGCTTCTGCAAGTTCGCCGGAGTAGAGCTCATCAACGAAATTGCATAGCTGAGGTTGATCCCGGTATGACGATGAGCACACAGACAGCATTGTAAAGGAGCATCCCGATCGCGATCGCGCACGGGAGCAAAGTTTGATAGCGTTTTCTAATCCCGATTGGGAGCCACTCAACTATCCCGATGGAAAAGAGCACCGAGATGAAGGAGAACATCAAAAACAGGTGGCGCATCTGCGCCGAAAAGTAATGGAGCAGGAAGAGAAGGTAAAGGAAGAGCAACAACGCAAACCAGCAAAGCATCGTCCACCATCGTCCATAGGTTGCCTCGTCAAGTTGGTAGACGCCGACATGGCATCTCCATGCGAACAAAGCAATCCCAACCGCGCACATCAAAGTCGGGATGAGCCACAGCCAGTAAGCCCATGACGGGAGAAAAATGTCGGTCAGACCGAACAGCCCCCAGAAGGTCCAAAAGAGGTATCTTGCGGCGAGCGCAAAGTAATCGGCAAGTGTATACCCATACGCAAAAAACCATGCCGGCTGCGCTGCATGCTCCGAAAGGCTCTCATAGACTCGCTTCCCAATTGGGTCGCCGTAGATGAGCATGTTTCGCACATACCACCACGAGCCGATTGAGGCTGCAATTAAAGTGGCAATGAGAATGTGCAAAGCGCATTCCCTCGCTCCGATGCCGTAGCGCCTCGCATTATAAGCGAGTGCCACTGCAACGCCAGCCAATGCGCTCCATGCGAAGTATTTCGTGATGGCGATCAAGCCGATGAACGCCCCAAGCACCATCGCATCCATCGCTGACATGCGGCGTGAGAATATCGTTCCCAAGAGCCAGAGCATGAAGATTGAGCACAGTGCCTCAGCGAAGTTGTCGCTGTTTATTGATGAGTTGATGAACGCATGCATGGCATGGGTTGCAGCGAATGCTAAGGAGACATGGGCGTAAATCCTCTCAGCTTGAAAGAGCATCTCGGCGAGGTGATACGATGATAGCACGCTCACTGCACCGCACACCATGCAAAAAATGCGCAGCGCCCATACTGTCGCCTTAGTCTCGTCTGCACCGCATCTACTCGCGAGTGACTTTGAAGCTGCATATAGCGGTGAAGCGAGCAAGTAAAACAGTGGCGGTTGATGCGCCTCATGCCAATCATCGCCCTTTTGCATCTTTGGAAGGCTATGCCTTTCAACTATGTGGCGCACATAAAAGTGATGCGCGTTTTCATCCGGAGCCCTGCCAAATGGCGTCACAAGGGCATAGCCAATGCATATCAAAAAGTAAGCTCCCATGAGTGCTGCCGCAAGCGGGTGGCGCAACGGGACAAAGAATTTGCGCAGCGAGAATGGTTGAGCAGTGATGCTGATGAGCGGCTCACCAATTGACGAGCTGCCCGACTCGCGCTTTTCCAGCTTTCTTCGGGAAGTGCTGCCAATGCTCTTTTGACCTTTGCGCTTCGTCACAGTTAGCTTGCCACCCAAACGCAATCATTGCCGCTTTACTTGCGCACTTGCCCATCACCGTAAATCACATACTTGTAGGTCGTCAACTCCCTAAGACCCATCGGACCGCGAGCGTGCAGCTTCTGCGTGCTTATTCCGATCTCGGCACCAAGACCGAACTCAAAGCCGTCGGTGAAACGGGTGCTCGCGTTGACGAAAACTGCAGCTGCATCCACTTCGGCACAGAAGCGCTGTGCGCTCTTCAAATCGCTTGTGACGATTGCCTCGGTGTGCTTTGTCCCATGACGGTTGATGTGCTCTATTGCCTCATCAAGGCTGCTTACGACCTTCACGGCGAGTATGAGGTCAAGATACTCGGTGTCCCAATCCTCATCGCTGGCTGGGATTACCTTCGGGTGTTGCGGCAGGATGCGCAAAGTCTCTTGGCAGCCGCGAATTTCAACTCCGGCCTCAAGCAGCCTCTTTGCCATGCGCGGCAAAAACTCATCAGCGATGTCCTTGTGAACGAGCAATGTCTCGGCTGCGTTGCAGACCGATGGGCGCTGGCACTTCGCGTTAAAAACTATCTCCTCAGCCATGTCCAAGTTGGCAGATGCATCCACATACACATGGCAGTTCCCGACACCGGTCTCAATTACGGGCACAGTCGCGTTTTCCATCACATAGCGTATAAGTCCGGCACCACCACGAGGTATCAGCACATCAATGTATTGGTTCAGGCGCATCAGATGCTGTGCTGCAGCCCTTTCAGGGGTGTCAAGCAACTGGACTGCTTCCTGCGGGACGCCGGCTTCGGAGAGAGCCTGCTTTATCACATTCGTGAGGGCAATGTTTGATTGGAGCGCCTCCGAACCGCCCTTCAGGACAACGCAATTGCCGGCCTTCAGGCAAAGCGCTGCCGAGTCAACCGTCACGTTCGGACGCGCCTCGTAAATTATCCCGATGACGCCGAGTGGCACCCTCACCTTCTGTATGATAAGACCGTTTGGGCGCTTCCAACCCTCAATGATCTCACCCACCGGATCTGGCAAAGCTGCAACTTGCCTGAGGCTCTCACTCATCGCCTCTATCCTCGCCTCATTCAAAAGCAACCTATCAATGAGCGCTTCAGAGAGCCTCTTTCTTCGCGCCTGCTCAACATCCTCGCTGTTGCGTGAAAGTATGTATTCCCGCCTGTCAATCAATGCCTCAGCGATGTTTAACAATGCTCTGTTCTTGACATCGGTGGATAGGCTCGCCACTATCGGGGCAACTGCTTTGGCTTGACGAGCCTTCTCCTCAACCATTTGCTCAATGCTTACATTAGCTGGCATGACGAGCGCTCACCTCCGCTTCAAAAGTGCCATTATCGCTGACGCCTCACCATCTCACCGCAATCAAACTATAACGAGGTTATCCCTGTGGACCACCTCATCCACAGGCTTATAACCCAACACGCTCTCAATCTGTGATGTGTGCAACCCAGCCACCTTGCGCAACTCATCTGCGCTATACGCTACCATGCCTTTCGCAAACACTCTCCCGCTCTCGTCCATCAGTGCGACAACATCGCCGGCATTGAAGTTGCCCTCAACCGAAATGACACCCGCCGGAAGTAAGCTCTTTCCATGATGCAGTATTTGCATCATAGCTCCCTCGTTCACCACTATCTTCCCGCGAGTCCTCGGCGCATATGCGAGCCAGCGCTTCCTTGCCGGCAGACGGCGTCTCGGGACAAAGAATGTCCCAATCGCCTCACCGGAGATCACGCGCTCAAGCACATTCTCATGGCGCCCGTGTGCAATGACAAGCGGTATGCCACAGTCCATCGCCACTTGCGCCGCTTGAAGCTTTGAATACATCCCGCCGGTGCCAAGCCCCGATTTGCTCCCTTCGGCAGCCTCCATCATTTCATCGGTTATCTCGGTGACGACATCAAGTCTCCCAGATGGCATGTAGAAGCCATCAACATCGGATAGCATGATGATGAGGTCGGCATCAACAACCAACCCGACGAGTGCCGCGAGCTGATCGTTATCGCCGAATTTTATTTCCTCAGTTGCAACCGTATCGTTTTCGTTCACGATTGGGAGCACTCCCCACTCAAACAGCTTTTGGAAGGTGTTTCTCGCATTCAGGAAGCGAGTGCGAACTGCAACATCATCCCTCGTTAGGAGCACTTGGGCGACATGTATGCCATATCTCCAGAACAGCTCACGATATATGGACATCAGTTGAACCTGCCCAACTGCAGCTGCAGCTTGCTTTTCCGATATGGCGTGCAGGTCAATCAAACCGAGCTGTGATTTGCCCGCCCTTATGGCGCCCGAGCTGACAAGCGTTACAACTCTTTCCTTACACTGCTCACCATATCCGCTCCGATGCGGTGCGCCACGAATGACGGAGACAATTTGCTCCGCCAAAGACGCCATATAATCGGGGTCAAGTTCTTCACCACCGCCGGTTAACACAGCGGTGCCGACCTTAATCACTATGCGCTTAACATCTCGGAAGATACTCACCTCGCCAATCTCTCGCAGCCCTTTCTGTGCTCATTTTGATACACCTCCAAGCCACGCTTCGTCTATCTCAAACTCGCGCCCGCTGATTATCACCTTCTCACCAACAGACGCACCCACCGACTTGAGCAACCCGCACACCCCAAGCCTTTTAAGCCTGCTAATGGCTTCCATGCGTGCTTGGTAATTGTTCATATCAAGCATGCGCACAACCCTCTCAACATTGTCACCGCTGATCTCGTAAACGCCCTCACGAATGGCGCTTATGGTTAACGGTTTCTTTCGTCTCAGCGCATCCGGTATGATGAGCCTTCTTGAAGCCGTCTTCGTGCGCACGCTGCTTGGCAGTAGCTGCCTTAGCAGTTCAACGACGCGCCCAATGAGCGCAGGAATGCCTTCCCCAGTCAGAGCCGATATCGGAAAGACCTCATAACCCATTGCCTCAAGCGACGGCTTGCACTCCTCAAGCATCCTCTCAGCCCCTGGCAAATCCATCTTGTTAGCTACGACAATTTGCGGTCGCTTTGCGAGCTCCGGATTGAACAGCCTCAATTCCTCATTCACCACTTTGAAATCATTGAGCGGATGCCGTCCCTCGCCCCCTGACATGTCAAGCAGGTGAAGTAGCAGTTGGCACCTTTCAACATGCTTGAGGAAGCTATGCCCCAAGCCGGCACCACGATGCGCCCCCTCAATCAAGCCGGGTATATCGGCGACGACGAAACTGAAGTTATTGACCCGCACAGTCCCTAAGTTGGGCACAAGCGTTGTGAATGGGTAGTCCGCTATCTTTGGGCGCGCCGCCGAAATGCGCGATATGAGCGTTGACTTCCCAACATTCGGGTAGCCAATCAACCCAACATCGGCAAGCAACTTCAACTCCAAACGAAGACGCCTCACTTCACCAATGTCACCAAACTCGGCAAACTTGGGCGCTTGTCTGACTGGATTTGCAAATGCTGCATTGCCCCTCCCACCAATGCCACCTCTGGCAACGAGCACCATCATGCCGTGCTCATTTAGATCGGAGAGCAACTCACCGCTCTCAGCATCGTAGACGAGCGTGCCAACTGGAACGCGTATGATGAGGTCATCACCATCCTTCCCCTTGCGCTTCTTGCCAGACCCATGCTCACCATTCGGTGCCTTGTAGTAGCGATTGAGTTGAAGGTCAATCAAAGTGCGGACACCCTCATCAGCCCGAATTATCACACTCCCACCGCGCCCACCATCACCGCCATCCGGTCCACCACGAGGCACAAACTTCTCTCTCCTAAAGCTAACAGCACCATTGCCTCCCCTGCCACCTTCAACCACGATCTCCGCTTCATCAACGAAGCGCATCGCTCAACCCTGCCAAATGAATTGCGTCGGGGATGCTTCCCCGACGCAACGATGCTTTACTCTCACCCATCATGCTGGATGGATTTAGGCATCAAGCTCAGTCATTAACGCGCTGCCCTCATACCGTCGCTTTACACTGGCGTTGCGTAAACGCTGACCCTCGTCTTACTCTTTCCAACTCGCTCAAACTTGACATAGCCATCAATGAGGGCAAAGAGCGTATCATCGCTGCCCCAACCGACATTTATTCCCGGAAGTATCCTCGTTCCGCGCTGCCGAACAAGCACCGACCCGGCGCGCACAAACTCGCCACCAAATGCCTTCACTCCGAGGCGCTTTGAGTTGCTATCGCGACCGTTGCGGGTGCTCCCGCCACTCTTCTTGTGCGCCATTGAAATCACCTCCTATCTTGGCAGCTCACTCGGGAGCGAAATGTCAAGCACCTTGACCTTCGTGAACCATTGCCTATGCCCGCGCTTCCTCCTATATCGCTTCTTGGGACGATACTTGAAGACGATAATCTTGCGTCCACGATGATGCTTTACCACCTGCGCGGTAACCTTAGCCCCATCAATGTATGGGCTACCCACAATCGTCTTCCCATCGGCACGGATGAGCAGCACCCTTGAGAACTCAACCTTCTCCCCCTCTTTTGAATCAATCAAGTCAATGTCAAGCTCCATATTCGGCTCAACGCAATATTGCCTGCCACACGCTTCAATCACCGCTTTCACCTTCACCGCTTTCACCCCTTTTGGGTGGGACGAAAATTCCCCTTACACCGGCCAAAGTCGGAAACAACTTTGCCGTAAAGGGATTGCGCCACACCTTTACCAAAAGTATAGCGCACTGCTTGCATGACATTAATTCCATTTGCGATGCTCAATTCGGCACGACGCGCTCTCCCGAAAGACTCCAGCAGTGTTAGAATGCCATTTGGGTTTATGCACCACACATCGCCTTCAGGGGGTGATGGTTTGATGGGCAGCGGGAAAATGAGCGCAAGGGAACGCTTCATAGCGACGATGAAGTTTGGCGAGCCAGATAGGGTCTTTTACATGCCGCATTGGTTTTGGGCGACGACGGTTGAGCGATGGCACACAGAGGGATTGCCGAGGGATGTGCACATTGATGAGTATTTCGGCTTTGACAGATATGAAGTGGTGCCAATCAACCTCGGTCTCCTGCCGCCGTTTGAATACGAGGTCTATTACGAGGATGACGAATATCGCATTTACAGGCGCGGCGATGGTCAAATAGTTAAAGAGTTCAAGCGTCGCCCAGAAGGCAGCATGCCACAGTGGCTTGACTACGCACTCAAGAGCGAGGAGGATTGGGAGAGGCAATTTAAGCCGCGCCTCAACCCAAACTCACCAGCACGCTACCCGCTATGGTGGGATGACTATGTCCGCTCGGTCAGAGACAGGGATTACCCCCTCGGCATACACCTCGGTTCATATTACGGTTGGCTGCGCAATTGGATGGGCGTTGAAAACCTGAGTTACATGATGTATGACAACCCACAGCTTGTTGAGGAGATGTGCAACTACTTAGCGGACTTCGTGATAAAGGTCGTTGAGAGGGCGCTTGAGGAGATCAAGCCCGACTTCGCACTCATGTGGGAAGACATGGCTATGAAGTCAGGACCGCTTTGCTCACCGGAGCACTTCCGCAGGTTTATGCTCCCGTGCTACAAGAAGGTGACGGGCTTTGCTCGCTCCTATGGCGTTGATATTGTGCTGCTTGATAGCGATGGGCATGTTGACCCGCTTATACCGCTCTGGCTTGAAGGTGGTGTCACTGGAGTATACCCATTTGAGAGGGCTGCAAATGAGGACATCGTCGCACTCAGAAAGCAATATGGAAAGAGCCTCATCATCATCGGCGGTGTTGATAAGAGGGTGCTCGCAAGGAGCGAGGATGAAATAAAGCACCACCTGCTTGAGGAGTTGCAACTTCCGTGGATGATTTCTCAGGGCGGTTATGTTCCATTCATTGACCACGCAGTCCCACCAGATGTGCCGCTGAAGAACTTCCAATTCTATTGGGATTTGGTGAGGGACATTGCCGAGCACCCAGATAAGTATGCGTGAGCTTGTAGCATTATCGCCGCATGCAACATTTGCGACATAGGTGATGCGCAAATAGCGCTGGTGAGCGCAACAGCTTACCGAAGGTAAGAGGAGGGGATGGAAGATGAGCAGCAGGGAAAAGTTTGCAGGTGTGCTCAAGTTTGAGCTGACGAATGTTCTGTCGCTACCGCATTTGTTCTACCAGGTGCACGGTGAGGCTGTCAGGAGATGGCAGCGTGAGGGTCTGCCGAGAGATGTTCATGTTGTTGAGCACCTCGGGCTTGAGCGCGTTGAGCTTATGCCGATTAATGTCGGACCAGTGCCGCATTACGAAAGGGGCAGGCTTGAGGAAATTGAGGAGTGGCGCTTAAGCATGGACAGGGACTTCAGGGCAAAGATAAGCGAGGAGATCGCGATCGTTGAGGGACAACCGCCAATAAGGCAACCGAGCGACTGGGAATGGTTCAAACGCCTGCTGAATCCTCAATCCCCGGCGCGCTACCCGCGCTTCTGGGACAATTACAAGCGCGTTGTTTCCGATAGAACCTATGGGCTCGGAATATATGTCGGTTCACCGCTCAGTTGGCTAATTGAATGGCTCGGTGTGAGGGGCTTCTGCGACGCACTGAACAACAACAGGCAGTGGTTGAATGAGGTGCTTGAATGGTTGACTAACTTTGTCATTGAAACAACGAGGAGGGCTGTAAGCGAGGTTGCAGTTGACTTTGCGATGTTTGGGGAGGGATGCGCTTATAGGGCTGTTGCCGCTGCCGGAAGCGATGAAGTGTGCTCGCTCATGAGAAAGCCATATGAAGCCATCGTGAACCATCTTCGCCAGCATGGCATCAAGCTCATCATTATGCACGCCAACGGCAATGTCGCGTCGCTCATTCCGATGTGGCTTGATGTGGGCATAAATGTGTTGGCACCGATACAGGCGAGCGCCGGAATGGATGCGCTCTCACTGCGCAAAACCTATGGGAAAAGCTTGGCGTTCATTGGCGGCATAGATAGAGAGGCGCTTTCGGGGGGCAAGAGGGATGTAGCTGATGAGCTGTTGCGCAAGGTGCCGAGATTGATTGCCGACGGCGGATACATACCAGCACCGGATGGCGTTGTGCAAGCCAATGTGCCATGGGATAACATGCGCTACTACTTTGAACTGCTCCACAGCATTGCCGAGGGTTAGATTGCCTTAAAACATGGGCACCGTTGGATGGCGATAGCAATTCGCCAGCGCTTGAAGTGGTGTTGAAATGAAGCTGCTTCAATTTGGTGCTGGCAACATAGGGCGAGGATTCATAGGGCAAATATTTGCGCATGCTGGCTATGAAGTTGTCTTCGTTGATATCAACGGCGAACTTGTGAGGCTCATAAACGAGCGCCGCAAATACACAATTGAGGTGCGAGATGAACCACCAAGGAAGCTCACGGTTGAAGGCGTAAGGGCAATACACTTCAATGACACCGAGTCAGTGATCGGAGAGCTGTGCGAATGTGACATAGCTTCAACTGCTGTTGGTGTGTCAGCCCTTCCGCAACTCTTCCCCGTCATCTCACTCGGATTGCTCAAGCGCTGGCAAGGTGGTGGCAAACCGCTTGACATCATCATCTGTGAGAACTTGAGAAATGCATCCCTTTACTTCCGCGGTGGGCTGTCTGCGCATCTTCCAAGGGATTTCCCAATTGACGATTTTGTCGGCTTGGTTGAAACAAGCATAGGGCGGATGATGCCGATAGTGCCCGAGGAAGTCCGAAAGCGTGATCCGTTGCTCCTTTACGCTGAAGCCTATGATACGCTCATCGTTGACGGGTGTGCATTCAAGAACCCGCTCCCACAAGTCCCGCAGATTGATGCCAAGAGGAACATGAGGGCTTATGTGGACAGGAAGCTTTTCATACACAACCTCGGTCACAGCGCCATCGCTTACATGGCTTATGTCACTGACCCGCAAATCAAATACATCTGGCAGGCTTTGGAGAACGAGCAAATCAAATCGGTGGCAACGCAAGCCATGTGGGAGTCAGCCCTCTCACTAATCCGTGAATACCCAGATGAGTTTGACGAATGCAACCAACGAGAGCATATTGATGACCTGCTGCGCAGGTTCTCAAACAGGTATCTCGGAGATACAGTTTACAGGGTTGGCAGGGACTTAATCCGCAAGCTCGGAAGGGATGAGCGCATAATAGGCGCACTGCTGCTTGACCTCAAACATGGTATTGAGCCTAACGCCACCGCAGCTGTGCTCGCTGCAGCATTGCTTTTTAGAGCAACAGATGAACATGGAGAGCTTTACCCAAGCGATAAAGAGTTCTCAAGCAAGTGGTATCCAAAAGGCGTTGAGGTGATATTGACCGAACTGTGCGGATTGAACCCGAATGATGAACCACAAAGACGAATCATTGAGCGGGTGCGCACACTGCATGATGATTTCGTTCGCCGCTCATGATGCATCGGCAAGACATGAAAAGCAAATGTGCAACTCTTACTAAACAACGCGTTGCATAACGCTGCTGTGAAAACCTCACGGGCAAATGCAATCACCGCAAGCCTTAAACACCTGCTCATATACTCCGCCGCTGCGTCGTTTTACATTCGCTTCCATCCGCGTCATAATGCAGGTGGTTTCCTTGAAGGAAATGAAGCATCGTTGCAAGATGAACTGAGTTTGCATCGGAATGACAGAGCACTCAAGGAGATCGCTCTCGCCTAACGCAGGGAGGGGAGATCTCATACCTTGTTGTGCTAATAAGCGGGTGTGAGCAGACGCAAGTGATGGCGATAGGTGCGCACAAATGTGCCCCAAGTAGAGGGAGCTCCAGCCCACCCCAATTTCGCATCACTTAATGTTGCTTACACCGCCGAACCCAAAGGAGGTTATAGTCATGAAACACGCTGGCAGCTTCGTTCAGCGAGCAGCTGCATGGTCACTCACATTGCTGATATCGCTGTCGGTCACATTTTATGGATGTGGCGGGGGAACAAGTAGCCAACCTCCATCACCTACAATAACGAGAGGTATCACCGTCCTTGTCCAAGACGCGTTCACCAACCAGCCAATCGCTAATGCATCTGTCCTCATTGGGACGCAAAACTTCACAACCAACAATCAAGGCGTGGTCAACGCTTCGCTTCAAGGCATTCACCAATTCCAAGTTTCCAAAAATGGCTATGCTATGGTTTCAACCTACATCGCCTGCTTTGACGGTGCTCAGTTCCCAGTCAAGTTGACCCCGAATCTCTCGCCTGCCACTGATGAAACTTTCCAGCAACGCTCCGAACAGGTTTTCGCCGCCGCTGAAAACTTGAAGGACGCGATTGCCTCAGTCAATTCGGCTAATGAGTCCACCAAGCAAGATGTAATTCTGCATTTTGTGACAGCGAGCAATGCCTTAGTCGCTGCTTTGAACAGCATGTCAAGTTACTCGCCCTCAAAGGGCATGAGAGCAACGCAAGGCAGGCTTGATTTTCTTTCGTCCCTTTTCGGTCTCACAAAGGTTTCCCAAGGCACAGAAGAAATCCTGAGCATTCGCGAAAAATTGCTTACAGGCGAAGATGTGCCCGAAATTAACGCTTGGTTGGCGCAACATCCATATCAAGGTGCTCGTTCGTTAAGTGAATTGCGGGCAATGTATCTCGGTCCAACCATTGATCCAGTGCTTCATCGGCTCTTGATCGTTTACCAGCAGCAAAACTCAAATAGTGGTTTCAACAAAGCAATGGATGGAGCGAAAGACATTTGGCTCGCTCAATTCCCTGATTTGCTTGAAGGACCGAAAAATTTGCTCGGTTGGGCAATTGACAAAGTTTGGAGCGGCGCCGGCAAACTCGTGGTCAAAACCGTTGACTATGCTTCGCTTGTGCTGCAAAACAAAGAGCAAATCGCATG
>JAVHTD010000033.1:0-24983 GCA_032161105.2 Candidatus Thermosaccharophagus tengchongensis
CCCCGGCAGGCTCAATACTTTCGGCGCTTGAGTTCCTCGTCCATTACCCGTATGGATGCGTTGAGCAAACGATGAGCGGCTTCATGCCGGATGTGCTTGCGCATCGTGCTTGGAATGAATTGGGATGGGCTTTCCCCGAACGGCTTAAAAGGGATTTGCCGAGGATGGTTGGACATGGCTTGGTGAGGCTATACAAATACCAGCATGAGGATGGCAGCTGGGGATGGTGTTACTATGACGATGCCGATTTGTGGATGACAGCTTATGTTGCCTATGGCTTGCTTGAGTGCCGCAGGAGCGGGTTTGAAGTTGATCCATCCGTTTTGGATGGAGCTGTATCATGGCTCAAGGAGCATTTGCCATCAGCCTTGCGCAATCATTCGGATGATTACGCCTATGCACTTGCATGCTATGCACTTGCGATGTTGGGCGAACGAAAATTTGCAGTGCCATCACCACAATGGCTTAAGGGGGCAACACCAAAGGCAAGGGCGCTAATTGCTATGGCAGCGATTAACTTGGGTGATAGCGTCACATTCAATGCTGCAATAAGACAACTGGTTAACGACGCTAATGAGGGTGCTGAGGAGTGCACATGGGGAACGGTTGAAGATACAGCGTGGGCGTTACGAGCGTTGTTGTGTGCTGAGGACAGGGTTGATGTGAGTGAACGCCAGAGGCTCCACGAGCTTGCCGACAAGACAGCGAATCACCTCCTCTCAATCCGCACCGGTGAGTGTTGGGAATCAACGAGGCAAACCGCAGTAGCTGTGGCTGCGCTTCTTGATTACCTCAAGAAACGCCATTGGGCACTGCCGAGGGGAAATTTGACAGCCACCTTGAACGGCGGAAGGCACAGCATCAAGGTTGAGCCAACGCAAGTTTGTCAGCGTGATTTGATTTTGCGCATCAACATTGAGGAAGTGATAAAGGGCGGTGGTGCACTCACATTGCAGTTTGACGGCAGTGGCACGGTTTACTATTCAGCCATGCTCAATTGCTTGAAGCGCATCAGCACTCAGACACGCTACATTGCCTCAAGCTGCATCACCGTTACAAGGCATTATAAGCTCGTCACATATGGCGAGGGCGGGAGGGAATACTTGAGCGAGTTTGCAGGTCGGTTAAAGTGCCATCAGGGTAGCATCCTTAGATGCACATTAACTGTGAGCAGCTCAAAGCCGCTCAAGTATTTGCTGATTGAGGAACCAATCCCAGCCGGTTGCGAGGTTATTGAGAGCGGTGAACTTGAAAGGTCTGAGTGGGATTGGTGGTATGCCGAACGAGATGTCCGTGACGAAAGGGTCGTTTTCTTCGTCCGGGAAATGCCGCCGGGGAGAAGACAGCTTTCATACATGCTGCGTGTTGAGTGCAATGGAAACTTCACAATACTTCCGACAACCGTGAGCGCGATGTATGAGCCAGCCGTTATAAGCAGGGGTTCACCTCACACTCTCACCGTGAAATAAAATCCCTCCGAAAGCCCGTCGCGCATCATCACAGGAGGGCACACATGATACCTCTCTTGAGATGAGTTGAGAATGCGTCAACGATGCCCGCGAATAATGGCGGTGTCATCTTGGTGATATCTTGGCTAAGCCATTGGGGACAGCCATCAAAAAAGAGGAGTGCCCCGCAAGGTAACAACCTTGCGGGGCACTGTGTTCAGAGCCCGAGGGGCGACACGCCATCAGAATTTGTAGCTGCCGCCCAACCGGATGAAGTGCCTATCGTTGCCATTAATTTTGGCGTTGTAGTAGCCGTAAAGCGCATCCAGGTTGATTCGCTCACCGAGCACCCACCTGTAGCCAACTGTCAAAGCCCAGCCGAGGTCTGTGCCATCAGTGGCGTCACCGCTGAACCAGCGCACATTCAACCAGTTGCCGGCTATCTTCCATGCCAGACGGACGTCAAGCACATTGCGCAACATTACACCGGTAGGTGTTAGTGCGCCGATTGCTGGCAAGCCCGGACGGAACAGTAGCTCGCCCCTGGAGAGATAGAATGGAAAGAGCACCGACGCAGGATGCGGTGCGTAGCCCTTGTCGCTTGACGCCCACGAGAAATCAAGCTTGAGTGACGGCAAGTTGAGCACATTCAAGTCAATCCACCACAGGTTCTCGCCCTCGGGATCGGCATTATCCCAATCCTTGTCAGTGTAGACCCACTCAGCACGCACCTTCGTCAGGTAATTGCCCTCGGGGAAGATGTCAAAGTGCAGGTCAGCACCATAACCCTTGTAGTCGCCAATACCGGTGTAAAGCGCGTTTGCACCGACATGCCAGCGCTCTTCGTCAGTCCTCCACGAGAGCCTCGCTCCAAACACGCCGTCATTTTCAGGGATCTTTATTCCCCAGGTGTTGTAGCCCCTAAAGTCGTCATTCGCGTCCACATCGGCTGCGAGCAAGCTCAGGTTTATTGAACCAAATGCGCGGTCCCAGCGCACTCCATCAAATGCCGAGAACTGGTTATCAAGCAAGAAGCCGTAGCCATACTTGACGAATTGCCTGCCAAGGACAAGTTGCCCACCGATTATTGGTGCAGGACCTGTGAGCTTACCCTCATAGATGTCAATGCGGCCAGTGTCCCTAATCCTGTCCTCCGTCCCGTTAACCCACAACAGGTGCAGGTTGGCATTCCAGTCTTCGTTCACACGGAAGCCGAGGTTCAGGTCAGCACGCAAGAAGCCGTAACGATCCTCAGGCCAGTCAAGTGAATCCATATCGGGGCTAACATCACTGAGCCAGTCAACCGTATATGATGCAGAACCCTCAACGCTAAGCCTCGGGACGCCAACTGCTGCTGTCTCCTCCAGCTTCCTCACACGCTCCTCAAGTGCTCCCATGCGCTCCTCAACTTGCTTGAGCTCGGCACGGAACTCGTCACGCAAGCGGTTGATTAACTCCTCAAGCTTCTTCACATCCACAGCCACGGGTGGCTTAGCTGCCAGATACTTCTCCACGGCTGCCTGAATCTCCTCTGGCGTTGGTGGGCGCCCAGGTGGACCTGGAGGACCTTGTGGACCCTCTGGACCCCTCGGACCTTCTGGACCACGCGGACCTTCAGGACCTCTCGGACCCTCTGGACCTGCTGGACCCCTCGGACCTTCTGGACCACGCGGACCCTCTGGACCCCTCGGACCTTCTGGACCTGGCGGACCTTGGAGCAGCTTACGCCATTCGGGGTCGGTGCGTATCTTGTTCAGGACACGCCAGACAGCCAGAGCAAACTCGTATCGTGTCAGAGGTTGTGAACCCTTGAAAGTCCCGTCTGGGTAGCCCTCAAGGATGCCCCACTCAACGAGTTGGCGCACCGCTTGATACGCCCAGTGGGTTGGTGGAACATCCTTTGTCTGTGCAGATGCCATTGAGCGGAAGCCAATGGTGAAGAAGGTTACTGCTACCGTTCCGACAACCATCCAACTTACTTTCCGCAAGGCTCATCCCTCCTTACCACCACTTGTGGGATTGATTTAACGGCTTCGCATGCTGCGTTTATGCTTCATCACACACCGCCCGCTTGGGCAGGATTTGACCACCACTCGCAAGCCAACGCGCCTTGCGGCAGCTTCTCATGGGGTGCATGGAATGAGTTTGCTGAGCATCCATCGTTTCCTCAGCTCACCATTCCTACCCCTTTTCCTGCGTGCCGCAAGCGCCTTCCTTCCCACATCACCTCCTTGTTTTTAAGGTGCAACCTTTTTCGTCCATCATTATAGCAGCATTGCTTCCAGTTGTAAAGCTGCACTCGGCTATGCGTTAGTAGCAGGTGCAACTTTACATTTCGGTGTCACATTATAGCGCACGCTTGCGCGGTGTAAACGATCCAAGTTCAACTTTGATTTAACTCGGTGATCAATTCGGTGTGGTGCATAATTGGGGTGTGCAAGGCACTCGCGATCGGAAGTTGGCTGATGTCGCTGTGATGGCGAGGCATTTACGGGCATAGTGTAATAAGGGGTGAGTGAGCGATGCATGAGTGGGTTGAGATCAGCATAACCACTGATGCTTGTGGGGCTGACATAGCATCAGCATTGCTGATCATGATTGGTTGCAATGGCACCGTTCAAGACAATGGAGGTGGCGATGGGATTGTCGTTAGAGGTTATCTGCCCGCAAGTGATGAAATCGTTGAGCTCGTTGATTGGCTATACCGACGCATGAAAGTGGCGCACAAAGAGGGTTTGACAAAGCACCCCGCAAAGATAAGCGTTAATTTGGTTGAGCGCTCCGATTGGGAAGAACAATGGCTGTCGGAACTTGAGCCGTTGATGATTGGGCGATTGTTCTTAGTGACACTGCCATCGCTTGAAGGGAAGGCGAGCCCAGTCCTTGAAGCGCATTCCAGAATCAAGGTCGTCATATCGGCAGCTGGCGGCTTTGGGACTGGACATCACCCGACAACGAGGATGTGCCTTGAGTTGATGGAGGAGATAAGTGGCAGGTTTGTCGGTGCCGATGTGCTTGATGTTGGATGCGGTTCTGGGATACTCTCAATAGCTGCTGCAAAGCTTGGTGCGCGCTCTGTCACCGCAGTTGACATTGAGCGGAGCGCGCTTGAATGCACGCTCCGAAATGCATCGCTCAATGGTGTTCGTGATAGAGTCCGGGTCAAACTGAGCGATCTTGCGAGTGCCGTTGACGGAAGCTACGATATCATCCTCTCAAACTTGCTCACGGAACTTGTTCAAAGGCTTGCCATTCAAATTCACTCAAAGCGCCTTTTGCGCACTCACGGCGTGGGGAAGGCTTATTGGATAGCATCCGGCATACCGGTTCACAAATTTGACGAGGCTACATGGAGGGGCGAGTTGGCGAAACTCGGCATGCGCATAGTCAGCATTCGCAGGGATGAGTTTTGGGTCGCATTCATGGCAGTCAATGAGCGCAGATGAGGTGCGCATGAGCTGTGCATGTGTATCGTCTATACGCGCCAATTCAACCGAGGGTTGGACTTGTGAGCCTGAGGGGCGATGTAGCGCATAGGATTATCAATGTTCTGAGGATGCGTCTCGGTGACGAATTTGCGTTGACCGACGGTGAAGGGAATGAGATGCGCGCAAGGATAATCACGATGCAGCGAGGTGAAGTGGTCGCTGAGGTATATGAAGTCAGTCAGCCATCAAGGGAGCCGAACATGCATACCTGTCTTGCGGTCGCCCTCTTGAAGGGCGAAAGGTTTGATTGGCTGATTCAGAAGGCAACGGAAATCGGCGTGAGAGAGATACTGCCGCTTCTAACGAGAAACACCGTGGTGCGCGCTTCTCGGGATGAGTTGCACAAGAAGAGGAAGCGTTGGCTCTCAATAGCCATAAGTGCAATGGAGCAATCTGGCGGATGCTTCGTTCCGACTGTGCATGAGCCAACATCCCTATCTGAAGCGTTGGTGAGGATGAAGGATTGCGATGTCCGCATTATGCTCCATGAAGGGGCGAGGCTTACTTTGCGTCAAGCCATCGGCGAATTGAGGTGTGTGAAAAGCGCAGCATTGCTCATCGGTCCTGAGGGTGGGTTTGACGATGCTGAGGTTAAGGAAGCTATCTCACACGGTGCAATGGTGGTGAGCTTAGGCAAGCGCATACTGCGTGCGGAGACAGCGGCAATAGTTGGTGCTTCAATACTTTTACATTGCCTTGCTCAATCCGAATGATACCCGAAGCGGGCATTTGGCACAACCAAGTAAGCAGCAGCCACCTCGTAAAGTTGCACTTCAAATTGCAGCGCGGGAATGCGAGAGGGGCAAAGAGGGATAGCCAATGCGAGTGATTGCAAGCAGAGCTACATGGGTTAATTCAATGTCGGTGGCGATGTTAACGATGTTATTTGTGTTGTCATCCGAGCTGTGCGCCGCCTCTGCGGGCAAAGGCGACGAGATTCAAGGTGTGGCATGTGAGGTTAAAGGGTGTAAATGCATTGCAGCTCTGATAAGCCAGGTAAACGCTATTGCGCAGCGTCTCTCGGTAGCACAGCGCATCTCTGGCAGGTTGATTGTGAGCAAGCTCGTAAAACTCAAGCGCCTGTATGGGAGCAATTTCAGCATGCATGGGCGTGCGACCTCGTTATTGGCGTGGCTGAGCAGAGAGCCGATGTGCATCTTTGCAACGGAGCCATTTGATGGGGAGCCAACCGCTTTCCCCGGCGATGGCGTGCTCATTTATGGCGCTGTTGAGTCCGGCGCTGTGGTGACGGTAAATGGCACTGTGGCGCCGCTGGATGAGCGTGGCAGGTTTGCAGTCATTGCGGGACTTAAGCCGAATGGAAGTTGCATAACGATCTCCGTTGCAAAGGGCGGGTTGAAAAAGGAGTGGAAAGCCAGCGTGCCGGTTAAGCTTGATAAAAGGTTGGATTTGCTTGATGAGCTATGTAAGCGTGCGGAGGAATTTGGGATGCGCCTTGAGGGCGCTCGCACAATCCTCAATGAAGCGTTGAGAAGGGCATCAGCAGGTCAGTATGGGCGTCGTGATGCCAAACGCTTGGATGAAATTATTGGTCATGTCAAAGTCAGCCTAATTCAGCACAGGCTAAGCATGCTGGCTGGTTCATCATGCGCTCAACTTAGAGCGCTCTGGGAAATAGCGCGCACATTCGTTGCAGCGGGCGATATTAACCGTGCCGAATTAATACTTGAGCAGCTTGAGGCATACAGAGGGGCTGATCCAAACGATGTGCCGTGCAAAGTTGAGCCTGTGCTACGGGACAGAGATTGGTGCTACAGCATCTCAAATGGCTACATGAGCGCA
The DNA here is from genome assembly GCA_032161105.2 of Candidatus Thermosaccharophagus tengchongensis. GTDB lineage: Bacteria > Armatimonadota > Fervidibacteria > Fervidibacterales > Thermosaccharophagaceae > Thermosaccharophagus > Thermosaccharophagus tengchongensis. The sequence goes on from JAVHTD010000033.1 coordinate 6,740, forward strand.
GTCCTATCACGCCGTGGCGGGCGAGTGGTTGAATTGCGCTCGTTTGGGATACCAATGCTCGGTGAGGATGGCATAACTGACGACCTCGGAGGTGAAGCCGGGCGGAGGGACTGGGTGCTCATAGTTGAGCATGCTTCAGATGAGTCAGTGTTGCTCAAGGCACATACATTTGTCGGAAACGAAGTTGAAGTCAGTCGCGTCGTCAGTTTAGTTAAAGGCTCTCCGCTGCTCATGCTGCATTATTGCATCTCCAACCAAGCGCAAAGTGATGTCGCCTCAAGGTGGCGTCTTCTCATTCACCCGGCGATAGGCTACAAAGATGGCGGTGGCAATCCAATGTGGGACACCCTGTTTATGCCGTCCTCTGAGCACCCACGCATCGTTATCTCTACGAGCCGCTCTGGAGGCGCATTCAAGCGCATACCTTTGAAGCCGGCTGAAGATGTAGTTGGCGCATACGATAGCGCGTATAAGGCTGGCTTGGGCATCATCTTTGATAGGAAGGTCTTTAATGCCCATGTGTTGTATGACGGCTCTCGGTATGCTTTTGAGCTCTCGTTGAATCCGAGCCACTCAGCGAATTCGCAAAAGGGCAAAGTTGAGTTTGCGCTGTCAGTAGCAGTAGTTGTGGGATGCGAGAGCTACAGAAGCTTTGGCGAGGCGCTGCGCACAATCGCAATGGGGATGCGCGATTGGAAGACAACGCCGCTTATAGGTCGTCCCAAATGAATCGCCTCAATTGCCTGATGGGTGGTGAGACACTGAAAGCCGCTTGGTTGCTCAAAGGGATAGTGCCAAGCCGATGGCGTTCAATTGCCCACTCAGTTTATCGCAAGGCGCCAACGCGGCATCTTCTGTGGGCGCTTTAATAACAGGAGCGCAAATACGGACGGATTGCGAAAGTCATTTGCCCAACCGAATGCCGCCATCTGTTTTGCCCTCCCGCCCCTTTCGTCAGCGTCATCAACGAGCACATCAAAGCTTATTGCGGGCAACCCTTTAAAGGTGGTCATCGGTATCATCAATTCAAATTCGTATCCCGTCGCTGTAAAGTTGGACTCCACGCTTACGCCATGCCACTTGCCACTCGGCTTAACGAATGTCGGCTCAACTTCATCAAACGACCACGAGGCAATGCGCACAGCTTCGCTTCCGGGGACAACAGCGAGCATCGTCACATCCTCGTCAAAGAATGGTTTCCCCTGCATTTGTGGCTGGCGATGGTCAATGAAAATCTCAACGCAATCACCGAGCAGCAGGCAGCTGAAGTCCCATGTTGGCTTAGCAATGACAACATCGTCACTCACTGCGATGGTCATCTTTAGGAATTTGCCATCGCTTGAGCAGCGCAGGCGCATGCGAAAGCTCAAGTCATCCCGACCACGCCAGTGCCGTTCACCGAAGGTGATGTGTTCACGACTCGCGAATTCAAGCCAGCCATCAATGCGCTGGTTGCCAAGCCACATTGCCGAATTGTCACAGTATAGCGCTGGTGTCCATGTCGCCCATTTCGCGTCCCAACCAAAGCCGTCGTTGCAGCGCGCAATCGCCGTTATGCGTTCTCGGACAAACTTCAGCAAATGGGTCATGGGTGGCTTTAGCTTGAGCTTGCATTCAGCAGTTGACTCGGCATCAACTGCAGCTGTCCAGTGATGCCATACACCAGCATGGTCAACCATCAGCTCAGCTCCCAACGGCTTTTGGGAGAAGTTGACGACGGCTATCGGCAGCTCAACTGTTGCACCGCTTTCAAGCCATGTGACTCCAGTTCCGATGCGCACATCCAATTGGCGCTCAATGCCGAGCATGCGGTGAAGCGCCTTCCACAGTTCCCTCGCCATAATCACATGGCTGTATTCGCCGGGGTGAGTTGGTGGCGGTGAAAACCAACCGCGAAAGTCATGCTCATGCTCATGCAGCGCACGGTCAAAATCAGCCAGGGTGACATTGGTCTCCCTTGCGAGCTTTCGTATGGCTTCGGCGACGGGCGAGTCGGGCTTCAAATTTTGGAATGGCGGGACGATAAGTATGATGCTCGCCTTGCTATCCTTGCGCAACCTTTCAATCATGCTCGCCAAGTTCGCTTTGACGGCTTCCGGATGATAGCGCAGGCGTGAATCATTTCCGCCGAATTGCAGCAGCACCAAGTCGGGCGAGTTTAAAATGACAAAGTCAATCTCACGGACGCCGACTTCGGTGGTTGCTCCGGGTATGCCATACCTTATGAGCTTCACCCTCGTTGGCGCAAGCCACTTGGCGAGCATGCGCGAAAACAATTCGGCGTAGCAATCCTCCTCCGGGTTATCCAAGCCAACGCCGGCAGTGATTGAATCTCCGAGGGAGACAATGACGATGCCATCTTTGTTGCGCCATCGTTCTAAGAGTTCGCTACCCACTTTGGCGGCAGCGGTTGCCGGCTCACCCGATGCAGCATTAACTCCCGAAACGGAGCGCACCAAGCAAAAGCTCAGCAAAGCCGTAACAGCCGTGATCGCAATAACCCTTGAATTGCGCCGCTTCATGCTGCATCCCATCTTTGGGGTCACTTTGCCTTCGGCTTCACCATGCATTATGCTCGGAACTTTTGCAGCCTCCCGCCGTGAGCGAGCATGAGGCTCATCGTCTCAATCATTGGGAAGTGACCGAGCATCCCCTTAGCACAAGCCCTCTCGTTAAACCCGCTCGCATCGCTGTCCGGTATGACCCATCGGGAATGCAGAAGGAATGGCACAGGATGCCAACTGTGAGCGCGCCAAACGGATGGCGTGCTGTGGTCGCCAGTTATGACGAGCACATCGGGATTGAGCTCAAGCACCCTCGGAAGGTGCTCATCAAACTCCTCAATCACCTTCACCTTGCCGTGCGCATCGCCATCCTCGCCGCGTGAGTCCGTTGGCTTGATGTGCAGGAAGAAGTAGTCAAACTCCCCGTAGTGCGTGCGTAGGGCTTCAATCTCGTCCGAGATGCTCTCGCCGCCGACCTCAATGAGTTTCATCCCGACAAGCTTCGCCAAGCCGCGATACATCGGGTAAACCGCAATAGCGCATGGTGTGAGCTTGAACAACTCGTTCATGCTGGGCAGCTTTGGCACCTTTGAGAAGCCACGAAGCAGAACGAAGTTGGCTCTCGCCTCATTTCGCAGGAGCTCAGCAGCTCGCTCTATAAACTGCGCAGCCAGCCTTGCCGTCCTCTCTGAAGGCTCATCCTCACCCTTTGGCGTTAGCGCCGGCGCACCAACAACTTGTGGATCTGTATCGTTTACGGAATCGCCAAGTCCCTCGCCGCGAAATACGACGACAAACCTGTGCTCCTTCACCGGTCGGACAATAACCTCAACATCATCAATGCGCTCAACCGAGCTTTGAAGTAGCTCGCACAGCCTTTTGCATTCGTCGGTCGGAATTCGCCCCGCACGCCTGTCTGTGACTATCCAACTCCCGTTGTGCAGCTCAGCCGTAGCGAAGTTAGCCCTTATAGCCACATCATTCTCGGTCAGCTCCAATCCTATGCCGATGGCTTCAAGGACACCCCTTCCAATCTCGCATTCAATCGGGTCGTAGCCAAATAGCGCCATGTGTCCGGGGCTGCTTCCCGGCGTTATTCCGTGCCCAACTGGATATGCCAGTCCGAGTGCCGAGCGCCTTGCAAGTTCATCCAAGTTTGGCGTCATCGCAGCTTCAAGTTCTGTTCTCCAACCGAGTTCCTCAACTGGCAATCCACCAAGCCCATCAAGCACGATCAGCAATAGCTTTGTCTCGGCAGGCTCAACGAGCATGCTCAGAAGTTGTTGCTTGCTCATCGCATTCATCCTGACCACCTCCACAACCTCAAAGAGCGAGCGCCTCTCAAACGGGGAGCGGCTTCATCAGCGAACCCTTGCCCCTTTGTTTGCAGCTGCATTTGTTAGTTTCACACTGCACCCTCTTTCACTCATCAGATGGGCAAGCTGCATCTTTGGTTTCCCATTTTGGCATCACAAGCCAACGATTAGGATGCCGCAGAAGTGCTCCCCTGAGAGCACGCACAGCTAAAGCGCCAGATGGCAACAGGTGTGGTGATGTTGTCATCTTAATCATTGGCGCTTGCACAATTGATTGCCATTTGGTGGGAGTGATTGCGTGCATGAGGATAAATGTTTCCCCTGCCCATTTGCGTTTGGCGCTCTGTTGGTTGACTGCTTTGCTGCTATCGCCTTACAGGTGCGCAAGTGGATTTCCTGAGGGGCAAGTTGCGAGGGTGCTAAATGCGCCAAGGGCTAATGTGAAGATGCAAATTGATGCCCTGCCAATTGAGTGGGCTATGACAGCGCCGTTGGCTGTCGGGAGCAGGGAACAAGTTCGTCCGAAGACTGCATGGGATGGTCCTCATGACTTGAGCGCTCTCATTCGGTGCATGTGGGATGAGGATGCGCTTTACGCCCTCATTGAAGTCTGCGATAGCAATGTCGTCATCAGCGACGAGATCAGCCTTAGCGACCATCTTGTGATTTGGTTGGGCGAATACGGCATCCGCGTCGTTCCGCCTTTTGGGAAACAAGGCGCACGCGCATTTGATGCGCGGACAAATTTGCAACTGCTTGAGGATGGCACATGGGCTGCTTCAGCGAACGGCGATTCTTGGTCTGTTGAGCTCCGCATCACATGGGATAAGCTCGCACAGCCAAATCCAGAAGGCGGAACTAAACTCGCCTTAAGCCTTGAAGTGAATGATGTTGACTCGTTTGGCGACAAGAAGACATTGAACGCTGCTGATATGAACTGCATCACAGTCGTGCTTGATGATAGGGGACCGAGCCAATTGCTCACCGATACTGGTGTGCTTAGCGGCGCATGTTTGATAGAGACGAGCGCAAGTGAGCTCGTGCCGAATACCGAGTTGCAGATTGACATCCTGTTTCCACGCCTTCTCCTCGGCATAAGCGGAGTTGAGGCGGCTGTCGTGGATGACGCCGGAAACGAACTCGAGATGAAGCCGCTACACAGGGAACGCTGCGGCATCTTTTGGCGCTGGAGATATTCGTGGCTGATACCGCCGGAGGCTCATGGCAACTACAGCTTGAAGCTCAGCTTGCTCGGTGCTGATAACAAGCTGCTCACTGTGGTGGCTTACAGCATTGGAAGCACGGTGCACATTTCAACCCTGGACATGCGGATGCAAATTGATGAACTTGTGTCCGAAGCGCGCTCACAGACTTTCAGGGCAAGGAGGCTGGGCGATGAAGTTGCTTGCGGGCGTTGGGCGACGCTTTGGTTGCATGCGGGCAGGCTGCAGGACGACTTTACAAGGATGACAAACGAGGAGCCAACACTTGATGCGGCTAAAGCCTTCTTGGCGCGCCTAAGCGACCTTCAAGGGATGCGCAAAAACATACTCTCCGGCAAAGACCCATTTGATGGGCGTAGCGGCGTGATTGAGCGCGCATACCTATCCGAGTTGGATAACACATTGCAGCCGTATTCGGTCTACATCCCGCCAATCTATCATGATGTGCTTTCGGGGAAGCCCGTTAAGTTGCCAAATGAACTGACAAGGGTTCTTGCCGAGGATGAGGAGCTTGCGAAGGCGCTTGATTTGAAATCCTTTAGGGTCAGCGGCTTCCCTATGGTTGTGCAACTTCACGGGTTGGGCGGAACACACGGAATTAGCTCACCGCCGCCGTCAAGCCCGCTTTGGGCTGTAATCATCTTGTCGCCATATGGGCGAGGTCCAACCGACTACAAATTGTGGGGCGAGGCGGATGTAATTCGTGCCATTAAGGAGGTGATGCGCACATATCGCGTTGATGAGGACAGAGTCTACATGACGGGGGTCTCAATGGGCGGGACTGGGTGTTGGCAGATTGCAACGCATTACCCGGATGTGTTTGCGGCTATTGCGCCCGTATGTGGCAATGCTGACCACAGGGTTTGGGAGAGGGAATGGAATTGGGGGCAACCCGAGAGGACATTCATGACCGATGTGCGCAACTTCTTGGAGAACTGCGAGAGCCCAGTTTTCCTCGCCGAGAACTTGATGCATGTGCCCGTCTATTGTGTTCACGGTGATGCCGATGATGTCGTTCCAGTTGGGCACTCAAGGAGCATGGTTGGGAGATTGCGCGAGCTCGGTTACAGCGTCATCTACGATGAACAAAAGGGTGTTGGGCATGGTGGCTTTCATGCGGGCACCTTTGAGAAGTTACATGCTTGGATGCTGAAGCAGGTGCGCAATCGCTATCCAAAGAGGGTCGTCTACAAGACCGGTTGGCTGAGATACAGTGGCGCATATTGGGTTGAGATAAATCGCTTTGAGCGCTACCTCAACTTCGCCATCATTGATGCCGAGGTTGTTTCACCAAATGCCATTTCGGTGCGCACAAGCAATGTTGCTCATTTCACTCTGCGCCTCAATGACAACATAGTTGACACAACCAAGCCCGTGAGTATCTCCATTGACGGCGAGTTTGTGTATCGTGGTGGCGTTGGCAGGGATGGCTCTTTGTCGTTTGCAAAGCGCTGCCTCCCCGACGGAACATCTCAATGGGTTCCATCCGCTCAACCACATGGCATGGTCAAGTCAGCGCGCCTTGAAGGTCCGATTGAGGCTGCCTTCTTATCGCACTTCATCATCGCTTATGGCACAGTCGGCGATGACAGCAACGAGGTTGAAGTGAACGAAGCTGAAGCGAGGAAGCTTGCAGCGCATTGGGCGAGGTGGGCGAGCGGGAGGGCAATCGTAAAGCGAGATGTTGATGTGACGAGTGATGATATCGCAAACGCCAACATTGTGCTCATAGGCAACTTGAAGAGCAATCACATCGTCAGGCAGGTAAACTCATTCCTGCCGATAAGGTTTGATGTGGGCAGCAATGCAGTCTTGATGGCAAACGGATTGCGATTTGAGGGCGATGATGTCGGCATCAATCTGGTGTATCCGAACCCGCTCAATCCAAAAAAGCTCATCGTCATACTTGGTGGCACAACATGGAAGGGCACATTTGATGTTGTCAGGCGCTTCGGTAACTGGTTTGATTGGGGCGTGCTTGACCACAGGAAGTGGTATGACTTTGCCATCTACGATGCGCGGACGAGAGACGCAGAGGCATTTTTGGCAGTTGGCTTCTTTGACCAAGATTGGATGCTCTCGGGCGAACTGACATTTTACGGCGATGCCAAGTTCAGACAAGCAACGCCACCACACTCACCACCGAGCAGGCGATGGGCGGGAACGCTTGAGCGCGCCGTTTATTTGAGCGACTTGAAGCCAATCAACTTCTCATCCGACAAGGGACCGCTCGGAATAGACCGCACGACAGACGGATACCAGTTAACGCTTGGCGGAAGGCAATACAGCAAGGGGCTGAGCGTCCACCCGGATGCCGAGATCGTTTACGACATTGGCGGGCGTTTTAAGGCGTTTGAGTGTGTCGTCGGGATTGACACATCCGGCGAGAAGCCGGTCTCAAGGGCGAGGGAGCAAGCTGAGACGGTCACATTCCAAATCTTTGGCGATGGCAAGCTGCTCGCCGAAGTCACCGATGTCAAGTGGAACACGCCGCCAAAGCGCATAATGGTCAGCGTTGAAGGCGTGAGCATCCTCAAGCTCGTTGCGAGGCGTCAGAGTGGCGCAAGGTGGCTTTACGGCAAGGTTGATTTTGCTGACGCAAAACTGCTCAACGATACGATGCACCAGCCTGATGCAGTTGGCGCGTTTGCGCTCTCAAAAGCGATTGACGGTGAAGTGTATGTAGTGCTCCCGAGAAGCCTCTATCAGGAGATTGAGTTGAATGACAGCTGGCGCATGCGTCCTGCGAGCTATGGCGAAGGCGTTGAGAGGGGTTGGCACGAAAAACCATTTGAGGTTGCTGAAGATGGCGCAAAGCCTCCCGACGATGAGCAGTTAGTCGCGGATGCCAAGCTCAAAGGCGAGCCCGAATTTGAGCCGCAAGGTGAACAGCCGGATTTGCAGCAATGGCAATTTGGTCTCCCTGCGGATTTGGGTGAGGTTGATCAGAAGGCTGAGATTAAGGGGTTGGAGTTACAAGTTAAGCTGCCGATGAGCGTGCACGGTGCTCTCATCCAACATGGCATTCTGCAAGACCCGTGCATCGGTGAGCATCGCGCCAATGACTTTTTGAAGGAAAACAAGCAGCTGAGGTTGGCGGTTGACGAGGTTGGTGAATTTGAGTGGTGGTTGCAGAGGGTTTTCCAAGTTCCCGAGGATTGGCGTTACAGGGTGGTGCTGCTTGAGCTAAACGGTGTGAGCTATCAAGCCGATGTGTGGGTGAATGGGAAGCCTGCGGGGAATTTGCGCGGCATGTGGCAAAGGCGCTCATTTGACATCACGACATTGCTAAATTTCGGCGGCGAGAATTTGCTCTCAATTCGCCTCACCGACAGGGGAGTGCCGTGGACTTGCCCACCAAGGCGCATTGAACCGCCAAAGCCGTATGAGGCGCTTTTGCCGTCACTGTTTGATGGTGAGAGTGGTGGCATGAAGCTCATCCCGATCGGCATATGGCAGCCGATAAAGTTGCGCACCGTTGGGATGTGCATGCTTTCAAACTTGCGCATCAAAACGCTGTCGGCATCGCTTCATGAGGCATTGGTGCGCGTAGCGGTTACGGCAGTGAATGTGCACCCGCAAAGAGCAATCAAGGTGATGCTGCATGGGCAAATTGGCGGGTGCGGGTTTGTTTGGGGACAGCAGATTGAGCCGCAGGTTGTGGAACTCTCGGGTGGGGAGGCAAAAGATGTGGTTTGGTATGTGAGGTTGGGCAATCCGAGGCTTTGGTGGACGCATGATTTGTCGCAGGCGAGCGTTTATCAAATCGTCATCACGGCAACGCTTGATGGTGGCATCGTCACGGATGAACTAAGGTGTGAATTTGGCATACGCAAGGTTGAAGTTGCTCCACCGCAGGCTGCGGTCAAAGTGGCTGGCGGCATGGTGCGGCTTAACGGTGAGAGGTTTGTGCCAATCAAGGGGACGACATGGGTTGCTTCGGATCAATTGCTCAGGTTCACTGAAGAGCGCTATGAGAGGCTCTTGAAGAGGTTGATCCAACTTGGCTTCAATTGCCTTTATGTGAGTGGCACGACGCTGCCGGAGAGTGACTCCTTTTACAGCCTTTGCGACCGCTATGGCATCTTCGTCATTCAGGAGCTCCCAATCAGCGCGATTGATTTGAGCCGAATAAAGCGAGACGAGTTGCTTGAGGCTGTCAGGCAGCTTGCCTTGAGGTTGCGCAATCATCCGAGCTTGCTCATGTGGAGTCTTGGCGTGAGCGAGGCGCAGGAGGCACAAGCAGTTGAGTTTGTTCAGAAGCTCATGGAGTTGCTCGCAAGCGTTGATGATGAGCGCATGATAGTCGTCAGGCTTGAATGGGGCAAGCAAAACTGCATCGCTCAAAGGGCGACAGATGACGCACTTGACATTTTGCCAAGCATGCCCTTGCTGCTCTACATGGGGGGCTTGCCGCCGGCTAAAGTTGGCAGTGATAGCGTGCACGATTGGCTCGCAACCAAGAGCGCAGTTGAGAGGATGCTCAGTAGTGCAAATTATGGCGGGTTCATCATTGGGCAATTCAATGAGCCGCGCATTGGCAGCGGGAGGGCGCTTGTCCAGTATGATGGTGGGATTACTCCGCCAGCATATGCGTTTGCTCGTGCGCTTCGCTCAGAGTTGCTGTTGGCTTTCAACGATAATGCAGTTTGCGTTATGCGCCAAAAGGGCGCTCGCGGCAAATTGGACGCAGCATTGCAAGTGGTTGCGTGTGATAGGCATGGCTCAATAAGGCAATCAATCGTGCTGATGCGAAACATTCATCCGGGTGAGAGGCGCACCGTTAAGCTCTCCGAGATTTGTGGTGGGCTGCTGGATGACTGCCTCATCGGTGCTGGAGTGTATGTGCTCGGTGAGCGTGCGCCGTCATTTGTGACCGTGTCTGGCAACATTGACATTGTTCAAAGGCTTGCTGAAGGAGATGTGAAACGCGCTGCGCACATTGGCGCTGTGCCAATTCACAAGGCGATTTGGGTGGCAAAGGATGTGAACGCAGCCAACAGTGTCGCATCTGCGATTGGCATAGCTGGCACACAGATAAAAGTTGTGCCAGTTGAGGATGTGATAGCCGATGACAAAGTCCTCACAAGCGCGCTTGAAGAAGTTGATGCCATCATCGTTGACGGTGAGGCTGTGAAGGCGTTCATCCATGCTGGCGTTGATGAGCGAGTTGGTGAGGCTATCGCAAAGGCTGTCTGGCGGGGCATTGGCTTGCTCTTCAATGGCTTGCCAGAAGTCCAAATCGGCGAAGCACCATTAAGTGGTCACATTCCATCACTTATGCCGGCAGTGTCATTCCTTGGCGCAGCCGAATTGGTTGAAGCCGACCTTAAAGTTGAGGAGCCAGAACATATCGCATTGAAGTGGCTCAACACAGCGGGCGCAAAAATTCGCAGGTGCGAAATGAGGGTGATTGTGCGCAGGGGTGCCATCGTCATCATCAGTGACAACATTGGCACGCCAATCCTGATTGAGAGCGCATATGGCAAAGGGAGAGTGCTTGCGTGGGTGGTCAACATTGCATCGGATGAGTCTGCCATTACTCCGGCATCGTTTGCACAAGGTGCATTTGCGCTAACTCTCCTGTATGCCTGCAAGGCGCCTTTCGCTGCCATGAGGGCGTTAGCTAAGGTGCTGCAAGGGGTTGAACGAGAGCCAACTGAGGGTGCATTGCCTGAAGGTGAGAGATGGCAGAAGGAGCCCATTGAGCAACCTCAACAATTTGAAGGTGAGCAGCAGTTTGAGGAGCAACCTTTTGGTGAGCGTTGGGGGATCGGCACGGAGCAATTCAAGTTTGAAGGGCTTCAACAGCCAACAGTAGAGCGACAGCAAGTTGAGCAAAGGGAAGCAGCAGCGCTTGTTGAAGGGATGCGCAAAGGGCAAATTGGTTTGATTGAAGTTAGCATTGAGCCAAAGGCGATTGAGCTGACTGAGGATGGCTTTCGCATAGAGGTGCGAATCAAGAACGGATTTGCGTTTCCGATGCCAGCTGTGGTGATAGAGGGCGAGTTGGATGGCTTGGGGGCTGAATTTGAGGATAACATGTTTGACATGATGCCGATGCAGGAGAAGAGTGTATGGCTTTCCCTTGGCAAGGCTGGTTTAAATGGGGAGAAGGTATTGCAAGTGAAAGTGAGGACACTCATCGGTGATGCAAAGCTGCTACTCACATTGCAACTGCCAAAGCCATGATGGCAGGTGGTTTGTAGTTAGGCACGAAACGAAGTGAAGTGCCGTCAATGATGATGTGGACGCCACTCCGCCATCGCTTCGTGGCTTACTACGAACGGCTGTGAGGTTCGTAGTTAGGCACGAAACGAAGTGAAGTGCCGTCAATGATGTTATGATGGACGCCACCTCGCTTTTGCTTCGTGGCTTACTACGAACGATGTCATGATGACGCCACTCCGCTTTGTGGCGGAGGTTCGTAGTAAGGCACGAAACGAAGTGTAGTGCCGTCAATGATGTCATGATGAACGCCACTTCGCTATTGCTTCGTGGCTTACTACGAACAATATCATGATGACGCCACTTCGCTTTGTGGCTTACTACGAACGGTGCATTGCTCAATTGATGTCGTTTGACGAGATTGCAATGTGAGACTTTACAATCAAATTGCGCCATGCCAAAGTTAGGTTGTGGGAGTTGGGTTTTCTGAATGGGGTCAATCTCACACCGAAGGAGGTGATGCGGTGAAAGTTCACAGGGGCAGTTGTCCGAGTTCACGACGAGGAACGATGTGAGGCGGACTATCGTCCGCCCTACAATCTCCACATGATGTTGTGTGAGGCTTTGAATGTGGTGTGTTCAAAATAAACTCAAGGGAGGGATGTGAAATGAAGCGAGCAAGTAGAATGCTTAGGTTGAGATGGGTAGGTTTTACGCTGATAGAGCTGCTGGTGGTGATAGCGATAATCGCCATCTTGGCAGCGATTCTGTTCCCTGTGTTTGCGAGGGCGAGGGAAAAAGCGAGAACTGCGTCATGTCAAAACAACTTGAAGCAATTGGTTGTGGGCGTATTGGCGTATGTTCAAGATTACGATGAGATGTTCCCAATATTCGGTCCTCAGTGGGGTCAGAACCCAGACCCACCAGGCAGCGGTGTTTGTTGGTGGTTGGGAATCTACCCGTATGTCAAGAATGCACAAATTTATGTATGCCCACGCTACCCAGTTACAGGACCGTTTACTTACTGGGGACGAACTTTTGAAGTGGTGCCCAGGTATGGCATGAACCCCCGCATACATGTCGGTGTTCCGCTGGGTGGCAGTGGTGGCTTACATATTGCCAGCGTTAGAGCACCTGCTATGTTGGTAGTATTGGCAGATAGCTGCCATGCGATGGGAGACGACTGGCGCTTTGCATGGCCATTAGCTCCGGGAGGTTATAATTCCACTCCCCGAAAGTGTGATGCAGCTCGGACTCAGCAGAACGAGGATTGGGCACCACACTTGGGTGGCACCAATTACGCATTTGCTGACGGGCATGTTAAGTGGCTTAAGGACAAGACTTTTTGGGCTGACCGAAGCACATACATGACGCCATAGGTGAGGTTAATCAAAGCCATCACACGGATTGCATGCGCTGTAAGGTGACAGGGCGAGAAGTGCCTTATTTTCGTTATCGCTTCGCAGCTTACTACGAATGATTGTGATGGACGCTATTTGAGGCACGAAACGAAGTGAAGTGCCGTCAACGATGTCATGATGAACCGTCAACGATGTCATGTTAACGCCACTCCGCTATTGCTTCGTGGCTTACTACGAACGATGTCGTGATGACGCCACTTCGCTTTGTGGCTTACTACGAACAATGCATTGCTCAATTGATGTCGTTTGACGAGATTGCAATGTGAGACTTTACAATCAAATTGCGCCGTGCCAAAGTTAGGTTGTGGGAGTTGGGTTTTCTGAATGGGGTCAATCTCACACCGAAGGAGGTGATGCAGTGAAAGTTCACAGGGGCAGCTGTCCGAGTTCACGACTGAGGAACGATGTGAGGCGGACTATCGTCCGCCCTACAATCTACACATGATGTTGTGTGAGGCTTTGAATGTGGTGTGTTCAAAATAAACTCAAGGGAGGGATGTGAAATGAAGCGAGCAAGTAGAATGCTTAAGTTGAGATGGGTAGGTTTTACGCTGATAGAGCTGCTGGTGGTGATAGCGATAATCGCCATCTTGGCGGCTATACTGTTTCCCGTGTTTGCCAAGGCGAGGGAAAAAGCCAGGATGGCGAGCTGCCAGAGCAATCTGAAGCAACTCGGGATAGCGATGCGCGCTTACGCGCTTGATTATGATGGAATGCTCGTTCCATGGGGGTGTGGTCTATACAGCGCATTGCCAGCATACGAGAATGCGCCGTTCCGAGCTGATGAGGGTCCGCTCAGCAGGCTATATCCGTATGTCAAGAATGTCCAAATATATGTTTGCCCAAGTGCCCCTACTTTAACTTATGGGCGATGCAACATTACTCGTTCTGGCGTGCCTTGTGGCGCAGGTGCAAGCTACGGGTTCAATTTATCCGCAAGTGGTAGAAGCGGGCGTCACGAGAGTGACCTTATATGGCCTGCTGAGACAATAGCGTTTGCTGACTCGGATGGTCAGCACTTCCTTAACGACCCATTTTGCAATTACTGCCAGGGGAATGGAAACATGGTGCCAAGGCACAACGACATGTTGAATGTGCTCTATCAGGATGGTCATGTAAAAGCTCACAGGCTTGAATATCTACTCCCACCACCTTGGAACGCTGATAGGAACCGTAGGTTACCATCTCCGTCAGCGCAACCGGGTGACCCCGAAATTTCAAGGCTTTGGGTGCTATGGCGCGGCGTCACGACAACTGGTCTTGTGAGGTAGCGAGTTAGGGGCATATGCAATTAGCAGCTGGGGGTGAAAATGTCGTGAAGAAGGTGTGGTATGGCGTTATAGCTGTTGTTGTCATCGTGTTTGCCATTGGTAGCCTTGTAGTTTGGTCAGTTAGGAGAAAGCAGGCTGTGGAGAAGTATATTCCCAAAGGTTCTCCGGAGAGATTTGAGGAAATGCAAAAGACGCCTGCTGCTACTGGTCAACAGCCACCGGGGCAACCATAGCCGAAGTAACAATTTGCCATAAGATCCCAATTCGGATTAGCATTGCAGAGTAGCTATCATAAGCTAAAATGGGGGGTAATTAGCGTTGCGGATTGAGGTCATTGGAATTGAGCCACCATGCAAAAAATGCAAAGCGCTGCTTGAGAATGTTAGGCAAGCGTTAAATGAGCTTGAGGTGCAAGTGGAAGTTGTAAAAGTTGATGCCCTTTCAGATGAAGTTGGTGAGCGTTATGGCATTGTGATGACGCCTGCACTCGCAATTGATGGCTTTATCATCTCCGAAGGGAAAGTCCTGTCCAAAGAGCAAATTGTGCGCATTATTAAGGGCATGGCGAAGTGATGAGAGTAAGGTCGGCACAGCCGCAGGGGCAGGCGGTAGCCTGCCCGAAAAATGAGGCGTATTTTGCACACCCCTATGAGGGATGAACGAACGGATTTCATCTGCCCCCACGAAAAACGGGTGGATTTCATTCGCCCCTGTAGAACGGGCATGGAGTTCGTTAACTATGGGGTGGTTGGGGCATACCCGGGAAATGAACGGACTACAAAAATCGGGCGGGTTTCACCTGCCACTGCAAAAACGGGCAGGTTTCACCTGCCCCTACAAAAACGGGCGGATTTCATCCGCCCTTACATTGTGATGTATGGCATAAAATGTGCCTGAAACTGTGGATGACGGTGTTAGCGTGATGAATAGCCCTCAAATTTTTCAAAAGCTTGGCAAAAGAGCCGCACGCACAATATTTGGGTTAATTGGCGGTATAGGTGCGTGGATTTTGATTGAGCCGTTTGTAACGGATACAGCGCAGAGCATAAGCGAGTTGTTTACGGAATCCGCACCACAATCATCCTTAGCAATGTGGGCGCTTGGGTGTGCTCTCATTGGGATTTCCATTGTTGGGCTGGAGGAGTTGGTTTGGGGCAACAAGAAAAGGGCAATTCATGGCGCTATAATTGCCGGGCTCGTTGGATTCTTTGGCGGAGGCATGTCGCAAATCATCGGCTCGCTTATCTGGTTCAAGGTTTTTGGACCGATTGTGTTGAGTTTTGGTGGAAACGAATTAATGCAATATTGCTGGCTAATTATCGCCAGAAGCTTCACATGGGCGCTTATGGGCGGCATTATTGGGCTATCATTGGGCATCGTCAGGAAATCCTTGAAGGGGTCTATAAATTCAGCCATTGGTGGAGTTTTGGGTGGCTTAACTGGAGGGGTGCTTTTTGACACAATTGCGCCATTCTTTGGGATGCTATTGACTTTTGGCTTAATTGAAGCTGGTTGGGCAAGCCGCTCAATCGGGCTTATGCTCATTGGTGCACTTATTGGGCTATTTAGCACGATTGCTGAGCAGCTCCTATCGCCTGCAACTTTGAAAGTCATCTCATCTGGGCGAATGGAAGGGCGTGAATTCGTTCTTGACAAGCCGATTCTCACAATGGGTCGTGACGAAAGATGCGATATTTCGCTGTATTATGACGATGAAATCCTCATGAGGCATGCGCTGCTGCAATGGTGTGGCGATGGATATGTGATAACCCCGCAGGGCAACGCGAAAATTTTTGCCAATAATTTGCCAGTTATCTCCAAGAAGCTCGAAGATGGTGATGTCATCACCGTCGGAAAAACACGCCTCCTATTCCGCAAGCGCAGGATGACATCGGTTAGCGCAACTTCCAGCGGGAGAATGTGCGAAGTTTGCGGCACAATTAACCGTGCGGGAGCAAAGTATTGCAGAAATTGCGGTAGCTCGCTCACGAAATTGTAATGGGGAAGACAAGTCGCAGATGAGTGTTAATCGTCTTATGGGCTGTCATCCACAACGGATAGTATTGCAAATTTTGGTCGGGAAAACGCCATTAACTGGGGTGGTAAATGGTGGGACAGTTTTTGGTTGTGTGGGAAGGACTTAGCAGAGGATGTGCACTCCCCTTGCTACTGCTATTTTTTTCGCTCATTCCCTTCGGTATGGTGATGGGGCAGGTTGTTACGGATTTTGATCCCAATGAACCGATCGGCAAGCGACCTTATGAGATGGAGTGGGCGAATCGCAAAGAACCGCGCCCTCCGACAATCACCTTCAGCAACCTACAAGGTTGGCGGATGGAAGTTGAAGGCGGTGCGGTCGCAATTTTCCGACCAAGCCGAGAGCAAAATGTCTGGGACCGTCCAGTCGGCAAGTTAACCTATCGCGGCAACGGCGACCCAAATTCTCGTCCGAAAATTTTGCTTTACCCGCCAAAACCTATTCCCATCCCAGACGGCAGCGATTGCGTTGATGCTTGGATTTACGGCAACAGGTGGGGTTGGGAAAATCCGCCTGATACGCCGCCAGTCCAAATTTTCCTTCACCTGCGCGACGGCAAAGGGCAAGTGCAACGAGTGCACTTGACAACTGTTAACTGGAAGGAATGGTGGCTCGCGCACCGAAGGTTGTTCCCTTTGCCTCAAGGCGGCGAGACGAAAGGATGGGAGTTCATTGCACTTGAAATCGTTGGCGGTTGGCAACCACAAGACCGAACAATTTACCTTGACAGTTTGACCTTTTACCGCGAACCGCTCTTGCCACTGAAATTCCCGCCGAGACCCAAACGCAACTTGACACTTTTTGAAGGACAATCTCCGGGGTTGAACATCGGAGGGCACGCCTCCGGCGTGCCGATTTTCGGTCGGGCAGGAGCCCGACCCTCCGAGAAAAAATTAGAGTTTCCGACGCGGGAAGAAACAATCCTGCCCATCAACTTGACAAAGCGATTCCGCACGGAGGCGAAGCGAGAAGGCAATTTGTTCGTTTTCCGCTACATCGGCAGCGATTGCATTGTCACTTACCGATTTGACCCTGCAAAGGGCTTATCGGGAATAACGGCAGTAGTGGAACATAGGGCAAGGGACACTGGGCAAGTTGGGAGAAGTTTAATCATCCAACCGCTCGCAGGTGCAGGTGTTAAGTTTGCTGGTGGAAGGCAAGTTCGTAGTGAGTCACAAAGCAGCAGCGGAGTGGCGTCATTTGACGGCACTTCACTTCGTTCCATGCCTAACTACGAACTTGAGGACAAATTGGTTCGTGCTGAACTGCGAAACGGGGTTGTGACCGCACGGTATGAAAGCGGAGTGATTTACCGCTTGAGGTTGTGGCAGAAATCGCTCGTTTTGGATGTCATTTGGGTTCGTAGTGAGTCACGAAGCGGTAGCGGAGCAGCGTCATCTAACGGCACTACACTTCGTTCCGTGCCTAACTACGAACCTATAGAAGTTTCCTTTGGCGAAATTCGCTTGCCCGAACTCAGCACCCCACACTCCGCACTTCGCACCATTTATGTGCCTTTCATCACTTATGGTGGCAGCAACCCAGTTGTGGCGATGGTGGGAGGAGGGAGAGGGGACAAGGGGCGAGGTGTTTTCGTGAGCATTTGGCTTGATTGGTATCGCAGCAACGGGAGCGAACCTTACGCTTTTCCTGACGGTCAGTTTACGCCAACAGGTTTGCGAATTAACGGAGGTGTCCGATACCACCCGAAAACCGATGGCAAACGCAACGATGTCTTTGAACGAATTTTCGTCACGGTTTCGCCAACTTTTGAAGAAGTTCTGCCAGTCATACCGAACCCGAAAGGGCTTCACGCTCACCTCGCTGTTGACAGGTTGTGGCAGGAAAGTTGGGGACCTGAGAATTACGAACGAGAGATGGAGCGAAGCCGAAGATTGCGTGCCTACGGAATTGTCAAGTTGATTCAATGCAACCACGAAATCACATGGCGAGACGGTGGTGAAAGTTTCACTCTGCGAACTAAGGCGGCGCCGGGCAAAGGCGGCGACGAAGCGCTGAAGCGTTACTTGGAGCACCAAAAGTCGCTTGGTTGGTTTGCTGGGCTTTACACAAATTACTGCGATTTCGCTCCCGTCAACGAATTTTGGAACCCTGATTTTGTCCAACGAACTCCCGAAGGAGAATGGCGACCTGCATGGCCGAGATGTTACGCCCTTAAACCTGCAGCAGCGGTGATGTTCCATGAAAAACTTGCGCCAATCATAAAACGGAAGTTTCATGTTTGTAGTGAGGCACGAAGCATAAGCGGAGTGCCGTCAAAAACGCCACTTCGCTATCGCTCC
>JAVHTD010000034.1:0-19141 GCA_032161105.2 Candidatus Thermosaccharophagus tengchongensis
TGTCTTTTTCACCGACCCGACCGAGAGCTTTGTCGGCTTTAAAGCCTTCGTTGAGAGAGGCTTGAAATGCCTGAAGGGTGCAGGTTGCAGCGGTTACTTCGGGCTTACGCATGTTGAATCGTCGCTGAAAAAGTGGCGCAACATACAGAGCTTTCTCATTGAGCGCGGCGCCGTCATAACCGACATAATTGACATGTTCAACCACTATGTCAACTGGGGCTACATTGAGAGCATGCGTTCTTGGGAATGGCTACCTGTAAAGGTTCTTCCGAAAGGGGTTTGGTATAAGTCGGCACTTTATAGGATTGAGTGGCTTGAGCCAGTTGAATTGGTGATGGAGCGGTATGAGGGCAACATCTTTGAGGATGAGGAGGCTGCTACTACATGAGCCATTGTGCGTTTGAACCGGTGAAGACAATTTACTTGGTCAGCGGTGCAGCGGAGGGTTGCACACCGCTAAACGCGTTTGACAATGCATTGATTGAAGCCGGCATAGGTGACCTTAACCTGATCAAGGTGAGCAGCATAGTTCCAAAGGGTGCTCGCCTGATCGAGGGCAAGCCCAACATACCGAAGGGAACAATAGTTCCGTGTGTGTATGTTGCTAAGGTGGGAACTGTTTCGGGGATGCAGCTTGCGGTTGGTCTTGGTATCGCAGTTGATGAGGATGGATTTGGGGTGATCATGGAAGCCGAGGGGGAGGATGGAAAAGAGCTCAGGTCGCAAATCATGATGATGCTTGAGGAGGCATTTGAGGTGCGCGGGTTAAAGATCAACGATATGCGCATGGTCGTCTCCGAGCACAAGGTTTGCAATACCGGTTGTGCTGTTGCTGCAGCCGTCTTTTGGAGGGAATAGTTTTTGCCGCATTGCCCTGCGGTGCTCAATGAGCAGTCTTTACCGTGATGGATCATGAAAGAGTGTCATCCGATGAAGGAGGTGATGGAGATGGCGATGAAGGTCGCCGAAGTTCGCCGCACAAATAAGTTGCAGTTAAAGGAGCAAGTAAGGGACAAAGCAACGGAGCTCAAAGTGAGCCACTCCGAAGCCCCTCCGGATGGCAGGCCGGTTGGAAGGCAGCTCATCATGGAGTGTTGGGAATGTAACGAGAGGATCTTTTCCCGAGAGGAAGTTGAGCGTGCTCTCCTTGAGGCAGTCAGGAGGGCAAATGCCAACTTGCTCGCAACGCATGTTCACGAGTTTCAGCCACAGGGTGTCAGTGCCGTTGCTGTGATTGCTGAGTCTCACATCTTCATCCACACATGGCCCGAGATGGGCTTCATAGCGTTTGATGCATTCACATGCGGTGAGAAGGCGATACCAGAGGAAGCCGCAAAGGTTGTGAAGGAGATCTTTGAGCCGCGCCGAATCAAAATCTACGAGTTGCAGCGAGGTCGTTGGCCTTGACTCACATTGAGGATGAGTTCTTCACCGAAGAGCAAACTGATAATGTGCGCTTCTCGCTGCGCGTGAAGAGATGGCTCAGCCGCAGGATGACCAAATACCAGTTGCTTGAGATCGCTGAGACTTACGAGGTTGGAAAGCTGCTTGCGCTTGATGGGAAGGTCATGCTCACCGTGAGTGACGAACGATTCTATCACGAGATGCTCGTTCATCCGCCAATGGTAATCCATGCGTGCCCGCGGAGTGTCCTTGTTATTGGTGGCGGTGATGGCGGGACATTGCGCGAAGTCTTGAGGCATCCCACTGTTGAGAGGGTCACCATAGTTGAGTTGGATGCCGAAGTGATTGAAGAATGCAGGCGATGGCTCCCGGAAATTTCACAAGGTGCATTTGAGGATGAGAGGACAAACATCGTCATTGGCAGGGGAGAAGAGTTCGTTGAGCGGTGTGCCGGTGAGTTTGACATCATTATCGTTGATTCAACCGACCCTGTGGGGCATGCCGAACCGCTATTCAGTGAGCCATTTTACCGTGCCTGCAAAAAAGCATTAAAGGACGGCGGCATCCTTTGCACTCACTGTGGCACACCGTTCTATTTCAAGGACAAGGTTAACGAAATCATCGGGCGCTTAAGGGCGGTCTTCAAGAATGTGCGCTTATACACCGGCTTTGTGCCAACCTATCCGAGCGGGCTGTGGGCATATTGCATTTCGTCGGATGGGAGTTTGGACTTGTGCTTGAAGGATTTGGAAAGGGTTTGCGAAGCGAGGGGGTTATCAGGTTGCTCCTACTACACCCCGAAGGTGCACGAGGCTGCATTTGTGCTGCCGGCATTCATAGAGGCTTTGATTCAGGGCGGTTAAGCTGTTGGCCACATCACCGTTGATATTGGCTTTCTCTCCCAGATGCCATCGGGAAGGGCAGCAACCATGTGCTAAGGGCGCGCGGCATGGCAGGACAACGCGATATAATCGCAGGATAGACATTCGGCAACTTGCGAAGGGGGCATGAAGCATGGACGAACAAAAGCCTTTTGAAGCGGGGGAAATTGAAGAGCATGAATTGCGCGACTACGAGGAAGCTGGTGAAGAGGAGTATCATGAAGTGAGAGCTGACGAATCAATTCAGGCTGAATCTGAAGGGCAGCAGGATGTGGAGGTTTCATACCAGAGGGGGCGCTCTGCGGTAGCCGAGCGCCAAAGGGCGCAAAGGGTGAGGAAGCGAGCGAGGAGAAAAATCCGTCAAGTGGTTCAGATCACGGAGGAAGAAATTCAAAAAGAGCGCCTTCGCTCCTATGAGTTGCTGTTCCTTGTGGATGCCGCAATTGACCGTGAAGAGATAGATCGCACAGCTGCTGCCATAGTTCAGAGGATTGAGCAGGGTGGTGGACATGCTGAGAATGTGCGTGTCTCAGAGGCACGCCGGCTTGAATATCCGATTAAGAGACGCACACACGGGATTTATGTGCTCATAAATTTCAAGGCGCCGCCGAGCGTGGCAAGGGAATTAGGGACTATGCTGCGCTTCAACGAGAATGTGTTGCGTCATTTGCTCATCTTAACAAAGCACAAGACAGAACCCGAGTAGGAGCTAATTAATCGCCCTTGACGGGGGTGAAGGCGTCATCAGATTGAGTGATAATCAGATTGGTGAGCAGTTCTGAGGGCGGCTTCTGGAAACTACTCGCATGAGGTGAAATGGAGTGGTTAATCAAGTTGTGATTGTCGGCAGGCTCACGAGGGATCCTCAATTGCGATATACAAGGGCTGGTGTGCCTGTCACATCGTTTGTAATAGCAGTTGACCGCTATAGGCGCAACGCGGTTGGAGAGCGAACCACCGATTTCATACCTTGCGTGGCATTTGATCAGCAGGCTGAATTCGTGGGGCAGTTTGGGCGGAAGGGGGCATTGGTCAGCGTTGAAGGCAGCTTGCAAACGAGGCGCAGGGTTATGCCAGATGGTCAGCAGCGTTGGATTGTTGAAGTTCGCGTTCGGCGAGTGCAGCTGCTTGAGCGCCGTCGTCCTGCAGCCTCAGAAGCTATGCCGCCTGTGGAAGCACCATCAACTAAAGCCGTGCCGCAGGTTGAAGATGAGCTTGCAGCGCCAATTGAGGATGAGTTCCCTATGGAGCTTGCCGATTTGGAAGAGCCAATAGAGGATTTTGACCTCGGCGAGGGTGAAGAGCAACTCCCAATTTGAGGGCTAATTGAGTTCGCCCTCATCACGCCGAATGTTAACCGCATTGGATTGCACAACGGAGGTGCAAGTTATTATGGCTCGCAAGAAGAAGCGTCCCTGTCCATGGTGCATGGAGAAAGTCAGCTACATTGACTACAAGAATGTGGCGCGCCTTCGCCGATTCATTTCCGAGAAGGGAAAGATACTTCCGAGGCGGCAAACTGGCGTTTGCGCAAGGCATCAGAGGCAACTTGCCGTTGCGATCAAGCGCGCAAGATACATGGCGCTGTTGCCGTATGTGGTCTATTGAGTGCCTCATTCCCATCCCTTACCCGAAGCTGCCTCAGAGTGGCAAGGTCTCTTGCCAACCCCACTGGCAAGGCATTGCGATGCGGGGTTGATCAAAAGTGCGCGGTCTGCTTGAGCGCATATTGAGCCACCGTGAATTTGAGCGCCTATTGGCGGAGCTTAACGGCGGCGCAAAGTGGTTAGCAGTTGACGGGGTGAGGGTTTGCGGGTGGAGCGTTGTGGTTGCAGCAATCGGATTGAGGCTCAAGCGAACTTTGCTCGTCATCGCACCAACACAACAGCATGCTGATAGGCTCTACGAAGATGTGAGGGTGCTTTGGGCAGGGGCTGATGAGGCAGTTGAGCTGCATCCGAGGCTTTACCGTTTTCCGAGCTTGGGTGATAGCATCATCGGGAGAGACCCAGATGAAGTTTCATCGCGTGAACGGCTTGCATGCTTACTCGCCATCGCGGGGCGCTCGGACTGCGTTGTCATTGCACCGGTTGAGGCGCTCATCCATCCGACTGCATCAAGGGAGGCGATCAGAAAATGCAGCATCAAATTGCGGCGCGGCAGCCGCATGCCGATGGATGCGCTCATTGATGGGCTTCAAAGCGGCGGTTATAGGCATGCTGCCGAAGTCCAAATCGTTGGCGAGTTTAGCAAGCGCGGTGGCATCGTTGATGTCTTCACACCATCGCATGAACTCCCATTGCGGATTGAATTCTTCGGGGACGATGTTGAATCAATCAGGGAGTTTGACCCGCAAACGCAGCGTTCCATTCGCCAGATTGAGGAGGCGACTATAGCTCCGGCGCAGGAATTGCCACTGCCACAGGATAGAAGCGCAGTTGCTTCAGCCATCATTGAGTCAGCCGAAAAGCAGGCACATATGTTGCGCCTATCCGGGAAAGGTGAGATTGCAAGGGCTTTGGTTGAGCAAGCCAAATTGGATGCCGAGAGGGTGATGCGCGGCAGCTCTTTTGAGGGTGCGAGTTGGTATTCGCTCTTTTCAAGCGCGCCGCTGCAGTATCTCACTGATCACCTCCCGGATGGGTCAATCATACTCTGGCTTGAACCTCACGATTGTATGGTCAACTGTGAGCAAACGCTCGCACGCTTGAACGATGTGCTTAACGACCTTGCGAGCACTGGCGATGTCCTGCTTCCACCTCAAAGCCCATGGATTGACTTCGACGAGCTTTTGAGAAGGTGCAAGCACTTCCCAAACATGCTCTGTTCAATAGCTCACGAGTTTGGCGCGGCGAAGTTGAGCGGGCTTACTATCCCGATGCGTGATGGCGAAGTTAACATGCCGTTAATGCGTTTCTCCATTCCCATACACCATGTTGAATCCTTCTCCGGTCGGTTGAGGGCGCTCATTGGAAGGCTGTTGGAATGGCTTGATGGCGGCTTTTCCGTAACCATCGTCTCAAAGCACTGTGAGCGCATCAGGGAGATGATTGAGGAGTTTTCATCCGACTGCCGGAGGGAGATACCGCTTGCGAGGTTGAGCCCCTATGAGGCGCCCCGAAGCGGTGTCGTGAGCCTCATCAAAGGGAGCTTGTCATACGGCTTTATCTTTCAAGGGACATCACTTGTTGTGCTCACCGATTCCGAACTGTTCGGCTACCCGCCGGTGAGGAGAGCCAAGAGACGATTCAAATACACCGCACCGATAGCTTCACCGAACGAGCTCAAATCCGGAGACTATGTCGTGCACATACAGCATGGCATAGGGATTTTCAGGGGCGTGGTCAGGCAGAAGATATTGGGTTCGGAAGGGGATTACCTGCTCATTGAGTATGCTGGTGGCAGCTTGCTTTATGTGCCTGTGTCTCAGATTGACAGGGTGCAAAGGTATGTTGGTGCTGATGGTGGTGAGCCGGCACTAAGCTCTCTCACGGGCACAAGATGGGTAAGGCTGAGGCAGAGGGCGAAGCGCGGTGCTGACGAACTTGCAAGGGAGCTAATTGAGCTGAAGGCAATGAGGGAAGCCGGTGATGGGTTCGCATTCAGCGATGACTCGCCATGGCAGATTGAGATGGAAAGCGCCTTCCCATATGAGGAGACGGAAGACCAGCTGAGGGCGATTGAAGAAGTTAAGCGCGATATGATGTCGCCAAAGCCCATGGATAGGCTCATATGCGGCGATGTTGGTTTCGGGAAAACCGAAGTGGCTATAAGAGCGGCATTCAAAGCGGTTCAAGATGGGAAGCAAGTGGCGATGCTTGTTCCGACGACTGTGCTCGCACAGCAGCACTTCAACACATTCAAGCAAAGGTTGGCACCGTATCCGGTTAACATCGCGATGTTGAGCCGCTTCCTGCCGCAGCATGAGCAAAGGAAAGTGATTGAGGGGCTTCGCATTGGCTCTGTTGACATTGTTATCGGGACACATCGCCTGCTATCGGATGATGTCAAATTCCGCGATCTCGGATTGCTGATCATTGACGAGGAACAGCGCTTCGGGGTTCGCCAGAAGGAGAAGTTGAAAAGGCTCAACCCGACCGTTGACATACTCGTGCTCTCCGCCACGCCAATTCCAAGGACACTTCACATTGCCCTGAGCGGTCTCACGGACATAAGCACGATAAACAGTCCACCAATTGGAAGGAGACCAGTCCGCACATTCCTGATGCAATATGACGAAGATGTCATAAGGCAGGCCATACTCAGGGAGCTTGAGAGGGGTGGGCAAGTCTATTATGTCTACAATCGCGTGGATGGCATCAATCATGTTGCGGAGAAAGTTAAAAGGCTCGTGCCGCAGGCACGCGTTGCAGTGGCTCATGGGCAGCTCCCCGAAGAGCGCTTGGAGAGGGTCATGATGGATTTTTATCAGCGCAAGTATGATGTGCTCGTTTGCACGACGATCATTGAGAACGGTTTGGATGTGCCAAACGCGAACACGCTTATAGTGGAAGGCTGTGAGCGTTTCGGGTTGGCACAGCTTTATCAGCTTCGCGGCAGGGTTGGGCGTTCCGACAGGCAGGCGTATGCTTACCTCTTCCACGAGCACCCGAGGCGCTTGAGCGAAGCCGCAAGAAAGCGTTTGGAAGCCCTGCGCGAGTTTACCGACTTGGGCTCAGGGTTGCGCTTGGCATTGAGAGACCTTGAGATAAGGGGCGCTGGCAATTTGCTTGGTCCTGAGCAACACGGCTTCATCAACGATGTCGGCTTTGACCTTTACATGCAAATGCTATCGGAGGCGATAAAGCGTCTCAAAGGTGAGCCGTTGCCAGAGCGCCCAAAGCTGCCCGAAGCTGACTTGCCAATACGAGCCTTCATACCGGAAAGCTATATTGCCGATGAGATGCAGCGCTTAAGCATCTACAGGAAGATGGCTGGTGTGCAGACCATTGAGGATGTGAACGCAATTGAGGCAGAGCTTGCCGACCGCTTCGGACGCATACCGATGGAAGTCCACAACTTGCTCTCCGTCCTGCGAATCCGAATAAAGGCAAGGAGGGCACATGTGGCTTACATCACGCACGATGGAAGGGATGTGATCGTGAAGTTTTATGGGGTTAGGAGGCTATCGGATGTTTCGCTTGCGAGAATATACGCAGCAATGCGAAAGCAGTTCTCAGTGGCGACGCTCAATTCGGTCAAATTCCATCACGATCAATTCACCGTTGAGTATGGCATGCTGACTGAGCAAACCATGCTCAAGCTGATTGAGAGTTTGCTTGACGCGCTTGCCGAGCATCCTCCAACGCCGCCTCAGGCGTAGTTTACTTTGCGCTTTCAGGAGGCTCCAATTTGCCCCTCCCCAAAACCCCGCAAGCGGAATTGCTCAGACGAATGCAGGATTGCCTCTTCGCCCGCCAGTGAAGTTTGGGTGAGCATCATCCTCGGCGTCTTTACAATTGCTCAGAGCGAGCTATACTGTAAGCAGCTGCCGTAATGCAGCAGCACAAGTAGTTCGTGCCTTCCCCGATGTCATCAAACCGCGTCGGGCTTCCACAAAGCCGAGGCGGTGAAGATGCATTTGGGGCGGGTGGTAGAAAGGAGGTTCGACGCGGTGAAGAAAGGCACCGTCAAGTGGTTCAACGACCGCAAGGGTTTCGGCTTCATCGCCCAAGATGATGGCGGACAAGATGTGTTCGTGCACTTCTCCGCCATTGAGGGTGAAGGTTACAAGACCCTGCGTGAGGGCGACAAAGTTGAGTTTGAGGTTGACTCAACGCCCAAGGGTCTGCGTGCGAAGCGTGTTCGTGTTGTCCGCTAAAGTGATAACATGGTAGCTTTTGCACCGCCCAGGAGATAAGTAACCCATCGCTGCTGCGTGCAGCGGTGGGTTACTTTTACTATGCACACCTGCTGACGAAGCGCTACGGTAGAAGCCTTACCTTAGCTGTGAATGTGAGCGTTGCCTTGCCGGATGGTGGCACTGGTATCGTGAATTCGGCGGTCATGGCATCCCTTCTTTTCCATTCATGACTTGACTGCGTTATCTCCCACTCCAAGCCATATCCGAATGGTTGGCGGAGTTGCACGATTACCTCTTTCTCCTTCCCATTCGTGATGACCACCTCTACTGGCACTTCCCGTTCCTTTGCAGTTAAGGCTGTGAATTTGACCTGCCGCCAAGAGCCGATGATGTCAAATGCGCCGCCTATATCCAACTCAACCCTTTGTCCCTTGCCTATATGTGCAATTGGTGCCTCGCCGATGAAAATCGGTCTCCCATCAGAGCCGAGCTTATGCAGCTTAACTTTGCCGGCGGGCAATGGGACACCAAGCCCATGCTTTTCTTCGTTCACAAAGTTGATCATGATTCGCGTCGGGAGCCTTTCCTCTCTGGCTCTCACATCAAACACGATTCCGGGTGCCGTAATGACAAACTGCTTCTCCACCTTTGCGCCCCTTGCAGATACGATTCCGAGCCTTAGAGAGCCCCTCCCCTCAAGCGTTACCTTCTGGGGTATGTCGTAAAGGTGATACTCAAAGAACGGCTCCTCGGTGACTATTCCTTCACCGGGTGCTGGTGCTGCGGCTCTTGCAAACTCAACTTGCCTGCGAAATTCAGCTCGGTCTCTCAACACCCTCAATACCCCGGCAACAAGTTGCAGCTTGGCATAAGGAAACGACATGTCGGTGTTGTTTTGCACATTTGCGTATCCAATGAGGTCCATGCTGCTATCCTCTTCGGAAATGGTGGCGATGTAATCGGTGCTCCAGTTCAAGCCGGATGTGATGTAGGTTAAGGAAAGGTTGTGCATCCTCGTCTCCTTTGATTTGGCGAAGACGAGCAAGCGCGGCTTTAAGACCATATCCTCCGGCATCTCTGAGAGCACGACCATGCCGGGCGGATATAGCAGGAGCTTCTCTCCGGCTTTGACCGTTGCAGGGCGAGCGCCATCAACTGCGAGCAATTGCCCCTCAATCTTTTCGGCTATACTTCCATCCTCGGCATAGCGTATGATCGTGATCGTTTTTCCAATGCTCTTTTCAAGCAGTGCTGATGGCGTTGGGCGATTGGCAAGCAGTTTGTGCATAGCCATTTGAATGGCTTCGGGCGCGCTCGTTGATGAAACTTCAACGGAATCAAAGTCCATGTTCGGGGAGACATCCGGGAAGTCAATCACAACTTCTCCCGCCGGAATTAAAGCGCGCCTCATGTCTCGCACAAGCGCAATGCCCTGATTGTAAATGACGAGCGATAGACCGATGCGTTCGCTTGCGCTCACTGTGCTTGGCTTAGCGGGCGGCTGTTCGGTGGCAACCTGTGCGTTGAGGGTGAGGCTGTTATGAGGGGGCGTTAGCATGCTCACAAGCATCACACCGACAAACGCCATTGTGAAGCGGTATAGCTTAACCACCTCACTGCACCTCCTGTTGAGTTTGATGTGGCTTGAGTCCTACACTGAGCATGTCGTGCTGCGTTTTAGACGGACGACCGTCGTTCTCCGTTCCGCAGCTCACTCAGCGCCAAGGTGGTGGATAGCCGGTTGCTTTCAAATCGGCTAAGTAACGCACAGCCATCATCGCGGCTTTGCAACCGGATGCGGCGGCTGTCACAGCTTGCCTAAAAGTTTTATCGGCTACATCACCGGCTGCAAACACCATTGGTATGTTGGTCCTTTGGAGTTCGTCCGTGACAATGTAACCTTCGCTGTCAAGCTCCAGTTGACCAGAGAACAGTGATGTGTTTGGCTGCCTGCCGATGGCAACAAACACACCGTCAACATTGAGCTCGTTTTCCAACCCGCTAATGACATCCTTCACTCTAACCCCGGTTACACGCTCATCGCCGAGTATATCAACAACGACGCTGTTCCAGATGAACTCGATCTTTTCGTTGGCGAAGGCTCTCTCTTGAAGCGCTTTGGTTGCACGCAGCTGATCTCGCCTGTGAATGAGAAAGACTTTCTTTGCATGCGCTGTCAGGTGCAATGCCTCTTCAACTGCCGTATTTCCGCCACCGACAACGCACACAACTTTGTCACGGTATAGAAAGCCATCACATGTTGCACATGTGGAAATTCCTCTCCCGATGAATTTCTCCTCGGATGGCAAGCCGAGCATTTTTGGCGATGCACCGGTAGCCACGATCAGAGCAGTGCACGAATATTCATCACTGCCCGTGCGCACGCTGAATGGATGCCCTTTGAGATCAACCTCAACTGCGCTCTCTCGGGCAATGCTTGCACCAAACCTCTCAGCCTGTTGCATCATCCGCATCATCAGCTCGTATCCATTTATGCCCTCTGGAAAGCCGGGGAAGTTTTCAACTGTGGTTGTGAGCGTTAGTGCGCCTCCGGGCAAGTTGCCCGTGAGGATGAGCGTATCAACTCCATCCCTTGCAGCATACATGGCTGCAGTTAAGCCAGCAGGACCTGAACCGATTATGAGCAGCTCAACTTCTTTCATCATCACCCACCACACCAATGCCCATGTTGTCCTCAATTTGCCTTGCAAGCTTCGCGGCAAGCAACACCAGCTCATCAAGAGCGCTTTCCTTTGGCACAACTTTGATAACTTCGCCGCGCACGAAGATGGCAGCTTTGTTCCTTGTAGGGGCAATCCCCAAATCTGCCATTCTCGCTTCCCCCGGTCCGTTGACATGGCATCCCATCACAGCGATTGTGAGCGGTGCATCAATTTGCTCGGTGGCAGCTTTCACTCTCTCGGCAAATTCTTGAACATCAATTTCGTGTCTACCGCACATTGGACAAGCTATGACGCGCACACCGCTGCAGCGCAACCTGAGCGAACGAAGTATCATGCGGGCTACCTTCACTTCCTTAACTGGATCTCCGGTGAGGGAGACGCGTATGGTGTCTCCTATGCCGAGCGAGAGCAAGCTTCCTATCCCGATTGCGGATGCGATGATGCCCTCTTCGCCAAGCCCAGCTTCAGTCACCCCAACATGCAACGGGTATTCAAACCTGCGTGCGAAGGCTATGTATGCCGAGATGGTGTCCAGCACATCTGATGACTTTAACGAGACGACGATGTCATGAAATCCGAGCCGCTCAAGCTCGGCGATTTCCATAGCGGCGCTTTCAACCATTGCCTCAGGCGTCGGACCACCATGCTTGCGCAATAGCTCCGGGTGGAGTGAACCGGCGTTAACTCCTATGCGTATCGGTATTGATCGTTCCAATGCTGCCCTTACGACATCAGCGAGTTTTTCTCTGTCCTTAATGTTGCCCGGGTTGAGCCTGACTTTGTCCGCTCCAGCTTCAATTGCCTTTATGGCGAGCCTCGCGCTGAAATGTATGTCTGCTACGATTGGCACATTAACCTGCCTCTTAATTTCCGTCAGCGCTCCTGCTGCCCTTTCGTTTGGCACTGCCAAACGCACTATGTCGCAACCCGCATCTTGAAGTTCTCTTATCTGCCTGACAGTCGCATCCACATCATCTGTTCTCGTCCTCGTCATTGATTGGACCGATATCGGAGAGCCCCCTCCTATTGCTATTCTCCCGACATGGACTCGCCTCGTCTTTTCCCTTGTGGTTATTTCGCCTCTCAGAAGATGAATCAACCCGTCCAACCTCTGTCTCCTCTCTTTCTGGACATCTTTTATTTTCGGATCCGCTGCAGTATGATAGCGCATTGGTCGTGAGTATCGTCGCTTGGGAAAGCTCGCTCAATTGAGCTGATAGTTTGTTAGGCGGTGAGTGACATCCCGATGCGTAGAAGGATTGTGGAGGCGAAAGCGGATGAGGCATCGTGATGATATGGATGCCAATGCGAATGTGGCTTTAAAGCCACCGGAGGTGATGGTTCGGTCTGAGGGATTGACATGGCGGGCGTTCATCATTGGCTGTCTTATTTGCATCGGCTTTTCGGTGGTTGGTGCCATTGGTGCGCTCCTCCGCTACGAAATCATCGGGACTGGATATCTGCCTCGCGGTGCCATATTCATCATGCTCATTTTGCTGCCGCTCAATGCCGTTGTGGGGCGGTTATTTCCGGCGCTCAAACTCAGGAGTAGCGAGTTGCTTTTCGTCTTTTGCATGCTTATGGCGATGGCAGCCATACCGGGGCAGGAATATGCCAACCACTTTTACCTGAACTTGCTTGGCTTGGTCTACTACAGTGCACCGGGAACACAGTGGGAGGGAATGTTCGTTAAGCACATCCCAGAATGGCTTTTGCCATCAACCGACCCGCGCTCAATCGTCGTTAAGGGGTTCTTTGAGGGGTTGCCCGAGGGCGCTTCAATACCTTGGTTAGCGTGGCTTGTTCCACTCGCCATATGGACCATCTATTTCTTCCTCGTCTATGCCCTCATCGCGTTTCTTGGCGGATTGCTTTCAAGGCAATGGGAGGAAAGGGAAAGGCTCCTTTATCCATTGACTCAAGTGCCGCTCGAAATGGTTGGAAGCACAACAGCAATGCGTTATCTCTTCCTTAACCCGTTAATGTGGGTTTGCTTTATCTTCAGCGCTGGGCTTTATCTCGTGCGCGGTCTCCATGCGTATTTTCCATCCCTTCCTGATGTGAACTTGCAACGGCAAACTGAGGTGCTATTCCCTACAGGGCCGTTCTCCGTGTTCAACTACATGCCGATACACATCTATCCCGAGATGATTGGGATAGCCTATTTGCTCTCACGGGAAGTGGCTTTCAGCTTTTGGTTCTTCTTTCTCCTCCGCAGGTTGCAGCAGGCGCTCCGCATATGGCTCGGCATAAACATAGAGCACGAACAATTCTTCACGATGCAAACCATAGGCGGTTACACTGTCCTCGCTTTCAGCTTGCTTTACACAGCTCGCCATTACATTGCGGATGTCCTCAGGCTTGCAATTCGCGGCGCAAATGGTGAGAAGGCAGAACGAACAATGGGAGACAATCCCGTTGGCTCCGCGAGGCTGCTCATTTTTGGAGCTGCCATGTGCTTCATCGGAATATGGGTTTGGTATCGCATTGTCGGGATTGATTGGTTCTATGGGCTGTTGACACTTATCGGTCTCCTGATAACGAGCATTGTCGTTTCAAGGGTGGTGTGCGAGGCTGGCATATTCGTCTACTCAAGCCCCTTCAGGGTTAACCAAGCTCTGTTTGACATTTTCGGCACGGACAGAATCGGCGCAAGGAATACAGTTATGCTCACAGCGGTCAGTTGGGTTCAGATAAGGAGCACCGCAACGATGGCAATGCCATATCTCATGCAGGCATTCAAGATCGGCAGCGTTGCCAACCTGAATAGAAGGCACCTGCTATATGCAATGCTTGCATCCATTTGCATTGCAATACTTGCCTGCCATGTCTTGTATCCATACATCATCTACACGCATGGTGTGGGCAAATTGGGTTGGTGGCCGAGCAGGTCGGCTTTCAACACCGCGAATTTGCTCGGGAACAATTTGCTATCGCCGAGGCATATGACGGTGGGAAACTTCACAGCGTTGTTATGGGGAGCTGCCTTCACATGGTTTCTCGTGAAGATGCGTTTGACATTCCTTTCATTCCCATTTCATCCATTGGGCTTTGTGGCATGGCTTGGGTGGCCGATAGACCGCTACTGGCTTTCAATCCTCATCGGGTGGGCTATAAAGGTGGCAGTGTTGCGCTTTGCCGGATACAAGGCATGGTATGAACTTCGTCCGGCTGCATATGGTTTGATCCTTGGCATATGCCTCATCATCACCGTTTGGATGATCGTGCACCTCTTTTACCCAGCCCCACCAGTCATCATTGAGTGAGCAGGATACTTTTCAAGCCCTCCTCAAACGGCGGCTTGACTATACCGCGCTCAGTTATGATTGCCTCCACAAGTTCATGGGGTGTAACATCAAAAGCCGGGTTAAAGACCGGGACATCGTATGGGACTATCCGCATGCCCAAGATTGTGCGCACCTCTTCACCATCCCTTTGCTCAATTGGTATCTCGTCGCCTTTGCGGCAGCTTAGGTCAATCGTTGAAGTCGGCGCAGCTACATAAAACGGTATCCCATGATGCTTCGCAAGCACGGCGAGAGAATATGTGCCGA
The DNA here is from genome assembly GCA_032161105.2 of Candidatus Thermosaccharophagus tengchongensis. Lineage (GTDB taxonomy): Bacteria > Armatimonadota > Fervidibacteria > Fervidibacterales > Thermosaccharophagaceae > Thermosaccharophagus > Thermosaccharophagus tengchongensis. The sequence continues at coordinate 14,327 of JAVHTD010000034.1, forward strand.
TCTTGTTTGCCACATCTCCATTTGCTGCAATTCTGTCGGCACCGACAATCACCAAGTCAACCATTTTGGAGCGCATCAGCATTCCAGCTGCGTTGTCGGAGATGAGCGTGAATGGTATCCCGTCCTGTTGCAGCTCCCAAGCGGTCAACCTCGCCCCCTGAAGGAATGGTCTTGTTTCGTCAACCCACACATGCACCTTTTTTCCTTGCTCGTGAGCAGCCCTTATCACACCGAGTGCGGTCCCGTAGCCGGCTGTGGCGAGTGCGCCGGCGTTGCAGTGCGTGAGAATATTTGCACGCTCTGGAATTAACTTCGCACCGAACATCCCCATTCGCATGTTGGCTTCAAAGTCATCGCGCGCTATGGAGATGGCTTCCGCCTCAAGCGCTGACACCAATTCGCTTGCGCTCCCTTCAAACATCGCTGCAACCTTCATCATCCTGTCAAGCGCCCAAAACAGGTTAACGGCAGTTGGGCGAGTTGAAGAGAGCATTTCCCTCGCACGGTTCAACGCATTAAGCATCTCCGATAGTTCACGCGCTTTATCCGAGGCTGCCTTCGCTGCGAGCACCATTCCGAATGCAGCAACGCATCCGATAGCTGGTGCGCCACGCACCTTCATTGATTTAATCGCTTCAGCTACATCCTCAACAGTTCGGCATGTGATGTAACGCTCCTCAAGCGGCAGCACAGTTTGGTCTATTATTCGGAGCGCATCACCAAGCCACTCAAATGGCGAAAGATGGTGCATCATTGGCTGCACCTCCGCAGAGCAGTTGAATGGCTCTCATCCTTTTCATTCTGTCGCTGCCGTGATTGGTGCGATGTGCATCTGGCATTTGCTACAATATTGGTTAGGGTGAAACAGAGCGCATGATGATGCTCGCCATCTCAAACCAAAAACATCACGAGTGGTGAGGGAAATGAAATCGCTATGTGCATTCGCAAGCTACCTTATGGTGATGTTGCCGTTTGTGTTGCTATCTGAAGTGCAAGCAGAGCAGGCTGAGCAGAAGAAGGCATATACAGAGGTCGTCATTTACGATGGCGACTTAAACAATTCTCCGGTTGGGTTAGCCCTTGGACAGTGGGGAACAGGTTTGGTTGAGGAGGTTGAAGAAAGTGGATATATGTTTCGCAGGAAGACATTGCGGTTGACCTTATACAGCCTTGTTGAGGGAGGATGTTTCATCTTCAGCAAACCGATTGAAATTGCTTGGAGGCAATCCTCCCTCTACCTTGTGATGTGGGTGAAGTTTGTTGGTGCTCCGCCCGAGCGCATCCGTGAGGAAACAATCCCGTATGGGACTGCGCCAGAGGTTGGTGGTGCTGCTGAATATCAAATCGGTGTTGGAGTTGGTGTTCCCGGAAGCCCGCCTGCCGCTCCTACAACCACTGTGGGCAAGGTGAGTGCCAATTTAACCAAGCTGCGTTTAGTGCTTGACTTTGGGAGAGGTTGGAGTGAGGTCAACTATGAAGTCCCGTTCGGCATTTTGAAACCGGATCAGACTGGTTGGGTGCGCTTGCCAATACCTTTGGCTAACGCTCGCGGGCTTCCAATTGAGCCGGGTGTAAAGCTGCAGCGCATGTTAATCGGGGCTGACAAATCCGATGAGTTATTCGTCGGGCGGATGATGCTTGTGCATGATGATGAGCCGCTGAGCGTCAACATCAAAAGTTCGTGGCGTGAGGAATACGACTTTGATGTTTCGCGCAACATTGAGGAGGTGCGTCATCTCCCCAAAGTCTTCATCGGCACGTTCGCAATGCCAATTGATTTCCTTGTTGAGGTTAACGAGGGTGCGTCAATAACGGAGGTGCTTTGGGACTTTGATAAATCAGACGGTGTTAACTGGGAGAAGCCAAACGCAAAAGGAAATGCAGTTCGCTGGTTCTATCCTAAACCGGCAACTTACATTATGACCATAATGGTGAGAGACCTGCTTGGGTTGAAAGAGTCACTCGTGATTGAGCGGAAGGTGAAGGTGGTTAAGTAGCGCTTAAGGTTGAGGTTTGCTCTCAGGATGAAATGCGACATACTAAATGCCTTTGGATATCTTAAAGGCGGGTGAGCATATCGGTGAACGGCTCAAAGAATTCAAAGGTTAACCCTCACATGCATAAGGGTGTGGTGAGCAGTGTTCAGAGTATGTGAATTTAAAGGGCGACTAAAACATCTCAAAGCAAGTTTGCCCTTGCTTTGGAGAAAGCCTTCCCATTTTGGGAAGGCTTTCTTTTTTGTGTGTATCGCATGGCTCACCGCAGTTGAGGAGGGTGGATGAAATGGATTTGCCAATGCAGGTGGAGGGAGCCAATCACTGTGGTTTTAGTGCGGGATTGCCATCAGTTCTTGAAAGGCTGCACCAATTTGGGAGGCTCCCGAGAAAGGATTTGCTCGGGATGCGTGATTTGTCTGCGGATGAGATTGAACTCATTTTAGATGTCGCCGATTTCATGAAGGAAGCCCTCGCGAAAGATCTTAAAGCCCTGTCTGAATGCCTGAAGGGGAAATCTCTGGCTACAGCGTTCTATGAGCCAAGCACACGCACAAGGACTTCATTTGAGAGGGCTGGGAAGGCGCTCGGAATGAGTGTTACCAATTTGCCAATTGATGTGAGCAGCGTTGCGAAGGGAGAATCGCTTAAGGACACCGCATTGACTCTTCAGGCGGTTGGATATGATGCCATCGTGATACGCCACTGGGCATCTGGTGCTCCGCATTTCGTTGCGAGGTATGTTTCGGCTTCAGTCATCAATGCTGGCGATGGGATGCATGAACATCCAACACAAGCGCTGCTTGACCTTTACACGATGCGCAAGTTTAAGGGCAGATTGCACGGTCTAAAGGTCGCCATCATTGGGGATATACTCCACAGCCGTGTGGCACGCTCAATCGTCTTTGCACTGAGCAAATTCAGCTCCGACATCGTCGTGTGTGGTCCGCCGACAATGCTCCCGGAAGCGTTTTCAGAATTCGGCGTTAAGGTCACAAGGCGAACCGAGGAAGCAATTGAGGGTGCAGATATCATTTACATGTTGCGCATGCAGCTTGAAAGACAACGGGTTGGTCTATTCCCATCAATAGGTGAGTATGCGAAGTTGTATGGGATGGATCTTGAGAAATTGCGCTTCGCTCCTGAGGATGCGATTATCATGCATCCGGGACCGATGAACCGAGGCGTTGAAATTTCATCGGATATCGCTGACAGTGATAAAGCGCGCATCCTTGACCAAGTGACCAACGGCGTCGCCGTCAGGATGGCAGTTTTGTGGCTGCTTTTGAGCGAACATTAGGGAAGGTGCTCGTGATGACAGCGACCGATTGGAAAACTCAAGTTGTTGACCATGAACTGCGCCAATACATAGAAGCGAACTGGCAACGCATTTTGGAGTTGTTTGCACCACAACATTTGATTGTTTTCGGCTCTCGTGTCAACGGTTCGGCAAGACCAGACAGCGACATTGACTTAATTGTCGTTTCTGACACCTTTGAGGGCATACCGTTTTTTGAGCGCTCTCGCAGATTCAACGGGCAAATCCCTTGGCACTTGCGAGTGGATGCGTGGTGCTACACTGTCAAGGAATTTGAGCAATTGCGACGGCAAATTGGGATAGTTGCCGATGCTTGTCGGGAAGGGTTGTGGCTCATCAAAGGTGAGTTGCTCTCCGATGAAGAGGTGGGCAGTGTGATGACGCCCGAAGAACAAGCACGAAGATGGATAGCGCAGGGAGACCATGACTTAAACCTTGCCCGCGTTGCTCACGAAAATAACAGTTACGAGTGGGCTGCAGCCATTGCACAACAGGCTGCTGAGAAGTTTCTCAAAGCCCTATACATTGTCCGCTTCCAAGCAACACCACCACGAACGCGTGACCTTGTGATGTTAGCGAACGCTTTAGGTGCACCACCTGAACTGGCAGCCGTCGGACGACCGTTGACCGAAGATTATTTGCGTGCTCGCTACCCTGACATTGCTGGTGGCATCCCACATGAGGTTTTTGATACAACTACGGCTCAAGAGCGAATCGCCCAAGCAGAAAAAATTCGCGATTGGGTTATTCAGCAACTTGAGCAAGGTGGTTCACCATGAGCGAATTAAAGCAACAAATCATCAGCATGAGGGAAGTGACTTGGCAGGAATACGAAGAGTTCCTGCGCCAAAGGGGTGAAGTCGTAATTGAGGATGTTCACATCCCGCTGACAGGGCGCAAGCAAATTGCCGCTTTGCAACCCGCCGAGTTTGAAATGGAGCAGACAACGGTTTGGTCGTTTCCCGACCGAGGGGCATGGGCGACCCATCAAGGCAATTACCGAGGCAATTGGGCGCCGCAAATTCCTCGCAACTTAATTTTGCGCTACACGCAGCCTGGTGAATGGGTGCTTGACCCAATGGTTGGCAGTGGCACGACATTGGTGGAGTGCAAATTGCTCGGGCGTAACGGCATCGGCGTTGACATAAACTATGAAGCGCTTATGCTCACCTTTGACCGCTTGAACTTTGAACCGGGTAACCTTTACGAAACGCTCCCACCGGCAGAAATTCGGCTTTACCACGGCGATGCCCGTAACCTTAACAAAATCCCTGACGAAAGCGTTGATTTAATTGCGACGCACCCACCTTATGCCAACATCATCGCCTACTCCAAAGGCGAAACAGTGAACGGAGACCTCTCACGAATGCGGTCGCTGGATGAATACATAGAAGCCATGACAGAAGTTGCAAAAGAGTGCTACCGGGTGCTCAAACCAGGGCGCCACTGTGCCATTCTTGTCGGTGACACTCGCCGCCATAAGCACTATGTTCCGATTGCTTT
>JAVHTD010000035.1:0-18703 GCA_032161105.2 Candidatus Thermosaccharophagus tengchongensis
GTGGACATGCACAAACAGCTTATTCCCCTTGCGTGTGAAGTTGGCGAAGGCGGATCTCTTCACAGCACATGGTTCTGCGCCATAAATAGTGTCCCCGTGCCTCTTCATCCATTCACCAACTTCCTTGAGTATGCGCACGGACTCCTCGGGCACAGTCCCATCTGCCATCGGTCCGATGTTGAGAAGATAATTTCCGCCATCCCTCGCGCATGTGATCAAGTTGCGCAGGATTTGCTTCGGCGTCTTCCAAGCATCGTCAGCTTTATGGTAGCCCCAACTTTCGTTCATCGTCATGCAAGCTTCCCATGCTCTCCCAACACTCGGGCGTATGTGTTGTTCGGGTGTATCAAAGTCCTCCGGTAAACCTGAGCGGTTGTTTATGATGATGTCCGGTTGCAACTCTCGCACCATGCGGTTCATTCTCTCCGATTCCCAACCTTCCGCGCTCAACGGCCATGGGACATCATACCAAAGGATGTCAACCTTGCCGTAGTTTGTGCACAGCTCACGCACTTGCCCGTGAATGTATTCAACGAAACGCCTCCTCGCTTCATCGTCATATGCACAGCGGGCACCATCTGGGTGATGCCAATCCATGAGCGAGTAGTAGAAACCGACCCGTAGTCCCTCTGAGCGCGCGGCTTCAACAAATTCGGCGACTAAGTCCCTCCCGCACACCTTCGGCGCACAGTAGTCGGTGAGCTTTGTGTCAAACAGGCAAAAGCCCTCGTGATGCTTTGTCGTCATGACCATGTATTTCATGCCAGCTTGTTTTGCCAGTTGTGCCCACTCCTTAGCCGGGTATGGCTTTGGTCTGAAGAGCTTCGTCAATTGCTCATACTCAGCCACCGGGATGGCTTCAAGTTCCATGACCCATTCATGCCTTCCAATGATGCTATAGAGCCCCCAGTGTATGAACATGCCGAATTTAGCCTCATGCCACCATTGCATTCGCCTCCTGCGCTCCAACTCAGCCGCATCAGCCGTATCGCATGGTCCGCCATGCGCTGTCATTCTCATCCACCTCCCAACCTGTGTAACATTTGCAGGTCTAACTTCGCGGTGAAGTTTATCACAAGCCGCTGAGGGGGAACATGCACGGACGGCTAATGAATTTACCTCTCTTGCACGGCTCTCAAGATGAGCATTTGATACACGCGCAGCCTCGGCAGGGCAACTATAGCGGTTGAGCCCTTGATCCCGCAATTGAGCTCCAGCGGCTGCGCCCTGTCTGGGTCACAGCATGTCACCGCTGCAGTGTGCCATGTAGATGGCACCGGTATGCGCAGTTGAATGCCATCAATCTCGCTCACTTTACCCGGGGCAGATTCAACGCATGTGATGTTGTAGTTGAGCACATGAACCAAAAGCAGTTTTGGTTTTTGGGACGGCTCTGCGAATGCCGTTATGCGCACGCCGCTCATTCTTCCGCCAGATTCGCACATCGGCTCAGCAATGCTCGGTGGCTTCTCCCAATCCCAGATCTCAAGCCGTTCCCTCGGTATACCGATAGCCCTTTCAATCGGCACAAAGTTAACCGTCGTCTCTTGATGCTCAAGTATGAGTCGTCCACCGTTTAGCACGAAGCTCCTCAGCGCCGTGATCTGATTTTGGTTTAGCTCATAATTGCGGCAAACGAGTATGAGCGCCTTTAACCCGATAAGGTCGCTCGGCTCTAAGTCTCGGTCAACTAAGCCATAGTAAAGGACATGACTTGCCGAGAGATGCTCTGCGACAGTCCTTCCGGCAGCCCTGCCAATCGCCCCGGGGTTGCCACCCCAATAGGCATACAACAATGCGATTGACCCATAAGGTATAAGTCCTGAGAGCAAGCTGCCGTGCCTTCGGAAGAATGACCAATACTTCCTGTATGATGTTGTGCCGGGACGAGCATTCACAATGAACCTGCCGCCAGATGCAGCGCACTCCGCCAAAGCAAGTTCTGCAACCGGCTCCCAAGCTTTATCCCTCGGTAGATACCAAAGACCCACCATTCTCGCGCGGCTGTTGAATGTGCAGGATAGCCCGGGTAAGTTTGAGCGGTAAATGTTGCCCAAGGTGAGTTCATCCGCTATTTGAACGCGGTTAGCCACATCAATGTGGTCGGCATCTGTGTATCGGTATCGGATTCTGATGCCGTAATACCCAACTCGCCTTGGGAGCCATTCGCCATGCAACTCAACTGGTGGGCGGACTGCCCCTGTAACAATCCTCGGGTCTCCAACGCCGGGCAGCGGACCTAAAGGGATGCTCTCAGATTCGCCAGTTTCAATGTGTATCAGTTCCAACATGGGACTCTCCATGCAATCCGCATCTGTGTTGCTGTCGCCGACGCGCTTCACACGCATTACGAATTTGACCGGCTTGCCAAGCCGTGCCACTTGCGGATATTGTAGGTCCATAGCCAGTTCAACAAACAAGTCCCTGTGTATGGCTTCATACGGCACTGTTGCAATTCGTTCCTCAGCGCCATCTGCAACGAGAAGGAGCGCATTGGGTGATGGTGGTGGCTCGCCAATTATTGTGCACCCCGGGGGTTGAATGCTTTCAAACATGAATAGGTCGCAACCATCACCATACGGGATGGCTCTTTGGAAGTCCCCAACATTCGCGAATGTTTTGAAGCCTGCTTTTACCCTCTTACCCTCCTCCCTCAGCATTGCCAGCCTATCCCGAACAACAGCGACATGCCACCTGTTTATCAATGGGCGAAGGTTGCGGTTGCGAACGCTTATCTCTCCCACACCGTCTGTGCCGCAGATCTTGGCGAGCACAGCAGCGTTGAAGTTCTCCCTCACCCACCTTTGGAACGCCCTCTCACAATGCTCACACTCATCCCCGCCAGCTATGGCATTGTCAACAAAAACTCCATCATAGCCGCACATGGCGATTAACCTGACGATGGCTGCACTGAACTTGTTCCAAGATGGGTTATTTGGGCAAACCGCATAGCGATGCAGCGGCGCAAAGTATGATGGAGTGTATCCATAGGGAGATTCTATGCGCCTACCTTGCGCATCTCGCATTATCCAAAGTGTCGGTGGTTCTTCCGGCTTTGGACCGAGCCAGCGCGCATAATCATCCCACCTCTGATAAAACGCGAAGAAGCCCTCGTTCTTTTCGTGGTCGCCGGCGATCGTGAAGTGGCAAATGTATGGCATCACCAAATTAACCCCGACATCGTGCAGTCGCTTCACTGCAGCCGTGATGAGCGAAATTTTCCTCTCAAGCTCATCCGGTGAGAGCAAGCGAATTGCATCTCGGTTAAGCGTGTGCTTCGGTCCACCGGTGTATTGGTTCTCGCCGGCCATCAAGGGTATCGGTCCCCAAATGTGCGTTATTGGCACGGCTTTACCTATGTGAAGTAGGTCCGGAGGCATGCCCTCAAACTCATCAGCTGCAGCCGGATCTGTGATCCACTTATCGCTGTAGTCAATCACATAGATGATTGGCGCACAGCTTCGCTGTGTCAGGGCAACGGCGTTGGTTAAGGCAATGAAGAGTAGCGCTGCCACGATGCACGCTTGAATCGCCACTTTCACCACCTGACCTATGGTGGGAAGCCCGGCAGTGCAATTTCGTTCTCCCTCGGCAATTCAACTGTCCCGTTGATGAAGTCCTCAGCGCTTGGCTTTAGCGCGAGGTTGTAAAGTTCTGGGTTCTTGTTTGGGTCGCCCATTATCTCGCTCCAAAAGACTTGCCGACCGGTGTATGCTGATATGCGTCCCATAATTGCCGTCGCAGTTGATTCAGCGAGGTCCTTAGCTTGGTTTACCGGGATGCCCTTGGCGACATAGTAAAGCGTGTCAATCTGCTCTTGGACATGGCTGCTTGGACCCCTTGGGAGGTCCGGTGGTATCGGTGATTGCTTTGGCTTTGGATAGTCTGCACCGTTGGTGCGACCCCTTTCGTAGACGAAGTCATGCCCGACCCAATTCCAGCAGCCATTCACTTGCCTGCACATTGAGTGTATATGCACGCCATCACCGTAGTCGTAGTCAACGCTAAAGAAGTCGTATTGATCACCGGCATTGCGCCTTGCCCTCCCGCCAAACCCGACGGCGCTCACCGGCGGTCTGCCGACAAACCAATTTGCGATGTCTATGTTGTGGATATGCTGTTCAACGATATGGTCGCCGGATAGGCAAACCCAATTTTGCCAAGTGCGCACAAGGTCATCGGCATTCTTCGGGTTGATTGGGCGAGCGGAGAACATATGCCCAATGCAAAATGCCACACGCCCGTAAAAGAGCCTCCCGAGTGCACCCTCAACTGCCACAGCCTGATGAGTGAGCCTGAAGTTGAAGTCGTGGCGCATCTCCGTCCCCGATGTTATAACCAAGCCCTTCTTTTGCGCCACCTCCGCAGCCGCAATAACTCGCCTGCATCCCGGCGGGTCAACAGCGCACGGTTTCTCAATGAATGCGTGTTTTCCAGCCTTGACGACCGCTTCAAGATGTATCGGACGAAACGCCGGCGGCTCGCAAAGAAGGACTATCTCAACATCCGTCTCAAGCAGTGCCTCATACGCCCTCGGTCCGCCGAAGCATCTCTCTTCAGGAACGCCAAATCTCTTTCCGGCATCAATGGCGCGCTCACGAAACCAGTCGGCAAGCGCTACTATGCGCACATCAAAGCCGAGTATCTTTCCAGCCTCAATTGCATCAGCGAGCGCGCCCCTACCTCTACCGCCGCACCCGATAAGACCGATTTTGAAGGTCTTCGCTTGCGGCTTGACGACGATCGCCGGAAAGCCTGTGGCGCAAATTGCGGCGCCAGCTACAACAGCCCTCCGGACGAATTGACGCCTCGTGAGTTTCTCATCACCGCCACTTGAGTTAGCCATCGCCATCACCCCCCACACTAAGGCTTTTTGGCGTTAGCCGGTGCCTTTAAAGCTTGCGAATGCGTATGTCCCTTACAGCCCCAGTCGTGCGCCATGTCGCAATGCCGAATGGTATTGACGGTTCGCACTCCCATCGGATTGAAATTTGCTTCCCCTCAATGACTGCGTCAACAATCTTCTGCGAGTCAAGCCATGCCTCAATCTTGTGCTTCGTCACCCTAACCCTCACCCGATACCATCGTCCGTTCTTGAACTGGATGAACCGTGTCGTCTCATTCTGCGAGGCATCAAACCCATCTATGCATGACAGCCCTACGACACTCCCACCCCATCCACCGAGTATCAACGAGCAGTGGCTATCACCAACTGGGAATGTGAGACCGCAGAAGAAATCAGAGCCGTCAACTCGCATCCCCTGAAGAGTCACCTCGTAATCAATGCGCGGCAGCTCACCAGCCCAAGTTATGCCGGTCATGTCATTCCCCGCAAGCATGACGACGCGGTCGTTCTCAACGAACACTTCGTTTCTACCAAAGAAGTTGCTCTCCTTCCATCCGGCGAGGGTTTGTCCGTCAAACATGAACTGCCATCCCTCTTTCGGGAGCGTCACCGCCCCAATGTCGGTCACTTGATTTGGATTGGCTGAGACATCGCTTATCGTATATCTCGGGCGCAAATCTCCCTTCATGCGCACATCCAAGCAATGGATTCCGTGTGTCAATCCGGTGAGCACAAATGAGCCATCGTCTTGGACTGCGGCTTCGGAATAGCAATCAATTGCGCCATGTGCATATGCAGCAGCTTCGCTTGCTGCTTGCATGCGCTCACTCGGGAATGTCCCAGTTTGCACGGAAATGATGCAACCCCTTGCCGGCTCACCGTCACCGAAAAGCAACCGACCGCGAATTGACCCGCCATGTTGCAACTTAAGTTCTATTCGCTGCACGCCATCGCCCGGCGTCACTTCAATGCACCTGAACAGCATCCGCGCAAACTTGCCCTCTTTATCCCCCTCCACATCCTCAACCCAAACATCGTAAAGCCCACCCGGCAAATCATCAATTCGTGCCGCTCCAGCATCTCCTGACCATACCCCTTTCGTGTTTATGGTGATCTCACCATACATGTTGTAGATATGGAGTAGAGCCCTTCTTCCAAGCCGCTTTCCGTCCGGCGCCTCAATTGCGAACTCAACGGACTCTCTAACCGAGTCAAGTCGGACTTTGCCCAGGTCAACCTTCACGCCGTCCTCTTTTGGAGCGATGATCGGCGTGACTGAACTGCACGACAAAGTGCCTTTGAAGTATGCGCACAAAAAGAGGCGCTCCATCGGCTCAGCGGTCACGGGCAACTCAAACGAGCCATCAGCGTTAAGCTTCGTCATCCCAGAAAGCCTCCGTGCATCGTTCGGTATGACCGCATGCACAACGGTTGAAGCGCATATCACCCATTCGTCAGCCTTACCCGGTATGGATTGGGCTTTGCCTACAACTGTGAAGCTGACTTTGCCGGCGCATTGTGTATCCATCGTCTGATGAGCGAGCAGAGTTAATGTGATGGAAAGCAAAAGCACAGTTGCGGTGTGCTTCCGGAGAGCAAGCATCTTCATCACCTCCGTCCCGTGTGTTCCGCGGCGAGTATCAGCATGTTTTTAAAGCCTTCGCCACTCCATCAACGATGCGCAAAATCGCAGCATATGATGCGCTGGTAATCTTTTCCCATTCGCTTAAAAGACGGGCTGCAGCTTCACTCGGTGAACGCGCCCCGGTTAGGTGCATAGCCAAATATGAGAACGATGCGTCATTTACGCTTATGCTCCTAACCTGTGGCGATTTGAGGAGTGTGATTGAGGCTTTCACTGCCCTCAAAAACTCATGCGCTCTCAGCAGTGCCCTCGCATCCTCTTCGCCGAGGAGCTGCAGCTTTGCAGCCGTGTCAATTGCCCTCGCATAGCTGTGATGCCTCAGCTGGCGGTGCTCGCGAGCATATGCCAGCTGGATCAGCGTTGCCGCAAATTGCAAGTCTGAGAGCCCACCGCGAACATGCTTTGGGTCAATGGTGTCCTTCTGTGGCGTGTGTTCCCTTTGTATTGTCAGCCAGAGCGTTAGCAGCTCTTCAATCATCCCTCCTTCCAGAAACTGCCCGTGCATTTCCTCCCATGCCATTTCAATCAACCGATTGGACTTTTCCCAACTCCCAGCGATGTGGCGCATCCTCGGCAGCGAGAGAAGATGCCATGGTTCAAGCATTCTCAGAGCCGCATGCCATCCCTCTTCTGAATGCGATAATGAAGTGCCACCCAATGGGCGCAGGCGAACATCAACCCTATAGGCAATGCCATCCTCGGTGTTGTCTGAAAGGAGCTTGATCAGGCGTATGGTGGTTTCCTCTGCGCCATCCCATCCGGATTCGTGGATGAACGACAGGTCTAAGTCAGACGCGTAGTGTAGCTCTTGAGCGCCCAATCCGCCGAACCCCAGCACAGCTATTTGCACATTGTGTTCGTGTGGTATTGCTGTAGCCTCATCGGCTCTCAATGAATGGCGCAATGCCGCATTGATTACGATGTCGGCAATTGCGGCGAGGGCAAAGGATGCCTCAACTGTGTTGAGGATGCCGTTGACTTCCATAAAGCCCACGCGCAGGCTCTCTCTGTGCTTGAACCTTCTGAGGAGATGCATTGCTTCCCTATCCGTCCTTGCGGACATGATGCGTTCGGACAGCTGGTAGCGAAGCGTTTCAATCTCCATTGCCCTTCTCATTGGTTCCCTAAGCACCGCTTCCAAATGCTCCGGGTAGCGCATCATCAGGTCGCTCAAAAACTCGGAGAAGGAAATGCACCTTAGGAGCATACGGAGGGTGACTTCATTTGAGCACAATGATGAGATGAACGCCGCCCTGTTTCCGATCGCTGTTGAAAGCTGCTCCAGACGCTGTATAGCTGCATCCGGGCTGACGGTTTGAGATGCAGCCCTTAGCACTGTCGGGAGGGAACGCAGCACCGCTATCCTTTCCCTCGCGCTCAGGTTAACTCCAGCTGGTCCTTTAAGCAGCAGGCGCAATGCCTTCATTGTATCGCTCGCATTGGCAAAGCCATATTCCGAGAGCTGCCTTGCCAATGCCAATTCATCATCCAGCGCAATTGACCCCACATCCTCAAAAGCTCTCCTAACGATGCTGTCAAGCTCGTTCAATATGCGCTCGTAAATTGAGCGCACCCTATCGGTGTGCATCCTGTAGTCCGAGATGAGCGAGTTGACTGGATCTTTTGTGTAGCCCATTCTCCTTGCGACCCTTTCAAGCTCATCTTGTGATTCAGGCAGCTCATGCATCGGCAGGTGCTCGGCTATCTGAAGCATGTGCTCAAGCTTTCTCAGGAAGATGTAGCTTTCCCGGAGGGAGTTAGCCTCCTCATCCGTGAGCAGCGATAGCTTGTGTAGTTCGTCAATCGCGCACAGCGTGTTTGTCGTCTTCAGGGCATCAAATCTGCTGCCGAGGGTAAGCTGCAGCAGCTGCACCACAAATTCAATGTCCCTTATTCCGCCACGCCCAACTTTAACATCAGCGTGCGAGCGCGCCATCCCTTCACTGTGCCTCTTTATCTCCAGCAACGAGGCAAAGGCGTTGTGCTCAAATGGTGCCATGTAGACATAGCTTTCGGCGAACCGCTCAAAGCGCAAAGCGAGCCTCACATCGCCGGCTATCGGTCTCGCCTTTATCAACGCCATTCGCTCCCAAGCCCTCGCCCAAGATTCGTAATAGCTCATCATCGCTCCCCACTCAAGCGCAATAGGACCATCCCGTCCATATGGGCGAAGGCGCAAGTCAACTCTATATGCGCATCCATAGTCGGTGACTTCCGATAGACCCTTAAGCAAAGCTTGCGATAGCTTCTCTGCGGTGAGTGTGGCAATGCGCCTTAAATGCTCCTCATCGCCGCTTGAAGTTGGACTGCACAATGCCCATGAGAGGATTGAGTCCCTGTCAAATGAGAACATCAAGTCAATGTCAGAACTGTAGTTGAGCTCCATCCCGCCGAGCTTCCCAAGAGCTATGACGAGGAAGCCGCACTCCTGCTGAGGGATGTTTGCGCCAACTTGCTTTAATGCTATGTCAAGCCCAGCCCTTACAACAGCTTCGGCGAGCGCTGTAAGTTCGGATAGGACATCCTCACAGCGCATCATGCCGAGTATATCAGCTGCAATTATTCTCAATGACTCCCTTCGCCTGAACCTGCGCAGGCTCTCCCACTTTCGCTTTGTCTCCTTAAAGGCATTGACTGTCAGCATTGCCTCCCTCGCCATTGCTTCAAAACCCTTAGGTGTGCGCAGCTGGCTGACCGGGAAGAGCAAGCTCAAATACTCCGGGTGAAGGCAAAGCGTGTCTGCGGCGTAGTTACTTGTGCCGAGGAGTTTGATGAGCGCATACAATGTTGCCATGCTGTCCTTGAGCCATTGAAGCAGGCGCAGCTTTCCGGCGGCATCGCATAACCGTTCAAAGTTCACAAGTGCCAAGTCAGGGTCTGGCGACAACCTAAACGCCTCAAGCAGTTCGTCCAAGATGGGTGCGAGCTTCAGTGCCACTTGCACATCAGACGCGAAGCGCAACAATACCCTCCATGCGCCAAAGCCGTCTTTGAATGTCCGGCTGACCAACTGGCGTGCAGCTTCCGTGAGTTCCCTTCGCAGCAGCGCTTCAACGAGTGCGTTGGCAGCACTTTGCGGCGCCATCATGCCCATATCGGTGTCCATGGCTTCTCAAGTCGCTCCCTAAGTTCCTTCTCAAGCTCGTCCAACTCGTCGTCCGGGACCTTTTTCCTATCCCTCGTGACGACATAGAATGAGTCTTCGGCGACATCACGCCATGTCGCAATCTTCGCAGTGACGATGTCCAAGCCAAGCGAAGATATGGCACTCGTGATCCTGAAGAGCAGCCCCTTCCTATCATCAGCCTTGATGTGGATGACAGTGCAGGCTTCTGACACCGAGTTGCTCACCGACAGTTTGTGAATGCTCACAGAGAAGGCATCCTCCAATCCGGCTTCCTCAAGCAGCTGCTTAACGCTCACATCTTTGTTGAGCACCATCTCAATTGCTTCCTTTATGCGCCTTGCCTTGGCTTCACTCACTTGCCCATACCTTGTCCGTATGAGGAGGGAGTCAAGGACGACACGCCTTTCTCCTGCATCATATGCCTCAGCCTTAAACTCGCTGGGGATGGTCACGGTTATTGCCTGAGCCATCCTTATGTCCACATCTTGGGCATACAATGTGCCGCATATCTTGCTGAGCAAGCCGGGCATCGGCTCATCATAAGCGCAGATTATGAGGCTGGAAAAATCGGCACCCGGCTCGCTGCGTATGGTTATGACCGGTTTTTCTGTCTCCATCAGGCTGTCAATCATCCTGAGGTGCTCAGCTATTGTCTCCGTGGTGTTGTTGAGCAAGTAGCCCGTCGGAAATGCCGATAAGACAAACTCAATTTGCTGTGGCGTTAGCCCGTATCGTTTTAGCCGGTGAGAGAGCGTTGTCCGGCGTTCCCTCACCATCGTTTGCAAGTCAGCTTCGGCTTGCTTTGAAAGGTATCGGTTGAGGTTTATGAACAGGCTGTCAAGGAGCTCCCTTTCAAGGGCTGTGAATGTCTGTTTGCTCACAGCTTGAGCATCGGCGTATGAGAGGAGGTAAAGCATGCGAAGCAAATCGGTGTCATTAATCCTCTCGGCAAGGCGCATTATGACGGTCTCGTCTTGGATGTCGTGCAGGCGCGCTGCCCTCAAAAGAAGCATGTGATTTCTGATGAGCTCTACAAGCAGCCTTTTCCTGTCCGGGTCAAGCCCAAACTCATTCCCAACATCCTCGGCGAGCTTTGCGCTGGCTTCGCAATGCCCCTCCTCATCCTCCGTCTGTATCTTCCCGAGGTCGTGAAGAAGGGCAGCAAGGTGCAATATTGAGCGGTCGCTTACATCCTTCCAAACTTCACCTATGAGCGTCTCAGCGCCCCTGCCGGTTCGTTCCAATTCAGCCAAGTTGAGCATCGTGCGCACGCAGTGAGCGCCAACGGTGAGTTCGTGTGCCCTGTTGCTCGGCACAAGATGCATTGCCATCTTGAGTTGCGGAATGCATGCTTGCAGCACGCCGAGTTCAACCATCTCTTCCACTGCCCTCTGAGGCGATGGATGAGCGAGTATGTTAATTAGCTTCTTGCCGCACCATTCCGAGCGAGGCAGCTCACCACCCAACCTGTTGATGGTTTCCCTTATGGCGTCGCGCAGTTCGTGGGAGAATGTCAGGTTGTATTGCTGCGCATGCTCAAACGCCGTGAGCACCAACTGGGTATCCCTTATCAGCATGTTGGCATCTCGTATGTATAGGCGTTGATGCTCCGCGTAGAAGTGCTGGTCAATGTTAATCCGCATTTCAAGCGCCATCTGCTCAACGCGCCTTGCGAGCGCATTCACAAACTCGGCGTATCCATACAGGAGTTCAAACATGATCGTTGGGGTTAACTTGAGGTCGCAGGCAATCTGCTCGTGATATTCGCGCAGAAGCGTATCCTCCCTCTTACCGGCTCGCAAGTGAAGCCAGTTTCTGATTGTCAGGAAGAAGTCAAGAGCTTCTTGGAGCTTGGTCGCCTCATCGCGGCTCAGCGCACCAACCTCGCACAGTTTGAACGGCGTTACTGGCGGATGTATCCCGTGGATGGACGCGAGCAGCCACTGGGTTTGCTGTATATCTCGCAGCATGCCGATGCCTTGTTTGATGTTTGGCTCGGTGAGGTGTAATGGCTTCCCAAAGGCGCTGCTCCGCTCAGCCACCTTATCTTGCACAAACGCCATGATGTCCATTGTCTCGTGCAGCAAATTAATGAGCGCATTATAAAGCCTTTCGCTGCCGGCGATGAGGCGGGCATCCATTAGGGCGGTCTTGGTGAGGCTATCCAAGCTCGGTATGTCCTCAAGTGGTCTGTAAGCGTAGCCGAGGCGCAAGTCTGTGGCATCAATGATTGTGGATATGAGGAGCCTGAAGGCGTGCTTCAGTGCGGCGTCAATGAATGGGTTGTCCTGTTCCGATGGCACGAAGGTTATGTCAACATCCGAGAATGGGCAAAGCTGCATCCTGCCGTAGCTCCCCGTCGCCACGATGGCAATCTCTGTCCCGCCGGGTTGGTAATATTGGCCAGCGACTTTGAATGCGTGAGATAGCGAGAGCTCATAAATCCTTCGCATCAACTTGTCCAAGCCCTGCGTTATCTCGGCGCACAACCTAAGCCCGCTCACGCTTTGGAGTTGTGTTTCTCGTATTCGTTTGCGCCACAGCCTTGCCTCCTCTTGCAACTCAACCTGCTGGCAGCTCATTTCATCGTGGCACATTTAAGCCTCGCCTCTCTCAAGAGATTGCATCTGTTCCCCTATCACCTGTGCGCACCCTTATCGCCTCTTCAACCGGTGTGATGAATATCTTCCCATCACCGATTTCTCCGGTTCGCGCTGCACGAATTATTGCCTCAATGGCTTCCTCAACTTGCTCATCCCTGACAACAACTTCAAGCTTCACCTTTGAGATCAAGTCAATCGTATATTCTGCGCCCCTGTAGCGCTCAACCAGCCCGCGCTGTTTCCCTGCGCCGCGCACCTCAATGACGGTCATCCCAGTTATGCCTATTTCCTCTAACGCCTCCTTCACCTCATGCAGCTTGTGAGGGCGTATGATGGCATGGATCATTTTCATTCAGCTCAACCTCCCTCAGACTTCTGGGGATAACTGACACCCTCTTTTGGTTTGCGGGAGAGGCTATGCAAAAAGCCTAACCCTCTCTTTCTTGAACTCGCGCTTTGAAGGGAGCATGCGCCACTTATACTGCCCAACGATGCACAGCATTCGTTCCACAAGCTCTCTGACACTCCCTTCGTTCGCTCCGTGAATCATGGTGTAAAGCGAGAAGCCCCACATCGGGTATCTTGGGCGCTGGTAGCAATGGCTCACGCATGGCAGCGAGGCTAATTTCCTTCCGACCGTTTCAACATCCTCATCGGGGACATCCCATACGACCAGAGCATTTGCTGCATAGCCGAGAAGCCTGTGATTCACCGATGCGGCAATGCGCCTTAACCTGCCCTCGCTTGACAGCAGCAGCGAGCGCTCAATCAGCCATACTTCATCAACACCGTGCTTTCTCGCAAGCTCTTTAAATGGTTCGCTCACAAGCGGGAATTCGCCCTGCAAGATGCGTATGCACGCTATATCATCATCGTCAATCTGCCGGGTCGGCATCTTCATCTCTTCAGTCTGGTTGTAAATGTTGCCGAGACGAAGTGAAGCATCCAATGCGACTCCGACCTTGAATGTTCGCAGCGCCGGAAGGAGCATCCAATCGCTGACTTTGCAGATGTGGGCGAGTTGAAAGATTGTATTGTGCAAGTCTTGTGCTTGCGGGAGCACTACAGTGAACCAAAGGTTAAACTCAGCCTCCCGTTCATAGTTGTGGCTGACGAACGGCATTGAGTTCACTTTGTTGGCGACCTCATCAATCCTCGCCTCTTCAACGGTGAATGCGACGAGTGCCGTTTTATACCCGACCTTTGAGGCATCAAATATGGCGCTTATGCGGCGCAGCAAATTCATCCCTTTCATGCGCTCAAGCCTGCTTATCACATCCGCCTCACTCATGGCGAGCTGCTGCCCGAGTGAGTGGAATGGCTTTCGTTCAATGGGTATGCCAAGTTGCACCCTGTTGAGCAGTTCAATGTCTGCGTCATTGAGGTAACTGCGCAAGTGCCCATTGATGCCCATTCAATCCGTCCTCCGTTTTCAAGCTCTTTGCTGCGTTAATTCCTTGCGCTCGTCATCTGAGCCCATTGCCACTCCAAAATTGTAGCATCACCTCTCTGTGTGGAATTGTGCCCTACACCGGGCAAATGTGGGAGCGCAAATAATCCATCACTGGTGCAGGTGAGCCGCAAACCAAACATGCCCATTTGCTCTCTAATTGCATGTGGGGATGGGCGGCTATTTGCGATACAATGTTGAAGGCAGGTTACAGTTTAGCCCATCCAAGAGTGAGCATCGGTAAGCGATGCATCTTTAGCTTATTGGGGGTGATAGCTGATGCGCAAGAATGGCGAAAGCCAATCTCGGTCTGTGACGAGGCGCGAATTCTTGCTTATCGGTGCCGCTGCGGCAGCTGGCATTGCCTCATCTGGATGGAAGAAGAGCCGAGCATACGCTCTCGCCGGTCCGGGGAGGGTCATTGGAGCGAATGACCGCATAAATGTCGGCGTGATCGGATGCGGTGGCATGGGGACTCACCACCTCCGTAAGCTTGTAGACGCTTCAAAGAGTGGCAAAGAGAACATTCAAGTCATTGCGGTGTGTGACATTTACGAAAAGCGCCTCAACAACGCCGTCCAAATATCCGGTGCAAAGCCGTTCAAGGACTATCGCAAGTTACTTGAATGGCAGGATGTTGATGTCGTTTGGATCGCCACACCGGAGCACTGGCATGCGAGGATGGCAATTGATGCTATGGAAGCCGGGAAGGACATCTACCTTGAAAAGCCATTCACGAGATACCTTGATGAAGCCAAGCAAGTATACGAGACGGCTTTGCGCACAAAGAGTGTTGTCCAAGTTGGCTCTCAGGGTTGTTCTGAGAATGTATGGCACAGGGCAGCTGAGTTGGTTAAAAGCGGCAAACTCGGCAAGGTAGTTTGGGCACAGGCAAGCTATTGCAGGAACTCAAAAGAGGGGGAGTGGAATTACCCAATAGATCCTGACGCAAAGCCCGGCGTCAACCTTGATTGGGATGCATTTCTCGGACCGGCTCCAAAACGCCCTTGGGATCCAGAGAGGTTTTTCAGGTGGCGCAAGTTCTGGGATTATTCGGGCGGCATTGGAACAGACTTATTCCCGCATGTTCTCAACACGCTCCTATTAGCCATAGGCGCTGAGTTCCCAACGAGGGTGGTCGCAAGCGGTGGAATCTATGTTCACAAGGATAGAGAGGTGCCAGATACATACCACATGATCGTTGAGTATCCGGGCAACTACAATGTGGTTGTGCTTTCATCAATGGCAAACGAGGTTGGAGTCCCGACACTGATTAGAGGGCATGAGGCGACGATGGAGATAAGTGGCAACAGGATAATTATCCGCCCGACACGCCCATACGCAGAGGAGAGGGAAGTTGAGGAAGTGCAAGTTGAGCCAACGCCAGATAGCGTTGCGGCGCACCACAAGAACTTCTTTGAGTGTGTGCGCACTCGCGGTAAGCCAAACTGCGATGTTGAGCTCGCATACAAAGTTATGGTTGCCGTCGGTCTCGCTGAGCTTTCCTACAGGCAAGATAAGGTGATGAAGTTTGATCCGAGCACTCAACGAGTTATCTCGTGATCGCATTTGGTGACAATCCTTAGCATCCCCAGTTTGTAGGCAACATGGATTGCGAAGTTGAATATGGTGCGCTTTGCAAGCCACCTGCGGATGACAGTTTGGTGGCTGGTGCTTTGAACATCAACGCAAGTGGGCGTTTGCTTCTGCTGATAGTTTTTCTCGCCCAAAGGAGTTGGAGCTGTGGAGCAGTGTAGGGGAGTAAATTCGTTCAATCTGCCCTTTGTGATGGCGGCGCGCATAGCTATGGCATGCAGGTTTGAGATTATTGCAGTTGATGACGGACGCAATGACCTTCATGCAATCCTTGAAAGGGCGCTTGATGAAGTTGAGCAGCTGGAAATGCAACTAAGCCCATTCGTTGATGATAGCCACCTCAGCGACCTCAACAGGCGCGCTCACCATGAGCCTGTAAGGGTTGAGCCGCAGTTTTATTGGCTCATTAAGCGCGCTGTGCAAATTGGCATTGAGACGCAAAGCGCATTTGATATCACCGTAGGTGCTTTAACGATCCCGATGAAGCTTGGCAACCGCCCCGAAATTGAAACACAGCTGCGGATGCGCAGCGAAGTTGAAGGCAATGCCGAGTTACCGATAGGATTACAATGGCTGCAGTTGGACGATGAGGCAATGACAGTGCGTTTCCTCCAATGCGGTATGATGATTGACCTGTGTGGCATTGCAAAGGGCTATGCTGTTGATAAGGTTGCAAGCTACCTCATGGATGAGGGCGTGCGCGACTTTTTCGTGCACGCTGGCAAGAGCTCAATCTATGCTGCTGGGAAGCAGCCCAACTTTAACGGTTGGGTTGTCGGAATAACCGATCCATTAGAGCCATCAAGGCGGTTAGCTACCATAGAACTTAGGGACATGGCAATGGGCGTCTCCGAGTGGCACAGCAACTCCGCATATGGCAGACGATTGCACATCTTTGACACGCGCGCTTGTTCCACCATTGTTGAGGGCATATGTGGCAGTGGTGAGAGGGTGATTCGTGCTTATGCAATTTGCAGCAGCGCAACGGAGGCAGACGCGCTTTCAACGGCATTCCTACTGCTTGGTTGCGATGGCGTAAAAAGTTACTGCGAGAGCCATGCAGGAGTTGGGGCGGTGCTGATCGTCCAAAGTGATGATGGCGTTTATGTTGTCACCTATGGGCTTGAGGGAATCCCAGATTGTCGCTGCCGTGCCACTGTATATCGTTGAAGGGAGCGATTTGACGGGATTGGCTTTTTGAAATCGCGTGGCGGCGCAAATCGCTCATCGCTATCAAGCTTTGGAGCAATGAGCAAGCGATACTGTAGGAGG
This sequence comes from Candidatus Thermosaccharophagus tengchongensis, assembly GCA_032161105.2. Lineage (GTDB taxonomy): Bacteria > Armatimonadota > Fervidibacteria > Fervidibacterales > Thermosaccharophagaceae > Thermosaccharophagus > Thermosaccharophagus tengchongensis. Next base: position 16,540 of record JAVHTD010000035.1, read on the forward strand.
TGAGCGAAGTGTCACAAGTTACAAGGCGCGACTTCGTCATTGGCAGTGCAACCGTTTTCACTTTGACATCTTTAATGCGTTCCGAAGCGGAGGTATCCGAGAAGGTGACCAAAGAGAAGGTGCTGTGTGGTGTCATTGGTGTCGGCGTTCACGGGAGGCTTTTGTTGAAGGAGCTTATGCGCATGAGTGATGTTGAGGTTGTGGCACTGTGCGATGTTTACCAACCAAACTTGGAGCGAGCGCTGAAGGGCATCGGAAAAGCAGTGCGAGCATATTCCGACCACAGGCAGATGCTTGAAAAGGAGAAGGAAATGCAAGCCATAATCATAGCCACGCCAACCGGGACGCATGTTCCCATTTCAATTGATGCGCTGCAAGCGGGGAAGCATGTTTATTGTGAAGCCCCGCTTGCGAATGACATTGATGACTGCAAGCGCATGGTCAAGGCTGCTGAAGCGAGCGATAAAGTCTTTCAAGTTGGCTACCAAAGGCGCTTCAATCCGCTATACAGGCATGCTCTCAAATTCATTAGAGTCGGTGCAATAGGGCAGCCGGTGCAAGCTCGTGCACATTACAATCGTAAGGATTCTTTGCGCCGCCCAGTCTCGGATGCGAAGTATGAGAAGTTGCTCAACTGGCGGTTGTATCGCCATACATCTGGAGGCTTAGCTGTTGAATTTGGCTCACACCAACTTGATGTGGTGAATTGGTTTTTGGGCGCAACGCCAATATCAGTAGTTGGGAACGGCGGGATTGACATATGGAAAGATGGCAGAGAGGTGCATGACAACATTCATCTGCTGTTTGAATATCCGAAGGGTGTAAAGGTGACATATACTGCAACGCTCGGATGTAGCTACGAGCGGCATTATGAGCTTTTGCTCGGGACAATGGGCGCAATGTGGTTCTCAAAGGAGCAGATTGGTCTATGGTTCAAGGAACCAGACGCACCGGAGCTTGGTTGGGAAATTTATGCCCGTAAAGAGCAGCTCGGTGATGCGCTTGGTATAGTCCTTGATCCGGAGGCGTCAAAGTATGCAGCACAGCTTGAAGGCGGATTTAAGCCGCCGCAGAAAACCGAGGCGGAGCTTAAAAGCCCATTCTATATCGCCCTGAGTGAATTCTTTGACTGCATCCGCGAGGGTAAAAAGCCAGCTTGCACTGCAAGGGAGGCGTTGCAAGCTACAGTTACGGCGATTGTAGCTGCTGCGGCAATTGAGAAGGGTGAAAAGATCACCTACCGCCAAGAATGGTTTGAGGTTTAGCACCTGACACACGCTGCTACTTTACAGCCACGCCAAAGTTGCCACCCAAACCGATGATGGCAGCAATGAAATGCATGCACCATTATCGGCGTTTTGGCTTCCTTTGTTGGTAGGGTAATGTGCTTGGTGAGTCAATGGCTAATTACTCACTTTGCTTGGGCAGTAAACGGTGCGGGTGGTCTGGGACGAACTTTTTGGCAACAAGAGGCTGGAGATGTGCAACCGGGAAGTTACGGCTTCTCGCCGCATTGGGGAGGCGGACGCTGAGAATACGGAAGGAGGAAGATCGGCGCGGCAAAAACCTGATTTACCACTGGCGACCGTCTGAGTAGTAGAAAAAAGTTGCAAGCGCAGCATACTTGGGGAGTTGAAAGCGGGTGAAACGAAAAGATGAAGCGTTGAGGGTTCGCGCAAGGTTTGATGGGCTTGTAGTTTTCGGTAAGTTGCAAAGTGAGCGAACAAAAGAGGTTGAGAAGGGTGGGTAGCAAACTACCTCGCTTGAAAGTTTTTGACGACCCTAAACATCCAAACAACCGCCGCTTCCTCGTCACAGAAAAAGGTCAACCCTTCTTCCACCTTGGTGACACTGATTGGGAACTATTTCACATCTCTCATGCGAGGACTCCTTGGCAAAAGGCGTTGCATTTGCCCGGTGCATCTCAGGTCAGGCACGCAAAGGCTTTGATGCTTTCACGACCGATGTTGCTTCGGATTCCAGACCAAACTTTGCTTGCATCAGATCCCGGGACAGGTGCAGAACATGTTCGCGCAGCAAGGGCAATTGACGGAAGTTACGCCTTCGTTTACATCCCGGTCCCAAAGCCGGTTAAGGTTCGGCTTGACAAGTTGTCAGGGAGGGAGGTTCGTGCATGGTGGTATGACCCGAGGTTGGGAGAGGC
>JAVHTD010000036.1:0-16509 GCA_032161105.2 Candidatus Thermosaccharophagus tengchongensis
CTGATGAACCTGAGTTTTGGCGGGTCGTTGAAATGAATTTGCGCCGCAAGGCTCAAGCGCTGAACTTGACTGTTTCCGATGAGCCTTTGATGTTTGAGCCATATGGTAGGTGGCGTTCACGGCTCTACGAAATTAAGGGCGTAAAGGTGAGAGGGTTTGAGGGCAAATTCTATGCTGGCGGGGATGCGGCGCTTCTAAGGGTTGGCTATGAAGCTGGTTTTGGCGAACGAAATGCGCAGGGCTTTGGGATGGTGGGGATACGGCTGGATACAAAAGTGTGATACGCTTATTGCTGGGTGAGAGGCACAGATGGCTGAAGCTGAGCATGGTCAACAGGTGACATTGAAATGGCTTTTATGGTGGTGAAGGATGTGAGATACAGAAGAGTGATGCTGCTATTGGTGGCAGCCATAGCATGTTATGCGCTGAGCGGAGTTTACATAGTTCGTGCGAGTGAGCGTGCTGTCGTGTTGGTGTTTGGTAAGCTTGTGACATTGCAACCGATCGGACCAGGTGTGCACTGGCGCTTGCCGTTTCCGTTCGGCAGGGTGATCAAGGAGGATATCTTGAAGCGCAAGCGCATATCCGTTGGGATTGAGGCTGTTGAAGATGTGACGGGGCGTTCTGGGATGATGAAATCGTCGCAGTTCCTTACAGGCGACGCGAACATCGTCAATGTGGGTGCTGTGGTGCAATTTAAGGTTGCTGACATCGTAGCGTATGCGTTGCGTTGTATCTATGCTGAAGGTTTGATTAAAGCGTTTGCGGAGGCGGCATTGACGAAAATAGTGGCAAGTAAGCCCATTGACAGCGTGCTCACTTATGGCAGGTTTGCAACGCAGGGTGAAGTGAAAGAGCTGCTGCAGCGTTGGTTGAACGAGTGCAATGTTGGTGTGAGCATTGTATCAGTGAACTTCAGCATAGTGACTCCGCCACCCGAGGTTACCGATGCATTTCACGAAGTTACAAGGGCAAGGGAAGAACGACAGAAGTTAATCAACGAAGCATACAGCTACAGAAGTGAGCGATTGCCAGAAGTTAGGGGCATGGCTGAGAAGATAGTTTCCGAGGCACAGGCATTCAAAGTGCGCCTTATAAATCAGGCAATCGGCGATGCGCGCAAATTCGTTGCCATGGCGAAGGAATATAGGCGCTCGCCGAGTGAGACGAAGGTGAGGCTTTACATTGAGGCGATGGAGCAGATACTGCCGCGCATGAAAAAGTATGTGCTTGACTCGCAATCCGAAAGGCGCGTTAACTTGACATTGCTTGAGCAGCTTGAGACGGCTAAGCCAGACACTGGAGAATCGCAAAGGTGAGACTGGAGTTTGACTTGATGACAATACCCAGCAGTGTTTGGGATTGTTCTATGACCATGTTTTGCATCAGCGTTGATGGCGCAATTGCGAGAGTAGCAATGCAACTTCAGCCCTAATCAATTCGTTCTCGTCGTCCAACGCAGCTTTGAGCGGTTCAACTGCTTTCTCACCCAAGCCGAGTATTGCAGCCCTAACCTTCATCCGCTCAATCTCGTTCCCTGTGGCGAGCATCTTGATCAGCTCAGTCATAGCGCGTGTATCGCCTACCCTCGCCAACGATTGCAGTGCTGCAAGCTTCATCACGCTGTCACTGGCATGCGCTATGTCCCAAAGCATCCTTATGCTTTCAGCATCACCGTAGAATGCGAGCACACGCGCTGATGCCATCCTTGCGATGGGCGTCTTTGACTTCAGTGCACCCTTGAGCACTTTCAATCCGTGTTGACCGAACCTGCCGAGCACCAGTGCAGCTCTCATGGCGAGTTCCTCATCCTGATATTCAAGCAGCTTGCGCAATGCTTCTACGGCTCGCTCATCCCCTGGGAAAACGCTCAAGGCTTCAATTGCGTGCATTCGCACAACCCTTGAGCTGTCGTTTAAAGCTGCATCCGCAATCAGCTTGACAGCCTCACTGCTGCCAATTTGCATCAATGCGCTCAACGCGCCCACGCGCACATTCTCATCGCTGTGTTTGAGCAATTCGCTCAGCACTGGCAACGCCTTCACGCCGTGTGATGAGATTGCAACACCAGCAGCCCAGCGCACCTGTGGCTCTTTGCTCGTCAAATCCCTTGCGACAATTCTGAGCACTTCCTTATGCTTGAGCGTCCTCAGCGCAAGCAGCATGCTTGCACGCTCATCGCCGTGAGCCTTTTCAAGTGCCTTCAAGAAAAGCTTCAAGCCGCTCTCACCATAGCGAAGCAGCATCATTGATGCGGTTAAGCGAACTTCCATGTCAGCGTCACTTAACATTGATCGCAGCCTTTCAATCATCACCTCTTGCGGCAAGTTCATGTTGGACAGCGCATGCAGAGCGAGCTTTCGCTCAATCGCATCATCGCTGTTAAGCAGCCTGTCCACTTTCTCAAGTTCTGCGTTGCCGAGCGATGCCAACGCAACTGTGGCACATGCCCTCACATACTTATCTGCGCCTTTCTCCGACAGGTGCTTGATCTCCTTTGCGACCTTCTTTGATGGCTTAAGTGCAAGCGCGCTAATTGCGAGTGCCCTGACGATGCGATGCTTTGAGTTTGCAAGCTCGGCAAGCTTTGTGGCGGCATCTGGCGTTGGGAACTTGAGGAGCAATTGCAAAGCGCCAACCACTACAGCGATGTCGTTATCGGAGAGCAGCGCAACAAGGGCATTCGTTGGGACGGATTCAATCAGGATGAGCAGTTGCATTTGCCTCTGGCGGAAAGCCGCGGCACTTGGCATTGTGCAAGTTGTCCTTGTGCGCCCACTTATGCTGCTTTCCAATGGCTCTTTAAACGCAATGCCAGTGCCAAGCATCTGACATATTGGGCGCAACGCAGCCTCGTTCAATCGGCTAAACAGCTTTGGAGCAGCTCCCTTGAGCGCAGTTGACCCATCGCCAAAGTAAAGTTCAACCAACTTGCGCCATGTAGCCTCATTGCGTGATTGCGAAAGGTGCGTTATTGCAATTTCAATCTCCGAAGGGGAGTGAGCCCGCTCTTGGCGAAGGACTGTGAGCATAGCGTCATCAACAGCTTTGTCGCGCATACCAGCGATAGCATGCAATGCTGCAATGCGCACCGCCTCAGCTTCGTCATGGAGCGCTCGCTCTATCAGTGCCGAAGTTGCGTCCCTTGAGCGGCGGCTCAGCTCAAGCGTTGCCTGCAGGCGCTCTTCGGCATTGCCGCTGCGTGCCATGCGGATTAATTCGCTCATCTTGAGCGCCGTTAGCCTCTTCATCCCATGGGTGGGTTTAAGGATGATATATGCCGCTGCGATGAAGGAGACGACCACAATAGCGATGGCAATCACCGCAACATTTCGCAAGCCCATTTTTTCGGTCACCGTCCGACTGAGCCCATATGCCCTGCTTGAAGGCGATGGAATTCAAGTTGAACTCTTAGCGCGCAGTTGAAGCATCCGCTACGAGAGTGAAGATGATGGTTCAGATGCGAAGTTAGCGCATTCCGATGCGAAGGACATACGGCGTGTTCTCAAACGGCGTTTGCAGCGCTGTGAGGCGCACAATGTAAGTGTGCGGTGGCAATTCCTCAGTTTCAATTGTGATGGGTGGGTTTTGACCGCGCACCGATTGGAGAGTTTTTCCGTCCACAGCCCGCACATGAATTTCAAATTCGCCATCGCCGCCACTCCAAGTTAGCACAATGAGCAAAGAAGCCTTTTCCTTCAAGGTGATGCTGTAAGGCGGCGAAATCCTGCCGCTTGATATTGTGCCGATGAATTCCCTTACGGCAGTGCCCCTCTTAGCCACAAGCAATGAGTTGGCTTTCTCGGAGAGCTCAAATGTGATTGGGCGCACGACGAGGAATTGCAGCAACTTCTTTTCAACATCGCTCAGCTGTGGCTCGTTATGGAAGCATGTGAACACCACAAACCCATTGCCGTGTCTGAACGATATGAGCAGCGGTCTGCCCTCGTGGATGAGCCCACTCATATCACGGTAACTGCCAATCATGTAGACGGTGACATTGCCCGCCACCGATTCAATCGGAAACCACCTTGTGGCATTGAATCTGAGGCTCAAGCTTCTCCCAACAATGCTTGCAAGCGCATCGTCAGTGACAGTTGCATTAACGGTCTGTGCCTCACCCCTATCATTGGCAATGCGCACATACTCTGGGAAAGCTCTCTGAACCAGTTCTCCAGCCCAATCACTCGCATATAGGGTGCCGCCGTTTTCAACATACCGCCTTATGCTTGAGGCTGCCTCCAAGACATTTTGGGTTAAGCATCGCCATGAGCAGTTAATGAAGACGACTTGAAAGCGCTGCAGGTAGCTCACATCCTTAAGGCTGTCAAGGCTGATCTGCTCAAACTCGTATCCCTCACCGAGCTCCCTTAGGACTTGCCCGATGTCATCGTAGCCTCTTGGCGTGACGGCGAGTTGCGGCTTCATGACAGCGCTGCGAAGCTGCCCTTGCGTTGTGGTTATGGGTATGTGCAGCGATAAGAAATGAGTTGCGCCGATAAGGACCGAGAGCGTGATAAGCACCATAGCGATTGACGAGGCTACTTGTATCACCGTTTGCGTGAGCGCAACAGTTGGTGGCGGGAGAGCTGTGCCACATTTGTTGCAGAACTTGGCTCTGTGGCGGTTGGCGGTGCCGCACCTTTGACACACATTTGAGGCGAGCGGCGCAGTGATGATACGCCCCACCCTATAAATGAGCCTTGTGTTGCCGACGGTGATGATATCGTTGTGCGATAGCTGTGCCACTTTAACCGGCTTATTGCAGTGCAGCAGCGATGCGTTTGAAATTGACGCAACCCTGTATGTGTTGCCATCCCACTCAAGCAGTGCATGCTTTGGAGCAATATCCCTGTCGTAGTAAATCGGTATTTCGCACCTCTCATCCCTGCCGAGCACTAACCTCGGCTTATCAAGGACGAACTCCCTCCCCTCCATCCTGCCGGAGATAACCTTTAAAGTTGCGTGTGCAAGCAGCTGCTCAAACAGCGCCGAGAAGATGCCAACGAGCATCCCGATGATGATGAATCCAATTCCCCTTTGCAGACTGCTTGTTGCAGAGTAGCCCAAAAGCGATGCGCTCATCACCTCAAATGACAACCCGCCAAGCATGCCACCAATCGCACCACCGATGAGCGAGTTGATCGTTCCCTTGAGCGATTGCCTTGCCACTCCCTGCGCTGAACCTACGAATGCACCAAAGCACGCCCATCCGAGCGCGCGTGCACCCATACCGAGTTTGACCATGGTGAGCGCACTATAAAGGCTCTCGGCAATCAACATGCCGATGCATCCACCGATGGCGCCAAGCCAAATCCCCAAGGTGGCGTTCATGGCGATATGACGCAGCGTCCTATGCATCAATCCCTCTGCGATGCCGATGGAGGCACCGATGAGCATTCCAACGATGGTGCCATATGTGGCGCTGATGATGTATGTGCGTATGCCATGCGCGCTTTCAAGTGCCATCCCGAGCATTGGCTCCGCTATAAGCCAAGCTGCAAATGCGCCGAGCGCACCAGCTATTGAGCTGTAGAGGAGGCGCTTATGCAAACTCCGTTTCATTTGGAGCTCACTCCCGCTATTCAACATAGCTCTTTTGGCAACGGTGATGCAACATGTTGAGGAGTGACATGGGAGTGCAACTTAGTTGGTGCGTTTGCGTCATTGTGAAGTGAGTAGTGAGCTTGTGAGTTGTGGCGCACAAACATGTGATTGTGAGGTGGCTTAAGATGGGCGATCTCAATAGGCGGGATTTCCTGAAAGCTGTCACCGGTGCAGCTGCAACTGCTGCAGCAGCCTTAAGCATCATTCCCGGAGCGCGCGCCGGTGAGGTGGGTCCGATTAAGGTTGGCTTAATCGGATGTGGTGGCAGGGGTAATGGCGCTGCAAGGGACATCATGGCTGCCGGCAAACAGCTTGGGATTGAAGTGAAGGTCATAGCAGTCGCCGATGTTTTTGAGGACAGAGCTAAGGGGGCACAGAACGGTTTAAATCAAGCCGGAGCTGACATCAAGAATGACCATGTGTTTGTCGGCTTAGACGCCTACAGGAAGTTGATTGAAACCGATGTTGACATCGTCCTCCTTGCAACTCCACCCGGCTTTCGCCCGGAGCAATTTGAGGCAGCTGTAAATGCAAAGAAGCATGTGTTCATGGAGAAGCCCGTCGCCGTTGACCCAGTGGGATGCAGGAGGGTTATGGCTGCGGGTCAAAAGGCGAAGGAACTTGGTCTCTCGGTTGTCTCAGGGACACAGCGTCGCCACAGCTTCAGCTACCGTGAGACGATAAAGCGCATCCATGACGGTGCCATCGGGGATGTTGTTGCCGCATACGCCTATTGGTGTCAGGGTGGTCTTTGGGTGCGTGAGAAGTCACCGAACATGTCCGACTTGGAATGGCAGTTGCGCAACTGGCTCTATTTCACATGGCTCTCCGGCGACCACATCGTTGAGCAGCATGTCCACAACATTGATGTCATCAATTGGGTGATGGGGACGCATCCTGTGAGCGCATTCGGCATGGGCGGAAGGCAAGTTCGCACAGCTCCCAGGTATGGGCACATCTACGACCACTTCGCCGTTGAGTTTGAATATCCGAACGGCGCACGCATGTTGAGCATGTGCCGTCAGATTGATGGCTGTGATGGCAGGGTGAGCGAATTTGTCGTCGGGACGAAAGGGCGCTCAAATTGCAATGGCTGGATAAGGGGCGAGAAGGATTGGAGGTATGATGGTCCAAACCCAAACCCGTATGTGCAGGAGATGGTTCACCTGCTTGAGAGCATCATTAAGGGAGAGCCGATAAATGAGGCTCAAAACATCGCCGAGAGCACGATGACGGCAATCATGGGGCGCGAGTCAGCATACACTGGGCGGACGGTTCGTTGGGATGAACTGATGAAGTCGGACATGTCGCTCATGCCGAAGGAGCTCAGCTTTGATAAGCCTTTACCTGTGCCACCTGTTGCAATGCCCGGACGACCAATGTAAGTAAGATGCTGAGCAGATGGCACTTGTTGTTGCCCTAAGTGCCATTGCAATTGGGCGCGTGGGTTTCAGGCAGACTGAGGTGGTGTTATCGGTTTAAAACTCACTTGGCAGTTCTGCGAGCTGTGCCGCCGTGAAGACGGGTCCATCTTTGCACACGAACACCCTGCCGACATTGCACCTGCCGCACTTCCCAAAGCCGCACTTCATCTTGTTCTCAAGTGTGGTATAGATTCGCTCCCTTTGGAAGCCGAGCTTATCAAGCGTCAGGAGCATGAACCTGATCATGATTGGCGGACCGCAGGTTATGACGATGGCGTTATCCGGCTTTGGGTTCAACTTCTCAAACACATTCGGAACAAGTCCAACCTCGCCATCCCAATCCGGCGTTTCACCGCCCGGGTCAACCGTCCTGACGACGCGGACTCCGGGGGCTTTCTCCCACTCCTTCATTTCGTCCTTGTAAACCAAGTCGGCAACTGTGCGAGCACCGTTGAGGATGAGTATCTCGCCATAGTCATCTCGGTTGTCCAAAGCGAACTGAATTGATGAGCGCAGTGCTGCCATTCCAATGCCGCCGCCAACGAACATCAGGTTACACCCTTTCCAATCCTCAATCGGGAACGAGTTCCCATACGGACCGCGCAACCCGATAAGCTGACCAACGCACATTCTCCTCAGCGCTGTCGTCACTTTGCCCATAACCCTGAAAGTGCATTCAATGTAACCTCTGCGTGTTGGTGAGTTCGTAATGGCAAATACGCACTCACCCTCGCCGAAGACAGAATACTCGGCGAACTGCCCGGGACGCCATGTGAAACTCTCTTTGATGCCCTCATCTACAAACTCAAGGCGAAGCGTGCGGACATCCGGAGTCTCATCCTTCATGTCAGCGATGCGCATGAGATGAGGCTTGAACGGATGTTGAATATCTGCGCTCATCTTGATTCACTCCATCACCACCATGTCATTTTTGCAACCAAAGCTGCTACGCAGCGGGTGAATGGGTGACGGAAATGGCTTCAGCCGTTGCCATATCTTCCATCACACAGATGCAATTCTTTTTGCGACTTCGTAAATGTCCATTCCGACTGGGCAGACATCAATGCACCTTCCGCATCCAACGCACATGTTCGCTCCGTAGCGCAGCGGGAAGTATGAAAACTTGTGCATGACGCGCTGCCTATAGCGATGGAACTGTGTCGGTCTGGGATTATGCCCTGAGGCGTGCAGCGTGAACATGGCAAAGCAACATCCATCCCAGTTCCTATATCGGCAGCCTCCATGCGGGTTGTCCTCATCGGTGACATCAAAGCATGAGCAGCTCGGACAGACATAAGTGCAAGCACCACAGCTCAAGCACCTTCGGCACATCCTCTCCCAAAGCTCGCTGTCAAAGTTGACTATGAGCCTATCAGCAACCCCGACCAATTCGCCAGCCGGCGGGAGTTTACTTTCAACCTTTGCTTGTTTCTCCCTTGCCCTCTTTATCTGTTCATCAGTTGCCTCGGCAAACAGCTCCGAGGCAGCTTGGATTAACTCCTCACCCTTCTCGGTGCGCACCATGAACAGGTATGCATCATCAATGTCGCTCATGAGGGCATCAACGCCCTCACTCCAATACGGCGAATAGCCAGCTGCAGTGCAAAAGCATGACGGAGTTACAACATCGCACGCAAGCGCAACGAGAGCAGTCCGCTCAAGCCTTATGGCAAAGTGCACATCCTGTGGGTCATCCAAGAAAACTTTGGCAAGCGATGTTATGCCGGCACCGTCGCACGGTCGCATGAAGAGGATGGCGGTCTTTGGGACATCGGGCAAAGCATCATCAAGCTCAATTTCCTCATGCTTGAAGCGGAAGCGAAACAGCGGCTCAGTTGGCGGGAATAGAAATGACTTCGGTGAGAGGTTGCTTTTTGTGTAGTTTGTTGGAAGGGCATACTCAGCTGCGTCTGTGAGCTCATCAAATATGACCAATCCATTGCGCTCCTTTGGCACTATGATGCGCATGCCGATTGCCCTCAACCTCTCACACCAGCTTTTGAGAGATCCCTTTTGGAGTGTGAGCGTGCGCATATCCCTCCACCCGCTTTAACGGATGAATTCGGCTAAGTCATCCTCACGGAAGGTGGTCAGCGGCGGGCTCTCTTGCACATCAAAGCCAGCTTCATATCCGAAACGCTGTTTGACGACATTGTATAGCTTCCTGTTTATCAAGTCCAACCTTATGCCCATTGGGCATGAACGATAGCACTCATCGCACCCAATGCATCTTCCGGCAAGGTGCATTGCTCGCACCAAGTTCCAAGTTAAGTTGCCCCTGCCGTTTATAGTCGTCGGAATCCACTGCGGTCTGTTCCTATCAGTGATGCACGGTTCACAATAGCACATTGGGCATGCGCCTCTGCAGGCATAGCATCGTATGCAATTTGCGAATTGGCGCATCCAAAAGTTCCACCGCTCATTTGGCTCAAGCGATTCCACGAACGAGATAAGCTCATCCCTTGGGTCTGGCATGGTTGATTGGTCAATGCCGGTTGGAGATTCAATCAAGTGGTCGTAAGTGTTTGGGCGCCGAACTGCGCATGAGTAGCACTTGAGTGCGACATCGCCATTTGTGAGCACGCCACCGCAATCAACGCCGATGATGAAGACCTGTTCCCTTTGGAGCTTGTTCTCCTGTATGAGCGCATTGATGGCTCTCGCATCGCATCCCTTTGCGACGATCCCAATTCGTCCAAACTTTGTGACGAGCGCGTTAGTCAGGTAGACACTCAAGTTGTGAACGCAATGTTCGTTCATGATGAGCGAGTCTGCCTCATCCGGCGATGTTACGAATGTTGGGATGATGTTTCCGAGTCTCCCTTTTGAGTAGCCTATGATGACGCCAACATTGCCTCTGCTTAAAAGGTCCCTTGCAAGCGAGCGAAGCTCATCTGTCATGCGCTCGTATGATGTGCTTTGTATTGGCTTTGGCTTTTGCAGCCCGCTCACTTTTGGTAGCTCAATTTGCTTTGCGCCATTTGGGTGAGCCTCCCCCCACTTAACCGGCATTGGTCCGACGGATGAGACCTCGGATGTGAGTTGCGTGATAAGCTGCGCCCACTTCGCTCCCTCAGATGCCGACACCCACGCGAATTGCAACCTCTCCATTTGCAGCCCGATGAACTGCATTAGCTGGTGGAAAACTGTGAAGCGCCTGCGCGCAAGGTAGTTGCCGCGAAGGTAATGACAATCTCCCGGATGGCATCCGGACACAAGCACAGCATCGGCGCCGTGTTCAAATGCCTTGATTATGAGCACGGGGTCAATCCTGCCCGTGCAAGGCAGCCTTATAGCCACCACAGATGGTGGGTATTGAAGCCTCGTGGTGCCAGCCATGTCAGCGCCTGCGTATGTGCACCAATTACACACGAGCGCTACTATCTTCGGTTGGTGTGATGTGCCCCCTTTTTCATCCATCTCTGTGGACACCATCCCAAGCACAAAGGGCGAATGGATTGCTCATAATACGAGTGTCACCCTGCGCAGCGAATGAAGCGCGATCCGTAAAGCATGGATGCAACACAGTTGCCTGAGTTAACTTGCCAAAGGTGCCGGTTAGCGATAAACTAATTCTGTTGGGAAATGCCGTTTACAGTGTCAAGTTGGAAATGCAGTTTGACCGGGAAGGTGGGTGGTATTCCATCCACTTTTTCTTTTGAGCATCGTGATGTGCCTTTCTGTGCCATCCAGTGCATGAGGTGATCACGGTGAGAAGTGAACAGCTGTTTGAAATACTGACTCAGGTGGAGAGGGAAAGGGAGCTTGAAAGGGAGGTAGTCTTGGATGCGTTGTGCAGGGCGCTCAAGGTGGCGTATCAAAGGCAATTTGTTAGGGAGAGGCGGCGCGGTCAAAAGCGCAAGGTAATACCGAGGCTTATAGTTAGGCTTGATCCGGACAAGCGCGAGTTCAGTGTGTCCGTTGAGAAAAGGGTTGTTGAAGAGGTTAGGAATGCCGGGCTGGAAATCTCTTTGGAGGATGCCCGGAAGATAAAGCCGGATGCGAAAATTGATGACCTCATTGAAGTTAATGTGCCGCTTGAGCGGTTCACTCGCAGCGCTATGCAAGTTGTCCGTGAGGAGTTCCTGCAGCAGATACAGGACATATGCTTCAAGCGCATTTGTGAGAAGTTTAGCGGGCTCAAGGGCGAGATGATCAGGGCTGAGGTGCGCCGTGTTGACAGGCGTGGCAATGTATACCTTTACGCTGATGGTGCCGAGTTGTTCCTGCCAGTCAGGGAGCAAATCAAGACCGACAGTTATCGTGTTGGTGAACGCCTCAGAGTTTACATAAAAGAGGTGCGTTCTCCAAACGAGCGCCAAAGGCGTGGTTCAAGGAGGGGCGAGGTCTCCACTGAGCCCATGATAATCGTCTCAAGGGCTGATAAGGAGCTTGTGCGCAAGTTATTTGAGCACGAAATACCAGATGTGAAGGAGGGTGTCGTTAAGGTTAAAGCTGTGGCGAGGGATCCCGGGGTGCGCTCAAAGGTGGCAGTTTCGTCGGACAGACCAAATGTTGACCCAGTTGGAGCATGCATAGGTCAGCAGGGCAGAAGGATTAACAGCATCGTCAATGAGCTTCACGGTGAGCAAATTGATGTCGTTGGATGGAGCGATGACCCGGCAGAGTTTCTGGTGAATGCGTTGAGCCCGGCAAAGATTGACTATGTCATTCTGAATGAAGATGGACGCATAGCCACAGTCGTTGTTCAACCGGATCAGCTCCCGACAGCTATAGGCAAGGAGGGCAAGAATGTAACTCTTGCTGCCAGGCTGACTGGATGGCGAATTGACATAAGAAGCTACGGTCATCTGGAGCAACTCCTCGCAAAGCCGTCGGAGGAGGTCCATGAGGGTGAAGGTGCTGAAGGTGATAGTGATGTGAAGCCAGAAGTGAGTGGCGAACTTGCAGCTGGTGAGCATGTTGATATAGCGCTCAAGGTTGATAGTTCAACTGCGCAAGCGGGAGCTGTAACTATAGCTGAGGGTGCTGTTGAGCCATCGGTGAGTGATGAGCAACCATTGGGAACATTTCACAGCGATGAATGTGCACAGCATATCTCCGAACAACAGGGCGGATGAGGGATTGTCTTTCAAGGCGAAGCGCATGGGCGATGGCGGTCATCAGCCACAGCGGACTTGCGTCGGCTGTAAGCGTGTGAGGGCGAAGAGCGAACTTTTGAGGGTGGCTAAGTTGGGCGATGGAGAGGTGGTTGTTGATGTCGCACAGAAGTTGGGTGGGAGGGGAGCATATATATGTCCGATTTGGGAGTGCGTCGTTGCAGCGCAAAGGAGAAAGGGTTTGGAGGCATCCTTAAAGGAACATCTGTCGGTGAGAATTTACGAGGAGGTGTTAAGGAGCGCATTTTTAGCCACGGGCGATTGGTGGAAGCCAGCGCAGAAGCGATAGCGCTTTTCCGTTTCAGACATTGGAGGTGAAGATTCGTGAGCAAAATCAGGATTCACCAGCTCGCAAAGGAGTTGGGCATGAGCACAAAAGAGCTGATTGAGTTACTTCACCAGCTTGGCGAGGATGTGAAAGGCGGTCTAAGCACGATAGATGAATCCACAGCTGAGGCAGTTCGCCATATCGCGCTTGAAGGGAAGGGTATGGAGGCAGTGAAGGCTGCCCCTAAGAGGAGGGAAAAGGTGCTCACGCTTTCTCGTGGTGAGAGGCTCCCCGCAGGCGAATTAGCAAGCCGATTGGGCATACGGTTTAACAGGCTTGTTGATTGGGCGCTGAAGAAGAAGGGCATCCTAATCACGCCGCCAATGGAGCTTGAATATGCGTTCATAGTTGAGGCAGCTGAGGCTTTTGGGGTTAAGGTGGAAGCACCTGCAGGGGTTGAGGAGGTGACCGAAGCCGAAGAAGTTGGAGTGGTTGAAGCTGCGGGTGTTGAAAAAGCTGAAGCAGCTGAAGAGGCTGAAGGTGTTGAAGCAGTTGAAGCAGTCAAAGCAGCTGAAGCAGTTGAAACAGCCGAGGTGAGTGTGCCGGTTGAGGTTGGTGAGGTGGGCGAAGAAGTCAGAGAGGGTGGTGCTGAAGCTGTGGGCGTTAAGGAGGAAGTAAGGGAGCAAGTTGCCGAAGTTACAGCTCTAACCGATGTGAGGAAGATCGTGAGCGAGGTCGCAAAGGGTGCGGAGCGCATAAGGAGGGCAAGGGAAGCCGGTGTCGTCTTGGAAAGGATGAGGGAGCGTCCACCAGTTGTAACGGTAATGGGGCATGTGGATCACGGTAAGACAACACTGCTTGATTATGTGCGCAAGACGAATGTAGCTATGCAGGAGGTCGGGCAGATAACGCAGCGAATCGGTGCTTCGGTAGTTGAGCATGGCGGTAAGAAGATTGTGTTCATAGACACTCCCGGACATGAGGCATTTACAGCGCTTAGAGCTCGCGGGGCACAGGTGACCGACATTGCAGTGCTCGTAGTCGCTGCCGATGATGGTGTCATGCCGCAGACAATTGAGGCGATAAACCACGCAAGGGCTGCCAATGTGCCAATCATAGTCGCCATCAATAAGATAGACAAGCCAAATGCCAACCCAGATAGGGTGAGAACGCAGCTCGCCGAGATTGGGCTTGTCCCAGTTGAGTGGGGTGGCAATACGGAGTTCGTTGAAATATCGGCGCTGCGTGGTGACGGTGTTGAGGACTTGCTTGAGCTCATATTGTTGCAAGCCGAGATAATGGAATTGAAGGCAGATCCAGAGGCACCAACATGGGGCGTCATCCTTGAATCGGAAATGGATCCAAAGCGCGGTCCGGCAGCGACTGTCATCGTGCAGCAGGGGACTTTGAGGGTTGGCGACTTTGTCGTCGCCGGATATACATGCGGGCGCGTAAGGGCGATGTTTGACGATAAGGGAAGAGAAGTGAAGTCTGCGACGCCAAGCATTCCCGTGAGGATTTATGGGCTTGAGGAGGTGCCGGAGGCTGGCGACATACTTGAGGTTGTCGCGGATGCCAAGGAGGGCAGGGAGATAGTTGAGCAAAGGAGGGCTGAAGCACAGGAGCTATCTCGCCGTCCAGCGAAGCCGCTGACCTTGGAGGAGTTCTTCCAGCGCGTGCAGCAGAGCGAGAGGAAGGAACTCAAGCTAATAGTCAAAGCGGATGCGCAGGGTTCGCTTGACGCCATCGTGTTTGCGCTTCAGCGCCTTGAGCATCCGGAAATCGGGATATCAATCATTCATCGTGGTGTTGGGAATGTATCCGAATCGGATGTGATGCTTGCTGTTGCCTCTGAGGCGATAATAATCGGTTTCAATGTGCGAGTAGATCCGGGGGCAAGAAGAGCATTGCAGCGTGACCGTGTTGATGTGCGCATTTACCAAATCATCTATGACCTGATTGACGATGTGAAGCGTGCGATACTCGGCATGCTTGAGCCAGTTAGGTATGAGAGGGTTGTCGGGGTGGCTGAGGTGCGTGCGACATTCAAGTCTGGCAAGTTTGGCGTTGTAGCTGGTTGTTATGTCAAGCGAGGGAAAATAGTGCTCGGACTGCCATGCAGGGTGATACGCGATGGTGAGGTGGTTTACGAGGGCAAGATCTCTTCCCTCAGGCGCTATCAGGAGGAGAGGCAGGAGATACCTGAGGGAATGGAATGTGGCATTGGTGTGGAGGGATTCACAGAGTATCAAGTTGGCGACACAATTGAGGTTTACACCATCGTCCAAGAGGAGAGGCAAATAAGTGAGGTGCACGAGCGCCCAGTCCACTGGGAGGCAGCTATAATCACCCATGAGGGGGAAAACCACCTAACTTGATGGTGAGCCGACATGGTCATTGGCGTGTGCACGATGCAACTTCAAATACCAGAAAGCCTTTCCCTCAAGGATAAGAGGCGCGTCCTACAAAGCCTGATAAAGCGCATACGAAACCATTTCAATGTCTCCGTAACTGAGGTTGACCATAAGGATAGCAGGGTGTGGGCGAAGTTAGCCATTGCGTGTGTATCAAGTGATGGCGAATTCGCCATGAGGACGCTCAATCACATAGTCGCCATGATTGAAAAAGACCCGAAGATTGTGGTTGAGGACTACTCGGTTGAATTGCTTTGAAGGGTTTGAGCTCCGCTGATTCACAACAGTATGAGATTGCATCATTACAGTTTTGCAGGGGGCTGACGAAGTGAGGGCAGGCTACAGCCGAATGGATAGGGTGAATGAACTGCTGCGTGAGACAATAAGCGAGATACTGCTCAGGGAGGTGAAGGACCCGAGGATAAAATTCGTGACGATAACCGAGGTGAAGGTTTCGCCGGACTTGCGCCACTGCCGAGTCTATTACACCGTCTACGGGAGCGAGGAGGACAAAAGGAGGGTGCATGAGGGTTTGGAGAAAGCCGCCGGGTTCATCAGGCAGGAAGTAAATAAGCGTGTGCGCCTCAGGTTTATCCCCGAGATTGAGTTTGAGTTTGACGAGCGCATAGGGAAGGGAATGGAGGTTATACGCTTGCTTGACCAGTTGGGAGAAAAGTGAGCGGTATAGGTTGTGGTCAAATTAACATTGTGGAGGCGATGAGGTATGAAGCGAAAAGTGGCGTTGGAGCTTTATTCTGTGCGTGAAGATTGCGCAAAGGACTTGGAGGGAACTTTGAAAGCGGTTGTGGAGATGGGTTACATGGGCGTTGAGTTTGCTGGTTATCATGGGCGCAGTGCCTCTGAGCTGCGCAAGATGCTTGACGATCTCGGACTGCAAGTTGCTGGCACTCACATCCAGCTTGAAACACTGCTCGGGGACGAGCTGAAGAGGACGGTTGAGTTCAACCATGAAATCGGGAACAAGTATCTCATAGTGCCAGCTGTAAGTGAGGAGTGGCGGCGCACAAAAGATGATTGGCGAAGGCTTGCTGAGCTGTTTAACGAGATCTCTGAGAGAGTCAAGCCAGAAGGAATGTTTGTCGGGTATCACAATCATATGGTTGAGTTTCAACCGATTGATGGTGAGCTGCCATGGGACATCTTCTTTGGCGCCGCAAATGAGGATGTAGTCATGCAGCTTGATACGGGCAATGCTATGCGTGGTGGCGCAAGCTTTGAAGACTTGCTTAGAGTGCTCAAACAGTATCCGGGGAGAGCGAAGTCAATCCATGTGAAGGAATTCTCAGCAACGAATCCGGATGCGATCGTTGGCGAGGGTGATATTGATTGGGGTAAGGTGTTTGAGCTGTGTGATACGGTTGGTGGGACTGAATGGTTCATTGTTGAACAGGAGAGCTATGCCTACACCCCAATTGAGTGCGTGCGCCGCTGCCTTGAGAATTTGAAGAGGATGGGGTTAGTGTGAGCACGCACTTGCGCTCTGGAAGCATGCAGTTAGCCGTGATAGTGGGAGCGAAGCAGCGCCTTGCAGTTTGGTGGCTGCACAATCACGGTAAAATCTCCGCCCACCGTGGCATCCTCATGTGGATCAGCAATTGACCGTCACGCAGCGTTGGTGTGATGGGTTGCCCGTTCACTTCAAATCGCTTTCGCTG
>JAVHTD010000037.1:0-16188 GCA_032161105.2 Candidatus Thermosaccharophagus tengchongensis
GAATGCAACCCTTGCAAGCGTCGTTTCATTGGTGACGAATCCCTGGTCAAACTCCTGAATCGCATCCGGACGCTCAAGCGATATGCGATTGAAATTTTCAATGACATCGTTCCCCAAAGCATTTATATCAACCGACCTACCGCAGCAACTTTTGCAAAGTGCTGAAGTGAACGGAGCTATACCATTGTCATCGCACAGCTGCTTGCCGCTCTCTGTAAGCCTGATTGAGCCATCCACGACCTCTATGAATCCGTGCTCATTGAGCAGCTCAAGGAGCGTGCAAAGGACTCGCATTGGGACTTGGCTGCGCTCAACAACCTCCCAAATGTCGTCAGTGGTGCGAAGCGCCATCAGCGTTCTTTCAACATCCCTTGGTCCGACATAGGTTTGTGAACGCTCACAAAGCTCACTACGCAAACGGTTCAGCGTCACCATACGCACCTCCGGCTCACGGTTGGCAAAAATAAAACGCCTGCTTCCGCCGCTCAGGGAAGCGGCTCCCAATTAACCATCGTCACCTTTCTCGGATACGCGCTACTACTCCCCCTCAAATGGGTTGTAGTAGCTGCGATGGCTTACGCATCCGCATGAGCGGCAAAGGCGACGATGGATTCACCAGCTTTGCTGGTTACACATTATAGCTTGAAATGGACTGGATGTAAACCTCGGCTGCGGCGAGATACATTAAAACGCCCACTCACGGGAAGCAGCTCGTCATAATTGGTTTGTGAAAGGGAGCTTTGGTGATGCTGTTCAACGAACGCCGCTACATATAACACGCGAACACACGCAGTGAGAGTGGTGAGCCCCGATGGGAAAGGGATTGGATGAGTGGGACATTTCACAGTTGAGCATTGAGAGGATGAGATTGAGCGATCTGGATGAAGTGATGGAACTTGAACGGATGTGCTTCACGCAACCTTGGACGCGAGGCATGTTTGAGAGCGACTTACTTCAAGGCGAATTCACATATTACATCGTCGCAAGGCTTGAGGGGAAGCTTGTAGGTTACGCCGGGATGTGGACCGCAGGCGGTGAAGCTCACATAACGACGATTGCCGTCCATCCAAACTTTAGGCGAAGGGGAATAGGAAGCGCTCTGATGCGCATGTTGCTTGGGGAAGCACTTAGGAGAGGTGCTGAAATAGCTGTGCTTGAAGTCAGGCGCAGCAATGAGGCTGCACAACAACTTTACAAAAAATGGGGCTTCAGACTCGTTGGAGTGAGGCGCGGCTACTATTCAAATCCGCCGGAAGATGCTCTCATCCTTGAACTGCCTCTAACTGATTATGCGGTGAGGATGCACAGCGATGCGAGATGAACTCACATGCACATAACCTCAAGGGAGATCAAGCGAGGGAAGGAAAGTTGAACCCGCTCTCTGAGGGCACTCAAGTTGGGATGGCAAATGCGGTTTCTGTGGGCGTCTCGGAAAAGGGAATAACATGGCGTGCGCTTGCCATCGGCATCCCCTTGATGGTTGTGAATGTTTACTGGACAACCGTTGTGGAAGTGCGATGGTATACATTGGACACAACGAGCTTGCCGCTGTTCATCACCCCGATCTTCATCTTGCTGTGTGTTGTGCTACTGAATGGCGCATTGAAGAGGCTTACCGGGTTCGGTTTATCCCCGGCGGAGCTGATTGCAGTTTATGTCATGCTTGTGGTATCAAGCTCACTCAGCGGGCATGACATGCTCCAAAACTTGTTTGGCAGCATGGCTCACGCAATTTGGTATGAGTCACCAGCTAATAGGTGGGCTGACCTGTTCCTTGATTATTACCCGAAGTGGCTGACGGTGACCGATAAAGAGGTGCTGCGTGGCTTCTACATTGGTGACAGCTCGCCGTATGATGCTCTGACCATTTTAACATGGGCAAAGGCGCTCTCGTGGTGGACGCTGTTCATATCCTTCCTTCTGTGCATCATGTTCGGGTTGAATGCGATGCTTAGGCGCCAATGGACGGAACATGAAAGGCTCGCCTTCCCAATCATTCAACTCCCATTGGCGATGGTTCACCCGACAGCGATTCGCTCATTTTGGTTGAACAGCTCAATGTGGCTTGGCTTCGCTACAGCTGCATTCATTGACATCGTTAACGGGCTTCACCAACTTTACCCGAGCTTCCCATACTTCACTTACATCAAGCTTTACAACTGGCATGACTTCATCACGAATCGCCCTTGGAGCGCTATAAGACCGCTGCGCACATCCATGTATCCGTTTGCGATAGGTCTGTGTTACTTGCTTCCGCTTGACCTCTCACTGTCGTGTTGGTTCTTCTTCCTCGTGCGCTTTGCCGAGCAGCTCTTTGGGGCAACATTCGGCTGGGATCAAGTCAAGGGCTACCCGTTCTTCAACCAACAGGCTGCCGGCTCTTGGATTGTGCTCGGGGTATGCGCATTGCTCGGTTCAAGGCACTGGCTCAAGGAGGTAATCAGAAGGGCTATCCACGGCAAGGATGACCCAGAGGAATGCATGTCATACAGGCTCGCACTCGCATTGGTGCTTATTGGGGCTGTGGGCATCTGTTGGTTCAGCTTCCGCATCGGTATGGGTTGGCTCTCAACAGTTGCCTTTTACTCCATCTACTTCTCTTATGCCCTCGCAATAACGAGGGTGCGCGCTGAACTCGGCGCACCACATGAGATCTACTTCGCTCAACCGAGATTTGTCATCGCCGACATCTTTGGGACATCGCGCTTCCCCACGAAAGAGCTTTTGGCGATCAACATGCTTCACTGGTTCAATCGCGGCTATAGATGCCATCCTATGCCGAACCAAATGGAAGCGTTCAAGATGGCTCAAGTGATGGGCATACCACAGAGGGCAATGATGAAACTGCTCGTAGCCTCATTCGCGCTCGGCATGCCGATTACATACTGGGCTAACTTGCATGTTTGCTACCGTGAGGGTGCTGTGACGCGCTGCAGGGGATTCAAGAATTGGGTCGGGTGGGAGTCATTCAATGTGCTGGCAAGCTGGCTGACAAGCCCTCAACAGAGGCAGTGGAGAAACATCTATTGGATGGTTGGCGGTGCAGCAGTTGTCATTGTGCTGCGATGGCTGCGGTTATCATTCACCGCCTTCCCGTTGCACCACGCCGGTTATGCACTTGCCATATCGTTTGCGATGGACTACTTCTGGTTCGCCTTCCTCATAAGCTGGATGGCTAAATATTTCATCCTGCGCTTTGGCGGAATACAAGCGCACAGAAAAGCCATACCATTTTTCCTCGGACTAATACTCGGAGACTACACACTCGGAAGCTTTTGGGGCATATATGGTCCAGTTAAGGGTGTGGAGACATATCGCATCTACATCTGAGGCAACTTCAAGTGGCTTAATGGGGGGTGAGGCTGATGGAACTGTTTGAGGTGTTTGAGAGGCGACACTCAATACGGGCATACTCTTCAAAGGAGGTATCCGACGAAATTTTGAGGCGCATACTTGAGGCTGCAAACTCAGCGCCATCAGCTGGCAACTTGCAAGCCTATGAGATTGTGGTCGTTAGAGATGCAAAGAGGAAACAGCAACTTGCAGAGGCTGCCTATGGACAGACATTCATTGCTCAAGCGCCCGTGGTGCTCGTCTTCGTCCAAAACCCGCAGCGTTCTGCCATCCGCTACGGGCAGCGTGGGGCGACACTTTACTCGCTTCAAGACGCGACAATAGCTTGCAC
Organism: Candidatus Thermosaccharophagus tengchongensis; assembly: GCA_032161105.2. Taxonomy (GTDB): domain Bacteria; phylum Armatimonadota; class Fervidibacteria; order Fervidibacterales; family Thermosaccharophagaceae; genus Thermosaccharophagus; species Thermosaccharophagus tengchongensis. The sequence goes on from JAVHTD010000037.1 coordinate 3,686, forward strand.
ATTTGCACACCTTGCAGCCACAGCACTCGGCTTGGGAAGCTGCTGGATTGGCGCATTTGATGATGATGCCGTCGCAAGAGCAATAAATGCTCCAAAGGGGCTGCGCCCTGTGGCGATACTCCCAATTGGCTATCCGGCTGAGCAACCTTGGGCGACGCCGAGGAGAAAGCTTGATGACCTTGTCCATTGGGAGACACTCTAACCAACAGCGTTCGTTTGCCCGTTAAGCCGCAGTGAGGGGCATCATCTGATGGCGCTGGTTATTGCACACCAGCGTGGAATGTCACCAGCCGCACAGCTCCACCTTGCAAACATCAAAGCCATGGTAACCCATTTGCGAAATGGATAATCATTGTCGCGCAACTTGATGTTGAATGGAGTTGCATGGGATAAAGTTAACCGACGAACTAAAATGAGCATCAGGCAACGAAACACGCTGCATGCAGGGAGTGGTGAGAGCTGTGAAGACGATAACGATACGGAGCGACTCGCGCATGCAGCTAATAGACATTACCGAGCAAGTCGCATCCGTAGTCCGTGAATCCGGGATTAAGGAGGGCGTGTGCTGCGTATTCGTTCCACACACAACCGCTGCCGTCACCATCAATGAGAATACCGACCCATCAGTGACCAAAGACCTCCTAACGCAACTTGAGAAACTCATACCGCAGGTGTCACCGCACTATACGCACATTGAGGGCAACGCCGATGCCCATATCAAATCAACAATCGTCGGATGCAGCGTATACATCCCAATAACAAATGGCAGACTCGCACTCGGGGTATGGCAGGGCATATTCTTCTGCGAATTTGATGGACCGAGAAACAGGCGAGTGTATGTGCAAGTGATCGGGTGAAACAGCCCCGACGATGAGGGATGAACTGCATTACATGTTCCACAAGCTCCGCTCATGTGGTTAGAGGCATCAGACGCACAGATGCGCAAATCAAGCTTGAGTGGATTGATGCGGCTTTGCGCTGCAGCTCCCAGCGAGTGGATTAACTGCCAATCGCCTTACAGGAGATCTTTGAACCGTTCCCTTAGGGACGGCAACAGTTTAAAGTTGGTATTGTCCGTTTGAAGCGGAGTGATGGAGATGTAACCCTTTGCGAGAGCCGAGACATCTGTTCCCTCCACATCCTCAATGACCGGGCATTCAGAACCACGCCAGTAGTATGGACGCCCCTGAGGGTCATATCGCATTTCCAATTCTCCGACATACCGCTTCCGCCCACGAGATGTCACGGCTACGCCCTTCACCTCCGAGAGCGGCAAGTTTGGCACATTGACATTGAGCAGCGAGTCCGGAGGCAACCCCTCCTTGAGCAGATATTGAGAGAGCCTGATGGCGACTTCGCATGCCGTCTCATAGTGAGGTTGCTGATGTGGGCGATTTAAAGTGGCTATTGAAATGGCGAAGGAAGTTATACCATGCGTTGCACCCTCCACTGCAGCCGCCACGGTGCCCGAGTAGATTATATCGTCGCCGACATTCTCACCATCATTTATGCCGGATATGACCAAGTCGGGTTTCCTCGGGCACAGCACCCTCACTCCGAGAGCAACGCAATCTGCCGGTGTGCCGTTGCACGAATATATTGTGCACATCCTATCGCTGCGTATGCACTCAACTCTGAGTGGCTTGTGGAGCGTAACTGCATTGCTCACGGAGCTCCTCGGTCTATCCGGTGCAACGACTACAACATTGGCTATCTTGAGGAGCGCCATCGTTAGGCGATTTAACCCCTCGGCAAGATAGCCATCGTCATTGGTAACCAATATGAGGGGGCGTTCGTCGGGCATTATCTCGTCCCCTCTCGGGGATTTAAGTTCCTTCCGACAATGGTGGTCCGAAGTAAACTGAGCGCACATCAATGATGTTCGGGAATGTCTTCATCTGCTCCACGAGTTCGCTTGGGACCGGATTGTCAACGAGCATGATCATAATTGAATGCCCGCCGACCCTTTCCCTCCCAAGCTGCATATTTGCAATGTTGATGTTGTGCGAGCCGAGCAATGTTCCGACTCTGCCGACTATGCCGGGCTTGTCATACTGCTCAAATACGAGGGCATACCCTTCGGGTATCACATCCACATGATACTGGTTGATCCGCACAATGCGCATTCCGACATCCCTTATCAGTGCTCCGGAGACTGTCCACTGCTCTTGCGTCGTTATAACCCTCGCAGTTATCAAGCTTGAGTAGCCAACATCCTCCGTGGTGCGCTCATCCGTGAACCTAATTCCTCTTGATTGGGCTATGAGTGGCGCATTCAAATAATTCACGCTCTCGGAAAGCCTCTTCTCCAAGAAACCTTTGAGGAAGGCATTGGTCAATGGTGCCGTGTCATATGAGGCAAGCTGCCCGGCATAGAAAAGTTGGATGAGCTTTATCCCGCCACGGCATATTTGACTCTGGAAGCATCCCATGCGTTCAGCCAAAAGCATAAACGGCTTGAGGAACTCCCTAACCTCCGGTGGGAGCGGTGGCATGTTGACGGCATTCTTCGGCATCTCACCGCGGAGGACTGCAAGCACTTGCTCAGCGATATCCTTTGCTGCCACCTCCTGCGCCTCAACCGTGCTTGCGCCAAGATGCGGCGTTATGATCACATTGTCAAGTTCAAGGAGCTTGCTCCTCCATAGCGGTTCAGTCTCAACAACATCAACTGCTGCACCGGCTACCTTACCATCCACCAACGCCTTGTAAAGTGCTGCCTCGCTTATGACTGCGCCACGGGATGTGTTAATGATCATTACGCCGTCCTTCATCATCTCAAACTGGCGCGTATCAAGCATGTGATATGTCTCATCCGTCAATGGCACATGAAGCGAGATTACATCAGCCTCCCTCAGGACCGCTTCAAACTCCTTCCACTCAACCCCCTTCTGTCGGGCTGACTCCGGGGTCACAAATGGGTCATAGCCTATGACCCTCATCCCAAACACCTGAGAGAGCCTCGCCACATAGCTACCTATGCGCCCTAAGCCAATGATGCCGATTGTCTTCCCGGCAAGCTGCATGCCCATGAACTTCCTTCTGTCAACGCTCCCGCCGGATTTGCTCTTTTCCTTCAAATCCGAGTGAGCCTGCACAATGCGCCTCGCTAATGCGAGCAGCAACGCCATCGTATGCTCCGCAGCGGCTATGGTTACAGCATCCGGCGAGTTGACAACATATATGCCCCTTTCAGTCGCGGCTGCAACATCTATGTTGTCCACGCCGACACCAGCCCTGCCTATCACCTTGAGCTTTTTGGCGGCGTTGATTATGTCCCTTGTAACCGTTGTTGTGCTTCGCACAATGAGGGCGTCATAATCGCCGATGATGGATTTCAGCTCTTCGGCACTTATGCCGGGACGCACATCCACATCGGCGACCTGTGACAGAATTTCAATGCCAACTTGAGCAAGAGCATCTGTGACAAGCACCTTGCAAGGCTTCATTCAGCGAACCACCTCGCCACCCGAAAATCAATAGCGAGATCACCTTGAGGTTTGATGCAAATGGATAAACGGCATTGCCTGCCTCACAACACGAAATCGCACATGACGGCTGTTCAAATTCCTAACGCAATTATGCCACGAGGATGCGAATGGATACGGAGTCATAAGCTACTGCCTGTAGCGCCGGCTCGAAGTGTGAGTGGCTATGGCAAACAAGCCACACGCGAAGCTACACCCACCAAAATGCACGAGCGCCGTAAAGGACGAACGACAACACTGCAACCAAATGCACTTGCGATCAAGAGCAACCGCAACTTAAATAGCAGCGTCTAACTGGATGACATCGGTGATGGATTTTTGCAACAATGAATTTGTGGATGCGCATCCAAACGGGAAGGATGACAAGCTTCTCATCCCAAGGGGGAGCGCAACTCTGACCTCACGGGAGGCGAAGTGGCATGAAGCGCGAGCCGTTAAAGTCAACGCTGGCGTTTACCCTGATTGAGCTTTTGGTGGTCATCACAATCATTGCCATACTGGCAGCGATATTGTTCCCCGTCTTCTCACGCGCTCGCGCGAAGGCGAGGAACGCAAGTTGCCAGTCCAACCTGAAGCAGATTGGCACAGCCATCATGATGTATGCGGAAGACTACGACGGCTTCCTCCCTGACAGCGACCCATTCTACGGCAGTCCTAACCAACCCAATTTCAAGACGCACGGAGTTGGGTGCTGTTGGGCGTGGGCGCTTTTGCCGTATGTGAAGAATGTGGAAATATTCAAATGCCCAGAGAAGCCGAGGTTCTTCCCCGATGTGCCAGAGGGCAAGAAGCCGTTTGGAGCTCCGGGGGAGCCAGATGTGGTTGGATGCATTGGCACAGACCCAGCGTGTGGACCAAACCCAAATGACAGAAGCAGGCAGATAGGGTATGCCTATAACGGGGCATTCTGGTGGAACGCCGCAGTTAGAGCTGGGATCGTGCAAGGTAATGAAGTGCCCGGCTTGCAAGGGCTTGACAAGGCTCACCTGTCTGAGGTTGAAGACCCAGCTGGAACTGTCGCAGTCACTGATTCAACTGCAGCGGGCTACTACCAGATATATGACCAAGTTGCAGCCTCTCAAAATCCACAGGCACCAACTGGTCCAAACGACCCCAACTGGAGTCAAGTAAGCGGCAACTATCCCGAATATAACATGCCACAGGCGAGGCATGCTGATGGTTTCAACATACTCTTCCTTGACGGGCATGTGAAGTGGCGCGGCGTTTCTTACCGCGATGTTAGCGGGAGAAAAGTCCCAGAGGGAATAAAGCCGTGTGAGTTGACCATAGGCGAAGACTGCCAGTGATCACATGTCACGGACTTAAACCGCCAAGATACCCCTATGATAGTGACGAGGTTGGTAGAGCAGAATGTTTTATGGCGTTGCTGTATGCCCTTGTTCAAGCAACACCGCCTAAGGCGCAAGAAGGTGAATGGCGGATGAAGTGCATTAGGTGTGTTGGTGCCATTGTGATGGCGTTGTTAACCTTTGCTACAACACATGTGCGTGGGCAATCCGTGGGAGAAGTCAGACAAGTGTTTGCGCTTCAAATTGGCGATGGCACGCTCATATTGAGCTACGGCGCACCGATGGCTGGCATTATCGGCTCAAGCCCTTACCCACATAACTTCTCGTTCATCACGCCACCGCCATCAATGGAATACATCATGCTGCCGACACGCCCTCTGTATAAGCCGCCAGCGGATTACACCTTCCCACCAATCGGCTACTATCCATGGCAATATCCAGTCGTCGTCCTTTACCCATATTGCTATTGGGGCTGCCCAACCTACTGGTGGGATTACAAGCCATCACTTTGGTTAATGCTGACTCGCCCGCCAGTCATCCTGATATTTAAGTTGAGCAGGGCAAAGAGCGACGATGTTGCACAGCGCTTGAGGGAATCGGGGATTCACCCGATGCTGCGTTTTATGCCGTCTGGCGACAAGCTCGTTGTAACAGGTCCTCAAGAGGTCCTCACCGGCGTTGGGCAGGCGCGCATAAGGGAGCTAATCAAGGCGCTTGACGAAGCACCACAGCTGAGCCGAAGCGAGGACAGCCAGAGGAATTTGAAAACGATAAAGCGCAGGGTGATAGTAAAGACCTACCTTGCAACATCAGATGATGCACAACCCGAGAGCTCCCTCCCACAAGACATCATTCAAGCTTCAAATACACTGGGGCTGAGTTCGGTGCGCATGTTGCGCACCGATGAATGCGATGTCTCAATTGACCAAGTGACCACACTGAATTGGGAAACCACACGGAGCTCCACGATGAACGAGCCGCGCCTCAATGGCAGCTTGCGCATTCGCCCAATAGCGATTGATGATGCCGCCACCCTGATGAGCCTGGACTTAAGCGCCTCAGTCGGATTGCCATCAAAATCGCTACGGGCAAGGCATGCCATAAATGCAACCATACTTTGCGATGGCGATAAGCCAACGCTCGTCATAAGCAACAATGCTGCAACTCGCTCATCGCTCATCTTGCGAATCCAACAGGCAAGCAGATGAACGGCTCTGATGATTCGCCCCCAAAGCCATCTCGCCTTCCTGAGGATGAATGGCATGGTGAAATCCCTTGATGCGCATGTTGGCATGGATGCAAAACCACATGGTTAGTTAACGCCACCATGGTAGCCACAACAAAGCGCTACTTCGGCTTCCTGAGCTGTTCATTGATCACTTGCAACATGCTCGTGGCGAGCTGGACCAATTCCCTCCGCTTAGCCGTTTTGATGAGGCGCTCACAAACCCTTGCAGCCTCCCTGAGCTCATTTGCCGAGTAGTGAACTACGGCGAGTTGAAACTGCGCCTCTTCAGCAACAGATGCATCGCCGCGCTGCGATGCAGCTATTGAGAGATGCTTCTTTGCGAGCTCCACTTGCCCACGATATGCATACCTCGTGCCGAGATGCAAATTGAGCGCCGACGCATATTTTCCCTTCCCCTTCGTCAGCTTCATCACCCTCTCAACGAACGGCATAGCCAACTCAAGCTGATCGCGCTCAATGAGGGCAACTGCAGCTTGATACGCGGCATTAACATCCTTCGGATTGCTTTGGGCACGCCCGAGGATATCACCGAGTGTGACGCCGCTGAGAACCTGCTTCAACAGCTCTGTCAGTGGCTCCTTAGGAATGTAACCCGTGGCAAGGTCAATCAACTCACCATCGCTTGAGAAAAACAGGAGCGCCGGAAGGACATCGCTTCTCCCGGCGACATAGCGTTTCCATAGCGCCTTCCCATCGCCATCGTTCAAATCCAACAGGGCGCAAACGAATTGGCGCATCAACCGCTGCACCTCCTCCGGGGAGAACATGAGCGCCTTGCTCTCAAGGCATCCTTTGCAGTTGGCATCGTAGATGAACACGGCAACTATACGGCGAAGCTTTGCGCCACTTGAAAGCGCCTCCTTAAGGGAACTAACCCACTCAACATCGGGACAAGATGAACCTATGAGGAGCAGGAGAACAGCGGCTGTAATGGCACATCCAGTTTCCTTGCAACTCATAGAGCAGTCCACCCCACTGTGAGCACAGCTTTTCAAGAGCTGATGCGATAACTCTCTTACAAGGTCGCAGCGCAACCGCAAATGGCGTTGAGAGCTTCAGCATCAAGTCAAAGCATACGACATTGCTCAACGCACCGCAAGCTGCATGCCTGCGCTTTCCGATGCCCGAACAATGAGACGCCAATTACGGCTCCAATGCAACCTTGCGAACCTGCCCAACTTAAGGCACAGCTTTGGCGATGCTCGCTTAACCGAAACGCGTGATGCGATTATAATGTTGGATGCACTTATGCGTTTTAACTCCGTTGTGCTCATTGGCACCACTCGGAGGGTGTGCGGGAGGGGGCGCACTATGCCATACGAAACTTTATACAGGCGCTATCGCCCGAAGACTTTTGATGAGGTCGTTGGACAACCCCATGTTGTGAAGGCTTTGACCAACGCCCTCAGGTTGAGGCGTTTTTCACACGCTTACCTGTTCGCCGGGCAGCGTGGCACGGGCAAAACAACTGTTGCAAGGCTGCTCGCAAAGGCGCTCAATTGCATCAACGGTCCGACAGAAAGACCATGCTGTGAATGCGAAGCCTGTTTGGCAATACAGCATGGCAGCTCAATGGATGTGATTGAGCTTGATGCTGCATCTCACACCAAAGTGGAGCAAATAAGGGAATTGATTGTGAGCCGAGTGGCATTCATGCCGGCACAACTGCGCTACCGAGTTTTCATCATTGACGAAGCGCACATGCTCTCAGCCTCGTCATTCAATGCCCTCCTCAAAACGCTTGAGGAGCCACCAGCGCATGTCGTATTCGTGCTCGCCACAACAGACCCTCACAAGATACCGCCAACGATACAATCACGCTGCCAAAGGTTTGACTTCCGCCCGATACCGCCGATGCTCATTGTAGAGCGAATGGAGCAGATACTTGAAAGCGAACGGCAAGCCGGCAATGTGAAAACAACGGTGACAAAGGATGCACTGGAATTGATTGCGAAGGCTGCAAGCGGTTCGCTGAGGGATGCCCTGAGCATGCTTGAACAGCTGCTGCTTACAGACGAGGAAAGGGTTGACTCTGCAGCTGTCAGGGCATTGCTTGGGATGGTTAGCGAGGAGCTGCTCTATGGGCTCATGTCATCAATTGCCGATGGCGATGTGAGTTCATGTTGGAGGTTAGTTAGGAGCGCCATAAACGAGGGGAAGGACATCTTCCAACTCGTAAAAGACTTAATGGCATTCGGGCGCGAGTTGCTCGCCATGCATGTGGGCAAGACGGAATCAGACGGGAGCGATGATGAGCGCGCTGAGACTATGAGGGTGCTTTGTGAGAAGCTCTCGCAGGAGCAACTTATACGCATCGTTGAATGCCTGTCCGAGACCGAAAGGGAGATGCGCCTGAGCAGCGACCCTCACCTCGCTCTTGACATAGGCTTGCTGCGAACCGTGATTGAAGCACAAAAGGCAGCCGCCAAAACCATGGGAGCCGTAGAGCAAGTCACCGCACAGCAACCTGCATGTGATACCAGTCTCGCATCAGCTTACGCGGCAAGCGCTGACGAGGCGTTTGAAGGCGACGCCGCTCGCAGCGTTGCGAATAGCAGTATGAGCGCGGATGGAAAGGATGCGCCAGAAAATGATGCCGACGATGGCAGCGATGTGAAGCTTCTCTGGAGAAATGTGCTTGAGATGCTGCGCAGCCGTAAGCTGACGACATTCGCTCTAATTCAGGACAGCGAACTTCTGCGAGTGGATGGTGACACGCTCATCGTTGCCCTTTCGCACCCATTCCAAAAGGAGTATATGGAAGACCCGGAGAGGAGAAGGGCGGTTGAGGAAGCAGCATCAAAATTGCTCTCAAGGGCTTGCTCAATAAGGTTTGTGCTCTCTGAGCAAGCGGAGCAAATGAAGCGTTTGACCGAGAGCACATTTAAATCGCTCAAGGGCACAAGTTTCATTGAACCGAGAGGCACAAGTCAATTGGCTAACTTGGACCTGCTGCAATTAAGTGAACAGACGCCCGAAGACGCCGCCAGCGAACAGGCGCAGCTTGTTGAAGCGGAGAATGAAACTGAAGCAAGTGACGAAGGCAGCACAGGCTCAGAGAGCAAGCTGGACAGCACTATGAGGATGCTCTTCAGGATCTTCCCGCACTCGGAAGTGATCGCGGAGTGAAAAACAGCCCTGCGTGTTTGCGGAAAGTTAAACTGAGTGGGAGGGATCAAAATCATGCGCAACCTGCTCCAGCAGCTCCTGATGAAGAAGGCGATGCACCTTCAAGAGCGCGTGACATCGCTGCAAAAGGAACTTGACGAGATGAGAGTTGAGGGCATAGCCGGAGGTGGCGCTGTCAAAGCCGTTGCATCCGGCGCCGGCGAATTGCTTGAGATTAAGATTTCGCCAGAGTTGCTCAAGCCTGAGGAGATTGAGCTCGTTGAAGACCTTGTGCTTGTTGCAGTCCGTGACGCATTGGCAAAGGCTCAAGAGGCATCGGCGGAGAAGTGGCGCTCATTGCTCGCCGAACTCGGAATGCCAATCAACCTTCCCATTGATAAACTCTTTGCTTAATGTCCACCCGCTCAAAGCGAGCTAAACATCCATTAAGCTCGGTGATGCGCGATGGAGCTGACGCCGACGCTCGCAAGGCTCATGCAAGAGTTAGAGAAGCTTCCGGGCGTTGGTCCCAAGACGGCACAGAGGTTGGCATTCTACATCCTCTCACGCCCGAAGGAGGAAATACTCTCACTTGCAAAGGCGATCATTGATGTCAAGGAGCGCATAACGACATGCAGGCGCTGCTTCAACTTCTCCGAGGAGGAGCTTTGCCCAATATGCAGGGATGAGAACAGGGAGCAGTCCACAATTTGCGTCGTTGCAGACCCGCTTGACTTGATGGCTATTGAGAGCTCAGGCGCATACAAAGGTCTCTACCATGTGCTTCACGGCGTCATATCACCGCTTGATGGAATTGGACCCGAAGACCTGCGCATAAGCGAACTTGTAGAGCGGCTTAAGAGCGAGCCCATACGGGAGATTATTCTCGCACTCAACCCAACCGTTGAAGGTGATGCAACGGCACACTACATAGCCAATCTTTTGAGACCGTATGGCATAAGGATATCGCAACTGGCAATGGGCATACCGGCTGGTGGCGACCTCAACTACGCTGATAGAATGACAATTGCAAGGGCACTTATGGGCAGACACGATTTCTCCGGACTCGGCGATGGAGACCTGCCGACCACCCCGTAGGAAGCTCGCAGCATCGTGCGGAGGTGCCCCAAGAAGGGGATGTATAAGTTCCGATCGCTAAAATGCAGCTGTGGTGCGCCATGCAGGCACGGCGCAGTCGTGGCAGCGATAATCAGGATCGCTGTTTCTGGGGTATTGCTGCTCATCGCATTCACCATAAAGCTGCTTAGGTTGGATGAAGCGCTCTTCATGTGGGCACTCATAACTGCAACGCTCATCTGCGGTGCACCAATTGCAATTGAGGCTGCAAGGGCTGTTTTAAGGTTGCGCTTTAATGTTCAGGCATTGATGACCGTTGCCGCCGTTGGCGCAATTGCCATAGGCGAGTTCTCAGAGGCAGCAGTTGTGCTCTTTCTCTTTGTGGTTGCTGAGCTGCTTGAAGAGATGAGCGCACAGCGCGCAAGGGATGCACTGCACCAGCTACTTAAGCTCGCCCCGAATGAGGCAACGGTCAAACGCGACGGCGAGGAAGTAAGGGTCAATGTGGATGATGTGCATGTCGGTGACATCGTCGTCGTTAAGCCGGGTGAGCGCATACCAATTGACGGCATCGTCATAAGCGGACAAGCCAATGTAAACCAAGCGCCAATAACGGGCGAACATGCCCCGGTGATAAAAACTGTTGGAAGCAAAGTCTTCGCCGGCAGCATAAATGTTGACGGTGCAATTCAAATCAGGGCAACTCACACAGCTTCCGAAAGCACAATAGCTCGCATGGTCAAGCTCGTTGAGCAAGCCGAATCTCGCCGCTCAACTGTAGAGAAGTTTGTGGACAAGTTCGCCAGCTACTATACACCAACCGTAATTGCGATGGCAGCTTGCATTGCTATTCTTCCGGCGGCATTTGGCTATGGCGCATTTGAGACTTGGCTTTATAGGGCGCTCACTTTGCTCGTCATTTCATGCCCGTGTGCGCTCGTGATATCAACCCCGGTTGCGATAGTGTGCTCGCTCACCGCAGCCGCAAAGAATGGTGTGCTCATAAAGGGCGGGATTTATGTTGAGCAGTTGGCGGGCATCAAAGTTGTAGCCTTTGATAAGACGGGCACGCTGACAACCGGTGAACCACAGGTGACGAATGTCATCCCGATGAACGACCATACTGAAGAGGAGGTTCTGAGCATCGCCGGGGCGCTTGAGTCAATGAGCAAGCATCCACTGGCACAAGCAATTGTAAAGGAGGCTAAAAGGCGCTCGCTCAACATAAAGCGAATGAGCGAATTCAAAGCCGTGCATGGGCTCGGCGTTATCGGGAAAATTGATGGCGCCGAATACTTTGTTGGACAAATTGAACTGCTGAGGCAACACAATGTTCCAATTGACGAGGTTGCAAGAATCATTGAGGAGCTCAATTCGGAGGGTAAGTCAACAGTCCTGCTCGGCACACGGGAACATGTGTGTGGCATCATCGCCCTCTCTGATACGCTGCGAAGCGATGCAGCATCAGTCATTGAGCACTTGCGCAGACATTGCAACAAACGGGTCATAATGCTGACCGGTGACAGTGCCGTTGTGGCGAAAGCCGTCGCGGCAAAGCTCAGCATTGATGATGTGAGGGCTGAGTTAATGCCCGAAGACAAGGTCGGGATAATACGAAAGCTCACCGATGAATACGGTGGCACTATTATGGTGGGAGACGGCATCAACGATGCTCCAGCAATCGCAGCTGCAACTGTCGGCATAGCGATGGGGGCTGTTGGAACCGATATTGCCCTTGAAGCTGCACATGTGGCGCTGATGGGCGACGAACTTGAGAAGATACCATTCACAATTCACCTCAGCAAAAAAGCCGTGAAAATTGTCCATTTCAACGCAGCCTTTTCAATCCTCATGAAGGCACTCTTTGTGTTGCTTGCCATCGCTGGCTTTGCCACGCTGTGGATGGCAGTAGCTGCTGACATGGGCACCTCACTCATCGCCACAGCAAACAGCTTATGGTTGCTAAGGGCAAAACCTTTAATGGCGCAATAGATTTTTTGAAGTATATGCCAAATTTTATCGCCATTTTCCGAAATCGCCGCCGGGCTTCAAGTAAACTACCGCCAATGGTGGCAAATTCAACCGAACCGAAAAAGGTCGGTTTTGCCAAGGCAACTCTTCCGCCAATACCTCCGTCCCATGCTCCTCGTCCCTTGTCCCTCCATATCGCTGCCAGTCAGTATTGAGAACTTCCTTCCAGACTCCACCGAATGGAACGCCGATACGATAGTCGTGCCGAACGACGGGCGTGAAATTGCAAACCACAACGAC
>JAVHTD010000038.1:0-12328 GCA_032161105.2 Candidatus Thermosaccharophagus tengchongensis
TGTTTCAAGTTGTTTGCGCATGAGGCTTTTCTTGCCGACTCACGAGCCTTCGCAAACACCGGAAACAGTATCGCCGCCAGAATGGCTATGATCGCGATCACGACCAGAAGCTCAATCAAAGTGAAGCCGTGACCGCAAGCAATGGATGACAACAGCCTGTGCATCACGCTGCTTTTGCGTTTCACTTTGCATCACCCCTCGTGGATGGATTTGAGCTGAGCATGATACAGTTACTCGGCGCATAATCGTAGCGCGCTTCTTGCGGTTGTAAAATTCACTTTGCATGCTCTGTTCTTTTGGCGGAGGGGGTGAGTTCACGCAAGGAGCATCCTCTCAGCAATGTCGCACAGCTCTTTCGCCTTGTGCTCATCTTCGGCTTCGGCTATGATGCGCATCAAGTCCTCGGTCGCAGAGCGTCTCAGGTGCACCCAACAACGCGGTGAGTGCCAGATCAGTTTGACGCCGTCTGCATCCTCAACCTGATCGGCAGTTTGGATTAGCTGCCCCATGCGGTGCTTGAGCTCGTCTGCTCCCATAACATGAGCGCATTTCAACTTGCGCTTGATCATGCAATACTGTGGGAGCTTCGCCACGAGTTGACTTAGTGGTTCTCCCCTCAGCGCCATGAATTCAAGGACGAGCGCCATCCCGCACAGTCCATCCCTCGCATATTGCAGTTGCGGATGGATGACGCCTCCATTGCCTTCGCCGCCGATCACGCCATTGACTTCCATCAATTTGGCACTCACATTCAAATCGCCCACTGGCGTGCGCACCACTTCACACCCGTGAGCTCTCGCTATGTCATCAACTGCCATGGTCGTTGAAATGTTGGTGACTACGATTCCCTTGCGCATGCTCAGCACATGTTCAGTCGCTATGCAGAGTGTCATTTCCTCACTCAATGGCATGCCGCCATCGGCAACGATGACGACCCTATCAGCATCGGCGTCAAATCCAAAGCCCACATCAGCGCCGCTATCACGGACAACCGCTGCGAGTTCCTTCAGGCTTTCTCGTGTTGGCTCAGGCTGACGGGTGAACTTCCCATCAAGGTTGCAGTTCAAGGGAACAATGTCACATCCAAGGCACTTAAGCAACGGTATGGCGACGGTTGATGCCGCACCATTCACGCAATCAATCGCCACTTTAAACTTGCGCCTGCGTATCTCATCGGCATCAACGAGGCTCACAATCCTTTCAACATGCATTCTTGTTGCCTCATCCATCCAATGCTTTCCAACCCCGCTCCAATCGGCTTGTATGAATGAGCCAGATTCAACAAGCCGCACAAGCTCATTGATACAATCTTGGTCAACATACATTCCGTTCGCCCCAAAAAACTTGAGCGCATTCCATTCCTCCGGATTGTGAGATGCCGTAATCCCGATGCCACCGTCGGTATGTTCACGGATGTAAAGTTGCAGTGTGGGCGTTGGGACGATGCCAAGGTCAACTGCGTTGCATCCAGCCGACAACAGTCCAGCAAGCACAGCGTGTTTGAACATCGTCCCAGATGGGCGAGTGTCTGTGCCTATGGCGACCGTGATGCTCTCCTTTTTGGATTTGAGCATCACTCCATATGCCGTTGCCCACCTTAGTGCTACATCCGAAGTGAGCGTTTCCCCAACGATGCCGCGCACCCCGGATATGCTCACAATCAACCTCCCCGCCATTTTCCCACTCCCTCCTGTGTGCAGCTTTTGGTGGTTTGATGTAAAGCTGAGGATGCAATCGCATCGCCGATTGATTCAGGCGCTCACTCGTCAGAATGCCAGATGTAATATGGCACGGTAACTGCGTCTCAAACTCTTAGACAAACTTTTGTGGGCGAAGTCCCATCGGAGTTGACTTGTGGTGCGCTGTGTCGTAGCCGCGCTGCCATCAATTGCGCTTGTGGGCATTTCGTGGTTCCATGAAGATGCGCAGCTCGCGCTCGTAGTCCTCCTTCGTGTCTATGTCGCGCAGTATCGCATCCGTATCAACCGGAAGCTCAAACACATCGCTTGAATGCTCCGAGATAAACGAGCGCAATCCGTGCCTGCCGTGATATGAAATGAGCTCGTCAATGTATCTTCCGCTCAAAAGGACTGGATGACCACGCCTGCCAGCAAATGTCGGTATGACAATTCCAGAGCCGGTTTGCCTATGCGCTGCGATTAGTGCGTCAACTATTTCATGCCCGATTGCGGGTTGGTCGGCGAGCATGACTATGAAGGATTCAATGTCGCTGGCGCACTCACGGAGCTTTGTCAGAGCTATGCGAAGCGAATCAATCATCTGCGATTGCTGCATTTCATTTACAGCTACGATTGAGCCCATTTTGATGAGCCGCTCAACCAGTTCCTTTGGCAACCCGGGCGCGATGACGACTATGACGCTATCGGCAAGTGATGAGGTGGCATTCTTCACGACCGTCTCAAGGATGGTCAGCTCGCCGAATGGGAGAAGGAGCTTGCAGCTGCCCATCCTCGTGGATTGTCCGGCGGCGAGAACGATGGCGGCAATCATTTGTCGCAGCAACCCCTCGCCCTTTGCGTCATCGCCTTAGCCTGTTGGGGAGCTGTAGAGCAAGCCGACGCAGTCCATCTTCAGCGAGATGCTTGTTCCATGTGTTGAACGGCATTTTCAATTTGCTTGGCTGTAAGCGCTTCACCGCTGCTCAACGAGTCCAACGGCAAAGTTAACAGCAGTTGCCGATGTTAATTTGACCTCCCCTCCGGGCAGCTCAAGCGGCATCGTCATCACATCATCATACCGTCCCTCTTGGTAGATGGTGCGACCCAATTCAACCGAGAACCATGTTTTTACCCTGAGCTTTGCCGTCCCGCTTGCGCCCTCAAGCCCCATCTGCGAAAACATCAATGCTGTCATGCTCGGGCTTGATTGCTCAAGCTCAATCACAGCGCATTTGAACTTGCCCTTCTCCTCATACCCGACAAACTTACCCGTGCCGCTCAGCGTGATGCTCTTTGTCTCGCTCACTTTCACATCCGTCTTAAAATCCCATGTGTCGCCAACATTCACATCGCCATCCGGGAAGCCGACGGCAGCACCGGCAAATGCGCTTACATCAATTGGGAGCTTCCCTTCATAGGTGGCTCCCGGCAGATTCTCCGGCTTGAGCACCTTATAGCTCAATGTCTTACCAGTCGGAGTTACAACCATCTCAACTTCGCTTTCCGGCAGCTTCACTGTTTCGGCGGTCCCTTGAGGCGTTGTCACCTGAGCTTGCCCGACGATGTTCATTCGCACGATGTAGTTGCCAGCCTTGTCAACTTTTAGAACGCGCTGCGTCGCTGTGAAGTCCATTTGCATTGGCATCTTCATTTCCGGTGCAAGCCCGCCGGTCTGCATTTGAACTACACCGCTTGCTTTGATGACATATTTGAGCGTCTCGCCCGGCTGATACTTCAACCTGAAGACTTCGGCGAATGGCGTCTTAGGTGTGGCTATAACAAGCAGCATGCATAATGCATACAGCGACCGCTTAACCGCAAACTGCATGCCCGCCATCCTCATCACCCTCCTTTTTGCTCCTTCTGCAGAAGGTGGCGCTTAAAGAACACCACCATGCGCTCTTCATACTCCCGTTGGTGAGCCGCGAACATTTTGACATGCCCAACGCCATCTCCTATCCACAGCTCCTTTGGCTGCTTTGCATGCCGATAAAGTAGCAATGCATCTTCAATGCCGACTTTGTTGTCGGCAGCCCCATGGATGATGAACACAGCCCTTGGCGATATTCGGTCAATGACACGATATGGTGCCACATCCTTTGGATTCACCTTGAGCATGATTCGGAATGTCACCCATGCCGGAATCCCGAGAACTGGCGCCAGCGGTCCGAATGCACGCTTTAAAGTTAACCTCGCCGGTCTATCAAGGGAAGCATATGCGCTATCCGATATGACGGCTTTTAATGCCTCATTCTTTGCCGCTGCCATTATAGCCACTGCACCGCCCATTGAGAAACCAATGATGCCAATCCCAAGGCATGCCTTTGGCTTATTCTCATGCAGCCATTTTATTGCGCCCTCAACATCATTAACCTCAGCCCATCCAATGGTTGGCTTGCCGTCGCTTTCACCGTTGCCCCTGAAGTCAAACATGAGCACGGAAAAGCCGCCACGATGAAGTGCCGGAACAACATCAATGAACCTTGATCGTGTCCCGGGGTAGCCATGGCATACAAGCACAGTGCAATGTGTGTCGTTCGTTTTGCTCGCCGGAATGAACCAACCGGCTATGCGCACGCCATCTGCGGCAGCGAATTCAATATCCTCATACTGAAGACCGAAGTCGGATGGGAACCGCGTCAGCGCGAATCTTGGCGGACGGAAGGAGAGCACCACCCACAGGACATCGCCGATGATCCAAAGCAGCACAGTTGCAATGAGCAGCCGCAAAAGGAGCCATCGGATGCGTATCCTGATGATGGAGCCTTCCCTCATCTTTGCCGCTCAAATTTCAACTTCCTCTCCGGGCTTGAGTATTCGGCAGTCTATGGTCTCATTGAGCTCTCTGAGCTTGCGCGCAAACTCGTTTGGGTTCGCCTTGATGACGGGAAATGTATCATAGTGCATCGGAACTACAATCTTGGGGTTAAGCATTATCGCTGCTTCAACTGCGTCATCAATGCCCATGGTGAAGTTATCTCCGATTGGCAGCATTGCGCAGTCAATGCTGTTTCGCTCACCGATTAGCTTCATGTCGCCAAAGAGCGCCGTGTCACCCGCATGGTAAATCGTTGAGCCATCAATGGTCACAATGAACCCGCAAGCCTCACCAGTGTAAATGATGTTTGGATGCGTGATGGCGGAGCCGTGCAGTGCAGGTGTTAGCTTGACAGTGCCAAACGGGAACTTCGCTGCACCGCCGATGTGCATCGGGTAAACTTTTTGGACGCCCATCGTTTGACAGTAGACGCAAAGTTCATATGTGGAGATGAGCAGCGCATCGTGCCCCTCGCATAGCTCAATTGCGTCTCCGAGATGGTCTCCATGCCCATGCGTCACCAAGATGGCGGAAAGCCTTGGAAGCTGCTCAATGCTTATCGGGCATTGTGGATTGCCCTTGATGAATGGGTCAATGATGATGTTGCCATTGTATGAGGTTATGAGGAAGCACGCATGCCCAAGCCATTTCACCTTAGCCATTCAACTATGCCCACTCCTGCGCGGTTGAATTACGCTTTCGCTCACCGGATCCAAATTGCCATAGGGTTGCGGCGTTAAGCGTTTGGCTCACTGTTGCTCAATCAATTCCCTTAGCCCGGCTGGTATCCAATCCCTGCGGTTGCGTGCACTATCAAATGTGGTGTCAATGCGCACCGTGTAAGTCAATTGAACTGGGACTGGCTTCTGCTGTGCCTGTGTCCCGAGCATTGATGCAATCCCACCAGTCATGCTCATAGGCTGCAATGCGCCAAATGGCTCACCGCCCTCCATCGCTGCACCGAGCATGCCAGCATACGCTTGCCCAATGGCGCTCACCATTCCGAGGATTCCGCCGCCGATGCCAGCTTGCGTTGCAGTCTGCATCTGCGGCACAAGCATAGACAGCACCACTGTGTCAGTGTTGAATATCAACTCAACCTCCTCTCGTGAGCTTATGATGCGCCCGTCTCTCACATCAAAGTAGATTACACGCGTCCCCTTTCCTGACCCTTTGAGCTCCTCGGGGAGTTTCTGGGCGCCCATAATCCCCATTGTGCCGAATGCGCCAGCCATCGTTCCACCTGCGAGCCCTCCAAAGCCACCAGCTGCCCCACCAAGCCCAAACAGTGGTGCTGATGGCATTGCACCACCAAGTCCGGGCATGCCACCCATCGGAGCTCCCATTGGCATTCCGGTCGCTCCGATCCCACCATATGCTCCTGCCTCACCACCAACCCCGCTTGCGGCACTAACTGATGAGTAACGAGCCTGCAGATATGCAAGCTTGAAGCGGATGTCAAGCTCATAACTTGTCACTATCTTTGCGCACGGCTTTCCCATCTGCCACTCAAATGCAGCAAGCGAGTGCTTGACATCGCCCCGTATTGTCCCAATGACGGCTTCCGTCTGGGGGGAGCGTTTCTCCGGCCTGTGTATGACGCTGAGGAAGAACAGCTCTGGGCGGATGGCTATTGGCGCTTCCCATGTGGCGCCGATTCTGAGTGGGTCATCTGGAAACTCAATGTCAACTCCGGCTGTGGCGAACGCGAGCAGTGGGTCTATGTCATCGTTCGTAAAGATGTGCCCGTTTGATTTCATTGAGGCGAGCATCATCCTGCGCATCGGTTGGAGCGGCAGTGAAACAACTTGGAACATCTGAGTGCCTGAAGTTGCCGGACCACCTTCGCCACCCATTGCACCACCCATCATTCCGACGCCTGCAGTGCCAGCTGGCGCAAGAAACCAAATCCGCCCATCCTCAACTTCACGGCTAACTTGGTAATATCTGTCCGGCGATATGCCTTGCACCATTTGATTCCAACGCAGCGTTAGGCGGTGCTCAAGGAATGGCAAATCCTCAGTGCGTGCCCTCTTTGGGATTTTTCCCTTAGCCTTTGAGCCAGCCTTAACGGTGTAGAACCAAACTTCTCCGGGGCGGAACTTGAATGAAAGTATCAAGCCTTCAGGGGGCACTTCCAATTGTGCTTGGCGGATTAACCTGAACCTAACAGTGGCTGAGCCGGCATAGTTTCCGTCACCATCCCTCGCCTCAGCGCGAAGTTCATGTTCTCCATCCTTGAGTTTCATCGCATCGGGATCAATTTCGTGCTCAAATGGCGCCCCAATGGCTGTGAGGAATTGCCCGTCAAGCCAAAGGGCGACATATCCAGTCGGATTGGCTTTGCGCAACACAATCTTGAACTTCTCATGCACAGTTGTGCCGTCTTGCGGGAAGACGAACTCAACGCCGCCTTGAGCGAAGAGCAGCCCGTGAAGCAACAGCAGTGCGGCAGCTGAGATGAAATACTTCATCAGCTTGCCGTGTAGCTCCTTCATGGTTTTTTCACCCCTTAAACTTCACACTATGAGGGGACTCACTCAAACGCCATTTGCAATTTTAGCGCCTGAGGAGAATGCCAGCCACATATTTTGACGGTGTGAAAGGCATACCCGTTTCCAATCGTGACGGTGCACTTAAGCTCAGTTGGGACGAAAGCTTTTGCTGACTCGCTTTACATCCCTCTGGCTTCAAACCATGGGCGCAGCTTTGCATATGTTTGCTCAAGCAGCTCTGGTATCACTTTAGTGTTTGCGATGACCGGCATAAAGTTTGTGTCACCGCTCCATCTTGGCACGATGTGTATGTGCAAGTGCTGGTCAATGCCCGCGCCTGCAACCCGCCCCAAGTTCAGACCTATGTTGAAGCCATCCGGACGCAGCACTTCACTTAACGCTTCTTCGCAAAGGCGCACAGCATACATTAGCTCGTGAAGCTCATCATGGCTCAACTGCGACAGCCATCCAACATGCCTATACGGCACAACCATAAGATGCCCGTTGTTGTATGGGTAAATGTTGAGCATGATGAATGAGTGCTTGAGCCTCGCTATGATGTAGTTTTCGGCATCCCTTCCCTCAATGGGCTTGTCGCAGAAGATGCACACGCTTTTTGTTTCCGATGTTGCCGTCATGATATACTGCATCCTCCATGGCGCCCAGATGATGTCATGCACCTTGTTCACATCAATCACCCAGCATTGTGCGCTTTTACACTCAAACCTTGCCCTCAATTATGCGCCTTATGTGATGCGCTGTGTCTATGACGAATTGGTCGGCGGCAGTCCGATACGGTGGGAGCTCAGCCGTCAGGTAGCCATCGTAGCCGATTTCAACGAGCGCCTCATGGACAGCGCGCCAGTTGACATCGCCCTCAAACAGCCAAACGAACTCACGCCTCCTCAGGTCAAAGTCTTTAATGTGAACCCTCTTTATCCTTTTGCCGAGCATCCGTATCCATTGCTCCGGGTAGCCGATTATGAGTATGTTGCCCACATCAAAGTATGCGCCAACATAGCCATTGCCCTCATTCAGCTCATCAACAAACTGGCAAAATTCAATCGGCGACAGAAGGAAGCGATTCCACACATTCTCAATGAGCATGAGCACACCCTCTCTTCTCGCCACCTCGCGCAAATGCTTGAGCGACTTCATTGATATCTCCCAAGCTGTTTTGTAATCGGTGTGCTCGTTCACGACGCCGGGAACAACGAGCACGGCTCCTGCGCCAACAATTGAAGCCAAGTGTAGTGCCCTCTCAATGCCCTCAATTCCTTTTCTCCTCGTTTCCTCATTCGGCGATGACAGCGGGAACTGCCAATGCACGCCACCCATGATGCTGTGGATTTCAATCCCGCATTCATCCGCCACCTCCTTAATTTGCCTTGCTTCATCCTCGCTGTTCGGCTGCGGTATTTCAATCCCATCGTAGCCGGCTCTCTTAACAAGTTCCATGCGCTCGTTCAGGCTTGCATCCGGGAGCACAGTGCCAAAGTAAATTCCGGCTTTCATCCACACCACCTCGTCAGTGCGTTTTATTTCCCGTCGGTTTGCATGTCATCAACCTAACGCATACTGTAGCATTAAGCAGCTCAGAATGCTAAACTGACGGCACTGACTCAGTGCCTTGCCGGAGGCTTAAATTCTCCCGCAGGTGGATTTGTGGGGTGAAGGTGATGCGGTCTTTTGCTGAGACCATCTTGCAGCTCATTGAGGCATGCACATCAACGCTTCCGCAGGATGTCTTCAAAGCGATTGAGGATGCATACCATTCTGAGTGTTCAAACGCTCTTTCGCAGCTTGCGTTGAGCATGATGCGTGCCAATGCAATTGCAGCGGCTATTCACCGTGCCCCAATTTGCGAGGACACAGGCATACCGACCTTCTATGTCCGTTGTCCGAATGGGACGAAGCGCAGTGAACTGATTGCCCGGATAAAATACGCAGTTGAAGAAGCCACATCAATTGGGCTGCTCCGCCAAAACTGCATTGACAGCATAACTGGTGAAAGCTCACCAAACAACATCGGCTTGGGTGTGCCACTCATTCACTTTGATGATGGTGAAATTGAGGCTGATGAAATTGAGGTGCGCTTGTTGCTCAAGGGTGCCGGGAGCGAAAACCAAAGCAGGCAATATTCACTCCCGTGCGAACTTGATGGCTTTGGGCTTGCGGAGCGGAATGCCAGTGGCATACTCAAATGCATTCTTCATGCGCTTTACATGGCGCAGGGATTTGGGTGTAGCCCTGCCTTCATCGGCGTTTGCGTTGGCGGTGATAGGGCATCCGGGTATGAGTGCGCAAAGCGCCAGTTATTAAGGTCACTGGACGATGAGAATGAGGATGCGCGGCTTCGCCGGATTGAGCTTGATGTTGTGCGCCTCGGGAACAAGCTTGGCATAGGCGCGCTTGGCTTTGGTGGCTCGCGCACTTTGCTCTCGTGCAAGGTCGGCAAGTTGCACAGGCACCCGGCATCATTCTTCGTCTCGGTTGCATACATGTGTTGGGCATACAGGCGGTTGGGAGTGGTCGTGGATGCGAATACGGGGAAGTTGCTCCGCTGGCTTTACGAACCGGCTCGCGTTGGAGAGGGCGTTGGGTTTGCGCTCCCATGCGATGTAAAGGAGCTTTCAACACCGCTCACCGAGGGCGATGTGAGGGGGTTAAAAGTTGGGGATGTGGTCAAGCTCAACGGGGTCATTTACACGGGCAGGGATATGGTGCACATGCGCCTTCACCAATCTAAAGCCCCGGTTGACTTGCGCGGCTGTGCGATTTACCACTGTGGTCCAATGGCGGTGAGGAAGGGCGATAAATGGGTTGTGCTTGCAGCCGGTCCTACGACGAGCATTCGTCACGAGCCATATCAGGCGAGCGTGATTGAGAGACACGGTCTAAGGGCTGTGGTCGGGAAAGGCGGGATGGGGGCGAAGACTAAGGAAGCGTTAAAGCGCTTTGGCGCCGTTTACCTTCACGCCATAGGTGGTGCTGCGAAGCTTTATGCGGACTGCGTTGAAGATGTTGAAGGTGTTTGGTGGCTTGATGAGTTTGGTCTCGTTGAAGCCATGTGGAAGTTGAGGGTGAAGGACTTCATTGCAGTGGTGACAATGGATGCGCATGGAAATAGCCTGCACGATGCCGTTAGGGAGAATTCAGCTCGTGAGCTTGAGCGCATCATGCACTCAATCAATCATCCAGGCGCTTACGGCGAGGTATGAGATAAACCCGAGAGCCATTGCGACCACTCCCGGGATAAGGAGCACGATGACGGCTTTGGCTGAGCTGAGTTTGTATGTCTGGCGAACCGAGAGGTAGAGGAGCAAGCATGTGTAGCCAACTGTGAGCAGGACAAACAGAACCCAAAAGTATGCGGCACCCGGCGTCAACTCCGGAGATGTGAAGCGAAGTATGAGCGCCATCGGCAGGTAAAGTATGAAGGGCGAGAATGCACATGCGGAACTGCACATGAAGCTGAGCCCGCGCGGTGGCGCACCGACAAGCTCAGCTGCCAAGTTGACGATTGCGGAGCGAACAAACCAATAGGCTGGGTAAAAGACGACGGCATACAGCAGGATGGAGGGCAAGTTAGGCAAACGCCTTATGATTGGTGATGGCACCCAACCACCGGCTTCACCTATGATGTGCAGTGCTACACAGAAGCTTATGCCTTGAAGGCAAGTCATCGCTGCTGATGCGAGCAGCGGCTTCTCATCGGCTGCTTGGAGAAGCGTCTCAGCGCACTGCCATGGGTTAAGTGTGAATGCGGATAACTTGAGTGCGTCCCTGAAGGCGCTAAGTAGCCATCTCCACGCGAGTTGTGATGCGCTCTTTAATCCGAGAGCGCTCTCAATCGTCTCCACATTATCACGCAATGGCTCACTCAAGCGAGCTCACCTCACTCGCGCTGGCTCAATTGCTAACTCGCTCACCAACTTGCGCAACAGCCAAGTCGGGCATAAGTGTAAGTCAAGCAAGAGCATACTCCTGAAGTCGGACGGGTATGATGTGGTTGTCAAAATGTCCCACAGCCCTTTCCTGTAACGCAGTTCCTTGACCCTCGGCTTGCCCTTTATTCCGGCTCTTTCGGCTGCATAAGAGATGGCGTCTTGCAATCCGCCGAGCTTATCAACGAACTTGAGCTTACATGCCTGTCTTCCGGTGAGCACGCGTCCATCGGCAAATGGCTTTATTTTGCTCACAGGTAAGTTGCGCCCAGCAGCTACATCCTCCAAGAATTGGTTATACACATCGTCAATCAGTTGCTTGAGCAGCTGGCGTTCCTCTGGGCGCAGCTCCCGGAAAAGGGAACCGGTGTCCTTAAACGGACCGCTCACGATTGTCTCGGCATCCACGCCGAGCTTATGCATCAGCTGGCGCAAGTTGACGATGGCAATCAAAGCGCCTATGCTTCCGGTTAGAGTTGACGGCGATGCAAATATCGCATCCGCAGCGCTGGCGATGTAGAACCCGCCAGAGGCTGCCACTTCACCCATGGAGACGACAATTGGCTTTCCGGAGCGCTTGAACTCCTTGATGGCTTGATAGATTTCTTGTGAAGCTGATGCGCTGCCACCGGGGCTGTTAATGCGGATGACAACGGCTTTTATGAATGGGTCTTCGCGCGCCCTCTCAAGCAACTTTACAATTGACTCAGAACCGACAGTGCCGTAACCACTAATTCCGTCAACGATTACACCCTCGGCTTTGATTAGCCCAACTGTGCCGCCAATGATACCGACGCCACTTACACCTTCAACGCCGGCAGTCACAAGCAGCGCCAGCGCAAGCATTGCCCCGAATAATGCCACAACAGTTCCGAGACAGCCGAGGCAACCGATGAATATCGGCAAACCATACTTGCTGATGCGGCGCTCGCGCTTTACCTCGCTCATGGTTCGCTTCACCCCCTGCGAAAGACCTTATCGTAAGACAATTCAATTGCGCTCTCAATCGCCCATGATTCAGTTACTGAGCTCGCCATTAAGTGCCATTGTCATTTGGTTGTTGCTTCGTTACTATCATAGCATGAATGCAGTTCACTCGCAATGTGACTTGCGCCGTCTTGAGCCATCAAGACCAAAGCAACTGGTGGTGATATGGAAAATGCGCCATCTGAGCAAGCCTAAATGGTGCAGTGAAGGTTGGCGTGCGTTGTGGTTGTTGGCTTTCCCACTCGCAGTTGCTTTGCATAATGCCCATGCCCAATCGTCACTCCAAAACTACCAAGTCATCATGTGGAGCACTGACCCAGTTGCTGAAAATCTTTCGCTTTGGTTTCAGCGGCTCCGTGAGTTGGAGTTCACGGCGGAGCAATGTTATCGCGGGCGAGACCC
>JAVHTD010000039.1:0-11653 GCA_032161105.2 Candidatus Thermosaccharophagus tengchongensis
AGATACAAAAGCCTTACAGAAAGAACCCCTCTTTCGTGGGACTACTCCCTTCAGTTCCATCATCCTTGTTCCCCTCCCACGATTTCATCGGCTACAAAATTTGATAGCACACTCCATTTGCGATGTCAAGATCACGAAAGCCATAAGCCTTGTGCTTTTGAACAACTTCAACCATAATGACAACAAAACCACCATCTCTTGTAAAGCCTTAACCAACCCTGCTTCTCACTCCTTAACCATCACATAATGCAACTCTCAAAGCCCTCCCATTCAAACCATAGTTTTGCAAATCCACATTAAACTTATTGCGCCATAGCCTTTTGGCTTTGACGATGCTATCATTGCAACCAACATCTAAGACCATGCAAAGGGATGAGAGCAACCATTTTCAAATTGCAAAGGGCAAAAACTCTCCCACCTAAGAGTTACGCAGTTGCCTGAAAGACCTCTCTTTGGCATAATCTCGCAAAGACCTGCTCGTCAACAGGAGGCTATAGCTGATGAACTCATCCAAGTGCAATGACCTTGACTACATCAACTTCCTCATCGCCTCAAAGAAGACATTTGCCTTCACCGATGCAGGAAGACGCCAACCACAAAGCCCCACTATTTCAGTGGGACTTACGCATTCGGCGTCCCAATTGTAGGAGCGGCTTTAGTCGCGACCAACCGAAACTTCGGGTCTAAAGCCACCCCTACAGAAGATGACCCATTATTGTCGGATTGTAGGGGCGTGTGAAACACGCCCGCTTTTTCGGGCGCATTTTATGCGCCCCTACGAGTGGCTTAACATCTGTCCCCACGTTCAACTGTGTAACTCTGCAATAAGGCTGTTGGCGGCTCACTTCACCATGACAAATTGGACAACCGAGATCGCCCATCCGGGGAGCAGCGCTTGCACGCTTGAGGACGGCGGCAATACTTCGTAAGTTGGCTGACTGACAGTCTCACCAACGGGCAAGAGCTTCCTCACCCTTATCATGCTCACATTTGGCACAAAGGGTTGCGCAACTTTAACCTCAACTTGTTTGGGCTTGCCGGAGACATTTGCCATGAGCACATTCAACGCAGTTTGAGTGAGCACAGCCGTGCAGCTTATGGTGGCATCATCAGATGTGATCTTGCAAGCGCTTGCGCCCTTCGGACTGAAGATGTTGAACATCCACACTGCCCAATACGGTGGCATTGGCATAAGCTCATCAGAGAGCAATCCCCAACCATCGCCGCACAACTTGAACTGCATGACCTCATCAACATTCATGGACGCAGTTTGAAGGAAAGCCATCCACCAAGCCATCCCTTCGGGGCGAGATATTCGCTCATCCCTTGAAGCACCCGAGTCGGTCCGTATTGAGTTCAGGTTTGCCTCCGAGATGTATAGACCGCATAACTCACCCCAATGCTGCTTAATTAAGGCGCTGAGCGAATTGAGCGCGATTTGCCCCGGCAAGTCCGCAGCTGTGCCTTTCAAGGCAGCCTCCATTAGTGCTTCTGTAGATGTGCTTGCGTTATGCGTCCCGAAGAAGTGAAATGAGAAAAAGTCCATCGGACGCACAAAGCGCAACATGTGCATGGTTAAATCATACCATGGCGCCAAAAGCCCAATCCCGCCAATTGAACACCTCGGTCTGACTTTAACCGCCGCTTCAATAACCTGTTTTAGGCGCTCAAAGGCGTATTCCGGCGTGGCGCTCAATGTGTATGCATGGCAGTAATTGACCTCAATGGCTGCCACATCGTCCCTAAAGCCATATTGGCGGGTCAGTTCCGAAGCCAATGATGCAAATTCCCTCCTGTCAAGCTGCTCCGCAGATGTCGGAACTATGGCAATCATCGGTCGCATGCGCAATGCCTTTGCGAGCTTTATGAGCTGCTCAAGTGTATCACGGCTCAATTCATACCTACCACTTGACTCAGACCAAGCGAGCAAGTCGGTCGTCTTAATCCTGCCGATGCCCAATTGGAGCTGCCGCACGCGCTCAATTGCCAAGCTATTGCTGAGCAACCCCAGCGCATCACCATCCAAGTTCGTCCCAACCCTCGCTCTCACCTTGCCGATGATGGCTTTTGGTTCAACGAGGACCTGAACCGGTTTGGCTTCAACTTTGACCAACTCCGCTGCCTCAACTGTTTGCGTTTTCTTTCGCCCAACATATGCCTGTATGTCATCCACGAGCATGAATGCACTATCCCACGAGCCATCCATCCTGAACTCAATTGAGACGATATTTCCCACATCGCTATACCCAATGACGCCATCCGGGCTCTGAAACTCGCTGAACGGCACCGCTATCCACTGCCACCTTGAAAAGCTGAGCGGCAGTTTGAAGCTATACCTTGAGGTTACTCCAATCCGTCTCTTAAGCACCAGTGATAGCGTGACATCTCTTGAGCTCCCATCTCCACAGAGCCAGAGCGAAATGCCTTCAGCACCAGCCCTGCGCAACTTCTCCCCATCAATGCGCTTGCTCACTGATGCCCACGAATCCTTCGCCGCAAAGAACACAATTAAACCTGCCCTGTTGCCATATGATTGTGGACACCCGGGCGACACCGCCCATATGGCACATAAACTTGCCCCATCGCGCCGTGTCGCATCCCTGCATTCCCATTCCAATGGCTCCCTTTCAAAGTCATCAATGAGCACCGATGCGTAGGCAATGCGTAACATCGCTACGGTAGAAAGGAGGGCAA
Source organism: Candidatus Thermosaccharophagus tengchongensis (assembly GCA_032161105.2). Lineage (GTDB taxonomy): Bacteria > Armatimonadota > Fervidibacteria > Fervidibacterales > Thermosaccharophagaceae > Thermosaccharophagus > Thermosaccharophagus tengchongensis. Next base: position 2,695 of record JAVHTD010000039.1, read on the forward strand.
CAGCCCGCCAGCGCAAAGTGCCGTGATTAAACCAGCACATACTTGCCCTCACCACCCACTCACCTTCGGTTTAAAGGGTCGTCCCGAGAGCTTGCTCAATGCAAACATGATCTCAACCGCAGCTGAGATTAAAGCCTCCTTTGATGGCTTCTCACCCTTCAATGGCTCAAAGTGCAACGGCTCACCGATGCGCACCTCAACTGGAGCTAAGCGCAGCTTTGCCTCACCAATCGGCATCACCTTTTCAGTGCCCATAAGTGCGACCGGCAAAACGGGCGCTGCAGTCCGCAATGCCAAATAGGCAATGCCCAACTTCGGTTGGAGCAACTCGTGATGCGGGTTGCGTGTGCCCTCCGGAAACATGACCAATGCCTCGCCGCGCTCCAAAAGGTGCATGGCAAACCTTATCGCATGCCTGTCAAAAATTTCCCTTCGCACCGGGAAGGCGTGATAAATTCGCATGAGTGTCCCAATGAATGGCACATCAAACGCCTCGGCTTTAGCCATGTAGAATGCACGCCTCGGCAATGCGGCACCGACGAATATCGGGTCAACATAACTTCTATGGGTTGGTGCCACTATTAAAGCGCCATTTAACGGGACATTCCCGCGCCCGATCACCCTAAAGCGAAACAGCATGGGAAACAGAACCCGTGTAAGCATGTATGTGACGCCGTATAGAGGGTCCCGCACAAAGTCGCGCACCATCATCCCATTTAGCCCCTCACAATTGCACCGCTGGTATCCCCCAATTTAAGGCGGCGTGGCTCTCTCAAACGGACACTATAGCGCATCGCCCAAACAGAGCGCAGGTGAACTGCTGTGGCAGTTTGAATGTCATGGATGGCGATTTTGCCAATTCCGATTTTTCATGCATTGCATACATTTCCGAAACACACGCCATAATGTATCGTGATGGAATTCGCGCTGGCGAGGGGTGAATGCAAATGAGCAAAGCGGCAAAGAAGGTTGCTCATGGTGGTCAAGCGCGTCTGCAGCGGCTTTTTCGCGGCGTAGTCACTGTTGGCAGGCGTGGGCAAATCGTTTTGCCGGCTGAGTTGAGGCGTGAGTGCAATATAAAGCCAAAGGATAAGCTCCTCGTATTTTCGCACCCAGCTGGGATAGGCGTTGTGTTGATGCTGGCTGATAAGCTTGAGGAGATTTGGGCTGAACTTCAAACGCATCTTCGCGCCGTCGCTGAGCACAAGCGCTGAAAAAGATGCACTTCAAACAGCGCTTAAGTCGCTCAAGCTCAACCGGCTGAGGAGGAGGTAGGGATGAAGCGTGAGGGTAAGGCGAGTCGCACTGTGAATTTCAACGCGAGAACGCTGGCACTTGTCGCTTTGATGTTGTCAACCGATCATTTGCTGGCTCAAATGACAGTTCGTGAGGCTATAGAAATTGCCCTCCGTCACAACCCGCAAATTCTTGCGAGTGCTGCAAGGGTGACTGCTGCACAGGAGGGCGTGAACCTTGCTCGCTCGCAGTTTTATCCGAGAGTTGACTTCTCGGCTACATACCGAGAGCAAGCTCCCGAGGTGAGCTTTCGTCTCCCGCCAGTTATCGGCGGTGCACCGGGTGAGATAACCGTCATCCCGCATTCTTATCGCGAGTTTAACCTGCAACTTGTCCAACCGGTTTACACGGGCGGGAAACTTGAAGCAGCTTACAGGGTCGCAAGATGTGCTGCAAGCGCGGCTGAATTGGGGCACGCAAACACCACACTGCAGCTTGTAAAGCGCGTCAGGCATGCATACTTGGATGTGCTTGAAGCCGAAGCCCTTGTTGAGGTTGCCGATGCGGCTTTAAAGCGAGTCCAAGAGATGAGGCGCGTCGTCGGATTGATGTTTGAAGCTGGGAGGGTGGCGAAGTTTGATGTGCTAAGGGTTGAGGCTGAATTGGCACAAGCTCACGATGAGCTTGTGAGGGCGCAAAATGCCCTTGAGATAGCCCGCTCCGCATTCAACACACTGCTTGCAAGGGATGTTAATGCGCCGGTGGAGTTGGTTAAAGTGACCGAGCCTCCGAAACAGCCCGAGGAGTTGGCTCGCGAGGACGCTGAGGAAATCTCGCTTGAGATTGCAAAGGCACAGCGACCGGATTTGAAAGCCGCAATGCGCTCGGTTGAGCTTGCCGAACAAAAGGTCAAACTCGCCGAGTCGGAGAGGATGCCATCAATCTCACTCGCTACAGCCTTCCGCAGGCAGACGCGGACTGGCTTTGCATCTGCCGAATCAAAAGCAGCGATGCTCATCATCCAAGCGCCGATATTTGACTCCGGAAGGGTGAATGCCCAAGTTGAGCAAGCAAGGGCTGAATTGAAGAGCGCAAAGGAGATCCTTTCCTCCATTGAGAACCAGATTGCGCTTGAGGTGCGTCAGGCGGTATTGAACTGGCGCTCGGCACAGTGGAGATTCAAAGCCGCCATAGCCGTGCTTGATGGAGCCGAGGAAGCTTACCGGATCGCAATGCTGCGCTATGAAGCTGGCGTCGGAACAAATGTTGAGGTGCTTGATGCACAGGCAGCATTGACAAGGGCTCGCACAAACTATGTGAGGGCGTTACACGACCTCCACCGCGCCGTAGCAGATTTTGAATATGCCATTGGGAAGCCAGTTGAGAGGGTGCTTTCCGAGCTGGGGCAGTAAGTGAAGAGATGGGAAGATGAAAAGCGCCGGATGCACATGCAATATGGGATGCTCTTAGAATGCGTCCCTTTTACGGTGTGAGTTGAGGGGCGCTTCAAGGGGTGAGGAAGATGGCTCTTGCCCGCAAGCCAAACAGCACTGTGCGTGCGAGCTATGTCATCCTCGTTGCGGCTTTGATTTTCATCTCCGTGATTGGCATGTGGCGTATGAGGCATCATTCCGCGCCGCAAAAGATGCACTCTGAGTCGGCTGCCAAAGGGATGGAAACCGCTGTGCCAGTTGAAGTTGTTCTCGCGAGCCGTCAGGACATTCGCAGGGAGATGGAGATAACGGGGAGCATTAAGTCAGAGGGCGATGTCAATGTCGGCAGCGAGATTGCCGGAAAGGTCATCTTCATCGGGGCAAAGGAGGGCGACTTCGTTCACTTGGGGAGCGTTTTAATTCGGCTTGACGACTCAACGCTTCGTGCGCAACTTGAACAAGCCAAAGCCGCATATGAGTCAGCGAGGGCTCAATATGAGCAGCTCAAGCTCGCAAAGGAGCTTGAAGGCAAGAAGGTCGGCACTGACTTGGAAACAGCTCAAGCACAGCTTTCGGCAGCAAAGGCGCGTGCCCGTGAACTTAAATTGGCGTATGAGCTTGCGACGAAAGAGACGAGCATAACTGTTGAGCAGGCGCAAGCCAATTTGGAAGCCGCAAGGGCTGCCCTAAGGCAAGTTGAGGAGCAAGCCAAGATTGCCGATGAGCAAGCCGAGACAGAGCTAAGGCGCGCAGAAGCTGCATTGAAGGCGGCTCGTGAGCGGTTAGCTATGGCTGAAGAGGGTGTTGGAGCAACTGATGAACAAGTTGAGGCGCAGATTCAACAGGCACAGGCTCAGCTTGGCTCCGCTAAGGCTTTGCTTGAAAAGGCTCGCAAGGGTGCAAGGGCTCAGGAAGTTGAACAGGCACGACAAGCCGTTGCACAGGCAAAAGCGAACTTTGATCTGGCGGAGGCTGAATACGAGCGCACGAAATTCCTTTACGAGCGCGGCGCAGTATCAAGGTCACAGCTTGACCACACTAAGCAGCTTTACGAAGTGGCGAAGGCGAATTACGAATCGGCGAAGCAGGCGCTTTCACTCATTGAAGAGGGGACTCGCCCAGAGGACATACGAGCAGCCGAAGAGGCAGTTAGGCAAGCGGAAGCCGGAGTTAAGCTTGCCGAAGCCGCCAAGGTCAAGAAGTCAACCGTAAGACGCGAGCTTGAGATTGCAAGGGCACAACTCGCCGAAGCTGAGGCGCTCTACAACCTTGCAAAAGTGAGCATGGCTCGCAAGCAGATAAGCGCATTGCAAGTTGAGACGGCACGAATACAGGTCAAGAACGCCGAATTAGCCCTGCAGCTTGCCAGGGAAAATGAGAGGCGAAAGCAGATGCTAAAAGAGCAAGTTGAAGCAGCTATGGCTGCAGTTAAGCAAGCCGAAGCGCTTGTTGAACTCGCCAAGGCTGGCAGCTTGCGCGTCGGCATATCAAGGCAGCAAGTTGAGGCAGCAAGGGCTGCAGTTGATGGCGCAAATGCCCAAATCAAAACCTTGGAGACGCAGCTTTCAAAGACGGTGATAAGGGCACCTGTTAGCGGTTATGTGGCTGAGAAGAGGGTTGATGTTGGTGAGACAGTCACACCGGGCATGCCACTCATGCGATTGGTCTCAATGGATCGGGTTTACTTTGAGGGGGAGCTGCCGGAAATGGAATACAGGTTCGTCTCCAACGGTCGCATGAAAGTGATGGTGCGCATTGATAGCATCCCGGAGAGGGAGTTTGAGGGGCACATAGAGCGCGTCGTCCCTGTGGCTGTTGAGGCGACGCGCAAATTTGTTGTGCGTGTTGGGCTGAGGAAGCTGGGCGAGTTCATAATGCCGGGTTCGTTCGCAAGAGGGCGAGTGATAGTTGAGGAGATAAAGGGTGCCACTGTCATACCCTCGGCATGCCTATTGCGCGGCGGCAACAAAAGCTATGTGTTTGTTGTTGAGCATGGCAGGGCGAAGCGGAGGGAGATAAAGCTCGGCATTGAATTTGGGGAAAAGGTTCAAGTGATTGACGGCTTGAAGGTTGGCGAAGAGGTCGTAATCGCCGGTCAGGACAAGCTATACGATGGCGCACGAGTTCGTGTTGTCCGAAGACGCAGCACTTGATTTGAGGGCAAGTTGAAACGCCGTTTGGGTCGCACAATTGCAGCCTCACATGTGAGTGCAGCGTGGCAATTGATGCACGGCTTTGTGGTGAGGTGCTCTGAACATGTGGCTAACAGAGCTTTCCATAAAGCGCCCTGTGATGGTTGCGATGGCTGTTCTTTCGTTTGTCGTGCTCGGTCTTTGGGCAATGATGCGCTTGCCGATTGAGCTAATGCCGAGGATTGACTTCCCATTCGTTGTAGTCACAACACTCTATCCGGGAGCAGATCCTGAAGAGGTTGAATCGGCGGTGACCGAGAAGATTGAAGAAGCCGTCTCAACGATATCTGGTGTGCGCCATGTAATGTCGTATTCTCAGGAAGGCATCTCAGTCGTGGCTATTCAATTTGAGCTCGGCATAAAGAGCAGCGACGCAGCTGCCGATGTGCGCGACAAGATTGGCACGATAAGGGCACAGCTACCCGATGGAATCAAAGAGCCGGTCATCAACAAAATTGATGTGCTCGCCTTCCCCGTCATGACCCTCATCGTGAGCGGTAAGCGCTCACTTAGGGAGTTGCGCAAGTTCGCCGAGGATGAAATAGCGCAGCGCTTGGAGCGTCTGCCGGGTGTTTCAATGGCGCAAGTCTTTGGTGGCGATGTGCGCGAGATACAAGTCAATGTGCATCCTGAGAAGCTCAATGCATACAGGTTATCGCTCACTGATGTGGTGCGTGCGCTCGCTGGCGCTCACCTGAATGTTCCGGCTGGGACATTGAGGGGCGAAATGAGGGACTTCGGAATTCGCCTATCGGGTAAGTTTCAAAGCGTGCAGGAGATAAGGGATGTGCCAATAAGATTTGGAAACAGGGCGATGGGATATGTTGGAACGGTGGTGCGCCTTTCTGACATTGCCGATATTAAGGACACGACCGCCGATAGGGAAACCGAGATAAGGCTTGATGGGGAGGAGGCAGTCGGCATCTATGTGTTTCGCCATTCCGAAGCCAACACTGTTGAAGTTGCCGACGCCGTTCGCAATGAGGTTAGGCGCTTAAGCATGGCGCTTCCCAAGGACATTGACCTCATGATCGTTGATGACCAATCCGAATTCGTTAGAGATGCCCTGCACGATCTGACCGTTAGCTTATTGCTCGGTGCTTTGCTTGCCATGCTCGTCGTTTTAATCTTCCTGCATGACATCAAAGGGACAATCATAATCGGGCTTGCCATACCGACATCGCTCATTGCCGCATTCATGCCGATCAACTTCCTCGGTTACACGCTCAACTTCATGGTCATGCTCGGCTTGGCGCATGCAGTCGGTGCGCTCGTTGACGATTCAATCGTCGTGCTTGAGAACATCTACAGGCACTTGGAGATGGGCGAATTGCCAACTGAGGCGGCATTCAATGGGCGGACCGAAATTGGCTTTGCGGCAATAGCCATAACGCTCGTTGATGTTGTCGTATTCACGCCGATGATTTACATGGGCGGGATCGTCGGGCGCTTCTTCAAGCCATTTGCCGTTGCGCATGTTGCCTCGGTCCTCTTCTCGTTGCTTGTCTCCTTCACATTTACGCCGATGCTCGCTTCAAGGTGGTTTAAACGCTTGACAAGGGAGGAGCTTGAGCGCCAGCCGAGGAATGCGATTGAGCGATTGTTCTCCGGATTTGACGCTGTGTGGGGGAATGTTGAGAGGCTTTACGGGGCGGGGCTTGAATGGGCATTGCGCAATAGAACTCTGGTGCTGTTTGCCGGCAATGCATCCCTTCTGGCGGTGCTCGGATACATTGCGCCAATGGATGTTAGGGTTCGCGGCACATTCATAGCGCTCATCGTGCTTACTGGACTTGTGCTTGCGATTTTCGCGAAGGGGCAGAGGGCTGGTTTGATCGGCTTTGCTGCTGCATGCGCTGCATCGCTCATGTTCATCCACCTGCCAGCCAAGTTCGGCTTTATACCCACCATGGACATGGGGCGCATATATGCAGTGATTGAGATGCCACCCGGAACAAGCATGAGCGAGACGAGGAGGGCAGTGGAAACAGTTGAGCGACAGCTGCTCAGCATGCCGGAGGTTAAGCATGTGGTGAGCAACATCGGCACAACTGGGACTGCAATTCGCGGAGCAGGCGGGTATGGTCACGAATATGCTGCCCTTTACATCGTGCTCACCGATAAGCGCCAAAGGGAGCGCTCGCAAGCCGAGATTGCACAATGGCTTTCCGGATGGCTCCGTGAACAAATACCGGCGGCACAAATCTCGGTTGAGGAGCAATCCGGCATGGCAAGGAGAGGCTCTCCAGTGCAAGTTGAGTTGATCGGGCATGATAGGGAGGAGTTAATCAAGCTGGCAGAAGAGGTTGCAGCGCAAATGGAACGAATACCGCTGCTACGAGATGTAAAGCTCAGTTGGCGTCCCGGCAGACCGGAATATCACTTCCGCATTGACAGGCAAAGGGCTGCCGACTTGGGATTTACAGCATCGGATGTTGCTTGGGTGCTTCGCACAGCCATTGAGGGCAACACCGACTTGAAATACAAAGAAGGGAACGACGAATACGACATACGAATACGCCTCTCACGGAATTCACTCAACGACCACAACAGCCTGCTGCATTTAGTCGTCGGCACAGGGTTTAGAAACCAGCCTGTAAAAGTTGGTGAGGTAGCATACCCTGTCTTGTCATCCGGTCCATCGCTCCTTGAGCGCAAGGACAGGCAAAACATGGTCTCGGTGAGTGCCAACCTTGTCCCTGGTGCACAGCTTGGCAATGCGCAGCAGGCAATAGCGGCAGCATTAGCCGACATTGATAAGGGGAGAAACATCGTTAGCTTTGGCGGTGACATTGAACTGATGCGCGAAAATTACGGCTATCTGTTCTCGGCTCTTTTGCTCGCCATTGTGCTTGTCTATATGCTTCAGGCTGCACTATTCAACTCCGCCCTCCTACCGCTATCAATCATCCTCGCCCTACCGCAAGCCTTAATTGGCGCTTTGCTTGCATTGATGCTCACCGGTAAGGGGCTAAGCATAGTGGCGATGATTGGCATAATCATGCTCATGGGCGTTACCGAGAAGAATGCCATCTTGCTCGTTGACTTCACCAACACGCTTCGTGCTCGCGGCTTGAGCATCCGTGAGGCTATAGTGAGGGCTGGTCAAGTCAGGCTTCGTCCAATCGCGATGACAACACTGACGCTCATCCTCGCACTTATACCGGTTGCACTTGAATTTGGGAAAGCCGGCGAACTGCGCTCTCCGATGGCTATCGCCACAATCGGTGGATTGACACTTTCATGGATGCTCACGCTATTTGTTGTGCCAGTTGCCTACACCGTCCTTGAGGAAGCCGCACAACTCATCACGGGCGCATGGCGCAAGCTTGTGAGTATGTTGGTGGGCGGGCGTGAGCTTTAAAAATGTTTGCAAATGGACTGCCGCATGCCTTACAGAATGGCGTCAACTGCATCTTACTGAGTCAATGGCTGAGCCGTTTGATTTGAGCCGAAGAAAAACTGTGCATAGTGTGAGAGGTGGCATTTATGGCTTCGGGCGAAGGTATGGAGGAACGCCAGAAGCTACTCATAATCGTTTACGACCGCGCAATTGAAGAGGACATGATGAGCACTGTGGAACAAGTTGGCATCAGTGGCTACACAAAATTTTTCAATGCTCACGGTCTTGGCGGGAGAGGGCTTAAACTCGGCAACCCGGTTTTCCCCGGACTAAACAACATGCTCCTAATCCAACTGAATGAGAGCAAGGTCAACGAACTCGTTGATGCAATCAGAAAGATGCAAGCTCAATATGTCCTCAAGCCCGGAATCACAATTTGGTGCCTCGATGTGCAAGTGCTTTGAATGTCGCATGGCATTGGTTGGATGGTTAAAGTGTTGCATATCAGCACCTTCAAAGTTAGGACTTACTCAGTTGGGATGAGTTCATAGAAAGGCTTAGCCAGATAGGTTTGTATGGCACCAAGGGTGTATGGTGGCTTCCTTTTGCATGGTCTTAGATGTTGGTTGCGATGATAGCATCGTCAAAGCCAAAAGGCTATGGCGCAATAAGTTTAATGTGGATTTGCAAAACTATGGTTTGAATGGGAGGGCTTTGAGAGTTGCATTATGTGATGGTTAAGGAGTGAGAAGCAG
>JAVHTD010000040.1:0-8763 GCA_032161105.2 Candidatus Thermosaccharophagus tengchongensis
GGCACAACTCCACTTGGAACTTGGCGTTCATTGATGGGCATGTTAAGTCACTGCGTCCAACTCAGACTGCCGATCCAATAAACATGTGGCCTGGTTGGACGAGCAATCCGAACATAGCTGTTTCAAATGGTTGGGGTGGAACGACCATTGGCACGCCGACCTTTAGGGACGCAATGAAGGCGCTTGAAGATCAGTTCCCATAATCGTGCTTTGTTAGGTTGTGTCATCGTGATGCTGCCGCAGGGGCAGTCAATGGTTGTTTCTGCGGCTTCCTGCTTTGTCATATGCAACGCTTCAAAATGGCACGATTGAATTAGTGGCAAATGAATCTTGATGTCGTTGATATCAATGGAGGGAGGTGATGAAGCGGAGCGGATGGGCAGCATCAAATGGCGATTGCTTTGACTTTGATGAGTTGAAAATCGCGGGGTCAAAACCAACACATCAGGAGGTGCGTAAAATGAGGCGCGTGAGTGAAAAGCTAAAGGCGATGAGGAGTGGCTTTACCCTGATAGAGCTGCTGGTGGTGATCGCGATAATCGCGATTCTGGCAGCGATTCTGTTCCCTGTGTTTGCGAGGGCGAGGGAGAAAGCGAGGACGGCTGCATGCCAAAGCAACCTGAAGCAGCTCATCAATGCGTGGATGATGTATTCACAGGATTATGACGAAGTGTGCATGCCCCACAGGGTTGGTGGAGCTGGCAGCGCTGCATTCAACTGGGTTGCATTAATGATGCCGTATGTCAAGAACGAGCAGATTTTCCGGTGCCCGAGCACGAACGCCGTTATATCCTACACTTATAACTTCCATGTGAGTGCGGGCGGCGGGATGCTTATGGCGATGATAAGGCTCCCTGCACAAACTCCAATCCTTGCTGACGCTAACGGCAGCACCGATCCGGCACAAGCGCTCGTCTTCCTGGTGAGCCAAACTGGTGGGCAAAACACGCTTCTTGGGCGCCAGCTCGCAAATCCAGCAAACCCACCAGCAGCAAGCTGGAGCGATAGCGCAAATGGGCGTATAAACGGTTGGAGGCATAATCAAGGCGCAAACTATGCCTTCGCCGATGGACATGTTAAATGGATGTCCGGCACGCCTGTGCAATCGCCATGCTTGCAGCCGTCGCCAGTGTCGGCAGATGAATGGAACTGCGCGCCACCTTGGGTTGGACTTGACTACAATGCCAACGGTGTTCTCGGTCCATCAACCGTGCAGTGCCCATACGAGTAATCGCTACATGGCAAACACGAACATCAACATTTATCGGGGTGGGGCAATTGCCCCGCCCCAACTTTGTTTTTAGCGGGGGTGTGGCGATGAAGAGACGCTCATTCCTCAAACTGATTGGGTGCGCAAGTGCTGCAATCACTTTAGAGGTGAGGCGGGTGGAAAACGCCAGCGCTCAAGATGAGGCAATCTTGGACGGAGCCAGAGAGCGAATAGAGCGTCACCGCAAAGGCGATGTAACGATAACGGTGCGAACTCGTGATGGAAAGCCGCTTAGCAATGTTGAATTGAATTTTGAACAGCGCCGCCACTCGTTCCTTTTCGGATGCAACATATTTCGGTTCGGGCGGATAAGAGACAGAGCCCGTGAGGAGGCTTATCGTGAGCGTTTCGCTGCGCTGCTCAACTATGCCACACTCGGCTTTTATTGGGCTTCTTATGAGCCGGTGCGCGGCAAGCCAAATTACGAATACACTGACAAGGTGCTTGAGTGGTGTAAGGAACACAAAATCACTTGCAAGGGGCATCCACTTGCATGGGATAGCCCAGCAAGCTCACCGGATGGTTGGTTGCCTGACGATCTCAATGAAATTGAGCGGTTGTCAACTGAGCGTGTCCACGAGATTGTCAAGCGCTATTCTGGGCGAATCAACATTTGGGATGTGGTGAATGAGCCTACAGACCTATCACGCTTCAAGACGAAGATGAACACCCTCGCTAACAAGCTTGGCGCAGTCGCATACACTGCCATGCACTTGAAGGTGGCTCGCAATGCCAACCCGAAGGCAACACTGCTTGTGAATGACTATCGCATTGATGAAGCTTACATTCGCATACTGCAGCAATTGAAGGATGAGGATGGCAAATGGCTGTTTGACGCGGTCGGAATACAGAGCCATATGCATGGAGGGGTTTGGCCACCAGCGCAAATATGGAGGGTGTGCGAGCGTTTCTCAAAGCTCGGCTTGCCATTGCACTTCACCGAGACCACGATAGTCAGCGGTGAACGCATCGGAAACAGATGGGGTGAAACGACGAAGGAGGGCGAGGAAAGACAAGCCAACTCCACTGTGCTCTTTTACACCATCCTCTTCTCCCACCCAGCCGTGCAAGCCATCACATGGTGGGATTTTTCAGATGATGGCGCATGGCAAGGTGCCCCAGCTGGTTGGCTAAGAAGGGATATGTCGCCAAAGCCGGTCTATGAACGGCTAATGGAGTTGATAAAGGGTGAGTGGTGGACAAAAGAGAAAGGCGTCACGGATGGCAATGGAGTTTGGCGCACAAGGGCATTCTTCGGAGACTACGAATTGACCATCAGGACACAAAGCGGAGTTGTGAAATCCATCCCCGTAACTGCCCAGCAGGGCAGGGAAAACAAGTTTGAGGTCGTGCTTTAACGCCTCTCGGAAAGCTCAACGCATCGCATTTGGTGAGGCAGTCGGTCTCTAATTCCGCTGGAGCTCATGCTAATGAAGGCTCTCAATGGACTGTTGCATTTCCTAAGTCACAAAGCCGTTTCTTTTTGAGAGCTCGTTATGTAGCGCATGCATGAGCGGTGCTATGGCATCATAAGCTCGCCTTTGCATCTCTCCGCGCAGACGCATCCGTGCCGCTCCATCCTCCGTTGGCGAGATGACTTTCACCCTCGGGTTGATCTGGCGAGCGAGCTCAAACGCATCTGCGCCAGCAATATGTGAAAGCCCGATGCAGGCAGCTCCAAGCACAGCGGCATCGCGATGCTTCGGAAGCATTACCTCCAATTCGGTTGCGTCCGCGATGGCTTGGTTGAATGGCGCAAGGTGAGCCAGACCACCACAGTGCACGGCACACCTAAGCGTTTGCATCTTGCCACGGTATAGCGCAACATTCTCGGCTATCTCAACGGCGATTGCCTCAACTGTTGCACGGACAATGTCTTCATCACTGTGTCCCAAGCTCAACCCAATGATGCACGCCAAAACTTTTGCATCCCAATGCGGTGCGCTTGCTCCGGCAAAGAATGGCAGCACGATGAGCGAATCGGCGTTTGAGCTGGCGTGGCATGCCCTTTCAACCCATTCCAAAAAATCGTCCCTATGGACTTTTAAGCAGCTCGCAAGCCAATTGAGCACAGCACCGCATGCCCACAAACCGACTTCAAGCTGCATTAAGCCATTGATGTGCGGTCCCCTTGCAACCCTTGGATCAAGCTCAATTTCGCTCAAGTGCGTTAGCACCGAAATGTTGGCGGCGGTGCCGCTTGCCACCATCACATCCTCCATCGGCTTCAATGCAATCCCCAAAGCTTCGCATTGCCTGTCACCCATGCCGGCAATGACCGGCGTGCCGGCTTTTAAGCCAAGCTGCCTTGCAGCATCACGAGTCAAGCCACCAACAACCTCAGTTGGTTCAACTATGCGCGGCAGCTGATCTTCACCTATTCCAGCCCAGTTGAGCAAAGCCTCATCGTATCTCATCCGCTTCATGTCAACCAAGGAAAAGCGCGGCGCAAGCGTCGTGTCAATGGCGAGCTTTCCAGTCATGCGGGCTATCAAAAAGCCCTTCGGCTGCGTTACGAATGCGGTGCGCCTCAGGACATCGCCCTCATGTTTCCCAAGCCACCGCAACAGCGGTGCCGTAAATCCAGCCGATGGCACAACGCCCGTTATCTTCGCAATGCCATCAACACCAAATTCGCTCAGCAGCTCATCAAGCTCCGCTACAGCACGCCTGTCAATCCAAACGATGGCATTGCGCACGGGTTGAAAATGCTCATCAAGCATGACTAAGCCCTCACGCTGCGATGAAAGCGCAACAACTTCAACATGCGCATCGCCAACATTTGAAAGCGCCAATTCGGCTGCCTCGCACACAGCCATCCACCAATCGTTCGGGTCCTGTTCGGCATATCGCGGTTGTGGATACTTGGTCTCAAATGGGGAAGCTGCCATTGCCCGTATGTTCAAGTGCTCATCAACGATTGCGGCTTTGCATGAGGATGTCCCCAAGTCAATCGCCATGCATGCGCGCACGCTATGCATAACTCAACTCACCGTGATGGCTCACTTTGGCTGACTGATGCCGAGTAACCTCCTATGGACGAAACCAATTTTGCCATCTGGCAACTTCACCTTCGCCCATGCGCCATCTTCTGATATGCCGAGCAAGAAAACTTTCGTTCCCCTCTTTGCGACGGAAATGACCCTGTGTTCTTTTCCAGGTCCCTGACGCACATTTGCGTTGACTTGGACATAACGCACATTTGAGCTGTATGGCGTTTGGCTGTATTTGTTTGGCTGCGGTGGCTTTTCGGAGGGCACAACTTTGAACTTCTCGGAGACCTGCTTGGCACTTGGGAAGGCGTATCCTGAAATTGCATGGTATAGCACAAGAGACATTGCCAATCCGATTGGCGCAAATGAGGCTGCAAGTATGATGTCGCTCTTTGGCATCCTCTCACCATGCATGTGTGTCAATGCCGCAAACACGGCTGCGCCAATGAGAGCGCCAAATAGCATCCCAGTCACCGTAATCAAACTGACCATGATGGATGCATCTTGACCTGCTGTCCCGCTAAGCATGCTCAACGCCATCCACAAGCAACCGAACAGGAAGCTGACTATAGCGCTAATCGTCATAGCCATCGGCACAACACCATATCTTTGCGAGATTGCTCTGCCAATGCCTGCTCCAACGCGAACACCGTAAACGGAACAAAAGCCAAGTGAGGCAACAAAAACGCCAACACCAACTATGGTGCCGATAAATGCCCCAAGGAGGTAGCCCATGATTGCCCCACCAATCATGCAGCCAAGCAAACCGCCAATATCTCTGCTGACACTGCCGCCACCTGCACCGAGCATCATCCCTATGAGAGCGCCAGTGATGCCACCTGCAGCAAACACTGACCAGCCCATGGCAAAGCCAATGCCGATACCGAGCATAGCTCCAGCCAATGCGCCGCCAACTTGCCCGAAGCGCTCGCCAAAGCGGCGCAGCAGATTGGTCAGTAGGCTCAATTGGAGCACAACGCTCACATCTTCAACTCCGCCATTCGTGTTAATCCGCACCTGCAACTTTTGATGCCTGTGCCGTGGGAGCTTACTCCCGTGCACAGTGATTCGGAGCAGCTGTGTTTTGCCAGCCCTGCATTTTACAACCGTCGGCTGAACATCAATCCCGATGCCATGGACGGTGACCATGCCAAAGAGAAAGCCGTTGCCGACATTGCTAACACAAATTTGAGCCACCTTGTCAGAACCAACCATCACCTCACCGAGGTCAATAACGTTTGTGCTCACCTTCAGCCTCGGGCGCAATGCGCCAGGACTGATGGCATCAAGGAAAACTTGCATTGCTGCATCATCACCGAAGTCCGCCCCAAAGCGCCTCCTTGCATCCTCAGCACTGCTAACCAAATCAAACCTGCCTATGCTCTTCAGCCATGCTTCAATGTCGCCACGGCTGAAGTGCCACAAAGCCTCATCCCAATGCCTCCTTGCATAGTCAACAAGCTCATCGGGAGAGGCGATTTTATGACCGCTGCGAGTGATGAATGGCACAGCCATGCCACTTAGCTGTGGCATTGTCCTCTCAAGCATGATGCGCAATTCTCTCGCCGTCGGTCTGCTCTGTGGGTCCAATGACAGCGCCGCTTTCAAAGCGCTCTGAAGAGGCTCAGGCACTGTTGAGAGCTTCGGAAACTTGTATGGGTTATCTCTCGGGTCATCGCCGGTCACAAGGTGGTATAACGATGCCGCAAGCGCATAGACATCGGAGCGGTGTTCAGTGGCATCAGGACCTGTGTATCGGATGCCAAATTGCGCTCTGTCATCGCTTGACAGTTGTTCTGGTGGCGCATACCCTTTTGTTCCATACGACGCTTGAGTTGCCTTTTGGGCTGCTTTCACAGTCCCAAAGTCAACGAGCATCGGTTCGCCCGAACCGGATTGCAAGATGATGTTCGCCGGCTTGATGTCATGATGAATGTAACCCTTCTGTGCCATGAACTCAAGTGTCTTGCACAGGCTAATTCCCCAGCGCACTACAGCATCAATTGGCTGTGCGCCTTCGCGCTCAAGCTTGCTCTCCAAATCCTCGCCATCAATGTATTCCATCACCAAGTAGAACTGTCCACCCTCTTCAAACCAGTCAAGCAAGTTCGGTATGTTCGGATGCGCGCCGAGCTCAGCAAGTGCTTTCGCCTCACGCTCAAACCTTTGAAGCGCAGCTTGACGCTCATTTGGGTCGCTCAAATCAAAGTAAGGCAACATGACCTTGATGACACACAACCTGCCAAATGCGTTCAAGTCACGAGCGAGGAATGTTGCACCCATGCCACCTTTCTTTAACGGTCGTTCAATTTCATATCGCCCACCATGCAACCTCTCACCAGCCGACGGCAACCTCAGCGAAAAATGCAACGCCACACCACAGCCTGTGCAATATTTCGCCGATGGCTGATTTAAGCGCCCGCAGCGTGGGCACTTGACTGGGTTGACTGAAGACAACTCATTCACCATCCCGCAACCAGCAACGCTCAAATGAGGCGACATGAGCGACACAATCTGGCATAAAAGTATAGTGCAAGGTGCTGCGTTGAACAAAGGGTTCTGAGAGGGTTGAAGATGCCGAACCAGCGAATAAGCGAATAAAGGAAATGGCTTTGGGCAGTGTGACTAAACGCCCTGCCCAGCCTGGATTACGCACCAGTTCCTCAATCAGTGTGATTTTGCCCACAAAGTTACTGCCAGCGAGGACGATGAGTGGATGTTAATCACAACGGGCATCGCCTTTGCCCGCTTAGCCGATTAGAGCCGAAAATTTGCGCCAATGTCTCGGTCGTCACGGTCAAATTCAATCTACAACCCATCTCAGATGTTCTTCAATCATTCTCTTTTGCTCCATGCTGAGGCAGCCTAAGCGATATATCTTGCGCAACGCCTCGGCAGCTGCATCGCGCACACGCCAGTCTTCGTCCTTGAATGCGGCAATGAGCGACTCAACGGTAGGTGCACCAATCTTGACCAACGCATCGGCAGCTGCCTCGCGCACATCCTTGTCTTTGTCCTTGAGTGTAACAATGAGCGGCTCAACGGCACGCACATCGCCTATCTCCCCCAACGCCCAGACAGCTGCCTCGCGCACATCCTTGTCTTTGTCCTTGAGTGTAACAATGAGCGGCTCAACGGCACGCACATCGCTTATCTCCCCTAACGCCTCGGCAGCTGCCCTGCGCACACCATTGTCCTTATCCTTGAGTGCAGTAATGAGCGGCTCAACGGCACGCACATCGCCTATCTTCCCCAACGCCCAGGCAGCTGCCTTGCGCACATCCTTGTCCTCGTTCTTGAGTGCGTCAATGAGCAGCTTAACGGCAGGCGCACCAATCTTGACCAGTGCATTAACAGCTGCATTGCGCACACGCTGGTATCCGTCCCTGAGTGCGTCAATGAGCGGCTCAACGGCACGCGCATCGCCTATCTCCCCCAACACCTCGGCAGCTGCCCTGCGCACCCACCAGTATCTGTCCTTGAGTGTGTTAATGAGCGGCTCAACGGCATGCACATTGCCTATCTCCCCCAATGCCTCGGCAGCTGCCTCACGAATATCGGCGTCTTCCCAATAATTCAGCGCCTCAATCAATCCCTTTACATCGCCCATAGACTTCATTTCCTCTACATCGGATGGTTCAAAGAGCCCCATGGCTTTACCCCCCTTGCGATAATGCACTTAGCAGCTGCTTTATTGAGCAACCTCCAAAATCCAACACCCATAACTTTTGATAACGCAACTGCACATGCCTGTAAAGCTTTAGGAGTTGCGCAGTTGGATGCAGGAGCGGCTGCTAAGCCGCCCGAAGAGGCGGTTTCAAACCCTTACAGCTGTTCGCATAGTCAGGCATTTCTTCCATGGTAAATGGTTTCGTGGTAAGGCACAATAAGACGCCATTCTCAATACCTGACTTGCGTCTGGAATGTCCAAACGGTCGCATCGGGGTTATCTTGCTTCTCCCAAGTCAAGTTCAGCCTCGTCACCTTGTTCAGGTCATACTGGACTCCCAAAGCGTTGCGCTTAAAGGTGTTGCCCGGAATATCGCGATTGGGGTCATATTGGTCATGCTTGGCGTAAAGGGTGATGGGTTGGTTGGGAAGTTTGTAGCCGACTAAGGCATACCAACCGCGAACTTTAACCGTCGGTTTTGCTGCGAAGCCGGCATCTTTGCCGTCAACCCATTCTCCACGAATTGTCAAGCCAGAGATTGGCGTCAAGAGCAAACCAACGGCAGTTCGTTCCCGGTCAAAGTTGAGAATCTGACCACCACCGAAATCGCGCCGACCGATGCCATCCATTATTCCAACCCAAATTCGCCCCAACTTGCCTTCCTTGTCCAATGGCTGGACGATGCGGACAAGCCAACTTTTGCGTGTGGTCAAACTGTCTTGGGTTTGAGTTGTCCTTGTTCCGCTGAACAAGCCAAGCGTAATTTCTGGCAAGCCTTGTTTTCTCAAAGTGTAAGCGATCCCTCGGTCGCGCTCGCCGGGGAAAAGCGC
>JAVHTD010000041.1:0-8194 GCA_032161105.2 Candidatus Thermosaccharophagus tengchongensis
AAGATCAGCGCAAGGATGAGCTGCCTTAGCCACTTCTTCCAACCGTTGCCGCCCTTGCAATCTCTGCCCCCCATCAACGCCTCACCCCCACAGGGCTTATTCACGCTGTGCACAACGGCGCACAGCTTAACTTGCTGAGTCTGCCTTCCCATTTGCATCTTCGTCAATTTCCGGAGTCACCTTTACAGTTATGAGGCGCCTCTTCATCAGCTGCTGAATAAAAGTGATGAGTGATATCTCGGCATCTCGCTTTTCAAGCTTGTAGCGCTTTATGAGCTCCTGTGCGATCTCGCCGACTGTGCACCTGCCATCGCACATCAGCCAAACGAGCGAGCCGAGCTCATCAAGCTCTATGCGCCTCTTTGCTTTGAAGCGCAACAGCATTCCCAGAAGACGCCCAACCAACCCGGTGTGCTTGCTTTCAATTCTGACCAAACCATTTTCATCAACTTCCCAAGCGACGCTCTCATCGCGCATCGGCTTTAAGCGAAGCACTTGTGAGTGCTTCAAAGTGCGCACTTGTATTCTCCTTTCAGCGCTCACGCTCCTCATCTCCGCTATCCGTGCATTATCCCTGAGCAGCGTCCACGGCAAAACTTCGCCGTTTACCGACTTGGTTTCGCGTTGAGGCGGACATGGCTTTTGAGGCACTCTCCATATCAAGCGTGCAATTCAACTATGTCTCCCTCTTGGAGGACATAATCCCTCTCAACAGATTGCCCGGGGAACTTGGCGGAGCCCCACACCCTTGCGCATTTTAACCTTTCGGCAAGGTCATTGTGAATTGCCTCTGCGAGGTCAAGGACGGTGCTCCCTCGCTTAAGGATGAATGGCGAAGATAGATCTGGCTTCTCCCCCGGGCGTTTCGTATAAACCCGTATTGCATCCAACATCTGCCATATTGTCCTGCGCAGCTCATCAAGCCCTTCACCAGTTATGGCTGAAGTCGGGATGATGAGGAATTGGTCGCCGTAAAGTTCGCGCAGTATCTCAAGCCGATCCAATGCGCCATCAGCATCAACCTTGTTTGCTGCTATTGTTGTCCTTCGGTATGCGATGCGCTTGTCGCATTTGGCATCATTTGGCAGCTCTGATACGAGTTCAACCTTGATCTGCCTGAGGCGCTCCCTCACGACATCAACTTGGTCAAGCAAATCATCGCTCCCCAAATCAACGACAAGCACAACAGCATCGCTCCTCCTCGCTAAGTCTCCAACCCATGGCTCAAAGTATTCGTGCGATATTGGTGGCGTGTCTATGAGCTGTATTTGCACATTCTCAAACTGCATCATTGCCGGCACCGGTAGTGGCGTTGAATATGGAAAATCAGCCACGCGGGATTGAGCCCCTGTGAGGGCGTTTAATAGGCTTGACTTGCCCACATTTGGGTAGCCAACCAAAGCGACTTGCCCGGCACCCTGCCTTACGATATGCGCTGTCGGGTTAAATGTGCTTTTGCCACGCTTTGCCTGTTGCTCCATTTGGCGGAGCTTTGAGAGTCTCCTCCTCAGGTCGGCATAGAGCTTCTCAGTGCCCTTGTGTTTTGGGAGCAGGGCGAGCATCTCCTGAATGGCTTCAATTTTTTCCGCTATAGTTTCGGCGCGCTCAAAGCGCTCACGCGCTTCAAGAAACTCAGGCGGCAAGTTCGCCGGCATGGGTTCATCGCCCTCCAACTTGGGTTGCTCCAACATACTAAGTTTGGCGCGTTGGTGATTTAAGCCAAAAAGCTACATCGCTCGCTCAGGCATGTCATATTGAGTTGAATGTCAGTTATGCTCACATCGTTGCAAAATGAATTGATGGCTAAGCATCCTTTGAGAGGGGGCATTGTGGCTATGGCGACAACTGGCGAACGCATATTCGGGTTGAGCCGTGAGGAGATAAAGCGCCAGATAACTTTGCCGTGGAAAGAGGCGTTCAAAATTTGCGCACGCAACATCCTGATCAGATTGGGCAGGTCAATCGTCACAGCGTCCACAACATTTTTGAGCGTCGCTTTCCTGATGTCAGTTGCGACTATGGTCACGATTGCTCGCTCAGTCGCAAAGGGGCAAGTTGGCTTCCAACTTACGCATGAGGACTTGGCGAGGTATAACTGGCTTGTTGCTATGGCTATGCTCATCTGCTTCGTTGGCATAGTCAATTCAATGCTCATGAGCGTGACTGAGCGCTATAGGGAGATTGGCACGATGAAGTGCCTTGGTGCACTTGATGAATTCATCGTCCGCCTGTTTTTGATAGAGGCGGGCTTGATGGGCTTGCTTGGTTCACTCGCTGGCTCTATCGTTGGTATGCTTGTTGCGCTATTGAGGGCAAGCTTTGGCGTCGGTTGGAATGTTTGGGTGGACACACAGTGGGCAATCTATGGTGAGCACGGGATCGGCTTGCTCGGCTGGTTGCTCATCTCAACTCTCATCGGGACAGTGCTTTCAATGCTTGCCGGCGTTCCGCCAGCGAGATATGCAGCAAAGCTGCCGGCGGCTGCTGCACTGCGCACGGAAGTTTAGCGGCGTCACTTACAATGTGCATACCACCGCGTTGCAGTTGTTGAATGGGCGGCGGTGCATCAAGATGTCAAAGGCGTTATGATGGAGGCTGCTCAAACAATCGGTAAAGGGGGGAACAAAAGTGGCTGAGCAAGAGAGGCGCAGCGATGTTCATCAGGCTAAAACTAATGAGCAAGTTGTGGAGTTCACGGTTCGCTGCCGTAACTTGCATAAGGTCTATGTCATGGGCAAGGTGAAGGTTTGGGCGCTTCGTGGAATTGACTTAGACATAAGGCGTGGTGAGTATGTGTCAATCATGGGACCCTCTGGCTCGGGCAAGTCAACGCTTTTCAACATGATCGGGGGACTTGATAAGCCGACCGAAGGGACGGTGTTCATTGACGAGGTTGACCTTGCGCAACTTGATGCATATGAGCTTGCATGGTTGCGCTGCCGAAAGATCGGCTACATCTTTCAGACATTCAACCTCATACCAGTTATGACTGCGCTTGAGAATGTGACTCTGCCAATGACATTCGCAGGCATACCCGAGGATGAAAGGCTTGACAGGGGAATGGAGTTGCTGAAGCGAGTCGGGTTGGCTGAGAGATGGAATCACAAGCCGGCGGAGTTGTCCGGAGGACAGCAACAGCGTGTGGCTATCGCGAGGGCGCTCGCAAATGACCCGGCAATAGTGCTCGCTGATGAGCCAACTGGGAACTTGGACTTGCGCACGGGAAGGGAAATCATTGACCTGCTCAAAGAGCTGAATGAGGAAAAGGGAGTCACAATCATTTCGGCAACGCACGATTTGAAGATGATTGATGTCTCTGACAGGGTTGTTTGGATTCGTGACGGCAAGATAGCCAGAATTGAAGACCGCTCAAAGCTGCAACTTCAAGTCGGCATGGTTGAAGGCGAGGAGTTGCTTGAGGAAGAGGAGACGCCACCAGAAGAGAGCGAAATGCCCACAGGTGAGATGTGATAGTGCACCTGTGCGGGCACGGGCAGCTTTGCGCCCGCACAGATTCAACTGTGATGCCTTTAGAATGTGAGCCTGACGCCACCAGCAAAGCGCTCACGCGGTCTGAAGCCTGAGGCAATGTCAATGCGCATGAACTTCAGGTTGATCCCCAAACCGAACACGAACCTGTCGTCATCATAGCCGCACCTGATGGCAAACATGTTGCCGAGCCAATGCTCAATGCCGGCGTGCAATGACATGTTCGCTCCGTTGCTTGATGTGATGTTATGAAGCTCAAATGTGCCAATTGTTCGCCCGCGCAGTTCCACCAGCACCCCGGCATCAATTTGTGGATTGAGGCGGAAGGAGAAGTTGTATCCACCAACTGGATTACCGTTTGATGTAGCCGGCAAATCAAATCTCGTCGGCAATAGGTTGCGCACAACCGCAGCATAGCGAACTTTAGTCGCAGGCGGTTGAACTGGCGGCTCCAACAGCATTCCGACATCAAATGTGAAGCGAGTTTTATCCACGCGGTCAAAGTCCGTTCCGATAATCGGGTCAGGCGCTAATGGATCGGTCGTTGCACCGAGCAGGAAGCCGGCAAAGTCAGCCCTGACGCCGCGCAGTGTCAAACCTGCAGTAATCCCGCCTTTGAATGTATGAGCATATGCAAGCCCAACGCTTGTTAATGCCATTGCGCCACCACGAGCATAAAGGTTTGGTGTCGGCAATGGAGGTAATCCAAACTCGCCGGTTACCGAATCCAAGCGAGTGTCCACCTTCACGATTGCGCCCGAAGTGATGGACACTCCGAATCTGCCAAATGACACGCCACCGATTGGCACCACAGAGCCAAGCATGGTCGGGTATTTCCGTGCGATGTTGTGCACGCTGTCAAAGGCTTTGCGAATCGCATCAATGTTGTCAATCGTTATTTGGTCACGGATGGTTTCAAGGTCGTCAGTGA
The DNA here is from genome assembly GCA_032161105.2 of Candidatus Thermosaccharophagus tengchongensis. GTDB lineage: Bacteria > Armatimonadota > Fervidibacteria > Fervidibacterales > Thermosaccharophagaceae > Thermosaccharophagus > Thermosaccharophagus tengchongensis. The sequence goes on from JAVHTD010000041.1 coordinate 4,421, forward strand.
TGTCTTTCACATCTCGCACATCAAAATTTGCGCGCCCAGTCAGCTCAATCGGTATGGAGAAACGCTTTGCCTTGCCGAGTGCAGCTGGGTTCCACGCAACTGCAGTTGCATCGTCAGTTGCGAGCAGGTATGCGCCACCCATTCCCAAAGCCCTCGCACCCGGTCTTTGGAATGAGCGATCAAGTATCTTCGGTCCAACTTCCTGCCCCAACAGTGTTGCTGGAATACTCAGTGCCAATGCCACACACAACACACTCACCGCGCGCATTTCATATCACCCCCCATGTTATCCCGCCCTTGAGCTGCAGCGCTATTCAATGATAACCCTCTTTTCAACCATTGGCAGCTTATCATGCCTCTCTACGCCGCCAACTTTAGTCAGTGGTCATTGGCGAGATGGCGCCAAAACTCATTTGGCGATTCCGCAAGATGGCGATACTGATTAGCCAAAGGAGCGTGCCCTCTTAGTTCGGTGCGATCATGCTAAACTTTGCTTTGGAGCCTTAAAGAGCCGGCGTGGAAGGGGGTGGAAGGCAGTGAAGGCAGCGTTTTTCCGTCTGCCGGGAGAGGTTGAGTTGCGCGATGTCCCCATGCCAGAGCCGAAAGCCGGGGAGGCTTTAGTTCGCGTAATCGCATGCGGCATTTGTGGCACAGATGCTGAGGCATTTCGCAGCCGCAAAGCCGACCATTGGTATCGCGCTGGGCATGAGTATGCGGGCGAAGTTGTGGCTATCGGTGAGGGTGTTACCGAGTTGAAGGTGGGAGATATCGTTGCTGGCGTCAGTTCAGTGCCATGTGGCAGTTGCAACGCATGTTCTAAGGGGCTGCTAAGGTATTGCACTAAGCGCCAATATAGCGGCAGCGACGCGTTCGCTGAGTATGTGTGCAAGCCCGCCAAATTCTTTTATCCGATCCCCGACTTAACACCCGAGGAAGGTGCACTGGTTGAGCCGTTGACAGTCGCCCTTCAGTTGGTTCGTGATGCTGATGTTCAGTTGGGCAGCACTGTGCTGCTGATTGGTGCTGGACCAATTGGATTGATGGCACTAAAGCTTTGCCGTGAATGCGGTGCGGGCAAAATCTATGTCTCGCATCCCTCAACGAGCATTGAAAGGTTGAAGCTCGCGCAAGAGTGGGGCGCAGACTTAATCCTTCATCCAGACAAAGAGGATGTGGTGAGCAAGTTGAGGCAACTTGCTCCAGATGGCGTTGAATGCGTTTTGGTGACGATAAAGCCATCGGTGGGCATCCCACAGGCTGTTGAAGTCTGTGCCATTGGAGGGACTATCGCATTTATCGGGGTTGAATGGCAACCGAAGGCGACTTTGATGTTTGACATTGACAAATTTCACTTCCGAAAACTGAGGCTCGTTGGCTCCGACCACAACCCGTGTAGCTTGCTCTATGGTGAGGCTGTTGATTTGCTCCGAAGGAAAGTCATTGATGCGCAAAAGTTGATTACGCATCGTTTCCCACTTGAGGGCATCGCTGAAGCTTTTGAGTTGGCAAGCAAGGGTGGGAGGTATGCGCGGAAGGTGATGGTTGGAGAATACTCATGATTGATTTTGCGGGGGTGATTTATTGTGGCGAAGTTGGCAATAAATGGCGGCAATCGTGTTGTCCCCGAAGGGATGATAAAGCCGTGGCCGCACATCACCGAGGATGACAAGCGAGCAGTCATGGAGGCGCTTGAGAGGGCATCGCCATGGCGATACCCGTTTGAGGATGTAGTTGAGCTTGAGAGGGCATGGGCTGAATTCACTGGGATGAAATTCGCCTTAGCGTGCAATTCTGGGACGGCAGCTTTGCACCTTTGCGTTGTGGCGTGCGAGATTGGTCCCGGTGATGAAGTGCTTGTCCCGGCTGACACATTCCTCGCATCAGCATCATGCGTGCTTCATTCAAATGGCATACCAATTTTCGTTGATGTTCACCCAAAAACTTACAATATTGACCCGTCAAAGATTGAGGAGCGGATAACTGAACGCACAAAGGCGATTGTGGCTGTTGATTTGCACGGTCTTCCGGCAGATTATGACGAGATTTGCGCAATTGCCCGTAAGTATGGTCTCAAGGTGATTGAAGATGGCGCACAGGCTCATGGCGCAACTTACAAAGGTCGTCCAGTCGGGTCACTCGGCGATTGCGCCGGCTGCAGCCTAAATGGCTCAAAATGCTTGTCAGCACTCGGGGAGGGTGGCTTGTTCACCACCAACGACGAAAGGATGTATGAGTTGGCAGTGCGTGCGAGGATGTTTGGCGAATATGTTGAGCCAGGGAAACCGAGGGAATATAACGCCTACATGATGGGCTGGAACTATCGCCTTGACCCGCTTCAAGCTGCTTTTGCACGCTCGCAACTTCGCAGGCTGCCGGAAATGACCGATTGGAGGATAAGGAATGGCGAGTATTTGACGAGGAAGCTGCGTGAAATTCCGGGTGTGCAGCCTCCATATGTCCCGCCAGATAGGACGCATGTCTACTTCTTCTACCCGATCCTTGTCCGCCCAGAGGATTTGGGAGTTGACGACATTTCAATTGATGCATTTCGTGACATTCTGTGCAAGGTTATGAATGCGGAGGGTGTGCCGATAAAGGCATGGCAAACGCGCCCAGTGCCAGCACAGAGCCTCTTCCAGTTCCTTGATGGGTATGGGAAGGGGTGTCCATGGAGTTGCCCTTACGCACGCAAGGGCATAAAGTATGACCCCGATGAATATCCAGTTGCATCCGACATTTGCCGAAGAAGGGTCGTGCTCGGGCACAGCACCGAATCATTTGGTCCACCTAATGGGCTTGATTTGATGGAGAAATATGCCGAAGCTTTCCACAAAGTTTTGGTTGAGTGTAGGGATGAATTCATGGATTTCGTAAGGAAGGAGACAAAATCGGCAAAGGCGTAAATGAGCGAAGCAATAGTGCAGGCAAATTGGTGATCTAATGCAAGATGGGCTAATATCGTCAAAAGTAGTGTCATTTTGCTTGTGGCTTTAAGGCAAGGGCGTTACGAGAGGTTAAGGCCAATGAGGCGCCGAATTGGACGACGCTTACAAGGACAATGGGATGAATTGGTACAAAAAGCCACAAGTCTGATCCCAAAAGTCACGGACATCTTGGCGCAGGTGTTGCAGATTCTGAGATTGGATGCTAATTTTGTCAATAGCCAATTTGGCGAAGCGCTGAAACAAGTTGATAGAAAGGCAACCGAAATCTACCTTGCAAAAGAGTGCGAAGCCCTTAAGTTCGCAGCCCAAAATTGGTTAGAGCAAAACCGTGGTCTTTTCACACATGAGTTGCCCAAGTTGCTTTCACTTTTGCACGAACAAGGCTGGAATGCTTTTAAGCGAAGAGTGATGCCTATCTTCGTTGACTTTGCCCAGTTAGTGCAGAAGTTGGAAAAGCACTTGGGCAACATGCGCAAGGCTCGCGGTGGACAAACTTTTGAATTGGCAGTGATGCATCTTCTGAGGGCAATTGGTATCAGTTGCGAAAAGCCAACCGGCGGTGCTCAGCAAAAGCTGCGACGCATTGATTTGGTCGTGCCTGATGTTCAAACGGCTCTGGATGAACCAGACCGAGCCGTTTTCTTGACACTGAAGCGCACTCTGCGAGAACGATGGAAGCAGGAAGTCCCTGCAGCGCGAGGACGACGATGTTGGTTACTGACGCTTGACACCGATTTGAGCGCTGGCAAAGCAGATGAAATTAAGCAACTCGGTTTGGAAGTGGTTTACTGCTTGAGCGATGTAGCGTCAAGTTTGCAGCGCGAAGGCA
>JAVHTD010000042.1:0-7462 GCA_032161105.2 Candidatus Thermosaccharophagus tengchongensis
CGTTAAAAGGTAGGCGCGGACAAGGCTAACTGCATCGGGTTTCGTGAATGCTCCCCATCCGCCCGGCATCCATGAGTATTTGGCATAGCGAAAACTTGTCCGTTCGGTGAAGCTATGGAGTAAGATTTTGGGTTGTCAATTCGCTTTGTGTCAAGCGGTGCGCCAATCAATCTGTCTTCGGTGTAAATCAACTTCCCGTCCTTGCCCACCAACCAACCGAGAAATTTTCCGTCACGAATGACGAGCCTTTCTTTCCCATGTTCCTCAATTCGGTCGTTCGGCTGTCGTTCGTATGGAACTTGACGACCATATTCAATCCTGCCTGCTTGAACGGTAATGCCAATTATGTCGGGCTTGACTGGACCGATGTGTAGGACTTGGGGCAGTTCGTCGGATTCCGAAACGGCAGGGGAAGGTTTCAACGAAATTGCCAAAGCCAGCAAACTCAACAGGGTTGACAAAACTAACGCGGCAAAGGTTGAGGTGAAAATCCCGAACAAAATTGGCAACCTCATTGAACTTCCCCTCCTTAGCTGAAAAAACCTTTCTCGCCTGCCGCAGCAGCAAAAATAATAGCACGCCCAGAAATGCTGTAAAGATGCCTATAGGCAACTCTAACGGCTTGACAAACAGTTGTTCGCACAATTGTGCTGCAGCAAAGCAGCAGCCAAGTGCCGAAAATGGGTGTCCCGGGAACAAGTGTTCTGCAATGAGGTGCGGAGCTATTAGTCCAATGAAACCGATGATGCCCACAACTGAAGCTGCAAAACCACTTGAGCGTTGGGGAAGTGCCACATCAATCGCGTTATCTGAGCCAGCTCGCTATAACGCCAATACACGCTTGAAGGTGCGAAAGCGCATTTTGGGCACACCGTAGGCATACTTCTGAGGGTGGAGAGCAGTTCGCCAAGTTACGATTACGAGTCTCTGCCAATCCGAAAGCGTTAAAACGGCGAGGTGAAAGGCGGGATGAGGAAGCTAACTATGCTCAAGCCCTTGACGCTGATTTGTGCTGCGCTTATGTCGCAAGTTGCTCACAGTGCCCTTGAGGTTTTCTTCCCAAGCGGTCGGAAGGCATATCAAACGAACGAGCAAATTGAGGTGGCAGTTGTGAGGGTCAGCAAAGAGTCGTTAAGCGAAGCGACTATGCAGCTCAAGTTGCGCTGCGATTACGGCAGCGAGATGACATTCGCATTTCGCTTGCCAGCTGTGCCAGCGGTTGAAGGCGAGGCAAAGCGGACGGAGCTGTTGCGCGTAAATGGCCGGCTGCTTCGCCCGGGGAGATACACGCTTGAAGTTTCAATTGATGGTGAGAGCCAACGCCTTGAGTTTGAACTTTACAGCCACATACGGAAAAGTTCGTTCAGGTTGATTGATTGGGCATGTCGCTCAAGGGGTGAGGAGCAATCGCTGCTCGGAGAAGACAGTGTCGGCTTCAATCTCATCTATGCCAGTTATGGTGGGCTCAGCCCGGATGACTCAATTCGTGGCGGCTTAGATTTCATGTGGTGTTGCACGATGGGCGGCGGGCATCAAATGGACTTGCGCACTGAGTGTGACTGGTCAGACCCGTATGTGCTCAATGGGGCGATTGCGAGGGTGGCAAGACAGGCGTTAAAGGATCGTCTCCTTCCAAACTGCATTGGTGTCCACTTTTATGATGAGCCCGGGTTGACATGGCACAAGCATCCTGTAACTGGCGAATGGACACCACACGGTATCAAAGCGCAGGTGCGTTCATTCAAGAGCGCTTACGGTGTAGAGCCGCCAGAGTATTACAAGCTCAACCCAAATGATGCAGCCGATTTACAGCGTTGGATGAATTGGGGAAGGTGGAAGCTGTCACTCTTGGAGGCTGCGTGGAGGCATTCTTCATTTGCAGTTAATCAAGTCCGTCCAGACTTCATTTGCGCAACGCAAAGCCAATACGGTTGGTTCGCATATGCTGATGGATACTACTTCAATGTTGTGCGCAGCCTGCCAATAATTAGCGGGCATGGTGGCTACGATGATGGTGGCTACTTCCTTCCGCCATTTTACTTTGAGATGGGTAGGGCGAGGGAGCTCAATAAGCCCGCATGGTATCTGCCGACATGGTATTCGGAGATAACGCCAAACCGCTACCGAATGGAAGTTTACCTGTGCTTCATGAACAACTTGCAGGGCATAGCTAAGCCCCCGGATTTACAAATGCATCGTCCATCTACAGTGAGGGCAGCCGATGGCGTCGTTGAGGCTAACAAGCTGCTGCAACGACTTGGGACTATCTTTACGACCATGCCGGTCACCCGTCCCAAGGTAGCTGTGCTTTACTCAATGTCTCAGAACCTTTTTGCGCAGGCGCATGACATGCAGGATAACTACGATGGCGGCGGACAGCGATGGAGAATTTACATGCTCTATCTTGCGAGCAAGCTGGCTCACTTGCCCATTCAGCCAGTCGTTGAAGAGGATGTGCTTGACGGCACTCTTGCATTGCACCACAAGGCGGTCATCTTGACGGGCGTCAACTACCTTGATCCGAAGGTAATCGCAGCGCTTGAGCAATTCGCCAATAGTGGTGGCATCGTTATCCTGACCGATGATTGCAAGGTGAACATAAACGGTGCTGTCAGGCTTGGCTGTGAGCCGGACATAAGCCTGTTAAAGAGGATTTCGCAGCTGTGGCGTGAAGGAAAGCACGAGGAGATCGCCAAGTTGCATCTGATGGGTAATTACCTGAAGGCTGCAGAGCCGTTGGCAAAAGCGCTCAGGTCAAAGCTCTCGCAATTCGGCATCATGCCGATTGCTGAATGTGACAACCCGGGCATCGTTCTCTCAAGGCAAGCGTATGGCGATGTTGAGTATCTTTTCGCCGTCAATGCCGCATACGATGAGCGAGTTGGCTCACTCAATTCCATCAAGTCAACTGTTGCAACCATAGCGTTGCCCGACGATGGGCGTGCGATTTATGACGCAGTGCGCTCTTGTGCGGCAGCGGAGTTTAAGCGTGTCTCTGGCAAGCTTGTCGCCAGGCTCAGGTTTGGAGCCGGTCAAATGCGCGCTTACGCGATGACGAAGCGCCCAATTGGTGGAGTGCAGGTTAAGGCATCCGTTGATGCAAAAGACTACACTGCCAATGGTTCACCGATAAAACTCCGCATCGTTGCAGCTGTAGTTGATGATGCATCTCGCATCATTGCCGGTTCCATGCCAATGGAGGTGATTGTTAAAGATGCAGTTGGCGAAGTGCGATATCACCTCTATCGTGCCACTGAAGATGGTTTGCTGAAGCTTGACCTGCCACTTGCTGTCAACGATGCGCCTGGGAGTTGGTCCGTGATTGTGCGTGAATTGTTGTCCGGCAAGGGGAGCAAAACGCAGTTCACCTTTTCACCACCAAGGCAATGCGGCGCAGTTGCCGGCTTAGTGGGGCGCTCATTCCATTTGCCTGACGACCGCGAGCATATCTTTCGCTTTTTCCGAGTGCATCGTCACATCGTCATCGTCAAGGGCTCAAGTCCGTTCAACGATGCTGCAGCAGACAGGCTTGTGCAATCACTTAAGCCTTGGGGCATAAGGTGCAATGTTATTGGTGCGGATGAAGTTCAAGTGAGGGAGCTAAGTGATGAGGAAGCGAGCACATGGTGCGGCTTGAACTATGCTCCATCTGGAGCGATAAAGCCGGGGAGGGCAAATGACCCATCGCTTGTCGGCTTTGATGTGGATAGTCCTGCTGTGCTTTTGGGAAACGAGAGGGATAATAAGCTCATCGCCTTCCTGCTCAAGCAAGGCTTCCTGCCATACACGCCAACCGATGACTTTCCCGGGAGAAGCCGCAGCATAGTTGCATGGACTCGTGATGGAGTTTCGTATGGCGAGGAAGCAGTTGTGCTCATCGCACGCGATCCCGAAGGGATGTCAGAGGCAGTTGGAACGCTTTACGAGATGATGGCTGGGATTGAACCTCTGATGCCTCTGGTTGCACCGTCAGCAGCTGAATCTCGTTATGGCGCTCAAACGGCATTAAAGCGGGTTAGTGGTGAATTGAAAGCGCAGTGGAAAATACTGCTCCCAGACAAGGTCGCATCCCTAAAGCCAATTGAGGGTGATAAACTTGTCGTGCTCTCACAGGATGGCACATTAGCGCTCGTCCTTTCAAATGGCAAGGTTAAGTGGATGCGCCAAATTGAAGGCGGCGAATTTATGCTCATGGATGCATCACCTAACGGTAGGATGATTGCGGTTGGAGCCACGACCTATGTGCATGGGTTTGATCGCGATGGCAAAGCGCTGTTCAAATGCGACCTTGCAAAAGGCAAGCCAATGACGATTGCTAATTTCGTTGCCGTCTCAGGAGATGGAGAAAAGGTCGCCATCGGCGTGAGCGATGGCAGGTTAATAGTGCTCACCCTTCATGGAAAGGAGCTATGGAGCACGGTGAGCAACGATGAGAAACCACAACCTTACTTGAGCGGCACATTCTCCAAAGACGGGGAGTTGCTAATCGCCGTGACGCCGACTGAGGCGCATGTCTACACAGCAGCCAATGGGAAGCTCATCAGGACCATTGAAGGTGTTAACGGTAGGGTGCCGCCATTAGTGATTGAAAAGTGGCTCGTGTTGAGTGACGGTGAATGTAAGCTCAAGATTTTGCCGATTAATGGCGCTTTGGTATCGTCAGCTCAAGTCAGAGAGGTTGTCCTCACCAAAGTTGGGATTTGTGCGCTTGCTCAGTTTGGTGAAAATGTCGTTGTTGGCACTGAGGTGGATGGCAGTGTGCGTGTGCTGAAGCCGTTTGATGGGCAAGTCATACGGGAGCATAAGCAGCCGTTGCGTATAACGAAATTGATTGCCACGACCAAGGATGCGATCGCGGTTGCCTATTGGGGTGGCGAAGTTAAGGTAGTGAATGCTCACAGTGGCTTGCAGGCAAGTAAGGTTTTCTCCTTCTCGCTGCCTGACGACATTGTTGGGTTGTGTTGGCTTGGCAGGCAGCTCATCATTGCTGCATCCAATGGTGAGTTAGTGGCGTTAAGATAAACCATACGGCTTTACACTGAGGTGTGAAACTGTTAGAGGCATGAGCCAACGGGATGGGGTGGTAAGTCCACCGGGGCAGGTGAACAAAAGCCTGCGCTGTATGGTGAATGCTTAGGAGGTGGTAAAGGTGCATCTGCAAAGCAGGCGTGAGTTCATGATGATGACTGGCAACGGCTTGTTGGTTGGGTTTCTTCTGCACAACCTTAGCAGTGGTGGGGAAGTGAGTCGCTCGCTTGAGGAGGTGCTCAGGAAGATGAGTTACCAAGATGGTCCATTCTCGCCGTCTTGGGAATCGCTCATTGAGGGCTACGAATGCCCTCAGTGGTTTCGTGATGCCAAGTTCGGCATATGGACGCATTGGAGTCCACAGCAAGTTCCGGAGCAAGGTGATTGGTATGCACGCAACATGTATATCCAAGGTCATCGGCACTACAACTATCATGTGCAGCACTATGGGCATCCATCAAAGTTCGGCTACAAGGACATTTGTCGCTTGTGGACGCTTGAGAAATGGGATCCTGAAGGGTTGATGGATTTGTTTGTGCGCGCTGGCGCAAAGTATTTCGTTGCACTCGCAAACCATCACTGCAACTTTGACTGCTGGGATTCAACATATCACGAGTGGAACTCCGTTAGAGTCGGACCAAAGAGGGATGTCGTTGGAACTTGGGCAAAGGTAGCCCGTAAGCGCGGCTTGCGTTTTGGCGCATCTGTGCACACCGCGAGGGCATGGTGGTGGTTTGAAGTTGCGCATGGCAGCGATAAGGAAGGTCCGCTCGCCGGCGTTCCGTATGATGGCAATCTGACGAAAGAAGATGGCAAGGGGCAATGGTGGGAAGGGCTTGACCCGCAAAAGCTTTACTGTCGCACACACAAGCCGGGGGAGCAACCCGACGACGAATATTTGCTGAGCTTCTACATGCGGATAAAGGACTTGATAGACAAGTATCGCCTTGACTTGCTTTACTTTGATGATGGCATTTTGCCCCTAAACAACATCTCACCGCAAATTGGGCTCCGCATTGCCGCTCACTTTTACAACTCAAGCATCCTGTGGCATGGCAGGAACGAGGCGGTCATGACCACGAAGGGCTTGCCACCGAATTTGCGCAAGGCTCTCGTTTGGGACATTGAGCGTGGTCGTGCTGATAGGATTGAGCCATACCCATGGCAGATTGATACAAGCGTTGGCGATTGGCACTACAGAAGGAATGACCGATACAAGACTGCGGGGCAAATCATCCACACGCTCATTGATGTGGTCAGCAAGAATGGCAACATGCTTCTCAATGTGCCGGGGAAAGGTGATGGGACAATTGACGATGAGGTTGTGCAAACGCTTGAGAGCATTGGGAAGTGGATGCAAGTCAATGGTGAGGCGATTTATGGCACTCGCCCTTGGCTTGACTTCGGTGAAGGACCACAGTATAAGCTGACTCGTGACATCGGTGAGGGAACTTTCACGGCGAGGGACTTCAGGTTCACAGTCAAGGGGAAGACGCTTTATGCAATAGCGCTTGGTTGGCCAGAGGATGGCAAATGGTCTATTCGCTCGTTGGCACGCATCCCCGATGGCAACCGAATTGAGCGTGTGGAATTGCTCGGGCACAATGGTAAGTTGAATTGGACTCAGACGGAAGACGGATTGATTGTTGAGGCACCACCGCAAAAGCCATGTGAGCACGCATATGTGCTCAAGATTGAGGGACAAGATTTAAAGCCAGCTCCAGTGAAGCCATGAGGATGAACACTTGAGTTGATTGCGGTGTGAGAAGAGAACATGCGAATCGGCTTCTATGCGGCATTGTTGATTATCGCTATAAGCCCACAAGCCATTGCGCAGGTCAGCATTACGGGCAAGCTGTATCGGGCGACCTTTAACGATAGCGGCTTTTTGTCTTCCTTGCTCGTTGGCGGTTGCGAAGTGCTGAAAGAGCCGCTGCAATTTTGCATCGGTGCAAGTTGGCATGCAGAGCGCATGGAGCATGCTGGTGACGGCAAGGAATTGCGCGTGAGCCTCTCAAGTGCTCGCGGTAAGGGCGAGTTGCGTTACCGTTTTGATGATGCGCGCATCGCCGTCTCAATGACCCATTATCTTGGTGGCTTTCAAAGTTGGCAAGTTCGTTTTAGCGATGAAGTCATCGCTGTTGAGGATTTGCAGTGCCGAGATGTTGACGGTGCTGAAGCGATCCAATATGCTGAGCGCGGACAGATTCGTCCAACACCGCTTGTGCCTTTTGCGCGCGTTCAACGGCTTCGGCTTTACCTTCGCAACGGTGCGACATTGCTCTTCTGGCACGACGGTTGGGGCGCACCTTTTAATCTTGACGAAATTGGTTCGTTGCGCGATTTCACTTACCGCAGGAATTTACACGAAAGCGGTAAGCCAATGAGGCTCTATTTCGCCGTTGAACGAGTTAACGGCGCATCGCTTCAACCT
>JAVHTD010000043.1:0-6617 GCA_032161105.2 Candidatus Thermosaccharophagus tengchongensis
CCTCAACATTCACATAAGTGGCATAGCCTTCTGGATACATCTCCTCAACGCTCGGATGAAAGACTATGTCAACTCCGACTCCCTCAGCCATCCTCAAGTCGCGTTCAACATCCCTCGGGTAGCGCTCATAATCCTCACCCGGAACGAATTGAATGGGATTGACGAATATGCTAACGACGACGATGTCACATTCGGACCTCGCCCTGCGCATCAGCGATAAATGACCCTCATGGAAGTAACCCATCGTCGGGACAAAGCCTATCACCTTACCATCGCTGCGCAACTTTGCCGCACGGCTCTGCATCTCAGAGACGCTCGTTATGACTTCCATCCCTATCACCCCATCCTTCAAAGCGAATGGAGACTTGCCCTTTAGAGGTGACACGCCATTGGGAATTTCTACAACACATGACTTATGCCGCAGATTCAATCGCCTTTCTGATTTCCTCCCGGAATGCGCTGTGCAATCTCTTCGTGATTGTCCCAACTGTGCCGGTGCCTACCATCCTGTTCTCAAGCAATGTGACCCCCAGTATCTCGGTCAGCGTGCCAGTGAGGAAAATTTCCTCAGCCTCATTTAGCTCGGAGACGGGTAACGGGGAGACATCCACATTAATGCCTTCCCTTGCAGCGAGCTCAAGGACGAATTCCCTTGTAACCCCGGGCAGTATGCGGTGGTCAGCTGGAGGCGTTCTGAGAACGCCATTAATCACAGCAAACACATTTGTGTGGCTCCCTTCAGTAACCATCCCATCAGCTTGATCAACGAAGATGGCTTCAAATGCGCCTCGCTTTCTCGCCTCATTGTATGCGAGTATGTTGGGGAGCAAATTCGTCGCCTTTATATCTCTCCTTGCCCACCGCGTCTCCTCAACAAGAACTGCCTTCACTCCAGTCACATAAAGCTCCTCTGGGATCGGCTGAACATGCCTCACCGTTATGATGATGTTGGGAGTTATGTTGCGAGGTATGGCGTGCATCCTCGGTGCAACCCCACGAGTTATTTGGAGATACACAATTGCGTCACTAATGCCACTTCGCTGCAACACCGTTTTGATCTGGGCTTCAACTTCGCTCAAGTCAACCCCAACGAAATCAAGCGCTTCAAGGCTCGTCCTTAACCTCTCCATGTGCCTATCAAGCAACCACAGGTGACCAGAATAAGCCCGGATGACCTCATAAACGCTGTCGCCAAATTGTAACCCTCTATCCTCAACCGGTATCTTAGCCTCGCTTATCGGCATTATGCGCCCATTCAAACAGGCTAACTCCGGCACTCTCCCTCATCCTCCCCACCGTAAGCTTTTGCTGTTGATCCCACCGACCGCGAATCCAACGCATTCAATGTCAAAGGCGATATAGCAACAATCTCTCCCTCCACAAAGGCGCTGCAAAAGCCATTCAGCGATAAAGCTCAAAGCATCAGCACGCCACAGCTTTTCACATGGCTCTAAATTTTTACCCTAACGGCTTCTCCCTTCTCAGCTGATTCATTCACAGCGAGCGTAACAGCGAGCGTGCGCATTGCGTCACGATAGCTTGATCGTATAAGTGAAGCATCGCCAGTTCGCACCGCTTCAATGAACGCCCTGTCAACCTCGCCATGCCAATCACTTTGCGCCCTTATTTCTTCAACGCCGCCATCCCTTATTCGCACCATGTCACCCATGAGTTCGATTCGGCGCTTGGGAACCACAATATCAACCTCCACATGCCAACCAGTCTCCATCACGGTTGTTGAAGCGAGCGTTCCAAAAGCGCCATTCTCAAACTTGAAAAGGACAGCTGTCACATCCTCAACATCATTCATCGGTGTGCGTTTGTAATAGCGCATCGCTGCATGAGCGTAAACTTCGCTTATCTCCCCAACAAGATACCTTGCAAGGTCAATCAGATGCGTCGTCTGCTCAACCGTCTGCCCGCCGGACATGCTCTTTCTGTGCCACCAAGGTTTGCCACCCGGTGGCATGGGGCAGTAGTAGCGCGCGCAGTATAGCAGCACAGGTCCGTTTGCAATCTCCTCCTGAATTCGCGGTATCAACTCATGATAGCGCAATTGATATCCGACGCTGCAAATGACACCGCTCCTATCCAAAGCCTCCGCAACTCTCTCGGCGACTTCAAGCGAGAGGGCTATTGGCTTTTCAATGAACATGTGAATACCGGCTTCGGCGGCTTTCAATTCAATCTCGCCGTGCGCGTATGGCGGTATGCAGATGTAAAGCGCGTCCAGCTTCTCGTTTGCGAGCATCTCATCAAAGCTCAAATAGCCTCTCCCTCCAAACTCAAATACTGCTGCATCAACCCTTTCGGGCATCAAGTCGCAATGTGCCACTATTTCCACACCTTCAATGGCGCGCACGCGATTTTGATGTCCCCTCGCCACCCCACCAACTCCAACGAAGCCAACCCTTATAGGCATCGTAAGATCACCCCCATACTGCTTCCCAACCTGAGCAGCAAAGCAGTTGAAGATACGCACCACGCACTGACACTTCCCGCCCCAAACAAAAGTTGCCTCCCCTTTACAATGCCATTATGACGCCTATGGGAGTAACCGAAAAGCAATGGCTCAGTGTGCCAGTTACATGCCGGTGCATCAACCTTAACATTAACGGTAGCTGTCCACTCCAAAAGCGAGTTGAGCAGGTTAAGGGGAAGGAAGACCCTCCTGCGCTATCGGGGAGGTGTGGGCGATGCGTTACAGTGATTGGATAGACGAAGCATTCGCCCTTGAGCTCATTGATAAAACTTTGTCCCTCTCACCAGCTGATGAGACCGAGGTTGTCATAGAGGCAATGTGTGGCGGGTTGACGAGATTTGCCTCAAACCAGATTCATCAAAACATGGCTGATGCAAACTGCACCGTGAGTGTGCGCGCCGTCATCGGGAAAAGGGTTGGCGGGGCTTCAACGAATCAAATTGATGACGACGCTATAAGGGATGTCGTTGTAAGGGCAACATCAATTGCCTCGGCACAGCGCGAGCTGCCAAACTTCCCGGGATTGCCAACACCACATCCAATACCACAGGTTAATGCGTATTCTGAGGCAACCGCAAATGCATCGCCGGCGCTGCGAGCCGAATTGGCGTCTCACATCATAAAGGCTGCCGAGCTGCATAGCGCTGATGCCTCTGGTGCAATCAGCACAAGTAAGCGGTTGCTTGCTGTCGGCAACTCAAATGGCGTGCGAGCTATGTTCATCTCAACACTGGTAAGCATACACACCGTCATCAACGCTGACGGCGGGTATGGATACGCATCACAAATGGCGGTTGACATCGCACGAATTGATGCGGCTAAGGTTGCGGAACGAGCATTGCAAAAAGCGCTGATGAGCAAAAACCCGATTGAGGTTGAACCGAAAGAATACACGGTCATCCTTGAGGAAGAGGCTGTGGCTGACTTGCTGATGATGCTCGCATACTGCGGGCTCGGAGCAAAGGCAGTTCATGAGGGCTATAGCTTCATGTGCAATAGGTTTGGCGAACGCATAGCCAGTGAGGCTGTAACCATTTACGATGATGGCTTGAGCGATGAGGGATTGCCGCAACCGTTTGACTATGAGGGTGTGCCGAAGCGAAGGGTTGTCCTGATTGAAAAGGGTGTAGCGAAAGCTGTAGTCTACGATACTTACACGGCAGCAATTGATGCGACGGAATCAACAGGGCACGCATTGCCACAACCAAACCCATATGGACCATATCCAACCAACCTGTTCATGGACTGCGGTGAGGAGAGCATTGAGCGGATGATTGAGTCAACGGATTGCGGTTTGCTCGTCACTCGCTTCCATTACACGAATGTCGTTCACCCAAAGCTCACAATCATCACCGGCATGACGAGGGACGGGACTTTCCTCATACGGGGTGGAAAAATAAAATCTGCTGTGCGCAACTTGCGCTTCACTGAGAGCATACTAAAGGCGCTTTCAAACATTGAAGCGATCTCCAACACGAGAAAGCTTTGCGGTGGAGTAGTCGCACCGGCAATCAAGATAAGCAGCTTTAACTTCACTGGCGTAACAGAATTTTGAGGGCGCGGGCATTCGGCTTGCAATGAAAGGCAGCGCATCGGCTTGCCAAGGAGGTGGGTCTTAAACCCCACTGGATACCTTGTCGCTAAATCAAGGAGAGCGAATGCAAAGCTGTGCATGTCAAGTTGGCACACGATAAGCCTACTGTCAGTTCTACGAGCTGTGATGGAGGTGAGCGATGTGAGAGTCGGAATTGTAGGTGCAGGAGGTATGGGGAGGGCTCATGCAATGCAGTTGCGCCAAATAGAGGGAGTTGAAGTCGTTGCGGTATGCGATGTTGATGAGAGCAGGGCAAAGGCACTTGCAGATGAGTTGAACGCCGCAGCATTCAAAGACCATCGTGATCTGCTTTCCACGGATGTTGATGCTGTGTGGGTTTGCACTCCGGACTACGCCCACGAGGAGCCAGTCATGGACGCTGCGGCGGCTGGGAAGCACATATTCTGCGAGAAGCCAATCGCAAACACGATTGAGGATGCCGAGGCAATGGTTGAAGCTGTGACGAAATCCGGTGTGATAAACATGATCGGATATGTGCTTCGCTTTTATCCGACCTTCTCCGAAGTGAGGGGGAGATTTGCGAGTGGCGAGTTGGGAGAACTCGTCACTGCATGGATAAGGCGCTTTATGCCTTGGACTCCGAGGGATTGGTATGGCGACCCGAAGCTCAGCGGCGGGATCGCAATTGACTTTAGCACGCACGATGTTGATTGGCTTATGTGGGTTGGTGGGGCTGTGAAATGCGTATATGGGCGAACTGCTATGGTTGGAACTCAAGTTGAAAACGATGTCTGGGCAATACTCACATTCGCAAATGGCGGCACAGGCGTTGTTGGCGACAGCTTCATCGCATCCATTGGCGGCGCATGCTTCGGCATCGTGGGGTCTGCTGGGACAGCTATGGTTGAAGGGGATGGAACTGTGCTTGTGAGGTTGCGTTCCGAACAGGAGGTGCAACGAATAACGCCGAGCGGCGTAAATCCGATACTCGCTGAGGATGCGTATTTCGTTGAATGCGTGCGTGAGGGTAAAAGCGCAGAACCCGACTTGAGATGGGGCAAAGAGGTGCTCAAGGTCACAATCGCGATTTGCCAAAGCTCAGCTTCAAACGAAGTTGTGTGGCTTTGATGGTTAGGTTATGGCGAACGGAGCCACAGCAAGGGCTTACGGCTTCTCACTTGAGCAAATTTGCGATTGGGCGTTTCTGTGGTATGCCAGCTCTTCTCGGATAGCGAAGTGGCGTTGGCTTTACCTTCTCAACCACAACGAGTGTCCGCTTGATGTTTGTTGTCGGGAGCAAGAACTCAATCACATCTCTCACTGCACCGCCAAACTCTATTGCCGCCTTCTCACCAAAGCTCAATTCATTGAAGACATTTGGACCTTTATATGCTATCGTTCGCCCACCAACCCTCACAAATGGCATACAGCACTCAAGCACAATATCTAACCTCCCAAAAGCTCTCGCAACTGCAACATCGTATGCCTCACGATGCTCAGGCGCGTGAGCTAACTGCTCTGCGCGCCCAAGAAGAAGTTCAACATTGGATAAGCCGATGCCCTCCTTAACTGCATTGAGGTATGTCATCTTCTTCAGCGAGGCATCCAAAAGGGCGACAAGGGCACTCGGGAGGGCAATCGCAATTGGCAAGCCGGGAAAGCCAGCACCCGTTCCAACATCAATGATGCTCATGCCATCGCAAAGCAACCCATATGCAATTGGGGCAAGCGAGTCAACAAAATGTTCAATCACGACCCTTGAAGGCTCTGTTATGCCGGTCAGGCTCATGCGCTCATTCCAATCAAGGAGCATCTCAAGCAACATCTTGAATTGCTCAAATTGCAATGTGCCCAAATAAATGCCAAGCGAACGACATGCTGCCCCAAAAATCTTCATTGGTTCATCGTGAGGATGAAATACCCCATTCATAACCGTTCACCTTGGCTTCGGGTGCTGCTTGCAGGGATGCGCTATAATTAAGTGTAGCTAAACGAGCTGACGGATTGCAGTGTAGGTTGCGAGAAAGCGAGGAGTGTGTGAAGTGAGGAACACAGTTGAGGAGCGTTGGGATGAAGGAGAAGTGGGCTTGTTTGAAGTGGGTGGCATTCTGTGGAATGCCCGTAAGTTCATCATCGGAGTGACTATTAGTGGCGCTCTACTATGTGGGTTCATCACAGCATGCTTTATACCACGGACATACTCGGCAACTGCAACTGTGCTCATGCCCTTAGCACCAGCTTCACAACTTCAATCGCTACTTGGTGCTTTGGCTGCCCAGGGGGATTTAATCGGCAGCTTCATTACACAACCCAGATCCGAACTATACAAGGCAGTGCTTGAAAGCAGATGCATCAGGGAGAGAGTGGTGCAAAAAACTGGGTTAGTGGATTACTTCAACGCCGACATCATTGATAAGGCACTTGAAAGCCTTCAGAGCGCAACTAAGGTGTCTGTTAAAGACCCGACGGTGAAAATAACTGTAAACCTACAGGGCACACCGAGATTTCCGCTATGGCGATCAAAACATCCCCGCGGGTTTGACTACGGAAAAAATGACGAAAAAGTAAGGCAGTTAGTGG
>JAVHTD010000044.1:0-3332 GCA_032161105.2 Candidatus Thermosaccharophagus tengchongensis
ACTGACCGCACATCGTGTTAGTTAGCAAGCCGAGTGCAAATTCGTAAGAGCCATCGGCTGTGACATCAAACTCAAATGAGAGTCGTCTTCCGTGGCGTGCAGGCTCAAACGAGACATAGCCACCGCCGCTTAAATCAACTTGTTCCCTCCATTCGCCCTCCCAGATGGGTGAGATTTTATACGGTGCAATGGCGCTGCTACCTTGCCACTTAACATCGCAAGCGCCTTCAACAACCTTCAGCTCCTCGGCTTCCGTTGCCCCTCTGGCTCGCTCAAGCGGCACAAGTTGCAAGTAGTCAATGACGATGGAGATGTCGCTTTTGTCTTGCGATTGCAATGTCAGCTTGACATCGGCTTTCCCTTTGTCAAGCTTGCATCGCAGCAGCCTCCCTTTGCGGAGTCCTTTCCGAAGTTTCAACACGGCGACCTTATAGTCGTTTACGGAGCTTGCAACCACCACATCAGTTGCCGCAAAGCAGCGCAGAGCAATCTCGTAGAAGCTTTGCTTTTCCACAGTGATTGGCAATGTGAGCGATGTTGGTGAACTGCCCATTATGGCAATACCCCTTCCGCCGCTCAACTGCACGGGCAAGTTGTCGTCGTCAATTAGGCTTATCTTGCAGCGGTTGTTTGGAGCTATTGGCTTGGGCATTGCCTCCTCAGCTTCAATCGCTTCAGGCTCGTTGAACGGCACTGGCAAACGCATTTCAAGCGGTGGCGGAGATGGAAGGCTTGAGTGCGGCTCCAACTGATACCAAATGGCAACGCTCCTATAGGTGCATTCGGGGCAGTTGTTGCTTGGACCATGCTCAATTGATGCTTCAATGTGCCTCCTGAATGGGATGCAATCCGCAACCATCCACCTGTAGAGGGATGCCCTTCTCTTGGCTGAGAGCAGCAATGGTGCGCCTGCAAACGGTGTTGCGTATTCTCCGTTGATGAAATACCATCCGCCGTTGACTTCGTCCTCCGTGCCTGTGCCCCGTATTGATGCGATGACATCATCATCCACCTTTATGCTTAGGTCGCCTTCGTAGCAATCGAGCGATTTGCCATCCACAGTGAGTGAGAAGCCGACGAGTTGCCCAAAGCCGTTTATGCGGAGCAGCATGTGTGGCATTCCCAGTTTCGTCTTTTCGCAGTTGAACCATGCGTGCAGCGTTCCGAATGATTTCGCTCTCATGCTCAACGGCTCAATCCACGCGTTGCATCTCACCGTGATCGCTTCATTCCCATCGTTCATGGCTGTGAGCTTAGCCGAGCGTGAGAATGGCATTGGAATGCGCAGCGTTAGCCAATCACCATCCGTGTCAACGAACGCCGATTTAAACCTCACCCATCCGAATGGGATGCACATCAAATCGGCGATGGGCACATCAATGCTCGGGCTCACTTCACCATCCCAAAACGCCCTTAGGCGGATTGAATGCATAGCCTTGAGCGTTGTTGGGTGAACCTGCAGCGATAGGCAAACGAGCATTGCTGGACCAACGAACTTGAGGAGTGTTTTCTCCGTCTTCGGTGGTATGGTCAACTCCGATTGCTTCGTCGGTTTGTTCCCGTGCGGCATGCTCATCCATCTTCGCAGCGCGTTAAAGCCCTCCGATGGTTCAAGCTGCGAAGTCGCGGCGTTGCTCGCAGAGAGGTGGTAGATGATTTGGTAGTAGAGTGAGGACGGATTTACGACATCTATTCGTGCGGACCTGTTGAACGGGAATGGCATATAGCAATATCCTCCACCGCCTTCCCTCCCGACGAGCGGTTCAACGAATGGCATTTGCCGCCTGTCAAACAGCCGTCGGAAGGGCATTTGAATGGTCGGCTCAGATTCGCCGTCAATGTAGATGCGCAGCTCACCCATGGGGTTTGCCGACCATATGCGGTAGATGCACCCTCTGCCTTTGACATCAAGCAGCGTTGCCGTGCTGGCTGTCACTTTGACGAAGTGCCCCTTGTCATCGTTTCCGCCGGTTGGGTCGCTTGAGGAAGCTTGGAACGCCTTCGTGTTGCGAAGCAGCGGGAGCAGCTTTGGTTCAAGTGCAGCCCATCCAAATGGCTCTCCATTTGTGGGGGCAGTTTGTCCCGCACCTGCGCATGCGATGAGCGAAAGCATCAACACAAGTGTCATCGTTGTGCAACTCATGCGCCTTAGCATAGCAGCATCAACTGACATGTCATTCCTGCCGCTCCCATATCCATCGTTGCTTTCGGTGAGCGGTGGCTTTGCCACATTGCAAGTCTACTGCTGCATGAAGCCGTCGTTTGCCCACATCGCTCAAAAGTGGAACTTGTCTATGTTGTCTTTCGTGAACTTGATCGGTGGTCCGAGTATTATTTCGTCGCCGCGCACTTCAACCTCTCCAAGCCTTCCGGCTTTCAACTTCTTCATCCCCAGCTTCAGTTCGCCATCAACGAGTGCCCTTGCAGCATAAATGGTTAAGTAGCCTAAGTCAACTGGGTTCCAAAGTATCACCGTTTTGACTGTGCCATCCTTCACGAATGGGCGCATGACATTCGGAGTTGAGAGACCGACGACGGCTATCTTGCCGCTCTTTCTCAAGTCCCTGACGGCTTGTGCTGCGCCGGGAAATGCAACCGATGATATGGCGAATATACCCCTGACATTCGGGTATGCTCGTATTATCTCCTGAGTCTTCTGGTAGGCGAGCTGTTGGTCTTCCTCGGATGGTTGAATTGTCATCAGCTTCATCCTCGGATACTTCGTCTGCATGCGCCTCTTCATCCATTTCATCCACTCGTTTTGATTTGGGGCGGTTAGAGAACTGGTGACTATCGCAACTTGCGCGTCTGCACCAACTTGCTTTGCCATCTCATCAACGAGAGCATAACCGACATCCTGAAATGTGGCTTGGTTGCAGAAGAACTCGCGCCCTGAGCGCTTTGGGTCAGCATCGGCATCCCAAGTGAGCACTCTAATCCCGGCTTGACGGGCTCTCTTGAGCGATGATGAGATTGCGACCGGGTCGTTGCATGACACGGCGATGACATCCGGCTTCCTCAGAATCCATGTCTCAATGAGTTGTATCTGGGCTTCAACGCGCGCCTCCGTTGGTCCTTCGTAAATCAGCTTTATGTTGCCGAGTTCCCTTGCAGCCTCCGTTGCGCCGCGCTCGCATGCGTTGAAGTAGTCAATGCCCTTTATCTTCGGGACCATGAGCACAGTTATTGTGCGCTTTGCGCTTCTTCCCTTAGCCGATGTTTTCAACTCACCGCCCTTCATCCCCGAAGTCTGTGCCTTCGTGCAGCCCGACAGAAGGTGAGCTGCAATGAACACGGCTGGCATTATGATGAGCAATGCTGCAACATGCAGC